>NZ_JBITZU010000027.1:77627-91249 GCF_044547075.1 Kitasatospora sp. NPDC052896
AACCCCCCCCCCCCCCCCCCCCCCGCCCCCCCCCCCCCCCCCCCCCCCCCCCCCCCCCGGGGGGGGGGCCCCCCCCCCCCCCCCCCCCCCCCCCGCGGCGGTTGGTGCGGCAGCGCCGCCCACGAGACTACTTCGCGGCGGTCTTGCGCGCCGTGGTCTTGCGGGTGGTGGTCTTCTTCGCCGGCGCGGTCTTCTTCACCGCGGCGGCCTTCTTGACGGCGGCGGCCTTCTTCGCCGGGGCGGCCTTCTTCGCAGCGGCGGTCTTGGTGGCGGCAGCGGTCGTCTTCTTGACCGCCGCGGTCTTCTTCACCGCGGCGGTCTTCTTGACGGCGGCGGCCTTCTTCGCCGGGGCGGCCTTCTTCGCGGCGGCCTTGCGGGCCGGGGCGGCGGCCTCGGTGACGGCGGCGCCGGCCGCGGCGGCGCGCTTGGTGGCGGCGCGCTTCACGGCGGCGGTGGTGCCGGCCTTGCCCGGGGTCAGCGAGCCCTTGGGGGCCTTCTTGACCGAGGGGCCCTCCTTCGGCAGCTTCTTGCTGCCGCTGACCAGGTCCTTGAAGCCCTGACCCGGACGGAAGCGGGGGACCGAGGTCTTCTTGACCTTGACCCGCTCGCCGGTCTGCGGGTTACGGGCGAAGCGCGCCGAGCGCTCCACCTTCTCGAAGGTACCGAAGCCGGTGACCGAAACCCGGTCCCCGGCCACCACGGCACGCACCATCGTGTCGAGCACTGCGTCGACGGCCTCTGCGGCAGCCTTGCGACCACCCAGCTGCTCGGCCACCGCTTCGACAAGCTGAGCCTTGTTCACGTCTTCCCCTTCAGAAACGGGCGACGGATGAATCCATCCGTTCAATTCGCACGTTAGGCATGTATTTGCGGACTTTCAATTACCAAACGCGCGAATCACCCTAGTGTCGCAATGGATTTGCGCGTCTGCGACCTCAGACGACGGGCGGGCGCCCCTCGTCGAGGTCCTGCACAAAGCGACTCAACCGCTGGGCCGCCGCCGGGAGATCGCGCTTGGCGGTCTCGGTGACGATCAACAGTTGCCGGGTGAGAGCGGTCTTTGCCTCCGCGGAGACGTGCAGCGCCTGCACGCGGGCGTGAGCCTGCTTCAACCGCTCTGCCACAAGCGCGTAGAGCGCCGCGACTTCCGGGTCGTCCGGTGCCTCATCGGGTGAGGTGCCGACGTCCGGCCGATCGTCAATTCGACTCTCGGCTTCCCGGGCCACGAACTCGGCCGACGCGGGATCGCCGCCCGCGTACGGTGGTTCATGGTGCCGGTGCATGCTCCGATTGTGCCATCAGTTCGGAGTTGCGACGCGTCGGCCCCATCCGGGGAGTAATCCCGGAGGGTATCCGGGGCGTCCGAGAGGCCCGAACTCGCCCCCGAACACCGGATGGCCCGCCCCCCCGAGGGGAGGGCGGGCCATCCGGTGCGACGTCAGAAAGGTCTTGCTCAGGGCACCGGCAGGGTGCGCGGCTTGAAGGCCGGTCGGGTGCGTTCGAAGGTGGTGATGTCATCAGCGTTCCGCAGCGTGATGCTGATGTCGTCCAGGCCGTTGAGCAGCCGCCAACGGGCGTTCTCGTCCAGCTCGAACGAGGCTTCCACGCCCTCGGCGCGGACCGTGCGGCTCTCCAGGTCGACGGTGATCTCGGCGGTCGGGTCGGCCTCGGTCAACGCCCACAGCCGCTCCACCGTCTGCTGCGGCAGGACCACCGTGAGCAGGCCGTTCTTCAGCGAGTTGCCACGGAAGATGTCGGCGAAGCGGGAGGAGAGGACCACCTGGAAGCCGTAGTTCTGCAGCGCCCAGACGGCGTGCTCGCGGGACGAACCGGTGCCGAACTCGGGACCGGCCACCAGGACCGTCGCACCGTGGCGTTCGGGCTGGTTGAGCACGAACGCCGGGTCCTTGCGCCAGGCCTCGAACAGGCCGTCCTCGAAACCCGAGCGGGTGACCTTCTTCAGCCAGTGCGCCGGGATGATCTGGTCGGTGTCGACGTTGCTGCGGCGCAGCGGAACGGCCCGACCGGTGTGCGAGGTGAACTTCTCCATCTGCCTCAGACCTCCACGGCGACGTTGGACGACAGGTCGGCCGGCGCGGCGAGCCGGCCGAGGACGGCGGTGGCGGCGGCGACCTGGGGGGAGACCAGGTGGGTGCGACCGCCCTTGCCCTGCCGGCCTTCGAAGTTGCGGTTCGAGGTGGAGGCGCAGCGCTCGCCCGGGGCCAGTTGGTCCGGGTTCATCCCCAGGCACATCGAGCAACCCGCGTGCCGCCATTCGGCGCCGGCCGCGGTGAAGACCTTGTCCAGGCCCTCCTCGACGGCCTGCAGCGCGACCCGGACCGAGCCCGGGACCACCAGCATCCGGACGCCCTCGGCGACCGCGCGGCCCTCCAGCACGGCGGCCGCGGCCCGCAGGTCCTCGATCCGGCCGTTGGTGCAGGAGCCGACGAAGACCGCGTCGACCGGGACCTCGCGCAGCGGGGTGCCGGCCGTCAGGCCCATGTAGGCCAGCGCGTTCTCGGCGGCGGTGCGCTCCTGCGGGTCCTCGAACGAGGCCGGGTCCGGGACCACCGAGCCCAGCGGGGCGCCCTGACCGGGATTGGTGCCCCAGGTGACGAACGGGGTCAGCTCGTCGGCGTCGATCAGGACCTCGGCGTCGAAGACGGCGTCCTCGTCGGTGGCCAGGGTCCGCCAGTACTCGACGGCGGCGTCCCAGTCGGCGCCCCGCGGGGCGTGCGGACGGCCCTCGAGGTAGTCGAAGGTGGTCTGGTCCGGGGCGATCATGCCGGCCCGGGCGCCCGCCTCGATGGACATGTTGCAGATCGTCATCCGGGCCTCCATGGAGAGGCCCCGGATGGCCGAGCCGCGGTACTCCAGGACGTAGCCCTGGCCGCCGCCGGTGCCGATCCGGGCGATCACCGCCAGGATCAGGTCCTTGGCGGTGACCCCGGCCGGCAGCTCGCCCTCGACCGTGATCGCCATGGTGCGGAACGGCGCCAGCGGCAGGGTCTGGGTGGCCAGCACGTGCTCCACCTGGCTGGTGCCGATCCCGAACGCCAGCGCGCCGAAGGCGCCGTGGGTCGAGGTGTGGGAGTCGCCGCAGACCACGGTCATGCCCGGCTGGGTCAGTCCCAGCTGCGGTCCCACCACGTGGACGACGCCCTGTTCGACGTCGCCCAGCGAGTGGATCCGCACCCCGAACTCGGCCGCGTTGCGGCGCAGGGTCTCCAGCTGCACCTTGGAGACGGGGTCGGCGATGGGCTTGTCGATGTCGAGGGTGGGCGTGTTGTGGTCCTCGGTGGCGATCGTCAGATCGGTCCGGCGGACCTTCCGGCCGGCCAGCCGGAGGCCGTCGAAGGCCTGCGGGCTGGTCACCTCGTGCAGCAGGTGCAGATCGATGTAGAGCAGGTCGGGCTCGCCCTCGGCACGCCGGACGACGTGGTCGTCCCAGACCTTCTCTGCCAGTGTCCGTCCCATCGCGTTCCCTCCAGCCGGCCGCTCTGCCGGCCTTCTCGTGTGAATGAGGTCACTTCCCGTGCCGTCCTGGTGAGGCTCGCGTCTGGGCGGACCTGCACGCCGGATCGTGGCCGCGGGCAGGCCGCGGTCGGCGGCCTGCGCCGGGGGTGTCTCCCGGGCTGCTCCATCCAGGGTGGCGCTTTTCTCGCGAGATTGAACTTGCGTCTCGCGGAATGAGACTGCAGTCTTAGCGCATGGACAACACTAGCGGCGTCGGCGTTCTCGACAAGGCCGCTCTGGTGCTCAGCGCACTGGAGTCGGGCCCCGCCACGTTGGCGGGGCTGGTCGCCGCCACCGGCTTGGCGCGGCCCACGGCCCACCGACTCGCCGTCGCGCTCGAACACCACCGCCTGGTCACCAGGGACATGCAGGGCCGGTTCATCCTCGGCCCCCGACTTGCCGAACTCTCCGCCGCGGCGGGCGAGGACCGGCTGCTCGCCACCGCGGGCCCGGTCCTGACCCACCTGCGCGACGTCACCGGCGAGAGCGCACAGCTCTACCGCCGACAGGGCGAGATGCGGATCTGCGTCGCCGCCGCCGAGCGGCTCTCCGGCCTGCGGGACACCGTCCCGGTCGGCAGCACCCTGCCGATGAAGGCCGGCTCGGCCGCCCAGGTCCTGCTCGCCTGGGAGGAGCCCGAACGGCTCCACCGCGGCCTGCAGGGCGCCCGCTTCACCGCCACCGCGCTGAGCGGCGTCCGGCGCCGTGGCTGGGCGCAGTCGATCGGCGAGCGCGAGCCCGGCGTGGCCTCCGTCTCGGCTCCGGTCCGCGGGCCCTCCAACCGGGTGGTGGCCGCGGTCTCGGTCTCCGGCCCGATCGAGCGGCTCACCCGCCACCCCGGCCGGCTGCACGCACAGGCCATCATCGAGGCCGCCAACCGGCTCACCGATGCGCTGCGACGCGGCTGACGACAGCTGACGGGACGAGTGGGCGGGCCCCGGACCGGGGCCCGCCCACAGCCGTCCCGGCCCGCCGCGGAAATCGCCGGGAATCACCCGGGAAAAGGCCGGCGAACCCGGCCCGGAAACGCAAAAAGCCCCCTCGCCGGGGGCTTTCCTACTGGCTGGGATACCAGGACTCGAACCTAGACTAACTGAACCAGAATCAGTCGTGCTGCCAATTACACCATATCCCAACAAAGCAGCCCAGCCGATGGGCAGTGCCCACCGGCCTGACTGCTCTGGTACCCCCGACCGGATTCGAACCGGCGCTACTGCCGTGAGAGGGCAGCGTGCTAGGCCGCTACACAACGGGGGCAAACTTGGTGATCCAGCTTCGCCGCCTCCGGGCCCTGCCCCGGACTACGGAGCGGGCAGCCGGATGGTGGCTGATGAAGGATCTGGTACCCCCGACCGGATTCGAACCGGCGCTACTGCCGTGAGAGGGCAGCGTGCTAGGCCGCTACACAACGGGGGCTCCTGCTCCACACGCGTCGCTTTCGCCACTCGTGCATCGCGTACCCCCGACCGGATTCGAACCGGCGCTACTGCCGTGAGAGGGCAGCGTGCTAGGCCGCTACACAACGGGGGCTTGTACTGCTCTTTACCACAGGTACTGCGCTGGGGTACCAGGACTCGAACCTAGACTAAATGAACCAGAATCACTCGTGCTGCCAATTACACCATACCCCACCAGAACGCAACCCCTGAACCAGGGGTCTTGCTCGGTGCTTGCGCCGTTGGTCGATCTTGGCGAGGTTTCTGGTCCCTCTGCCGTTCCCTCCCGGGCGGCGCAGAAAGAACATTACCCGACGCCCGGCCCCGCTCCAAAATCGATAACCGCAGGCCGGCCGTGGCCCTGGTCACGACGGACGCCGTGACCAGGGCGGACCGGGCCGAGAACGGGCCTCAGGCGGCCGGCAGCGACTCCAGCGCCAGGGCGAGCCGGCGCAGCGTCTCGGCGCGGCCGAGCAGCTCCATCGACTCGAAGAGCGGCGGGGAGATCCGCCGGCCGGTGACCGCCACCCGCAGCGGGGTGAAGGCGAACTTGGGCTTCAGCCCCAGACCCTCGACCAGCGCCTCGCGCAGCGCCGCCTGGATCGGCTCCGGGGTGAACTCCCCGACCGCCTCCAGCGCCTTGATCCCGGACTCCAGCACCGGACGGGCGTCCGCCGTGAGCACCTTGGCCGCGTCGTCGGCGTTGACCGAGAAGTCGGCCGGGTCGACGAAGAGGAAGCCGGCCATGTCGACGATCTCGCCGAGCACCACCATCCGCTCCTGGGTCAGCGGCGCCGCCTTGGCCAGCAGCTCCAGCTGCGCCTCGGTGGGCTCGGCCGGGAGCAGGCCGGGGGCCTGCAGGTACGGGACGAGCCGGCGGACGAACTCCGCCGGGGCCAGCTCGCGCACGTGCCGGGCGTTGATCGCCTCGGCCTTCTTCAGGTCGAAGCGGGCCGGGTTGGAGTTCACCTTGCCGATGTCGAAGGCGGCCACCAGCTCGTCCATCGAGAAGTGGTCGTTGTCCTCGGAGAGCGACCAGCCGAGCAGCGCCAGGTAGTTGAGCAGGCCCTCGGGCAGGAAGCCGCGCTCGCGGTAGAGGTTGAGGCTGGCCTGCGGGTCACGCTTGGAGAGCTTCTTGTTGCCCTCGCCCATCACGTACGGCAGGTGGCCGAAGCGCGGGGTCCGGCCGGTGCCGACGCCGATCTCGGCCAGCGCGGCGTAGAGCGCGATCTGACGCGGGGTGGAGGAGAGCAGGTCCTCCCCGCGCAGCACGTGGGTGATCCCCATCAGCGCGTCGTCCACCGGGTTGACCAGGGTGTAGAGCGGAGCGCCGTTGGCCCGCAGGATGCCGTAGTCCGGCACGTCCTTGGGGTCGAAGCTGAGGGTGCCGCGGACCAGGTCGTCGAAGACGATGGTCTGGTCGGGCATCCGGAAGCGCAGCACCGCCGGGCGGCCCTCGGCCCGGTACGCGGCCCGCTGCTCGTCGGTCAGGGTGCGGCACTTGCCGTCGTAGCCGGAGGGCTTGCCGGCCGCGCGGGCGGCCTCGCGGCGGGTGTCCAGTTCCTCGGTGGTGCAGAAGCACTCGTAGGCGTGGCCGGCCTCGTGCAGCCGGCGCGCCACGTCCGCGTAGATGTCCATCCGCTGGGACTGCCGGTACGGCTCGTGCGGGCCGCCGACCTCCGGACCCTCGTCCCAGTCGAAGCCGAGCCAGCGCATGGCGTCGAGCAGCTGCTGGTACGACTCCTCGGAGTCCCGGGCCGCGTCGGTGTCCTCGATCCGGAACACCAGCGTGCCGCCGTGGTGGCGGGCGAAGGCCCAGTTGAAGAGGGCGGTGCGGACCAGGCCGACGTGCGGGTTGCCGGTCGGAGAGGGGCAGAAGCGGACCCGGACCGTGGGGTCGAGCTCCGCCGGGGTGGAGTTAGCCACGCTTGATCACCTTATTGGCGAGTGTGCCGATGCCTTCGATGGAGACGGCGACCTCGTCGCCGACGTTCAGGGGGCCGACACCCGCGGGGGTGCCGGTGAGGATGACGTCACCCGGGAGCAGCGTCATGGCCTCGGAGATGTGCACGATCAGCGCGGCGACGTCGCGGACCATCTGCGAGGTCCGGCCGCTCTGCCGCAGCTCGCCGTTGACCGTGCAGGTGACGGCCAGGTCGGCCGGGTCGAGGTCGGTCTCGATCCACGGGCCGAGCGGGCAGGCGGTGTCGAAGCCCTTGGCCCGGGCCCACTGGCCCTCGCGCTGCTGGACGTCACGCGCGGTGACGTCGTTGGCGCAGGTGTAGCCGAAGATCACCTCGGGCACCCGCTCCAGCGGTACCTCGCGGCACATCCGGCCGATCACCACGGCCAGCTCCGCCTCGTGCTGGACGTCGGCGGAGAACGGCGGGTAGGCGATCGCCTCGGTCGGGCCGATCACCGCGGTGGAGGGCTTGAAGAAGGTGAGCGGCACGTCCGGGACGGCGTTGCCCAGCTCGGCCGCGTGCTCGGCGTAGTTGCGACCGACCGCGACGATCTTGCTGGGCAGCATCGGGGTCAGCAGCCGGACGTCCGCCAGCCGGTGGGTCTCGCCGGTCGGCTGCGGCTGACCGAAGGGGTGGCCGGCCAGGGCGTGCACCATCAGCGACTCCGGTTGGGAGGTGTCGCCCTCGACCACGCCGAAGGAGACGCTGCCGGCGGCAGGGCTTCCTTCCCGGACAGAAAACCTGGCAATGCGCACGGCTGGGCAACCTTTCGGTGCTGTGTCGGTTCCGCTCCAGGCTATCGCCAGGAAACGGCCGAGGGCGCCGCCACCAGCGGTGACGGCGCCCTCGGGGTGGGAGTTGGCGAGGAGGCCGCTCAGGCCCGCTGCTGCTCCGGGAGGGTCATCAGGATGGTGCGGCGCGGGTTGGCCGTCTGGGTCGGCAGCTCGACCGGGTACTCGACCGGCTCCTGGCTGGACCGGACGCCGGGCAGCTGACCGAAGTCGGCGACCGAGGCCAGCGTCGTCCGGCGCGGGTTCGCGGTCGGACGGGAGGCGAGCGTCGACTTGGGGGCCGCCTTGGCCGGCTTCAGGGACATCGCGTTCTACACCTCGGGTTCGGGGGGCGCCCCGCTCTCACGGTCGGGGGCGCTGACGTACGGGAGCGCTACAACCAGCCAGCGTAGGGATCTCATTCCACAGGCACCGTGACCAAAGCTACACATTTGGCTGTGAGTTTGCTCACAAAATCCCGAACAAGCGCCGCAAACTGGATATTTCACCCAAGAAGTAATTTCCGACAATCGTGCAGTTTCCGGCATATCGGGAAGGCGATCGGGCGGCCAGCGGCGGCGGCCGGCGCGGCAAGTGTCCGAAAAGGGAGGTATTGGCAGCTTCTGCGCCACCGTCCGTGAGGCCCCACGCGCACTCGGTAGCCCCCTGCGCCCGCCCACCCCGCCCCTTGTTGGAGTTCCCCCGCTGTGCTGGAATGCCACGAACCGCCGGAGGGGAACCCTCCTTGGCCCTGCGACCGCTGCGCACCGCGATTCCGTCGACCGCTCACCGGAACCCCCGCAGCTCCAAGGACCTACCCACGGCGGCTCGTGTGCATGCCCGGAACGGCCGGCATGCCGAATAACGAACGACTCGCCACCGTCCCGACCGCGGCAACGCGGCGGGGCGCCCGGTCCAGAGGTTGCGACGCCAGTGCAGGGACGTTTCAAGAGGGGCAGCGGCGCCGCGAGCCAGCCGGATTCCGCCGAGCCGCAGGCCGCCCCCCATCAGCCGGCGTTGGACGCCGCCGCGGACGACCGTCCGGCCGACCAGCAGTTCGCCACCCCCGGGGTCGACCCCGAGACGGGCGACGCGGCGGGCGACGGTGACGGTACGGAGGAGGGCCGGCCCGCCGGGCGCTCCCGGCTGCGCGGCGGGCTCACCCGGCGGCGCGCCACCGGCATGAGCCGGATACGCATGCGCAACTGGCGCATCCGCACCCGCCTGATCGCCCTGCTGCTGCTTCCCGTGGTGGTCGCCACCGTCCTCGGTGGCCTGCGCATCACCAGCGCCATGCAGAGCTCCCAGCAGCTGGCCCAGATGGCCAACCTGAGCGACCTGGCCGCCAAGGCCACCGCGCTGGCCGACGCCCTGGAGACCGAGCGCGACGTCAGCGCCGGCCCGCTGACCGCCAACCCGGGCCAGGACGACTCCGAGGTCGACGCGGCCCGGCAGCAGACGGACAACCTGAGCAAGGCCTACAACTCCCGGGCCGACTCCTTCGACAACATGAACCTGTCCGGCGGCAACTCCCTGCTCATGCAGGTCCGCAAGGACATGACCCTGCTGCCGGTGATCCGCACCAGCGCGTACACCCAGGTCGACAACATCGAGACCACGATCGCGTCCTACGACACGATCATCCAGGACCTGCTCGCGATCACCCAGGACATCGCGCTCACCTCCTCCAACTCCGAACTGGTCACCGCCACCCGCGCGCTCCAGCAGTTCGCGCTGGAGAAGGACGCCAGCTCCGAGCAGCGCGCGCTGATCAGCGCCGCGCTGGCCCGTCCCGGCGGCGCCGACCTCAGCACCTCCGACCAGAACTTCGGCCTGCGTCTGCAGAACTCGTTCCAGAACGCGGTCACCAACTTCAACTCGATCTACGGCGCCACCGCGGCCGAGAAGCTGCGCGCCCGGCTGAACTACAACTCCGAGATCTCGCTGGCCGACCGCTACGCGCAGCAGGTGCTGCAGCCCAACGGCATCCGCACCGCCCAGCCGCGGACCTACCTCGACTGGTACGAGCAGGCCAGCGTCCGGGTCGACAACGAGGGCGCGATCGAGAGCCAGCTGGTCGACGAGCTCAAGGGCAAGGCCCAGTCGTTGCAGTCGCAGGCCGACAACGACGCGATCCTCAACGGTGTGCTGATCGCGCTGGTGCTGCTGATCACCGTCATCGGCGCCGCGCTGGTGGCCCGCTCGATGGTGCGCTCGCTGACCACGCTGCAGAACGCGGCCGAGGACGTCGCCGAGCGGCGACTGCCCGAGCTGGTCAAGACGCTCTCCGAGAGCGACCCGCACGACGTCGACGTCACGGTGGAACCGGTCGGCATCGACTCGGCCGACGAGATCGGCCACGTGGCCCACGCGTTCGACCTGGTGCACAGCGAGGCGGTCCGGCTGGCCGCCGAGCAGGCCCTGCTCCGCGGCAACATCAACGCGATGTTCACCAACCTCTCGCGCCGCAGCCAGGGTCTGATCCAGCGTCAGCTCTCGCTGATCTCCGAGCTGGAGAGCCGCGAGGCCGACCCCGACCAGCTGGCCAGCCTCTTCAAGCTGGACCACCTGGCCACCCGCATGCGCCGCAACGGTGAGAACCTGCTGGTCCTCGCGGGCGAGGACCCGGGCCGCCGGTGGACCCGGCCGGTCCCGCTGGTCGACGTGCTGCGCGCCGCCGCCTCCGAGGTCGAGCAGTACGAGCGCATCGAGCTCGCCGCGATCCCCTCGGCCGAGGTGGCCGGCCGGGTCGTCAACGACCTCGTCCACCTGCTCGCCGAGCTGCTGGAGAACGCCACCTCGTTCTCCAGCCCGCAGACCCGGGTCCGGCTCACCGGCCACGCCCTGCCGGACGGCCGGGTGCTGGTCGAGATCCACGACACCGGCATCGGCCTCAGCCCCGACGACCTCGCCGAGATCAACGAGCGCCTGGCCAACCCGCCCACCGTGGACGTCTCGGTCTCCCGCCGCATGGGCCTCTTCGTGGTCGGCCGCCTCTCGCTGCGCCACGGCATCCGGATCCAGCTGCGCCCCAGCGACTCCGGCGGCACCACCGCGCTGGTCATGCTCCCGGTGGACGTCACCAACTCCGCCGACCGCCGGGGCAACGCCCGTCCGGGCGCGCCGGCCGGCGGCCAGGCGGCGGCCAAGCAGCAGCGCGGGGTGACTCCGACCGGGCGTCAGCAGCGCCCGCTGCCGGCCGGTCCCGACGCGGCCGGCGGGCGTCCGACGCCGCCCGCGCTCGGCCAGGGGCCGGGTGGCGGTCAGGGTGCGCCCGGCGGCCGTCCGCAGCTGGGCCAGGGGCCGAGCCGGCCCGCGGCCGGCCAGCCCGGCCAGCCCACCCCCGGCCAGCCCACCCCCGGCCAGCCCGCGCAGGGCGCGCCGACCGGTGGCCTGCCGACCCGCTCGGTCGGCCAGTCGCTGCGGGAGACCCCGCCGCCCGCTGCCGGCACGCCGCGCGGCACGGCCGGCCTGCCGCGCCGTGGTGGCACGCCCGCGCAAGGCGCTCCGGCCGACCGGCCGGCGGCCCCGCAGGGCCGGCAGCCGGGCCAGGATCGGACGCGTACCGGCGCCGAACTGCCGGCGGCCGGAGCGGACCGCGCCGAGCGGCCGCAGCCCGGCCAGGCCGGCCCGACCGCCCCCGGCGGCCTGCCGCAGCGCCGCCCGGGCGCGCAGGGCCCGGACCAGGGCCGTCCGCAGGGTCGCCCGGCCGCGGGTGCGCCAGCGCCGCGCCAGCAGGACCGGGACCGTCAGGGCCCGCCCACCCTGCAGCAGCCGGCGGTGCGGCCGCCCGCTCCGCAGCAGTCGCAGGCCCCGCAGCAGCCCGCGCCCCAGCAGGCCGCACCGCGCCAGCCCATGCCGCAGCCGACCGGTCAGCAGCCCGCCATCCAGCCGCCGGCCGCCGCCCGGCCGACCCCGGAACCGGCGCCGGCCGAGAGCACCGTGCAGTTCGCCCGGCCGCGCTTCGAGGCCAGCGACATCGACCCGCGTGACCCGCTGGGCCTCGGCCTGGTCGAGCCGGTGCTGCCGAGCGTGGCCAGCCCGGCAGCGCGGCCGGAGCGTCCGCCGGTCGAGGAGCGCCCGCAGGCCCCGCAGCAGCAGCCGTTCCCGGGCCAGCCGCAGGGCCAGCAGCTCCAGCAGGGCCAGGGCCAGCTCCAGGGCCGGCCCCAGCAGCCGATGTCGCAGCAGCCCGTGCCGCAGCAGCCGATGCACCAGCAGGCCCCGCAGCCGGCCCTGCCGCCGCGGCAGTCGGCCGGCCGACCGGAGCAGCAGCAGCCGATCCGCAACGGCGGCGCCAACCGGATGGCCTCGGTCCAGGTGAACCAGCCGGGCCAGCCGGGCCAGCCGCAGCAGCCGACCGGCGAGCAGCAGGGCCGTCCGCGGCCCTACCAGCCGCAGCGGCCCGGGACCAGCGCACCCGGCTTCCCCCAGCCGCAGCAGCCGGCCGGCGGCCAGCAGAGCCAGCCGCAGCAGGCCCAGCCGCAGCGTCCGGCCCCGCAGCAGCAGCCGCAGGCGCCGCAGCAGGGTGAGGCGCCCTGGCGTCCGTCCGCCAACGACGAGCGCTGGCGCCGGGCCGAGCAGCTGCGCGAGCCCAGTTCGGACGGGGTGACCCTGTCCGGGCTGCCCCGCCGGACCCCGCAGGCCAACCTGGTCGCCGGCACCGCCGAGGCGGCGCCGCTGACCGGCCCTCAGGTCTCCCGGTCCCCCGAGGAGGTCCGCGGCCGACTCACCAACCTGCGCCGCGGCATCCAGCAGGGCCGCCGGGCGGGCGCCGAGGCCACCCAGGGAATCCCCGTGGTCAACCAGCAGTTCGACGAGTTCGGACGCCCCGCTGGTACCGGCGAAAGCCGGCAGGACTACCGTGCGCAGTCAGCGGATGGTGGCCGCGGCCCTGGCCGCCCGGGCACCGCCGGCTTCGGCACCGACAACCAGGAGCGTTGAGTTGAGTCAGATGAGCCAGGCTGCCAGCAACCTGAACTGGCTGATCACCAATTTCGTGGACAACACCCCCGGGGTGTCGCACACGGTGGTGGTCTCCGCCGACGGTCTCCTGCTCGCCATGTCCGAGGGCTTCCCCCGCGACCGCGCCGACCAACTCGCCGCCGTCGCCTCCGGCCTCACCTCCCTCACCTCCGGCGCCAGCCGGATCTTCGAGGGCGGCGACGTCAACCAGACCGTGGTCGAGATGGAACGGGGCTTCCTCTTCCTCATGGCCGTCTCCGACGGCTCCTCCCTCGCCGTCCTCGCCTCCCCCGACTCCGACATCGGCCTGGTCGGCTACGAGATGGCCCTCCTGGTCGACCGCGCCGGCGCCGTCCTCACCCCCGCGCTGCGCGCCGAACTCCAAGGCAGCCTCTTGCACTGACAGCGACACTCAGCACCAACACCGGGCCCGGTCTCCCCGGGCCCGGTTCCCACACCCCCAGCTGACGCCGACTCAGCCGCAGTGCTAGGAGGATCCAGATGACCCCGCCCCCGACACCGGCCGGCTCGTACGGCAACGGGTACGGCTCCGGCTACGGCGACCAGAACAACGGTGGCTACGAGCAGCAGCCGCTGGTCCGGCCGTACGCCATGACCGGTGGTCGCACCCGTCCGCGGTACCAGCTCGCCATCGAGGCGCTGATCTCGACCACCGCGACGGCCAACCGACCCACCGGGCTGCTCCCCGAGCACCAGCGGATCGTCCAGCTCTGCCGCGAGGTCAAGTCCGTCGCCGAGATCTCGGCTCTGGCCGGTGTCCCGCTCGGGGTGGCGCGGATCCTCGTGGCGGACCTGGCCGAGGCCGGCCTGGTCGCCATCCACCAGCCCGCCGCCGGTGGCGAGTCGGGCGGAACGCCGGACGTCACGCTGCTCGAAAGGGTCCTCAGTGGACTTCGCAAGCTCTAGCCCCGCGGCCACCCGCGCCACCACCTCGGCGAAGATCGTCGTCGCAG
>NZ_JBITZU010000028.1:0-89357 GCF_044547075.1 Kitasatospora sp. NPDC052896
CACGCTGTTGAGTTCTCAAGGAACGGACACTTCCTTCAGGCCGCTCTCGCAGGCCCTCCGGGCGTTTCGTTCGTTCTGCATTCAGCTTATCAGACAGATTTCGTTTCGGTTTCACCGGAACTTCATCGGGTCGTTGTGCTGGGTTCACCATCGCCTCGCGGCGACTCGAGCAACCATAGCCGGTTCCGGCCGGTCCGCCTAATCGAGGATGGTGCGGCCTCGACCAGGCGTCCGAGGGGAACGGTGCATCCGGCACGCCGGGGGCGATCGTCCGAATCACCCGTATGCCGTAGAGTGCGGCGCGTCAACCAAGAGGACTAGACCACTTGGGATCCGAGGGGCGTGACCGACCGACGGATGCCTCGCCTTTCTGTCACAAGATGTCCGTAGTTGTCATGATTTAGGCTTCTGTCGACTCCATCCCGCCGCTGTCTGCGGCTGCTCGCTGTGCTCCGCACCTGGGAGGCTCCACCATGACCACTGTGACGTCGCCGCTCACCGGCCGCGCCATCGGGCTCGCCGCCGTGCCCGACCCCGTCTTCTCCGGCGCGATGGTCGGCCCCGGCACCGCCATCGACCCGGTCCGCGAGCCCACCGTGGCGGTCGCGCCGGTGGACGGCCTGGTCGTCTCCATGCACCCGCACGCGTTCGTGGTGGTCGACGAGGAGGGGCACGGCGTGCTGACCCACCTCGGGATCGACACCGTGCAGCTCAACGGCGAGGGCTTCGAGCTGCTGGTGAAGAAGGGGGACGAGGTCAAGCGCGGGCAGGCGGTGGTCCGGTGGAACCCGGCCGCGGTCGAGGCCGCCGGCAAGTCCCCGATCTCGCCGATCGTCGCGCTGGAGGCCACCACGGACGCGCTCGGCGGCGTCGTCGAGGCCGGCGAGGTGGCCAGCGGCGACGCGCTCTTCTCCTGGCAGTGAGCCGCCCCGCGGAAACGCGGACAGCGAGCCGTCCCCCGTGCTCCGGTGGGACGGCTCCGCACGCCCGGGCCGCCCCGCGGCCGCCCACGGACGCAGTGAAAGGAATTGAAGGACATGGAGAACACGCTGCGCGGCGTGGGCGTCAGCCACGGGGTCGCGATCGGCCAGGTGCGGCACATGGGGACCGCCGTGCTGGAGCCGCCGGCCACCCAGACCCCTGCCGAGGACGCGCCGCGCGAGCAGGCCCGGGCCCGGCAGGCCGTCGACGCGGTGGCCGCCGACCTGATCGCCCGCGGCAACCTGGCCGGCGGCGAGGCGCAGCACGTGCTGGAGGCCCAGGCGCTGATGGCGCAGGACCCCGAGCTGATGGCGGACGTGGAGCGCCGGATCGCCGTGGGCAGCAGCGCCGAGCGGGCCGTCTACGACGCGTTCGCCGCCTACCGGGCACTGCTGGCCTCGGCCGGTGAGTACCTGGCCGGCCGGGTGGCCGACCTGGACGACGTGCGCAACCGGATCGTGGCCCGCTTGCTGGGCGTGCCGATGCCGGGCGTGCCGGACAGCGACGAGCCGTACGTGCTGTTCGCGCGGGACCTGGCGCCGGCCGACACCGCGCTGCTGGACCCCACGCTGGTGCTCGGCTTCGTCACCGAGGAGGGCGGACCGACCAGCCACAGCGCCATCCTGGCCCGGGCGATGGGCGTGCCGGCCGTGGTCGCGCTGCCGGGGGCGACCGGGCTGGCCGAGGGCGTCGTGGTGGCGGTCGACGGCAGCACGGGTGAGGTGCTGGTCGACCCGAACGAGCAGACCCAGGCCGAGCTCCGGCGGGTCGCCGCCGAGCGGAGGGCCGCACTGGCCGCCTCGTCCGGTCCGGGTGCCACCTCGGACGGGCACCGGGTGCCGCTGCTCGCCAACGTCGGCGGTCCCGGCGACGTGCCGGCCGCGCTGGCGGCCGGGGCCGAGGGCGTCGGGCTGTTCCGCACCGAGTTCCTCTTCCTCGACGACTCCAAGCGGGCGCCGGGTGAGGAGCAGCAGATCGAGGCGTACCGCAAGGTGCTGGAGGCGTTCCCCGAGGGACGCGTGGTGGTGCGGGCTCTGGATGCCGGCGCGGACAAGCCGCTGGAGTTCCTGACCCCGGCCGACGAGCCGAACCCGGCGCTCGGCGTGCGCGGTCTGCGGACCCTGCTGGAGCACCCCGAGGTGCTGGACACCCAGCTGCGGGCGCTGGCCCGGGCGGCTGAGGGGCTTCCGGTGCACCTCGAGGTGATGGCCCCGATGGTGGCCGACCGGGTGGACGCCAAGGCCTTCGCTGAGGCCTGCCGGAAGGCCGGGTTGCGGGCGAAGTACGGCGCGATGGTGGAGATCCCGTCGGCCGCGCTGCGGGCCCGGGCGATCCTGCGGGAGGTCGAGTTCCTTTCGCTGGGAACCAACGACCTGGCCCAGTACACCTTCGCCGCGGACCGCCAGGTCGGTTCGCTGGCCCGGCTGCAGGACCCCTGGCAGCCGGCGCTGCTGGACCTGATCGCGGCCGCCGCCGAGGCGGCGCAGGCCACCGGCAAGAGCTGCGGGGTGTGTGGCGAGGCGGCCGCCGACCCGCTGCTGGCCTGCGTGCTGACCGGCCTCGGGGTCACCAGCCTCTCCATGGGCGCGGCCTCGATCCCGTACGTGCGGGCCTCGCTGGCGAAGTTCACGCTGGCGCAGTGCCAGCGGGCGGCCGCGGCGGCTCGGGCGACGGACTCCGCCGAGGAGGCGCGGGCCGCGGCGCAGCAGGTGCTCTCCGGGGAGTGAGTGGAGGCGAAGGGCGCCCCCGTCGGTGGACGGGGGCGCCCTTCGGCGTTCCCGTGGCTACCGGGCGGCCCGGCGGTCGCGGCCGAGCTGCTCGAAGAACCGCAGGTGGTCGAGGTTGTCGACGGAGCCCGGGTTGACGGCCTGGTCGAGCGGGGTGCCGGCGAGCAGGCGCTTGACCGGGACCTCGATCCGCTTGCCGGTGAGGGTGTGCGGCAGGCCGGTGACCGCCACCACCTCGTCCGGGACGTGGCGCGGGGAGAGCTGCTCGCGCAGGGCGCCGCGGATCCGGGCGCGCAGGGCCTCGTCCAGGCTGGCACCGGGGGCGAGGACCACGAAGAGCGGCATCCAGTAGCCACCGCCCGGCTCCTCCAGGCCGATCACCAGGGACTCGGTGATCTCCGGGAGGCGCTCGACGACCTCGTAGATGTCGGAGGAGCCCATCCGAACGCCCTGGCGGTTCAGGGTGGAGTCGGAGCGGCCGTGGATCACCACGGTGCCGCGGGCGGTGACGGTGATCCAGTCGCCGTGGCGCCAGACGCCGGGGAACATGTCGAAGTAGCTGTCGCGGTAGCGGCTGCCGTCGGGGTCGTTCCAGAAGCCGATGGGCATCGAGGGCAGTGGCTCGGTGACGACCAGCTCGCCGACCGCGTCGATCCGCGGGTGGCCCTGGGTGTCCCAGGACTCGACGGCGGCGCCCAGGCAGGGGGCCTGGATCTCGCCGAGGTGGACCGGGAGGGTGGGGACACCGCCGACGAAGCAGCTGCAGACGTCGGTGCCGCCGCTGACCGAGGCCAGCCAGACGTCCGGCTTGACC
Source organism: Kitasatospora sp. NPDC052896 (assembly GCF_044547075.1). NCBI lineage: Bacteria > Bacillati > Actinomycetota > Actinomycetes > Kitasatosporales > Streptomycetaceae > Kitasatospora > Kitasatospora sp. NPDC052896. The sequence continues at coordinate 3,523 of NZ_JBITZU010000028.1, forward strand.
TCGTCGTAGATCCAGCGGAAGCCGTCGGGCGGGAGCGGTGAACCGGTGGTGCCGATCGCCCGGACCGCGCTCAGGTCGAGGTCGCGGGCGGGGTGCAGCTCAGCCTTGCGGCTGGCGATCACGTAGGCGGCGGAGGTGCCGAGCACGGTGGCGCGGCTGCGGGCGGCGACGGTCCACAGCGCGCCGGTGTCGGGGTGGCCCGGGCTGCCGTCGTAGGTGACCACGGTGGCGCCCACCAGCAGGCCGGCCACCAGGAAGTTCCACATCATCCAGCCGGTGGAGGTGTACCAGAGGAAGCGGTCCTCGGGGCCGAGGTCCAGGTGCAGGCCGGCCTGCTTGAGGTGCTCGACCAGGATGCCGCCCTGGCTCTGCACGATGGCCTTGGGCAGGCCGGTCGTGCCGGAGGAGTAGAGCACCCAGAGCGGGTGGTCGAACGGGACCTGCTCGAAGACCGGCTCGGTGTCGGCCGCGGTGAGGTCGTCCCAGTGCAGGGCGCCGGCCGGGGCGGGCGAGCCGAGCAGCGGGACGTGGACCACCGCGCGCAGCGTGGGGAGTTCGCGGCGCAGTTCGGCGACCACGTCGGTGCGGCCGTGGTCCTTGCCGCCGTAGCGGTAGCCGTCGACGGCGAAGAGGACCACCGGCTCGATCTGCTGGAGGCGGTCGAGCACGCTGCGGGCGCCGAAGTCGGGGGCGCAGGAGGTCCAGATCGCGCCGATCGAGGCGGTGGCGAGCAGGGCGACGATGGCCTGCGGGATGTTGGGGAGGTAGGCGCCGACCCGGTCGCCCGGACCGACGCCCTGGGCGCGCAGGGCGGCGGCGAGCGAGCCGACCTGGCGGCGCAGCTCGGCCCAGCTGAGGGTGGCGGGGTGGGCGGTGCCGGCCTCGACCGTCGCCTCGTCCAGGTGGACGATCGCGGGGCGGTCGGCGTGCGCGGGGTCGGTGCCGAAGCGCAGCGCGTGCTCGGCGTAGTTGAGGTGCGCGCCGGGGAACCAGCGGGTGCCGGGCATCGCGGGGGCGCCCTCGGGCCCGGTGAGGACGGCGCTCGGCGGGGTGCTGAAGCGGACGTCGAACCAGCTGGTGACGGCCGTCCAGAAACGGTCGAGGTCCGCGGTGGACCAGGCGTGCAGGGCGGCGTAGCGGGCGGCGGCGGTGGCGTCGTCGGGGGCCGGGGCGAGCGGGGCGGCCGGCGCGCCGTGGTGCTCGGCGGCCCAGGTCTGGAAGGCGACGAGCCGGGTGGCGGCCGCCTTGGCGGGGTCCGGGCGCCAGAGCGGTGCGTCGGGGTGGTCCTGGGGTGGAGTGCTCACGGTAGTGGTCTCCCGGCCGAAGGATGGGGCGGGGGCGTCGCGGGTGGCGCGGCGGCCCGTCCGGTGCGTGCTGACGCTGCAAGACCCTGCCATGTGATCGTCGGGTGCGCCAGGGGTGGCAGGGAACGGGCCCGTGCGCACCCACCCGTCCTGATCGGGTGGGTGCCGGCGAGCGGGCTGGGTGTGGTCAGCCGCGGGTCAGGCGGTCGAGGGCGAGGGCGGCGAGCAGGGCGGCCGCGTCGGCGAGCACGGAGTCGTCGTAGGCCGCCTCCGGTGCGTGGTTGTAGGGGGCGGTGAACGGGTCCCGGTCGGTGGGGCAGGCTCCCACCATCAGGTAGGCGGAGGGGACCAGCTCGCCGATCACCGCGAAGTCCTCGGAGCCGGCGATCGGCCGGGGCATCTCCACGAAGCGTTCGGCGCCCAGGAGTCGACGGGCGGTGTCGGCGGCGAAGGCGGCCTCGGCGGGGTCGTTCACGGTGACCGGGTAGCCCTCGTCGATCACCGCGTCCACGGTGAGGCCGTGGGCCTCGCCCACCCCGCGCACCAGGCGCGGCGCCTCGGCGAGCACCCGGGCACGGGCCTCGGAGGAGAAGGAGCGGATCGTCGCCTCGAAGACGGCCTCGTCCGGGATCACGTTGCTGGCGGTGCCGGCGTGGAAGCTGCCGACCGTGATCACCACCGGGTCGAAGGCGTCGAACCGCCGGGTGACCATGGTCTGCAGGGCCGTGACGGCCTCGCAGGCGGCGGGGATCGGGTCGAGCGCGAGATGCGGGCTGGAGCCGTGGCCACCGCGGCCGCGCATGGTCACCGTCAGCCGGTCGGCGGCGGCCATGATCGGGCCGGGGCGGGTGGCCACCCAGCCGTTCGGCAGCTGGGCCGCGGAGACGTGCAACGCGTAGGCCGCGACCGGGAGTTCACCGGATGCGGTCAACACGCCCTCGTCCAGCATCAGTTGGGCACCGCCATCGCCCTCCTCGCCGGGTTGGAACATCAGGACGACGCTGCCGGGCAGTTCGGCGCGGCGCTCGGCGAGCAGCCGCGCGGCGCCGACCAGGGCCGCGGTGTGCAGGTCGTGGCCGCAGGCGTGCATCACACCGGGCCGCTGGGAGGAGTACGGCAGGCCGGTGGCCTCCTGGACGGGGAGGGCGTCCAGGTCGGCGCGGAGCAGCACCGTGGACCCCGGGCGGTCGCCGCGGAGCACGGCGGTCACCGAGCTGAGGGCCTTGCCGAGGGTCAGTCGGTACGGCAGCCCGTCGAGCGCGGCCAGGACCTTCGCCTGGGTCAGCGGGAGGTCCAGGCCGATCTCGGGCTGCTGGTGCAACTCGCGGCGCAGGATGGCCAGTTCGGGCTGGAGCAGGGCGGCGGACTCGCGCAGGGTGGGCAGCGGGGTGGGCATGGGCGGTGGGCCTCCTCGGGATGGTGTCCTGCGGCCATGCTGGCGGCTCCGGGCGGATCGGGAGCCGGTGCTGCGCGAAACAGGGCGAGATCGCCGAGTTGGAGGGGTGGCGGAAGCGTCAGGCCAGGCGGGGGAGGCGGTCGTGGAACCAGGCCTCGGCGATGCGGGTGTGGAAGGCGAAGGCGAGCGGGGTGGGGAGGTCGATCAGCTGCCAGCCCTCGGTCTCGTCGGTCGGCTTCGAGGGCGGGAGGTCCGCGAGGTCCTGGGCGGGCAGCAGGCCGAAGAGACAGAGGAAGCCGCCGGTGGTGTCGGAGTCGGTACCGACCAGGGTGACCTCGGCGGCATCGGCCAGGATGCCGGTCTCCTCGCGCAGTTCGCGCACCACGGCCTGCTGCCAGCTCTCGCCGTAGTCGACGTAGCCGCCGGGGAGGGCGAGTTCGCCGTTGCCGGGCTCGATGGTGCGGCGGATCACGACCAGACTGCGGCCGCCGTCGGGCCGGTTGACCGGAAGCAGGGCGACCGTCACGGGCAGCGGGTTGCGGTAGCTGATCTCCCCGCAGCCCGGGCAGGTCCGCGGCCAGGCCACCGTCCCGGCCGGGTAGGCGGTGCCGCACCAGTGGCAGTGCGCGCCGGGGCCGAACCCGGCGGGACGATCGGCCTCGCGTGTGGTCATGGACGGGATGCTAGCGGCCGGGCCGGTGGCGGGCGCGACGCCGGTGGGGATCACTCGCCCTCCTCCCGGATCGGGCGGAGCAGGGCGGGGTGGAGCAACCGGGCGTCGCCGGTGCGGTAGTTGCGAGCGCGCGGGCCGCCCTTGCTACCGCCGCGCTCGGTGGTCGTACCGGTGCTCTCGACGAAGCCGGGGACGGAGAGCACCTTGCGGTGGAAGTTGCCGGCGTGCAACTTCTCGCCCCAGACCGCCTCGTAGACGGCGCGCAGCTCGGGGATGGTGAAGTCGTGGCGGAGGAAGGCGGTGGCCAGCGGGCTGTACTCCAGCTTGGCGCGGGCACGGTCCAGCGCGTCGGCGAGGATCCGCGCGTGGTCGAAGGCGAGTTGGAGGGGTGGGCCACCGACTCCACCCGCCGCGCCGGGGGCACCCCCGTGGTCCCCGGCGCGGAGGGTGGAGTCGGTGACCGCGGACGCCGCGGCCGAGTCGGCCGAGGGCTGGGTGTGCGGCCGGGCGGTGGGGCTGGGGAGCGACAGGGCGGTGACCGGGTGCCAGGCGGCCGCGGAGGCGTCGCTGCCGGCCCGCGGATCCGGGAGGTCGGGGGCGAAGGCGAGGTAGGCGACCGAGACCACGTGCATCCGCGGGTCGCGGTCGGGGGCGCCATAGGTACCGAGCTGCTCCAGATGGATCCGGTCGAGCAGCTCGCCCGGGTCGGCCTCGGCGGCCGTCAGGCCGGTCTCCTCGGCCAGCTCGCGGGCGGCGGCGGCCTCCAGGCCCTCCTGGCCGGCCCGCAGGAAACCACCGGGCAGCGCCCAACACCCCTGGTAGGGCGGGCCGCCGCGCTCGACCAGCAGGACGTGCAGGGCGGACTGGCGGAGGGTCAGGGCCACCACGTCGACCGTCACGGCGACGGGGGCGTAGGCACGCGGATCGTAGGCGGCGAGGAACTCGCTCTCCCCCGGGCGCTCGGCGGACACGGCGGCCGGCTGCTGCTCGGTGGCCATGGCACCTCTCCCCTCTCCTGCCCGGCCCGAACACCCCGACTGGTTGTTCTCGGCCTGAGAACAACGTAGCCCAACCGCGCGAGCGGGCCAAGCCCTTTTCCGGGCCTCACCCGTTCGGCGCAGTACGGAGAATGGGAGGGGATGGGAGGGGAGGAGAGGAAGGTGGCGTGGTGACCACGACCGGGGCGGGCGGGTTCGCCCAGGCGCTGGCGGCCGGGCCGCTGGTGCTGGACGGCGGGCTGTCCAACCAGCTGGCCGCCGCCGGGCACCAGCTGACCGACGAGCTGTGGTCGGCCCGGCTGCTGGTCGACGCCCCCGGGGCGCTGGTGGCGGCGCACCGCGCGTATCTGCGGGCGGGCGCCGAGGTGGTGACCACGGCCGGCTACCAGGCGAGCTTCGAGGGGTTCGCCCGCCGCGGCATCGGCCGGGCGGGGGCGGAACGGCTGCTGCGGCTGAGCGTGGAGCTGGCCCGCGAGGCCGTGGCCGACGAAGAGGGCCACGAAGAGGGCCACGAAGCGGGCCACGAGGGGAGCGCCGAGCGGCGGCGGCGTTGGGTGGCCGCCTCGATCGGACCGTACGGGGCCGTGCTGGCCGACGGCTCCGAGTACCGCGGCCGGTACGGCCTCGGCATCGGCGAACTGGAGCGGTTCCACGGGCCGCGGGTGGAGGCCGTGCTGGCGGCCGGCCCGGACGTGCTCGCCCTGGAGACCGTGCCGGACGCCGACGAGGCGGTGGCGCTGCTGCGGGTGGTGCGCGGACTCGGGGTGCCGGTCTGGCTGTCGTACACCGTCGCCGGCGACCGGACCCGGGCCGGCCAGCCGCTGGCGGAGGCGTTCGGGCCGGCCGCCGACGCGCCCGAGGTGCTCGCGGTCGGGGTGAACTGTTGCGCGCCGCGGGACGTCGCCGAGGCGGTCCGGATCGCCGCCCGGGTGACCGGGAAGCCCGTGGTGGCCTACCCGAACTGCGGCGAGGAGTGGGATCCGGCCACCCGCGACTGGCGGGGCACGCCGGTCGGGCCGGCCGCGTCGGCCGGCGGCTGGGTCGCGGACGGCGCACGGCTGGTGGGCGGCTGCTGCCGGGTGGGGCCGGACCGGATCCGGGCCCTGGCGGCGGTGTTGGGCCGGCCGGTCTGACGTCAACCCCGGGTTGCCCACACGGCAGCTGACGAGCGGCGAAACGGCCGAGAAACGGTGGGCGACGTGCGCGGCCGGGGGATCGCCTGGCAGACTCGGCATGATGCCCCCGTAGCCGACATCATCACAACCTGTGCGACATTGTCGGCCGTCGATCAGTGGAGGTCCCCCATGCCCGGCCCGATCCAGTCGCTCTCCCGGGCCGCCGCGATCATGCGGCTGTTGGCCGGCGGCGAGCGCCGGCTGGGCCTCTCCGAGGTCGCCACCTCGCTCGACCTGGCCAAGGGCACCGCGCACGGCATCCTGCGCACGCTGCAGCAGGAGGGCTTCGTCGAGCAGGACCCGGAGAGCGGCAAGTACCAGCTGGGCGCCGAGCTGCTACGGCTGGGCCAGAGCTACCTGGACGTGCACGAGCTGCGGGCCCGCGCGCTGGTCTGGGCGGACGACCTGGCCCGGGCCAGCGGCGAGACGGTCTACCTCGGCGTGCTGCACCAGCGCGGCGTCCTGATCGTCCATCACGTCTTCCGGCCGGACGACACCCGCCAGGTGCTGGAGGTCGGCAGCATGCACCCGCTGCACAGCACGGCGCTGGGCAAGGTGCTGCTGGCCTACGACCCGGTGGCCCGCGGCGAGCTGGGCGAGCAGCCGCTGGAGGCGTACACCAACCGGACGCTGACCAGCCTGGACGACATCGACGCCGAGTGCGCGCTGATCCGCGAGCGCGGCTGGGCCGACGCGATCGAGGAGACCTGGGAGGGCGTGGCCTCGATCGGCGCGCTGATCCAGGACCGGCGCCGCAACCCGGTCGGCGCGGTCTGCGTCAACGGCGCGGTGGAGCGGGTCTGCCAGGACGGCTTCGTCCGCTCGGAGCTGGTCGCCTCGGTGCGCAACGCGGCCCGGGCGATCTCCCGGGACCTCGGCGCCGGCCGGTTCTGAGGCGGCCGACCGGACCGGTCACTCCTGGACAAAACGTCGTGGGGCGGGCAGCAAGACTGTCCGCCCCACGACGTTTTGTCCGTTTTTCAGCACTGTCGCCACCCGGCCGGGGAGGGGTGGATCACAGGGAGGTAACCGTCCCTTGACGTGCGGGCTGCCAGCAGGAAAGCTTCCGCCTAGCGGTTCGACATTGTCGAACGGCGGCCGGAGGGAACGTACCCAGGTACGAACCGCCGGAGACCGCTCGACTGCCCGGCCGCTGGGCTGCTTCCCGGGGACGGGACGCCCGAACCCGCCACGGTCCCCCCGCCGTGGTGCTCCCCCCACCTGCCTGCCACGGGCTCACCCTCAAGGCAACGGCCATACGGACAAAGGAGTCTTTGTGTCCGCCTTCTCCAACGGCGACATCTTCGTCGGCGAAACGCTCGGCACCGCCGCGCTGATACTCCTCGGTGGCGGCGTGTGCGCCGCCGTCACGCTCAAGAAGTCCAAGGCCCAGAACGCGGGCTGGGTGGCGATCACCTTCGGCTGGGGCTTCGCGGTCATGATCGCCGCGTACATGGTCGCCCCGAAGTCCGGCGCCCACCTCAACCCGGCGGTCACCCTGGCTCTCGCCGTCGAGAGCGGTGACTGGAGCAAGGTGCCGCTGTACCTCGGCTCGCAGCTGCTCGGTGCGATGATCGGCGCCGTGCTGGTCTGGCTGACCTACCTCGGCCAGTTCCAGGCCAACGAGGAGCCCACCCTCGGCATCTTCGCGACCGGGCCCGAGATCCGGAACCCGATCCAGAACCTGCTGACCGAGATCATCGCCACCATGGTCCTCTGCATGGCCATCCTCACCCAGGGCCTGACCAAGGGCGTCGGCCTCTCCGGCATCGGCGTGCTGATCACCGCCTTCACCGTGGTCGGCATCGGCCTCTCGCTCGGCGGCCCGACCGGCTACGCGATCAACCCGGTCCGCGACCTCGGCCCGCGCATCGTCCACTCGCTGCTGCCGATCCCCAACAAGGGCAGCTCGGACTGGAGCTACGCCTGGATCCCGGTGGCCGGCCCGATCATCGGCGGCCTGCTCTCCGGTCTGCTCTACAAGGGCCTCTTCTAACCCCGTCCGGGGTTTGCCCCGCTCCCACCCACGGGGACTGAGACTGCGTCAGACGCACCGGACCCCTCCCCCCATCTGAGCCGAGGACTTCGCATGACCACTGGCAACTACATCGCCGCGATCGACCAGGGCACCACCTCCAGCCGCTGCATCATCTTCGGCGCCGACGGCCGGATCGTCTCCGTCGACCAGCAGGAGCACCGGCAGATCTTCCCCCAGCCGGGCTGGGTCGAGCACGACGCCAGCGAGATCTGGACCCGGGTGCAGTCCGTGGTCCGCGGCGCGCTGGAGAAGGCCGGCCTGACCAAGGACGACATCCGCGCGATCGGCATCACCAACCAGCGCGAGACCACCGTGCTGTGGGACAGGAACACCGGCGAGCCCGTGCACAACGCGCTGGTCTGGCAGGACACCCGCACCGAGGCGCTCTGCCGCGAGCTCGGCCGCAACGTCGGCCAGGACCGCTTCCGCCGCGAGACCGGCCTGCCGCTGGCCAGCTACTTCGCCGGCCCGAAGATCCGCTGGCTGCTGGACAACGTCGAGGGCCTGCGCGAGCGCGCCGAGGCCGGCGACATCCTCTTCGGCACCATGGACACCTGGGTCATCTGGAACCTGACCGGCGGCGTCAACGGCGGCAAGCACGTCACCGACGTGACCAACGCCAGCCGGACCATGCTGATGAACCTGCACACGCTGGCCTGGGACGACAAGATCGCCGAGTCGATGGGCGTGCCGCTGGCCGTCCTGCCGGAGATCCGCTCCTCCGCCGAGGTCTACGGCGAGGCCGTCGGCGACCTGGCCGGCGTCCCGGTCGCCTCCGCGCTCGGCGACCAGCAGGCCGCGCTGTTCGGCCAGACCTGCTTCGACGAGGGCGAGGCCAAGTCCACCTACGGCACCGGCACCTTCCTGCTGCTCAACACCGGCGAGAAGGTCGTCAACTCGTACCACGGCCTGCTGACCACGGTCGGCTACCGGATCGGCGAGCAGGCCCCGGTCTACGCCCTGGAGGGCTCGATCGCGGTCACCGGCTCGCTGGTGCAGTGGCTGCGCGACCAGCTCGGCATCATCTCGACGGCCGCCGAGATCGAGACCCTGGCGAACACCGTCGAGGACAACGGCGGCGCCTACTTCGTGCCGGCCTTCTCCGGCCTGTTCGCCCCGTACTGGCGCTCCGACGCCCGCGGCGTGATCGCCGGCCTGACCCGGTACGTCACCAAGGGCCACCTGGCCCGCGCCGTGCTGGAGGCCACCGCCTGGCAGACCCGCGAGGTCGTCGACGCCATGGAGAAGGACTCCGGCGTCGAGCTCACCGCCCTCAAGGTCGACGGCGGCATGACCTCCAACAACCTGCTGATGCAGAACATCGCGGACGTGCTGAACGCCCCGGTCGAGCGCCCGTTCGTGGCCGAGACCACCGCGCTCGGCGCCGCCTACGCGGCCGGCCTCGCGGTCGGCTTCTGGAACGACCTCGACACCCTGCGGGCCAACTGGCACCGCGCGGCCGAGTGGACCCCGCGCATGGACGAGGCCACCAGGGAGCGCGAGTACAAGAAGTGGCTCAAGGCCGTGGAGCGCACCATGGGCTGGGTCGAGGAGGAAGACCAGGAGAGCTGAGCCGTACGCCGGCCGGGGCGATGACGCCCCGGCCGGCTCACGAGTTTTCCCCGGCCTCCCCGGAGGCCGAACCGCAATTCGAGAGGAGAACCGGCGCCGCCCGCACCGCGGCCCGGAACACACACCATGGCAACCATCCCGACCCTGGGCGCCGAGCGCACCCCCGGCCGCACCGCTTCCCGCGCCGAGACCCGTGAGCTGCTGGGCAAGGCGACCTACGACCTGCTGGTGATCGGTGGCGGCATCCTCGGCACCGCGGTCGCCTGGACCGCCTCCCAGGCCGGCCTCAAGGTCGCCATGGTGGACGCGGGCGACTTCGCGGGCGCCACCTCCAGCGCCTCCTCCAAGCTGGTCCACGGCGGTCTGCGCTACCTGCAGACCGGCGCGGTCAAGCTGGTCGCGGAGAACCACAAGGAGCGCCGCGCGCTCTCCACCGACGTGGCCCCGCACCTGGTCAACCCGCTGACCTTCTTCGTGCCGGTCTACAAGGGCGGCCCGCACAGCGCCCCCAAGCTCGGCGCCGGTGTCTTCCTCTACTCCGCGCTCTCCGCCTTCCGCGACGGCATGGGCCGGGTCTCCACCGCCGCGCACGCCGCGCAGCAGGTGCCCGCGCTGCGCACCGAGGGCCTGCGCTCGGTCGCGGTCTACGGCGACCACCAGATGAACGACTCCCGGGTCGCCGTGATGACCGTCCGCGCGGCCGTCGACGCCGGCGCCGTGGTGCTCAACCACGCCGAGGTGACCGGTCTGCGGTTCACCGCCGGCCGGGTGACCGGTGCCGAGCTCAAGGACCGGCTGGACGGCACCGAGTTCGGCGTCAACGCCCGCCTGGTGCTCAACGCCACCGGCCCGTGGGTGGACCACCTGCGCGCGATGGAGGACGCCGGCTGCGCGCCGAGCATCCGCCTCTCCAAGGGCGCCCACGTGGTCGTCAAGCGCCGCACCCCCTGGCGCGCCGCGCTGACCATCCCGATCGACAAGTACCGGGTCTCCTTCGCCATCCCGTGGGAGGACCACGTCCTGCTCGGAACCACCGACGAGGAGTACACCGGCGACCCGAAGGACGTCCGGGCCACCGACGCCGACATCGACCAGATCATGGACGAGGCCGGCCACGCGATCCGCGACGAGCACCTCGACCGCGACCTGATCACCTACTCCTTCGCCGGCCTGCGGGTGCTGCCGGGCGGCCCCGGCGACACCGCCGCCGCCAAGCGCGAGACCGTGGTGACCGAGGGCAAGGGCGGGATGCTCTCGGTGGCCGGCGGCAAGTGGACCACCTACCGGCACATCGGCCGGACCGTGCTGGAGAAGCTGGCCCACGTCCGCGGCACCGGGATCGGCGACGACCTCAACCCCATCCCGGCCACCGTCCCGCTGCCCGGCATCGGCGCGCCGAACGCCGTCGCGCACCGGCTGCTGATCGACCGTGAGCCCGGCTCGCGGATGGAGCCGCTGGTCGCCAAGCACCTGGCCAGCCACTACGGCACGCTCTCCTTCGACATCGCGCGGATGATCGCCGAGGACCCGTCGCTGGGCGAGCCGATCCACCCGGACGGCCCGGACGTCTGGGCGCAGGTCGCCTTCGCCGCCGACAACGAGTGGGCGTACACCGCGGACGACGTGCTGCGCCGCCGCACCACCATGACGGTGCGCGGCTTCAACACGCCGGAGATCCAGCAGCAGGTCACCGACTTCCTGGCCAAGCGGGCGCAGGACTGAACGGTCGAGGGCTGATCTGACGCGCCGGTGGGCGGGACCTCTTCGGGGTCCCGCCCACCGGCGTTCCCGGGCGTTGTCAGCGGTCCGATGGAGAATCGCCGCATGGAGATTCGGATCGAGGGCCACCGGCTGCCGGGCCGCTCCTGCGCGCCCGGGCCGGGCTTCCCGGGCGCCGGGAACGTCCATGTCGCGGTGCAGCGCCGGGACCGGCGGGACGAACTGCTCGACCCGCAGCCGGGGGACGCGGCGGCGGTCGGCTGGACGCTGCCCTGCACGGTGGCGGCCGGCCTCGGCGGGGTGGAGCTGCGCGGGCCGTACGTCCAGGGGAGCCCGGGTGAGCGCTTCGTCTACCTGTCCTGGGGCGAGCTGGCCGAGGGCGGGGCGTTCGGCATGTTCCGCCGGGCCAAGCTGCTGCTGGGCGCGGTCGACCCGGCGGTGCTGGCGGCGGCCGTGGCGTCCGGGCGGCTGCTCGGCCGGCTCGCGCTCACCGACGCGAAGGGGCATCCGCTCTGTGCCCGGGTGGTGCCACCGCTGATCACCTGGTCGGCGGCGGAACCCGGCTGAGCCCACGGCGGCGCCACTGACCGGCTGTCACGCACGGTCGCCGGCCGGACGTCTAGGCTCGGGGCGACCACGTTCCGCCGACGCTCCACCGACCCGGGAGGCGACACCAGCGTGACCAGGCCCCCTCTTCCGCACGACTTCCAGCGGCCCGTGCCCCCGTTCACCGTGACCAGCACCGACGTGCCGGACGGCGGCACCCTCGGCGAGGCACAGGTGCTGGCCGGTGGGGACACCTCGCCGCAGCTGAGCTGGAGCGGGTTCCCGCCGGAGACCAAGAGCTTCGCCGTGACCTGCTTCGACCCGGACGCCCCGACCGGCAGCGGCTGGTGGCACTGGGTGCTCTTCGACCTCCCCGCGGACACCACCGAACTGCCGACCGGGGCCGGCAGCGGCGACTTCCCCGGCCTGCCCACCGGGGCGGTCCACGCGCGCAACGACTACGGCACCAAGAACTTCGGCGGCGCCGCACCGCCGGCCGGCCACGGCCCGCACCGCTACGTGTTCACCGTGCACGCGCTGAGCGTGGAGAAGCTCGGGCTGGACTCCGACACCTCGGCCGCGGCGATCGGCGGCACCCTCGGGTTCCTCGCGGTGGGCCGGGGCGGCGTCATCGCCGAGTACGAGAACAGGTAGCACGGCGGACGGCACGGCCCGGGCGGACCGGCGCCCGCCCGGGCTGTGCCGGGCGGTCCCGACCGTCTCGGACGGACCCGCCCGGACGAACCGGCTCAGACGATCAGGCCGAGCGGCAGGATCAGCGCGATGGCCACCACCGAGATCACCGTCTCCATCACCGACCAGGACTTCAGGGTCTGCCCCACGCTCATCCCGAAGTACTCCTTGACCAACCAGAAACCGGCGTCATTGACGTGCGAGAAGAAGAGCGAGCCGGCACCGACCGCGAGCACCAACAGCGCGGTGTGGGTACTGGACATCCCGGCCGCGAGCGGAGAGACGATACCGGCGGCGGTGATGGTGGCCACCGTGGCGGAGCCGGTGGCGAGCCGGATCAGCACCGCCATTCGCTGTTCGCACACCCTGTTGTGACCTGCCGAGATGATTGGGTGATCTCGATCCGTAGCTTCTGAGCCGTGTGCTTCGGCTACCGAATGACGGGGATCCGTCCGCTTCGCCAGTCATCGAGCCGCTTACGGATGCTGGCGACCATGGGCAGCGCGTCCACGTCGCTCGGGGTGAACCAGGCGACTTCGAAGGACTCGTCCGAGGTTCGGAGGGTGCCGCTGATGGCTCGTCCGAGCAGGCAGATGGAGAACTCCTGGCGGACCTCGCCGTCGTCGTACGCGAAGACGTGGTTCGGGTTCGTGTAGGTGCCGACGATCCCGGTGATCTCGATCTCGATCCCGGTCTCCTCGCGAGTCTCCCTGATCCCGCACCCTGCGAGCGACTCGCCCAGCTCCATCTTGCCGCCGGGCAGTGCCCACATGCCGTTGTCGGTCCGCCTGTGCAGCAGGACACGGCCCGTCTCGTCCACCACGACCACCGAGGCGGCCGGAACCAGACTGTTGGGCTCGGGTGCATTCGGGTCGTTCTCGTAGTCACGCCTGGCCACGCTCGGCCACCTCCCAGATGTCGCGTCCCCGGCTCCACAGCTCCTCGACGTGATCGGCGAAGCGGTCGAACATGCCATCAGGCTGACTGCGCCTCAGGTGGAGCATCGGTGAGTCATGGCCGACCCGCCGGGCGAGGATCGGCGTCACGATCATCTCATCGTCGAACCGGAAGACCGATAGGTTGACGTGACCGGTCTCGAACCGGCCCTCGATGTTTCCGACCTCCCGAAGTCGGTGCAGCTCACTTACCGTCACTGCAATGCGGGTGGACAGCGTGAGCGGCACACCTTCCTCCTCCTCGCGGGCTCTGGTCACGGGGCTGTCCGGGTCGCCGATCAGAAACCGTACCCGGCACCCGGATTGGGCCTTGCGGCGGAGTGCGCCGGCCAGGTTGGCCTGCTCCAACCACAGGAAGTAGTTGGTGTAACCGGCGAACGTCAGTTCCTTTTGCGCCTTGGTGATCAGCGAGCGCCAGAGGGAGGCCGGTGCGGCTGAGCGGTATGGGAAGACCTGGAGGACCTCGCGATCAGGTCCCGTCTTGAGTGCGGAGCGGACGGCGGTGGGCCACAAGGCGGCTTCCTCCTCACCTAATGCCTCGCAGGCCGCCCATCGATGTCGGGCGTGGGGAATGCGGGTTGGATCAGCGATCCAGCGACTGACGGTCTTGGCATCGACGCCACATGCCTCTGCGAGCTCTGTCTCCGTCATCTTGGCATTCGCCATCGCTCGCCGGAGAGCGTGGTTCATGGTTCGCCTCCTACGCCCGTGAGGGACGGGACGAACCATAACGGCAAAGTGTCCCAAACGTCCCGCAAACACAGTAGGAACGCCCTGACGTGGGGTGGAACATCGGAGTGTGATCGAGAGCTGTCGCTCCTCGCCCGGCGATTTCCGCCTCGGCTGCCCCTGGAGAGCGTTCGAGATCTTCACCCAATGGCCTGCCACAAGGGGACTTCGACGTGCCCGAAACGCTTGAATCACCACCGACGCATACGTGCTGGCTCCCGCGCCATCGGAAGTCCGTTGGTCTGGCTCGGGGTCTGCTCAGGGAGTACCTGGATGAGGTGATGGATGGCGAACGGCTGCTTGATAGCGGTGAGTTGGTGCTGTCCGAGCTTGTGACGAATGCGATTCTGCATGCGCGAACGCCGCGTGGGCGTCTCATCGCGGTGCAGTTCGCGATGGCGGGCGACTGCCTGCGGGTCGAGGTACATGACGCGAGCAGCGTGCGGCCCGCCGTGCGGGAGGTCGGCACGCTGGGTGTCGGCGGCCGGGGGTTGTACCTGGTCATGTCGATGTCGCAGCAGTGGGGTTGCTGTCCACGAACGCCCGGTGTCGGCAAGATCGTTTGGGCTGTCGTGCCCCCGGCTCGGAGTGGGTGCTGACTGTGCGGACGGAAATCGGTCCAGTGACGGTAGAGGTGCCGGACATCACGAAGCCTGCGACGTTCGCGCGTATCGCGGACGCACTGGCGGCGGCATGGCAGTCCCTGCAACCGCTCTCGCTGACCAAGATCGAGCGCCGGTGGCTGGAGTGCATGCTCACGAGCCCGGAAGCCAAGCTCGTTGCCGCTGAGAGCTTCGAGCGGTTCGGGGAGTGGGTCATGCCCTTCCAGATCGGGGGCGTCTCCCATGAGCTACGGATGCGCCCGGTCTCGGCAGTCGCTGCCGTGGGGGCTGGCAAGGAAGTGCAGCCGTCGCATGACGGCCGGGCCACCTCGCCTGATCCTCGATGAGCTGGCCACGGTCGGTTGGCATTGCCCCCTGATCGGCCGTGTCCTTGGGCCCGGGCGTCTTGTGGTGAGCGCGCCCGGCCCCCAACCGCCCTGAGGGGCGACAAGTGAAGTGCTGAGGCGAAGCGGTCGAACAGGCCTTCAGGCCCGCTTCGCTGCAGGCGGAGCATCGGTGAGACGTGGCCGGCCGGACGGGCGGGGATCGGCGTCACGATCATCCCGTCGTCGACCGGAAGACTGACGAGGTTTCGGACGATCCGGCTCAGACGATCAGGCCGAGCGGCAGGATCAGCGCGATGGCGACCACCGAGATCACCGTCTCCATCACCGACCAGGACTTCAGGGTCTGCCCCACGCTCATCCCGAAGTACTCCTTGACCAACCAGAAGCCGGCGTCGTTGACGTGCGAGAAGAAGAGCGAGCCGGCACCGACCGCGAGCACCAGCAGCGAGGTGTGGGTACTGGACATCCCGGCCGCGAGCGGGGAGACGATGCCGGCCGCGGTGATGGTGGCCACCGTGGCGGAGCCGGTGGCGAGCCGGATCAGCACCGCGATCAGCCAGCCGAGCAGCAGCGCCGAGACGTGCAGCCTGCCGGCCCAGTGACCGACCGCGTCGCCGACCCCGACGTCGACCAGGGTCTGCTTGAAGCCGCCGCCCGCGCCGACGATGAAGACGATGCCGGCGATCGGGCCCAGTGACTGCTCGACCGTCCGGGATATCCCGGCCTTGCCGAAACCGGCCGCCCGACCGAGCGTCACCATCCCCAGCAGGACGGCCGCGAGCAGCGCGATCAGCGGCGAGCCGGCGAAGTCGAAGATCCGCTGGAGGGTGGCCTTCGGGTCGTCGACGACCACGTCGGTCAGTGCCTTGCCGAGCATCAGCACGACCGGCAGCAGGATGGTGGCGAGCACCGCGCCGAACGCGGGGGTGTGCTCACGCTGCTCGGCGGGCGCCGGAGCGGGGGCCGCCGGAAGCTCCAGCGGGCCGACCCAGCGCTCGGCCACCCGGGCGAAGAGCGGTCCGGCGATCACCAGGGTCGGCACCGCGACCAGCAGGCCGAGCGCCAGCGTGATGCCCAGGTCGGCCTTGAGCGCGTCGACCGCGACCAGCGGGCCCGGGTGCGGCGGGACCAGGCCGTGCAGCACGGAGAGCCCGGCCAGCGCGGGGACGCCGACCCGGATCAGCGACAGGTTGCCGCGCCGGGCCACCAGCAGCACGATCGGCACCAGCAGCACCACGCCGATCTCGAAGAAGAGCGGCAGCCCGAGCAGTGCCGCGATCAGCGCCATCGACCAGGGCAGCGACCGCGGCCCGGAGCGGGCCAGCACGGCGTCCGCGATGCTGTTCGCGCCGCCGGAGTCGGCGAGCAGCCGCCCGAGCATCGCGCCGAGCCCGATCAGCAGGCCGACGCTGGTCACGGTGGCGCCGAAGCCGGTGGAGAAGCTACTGGTCAGCTGGTCGAACGGGGCGCCGGCGAGCGCGGCGAGCAGCCCGGAGCCGAGCGTCAGGGCGAGGAAGGGGTGCAGCTTCAACCGGGTGATCAGCAGCACGATCGCGCCGATGCTGAGCACGGCCGCGAGCAGCAGTTGCCCGTCGCTCCTGGTGTGCGGCAGCGCCGGTGGGGCGGCGAGCAGGGCGGTGAGGGTCACGCGAGGTCTCCATTGACGGGCCGCAGCAGGGCGACGGCCTTCTCGACGAGTTCGTGGGGGTCCGGCCTGGGTTCGCGCTCGCTCCCGACGTCGAGCACGGCGCCGTGCTCGTCCGGCTGGAGGGGTTCCAGCAGCGCGTACTGGGAGGCGAGCAGCGAGGCCGGCATGAAGTGGCCGGTGCGGGCGGCCAGCCGGTCGGCGACCAGCCCGCGGTTGCCGTCCAGGTGCAGGAAGAACGCCGTGGGGCAGGCCGCGCGCAGGGTGTCGCGGTAGCGGCGCCTGAGGGCGGAGCAGGTGACCACGCCGCCGGTGCCGGCCCGACCGCGCTCCGCCAGCCACCCGCCGAGGGTGTGCAGCCAGGGGGCGCGGTCCGCGTCGTCCAGCGGGATGCCGGCCGACATCTTGGCGATGTTGGCCGCCGGGTGGAAGTCGTCGGCCTCCGCGAACGGGAGGGCCAGGCGGTCCGCGAGCAGCCGGGCGACGGTGGTCTTACCGGCCCCGGACACGCCCATCACCACGATCAGCGGCTTGGCGGCGGGGGCGGACGGCTGGTTCGGCTGGTTCTCGGCGCTGAGAGCCACGGGTTCTGCTCCTGGAGGGTCGTGCCAGGGCGCGTCCGGGGCGGGCGCGACCTGCGTGACGTCACTATCGCACGCAAAGGTATGACTTATTCAAGAGGTCGACATCAAATCGTCATATCAATATGGTCGGGATGGCCGGGTCCGGCCGCCCTGGTGGAGCGCCGCCCTCTAGGCTGGCCGGATGGACATCCAGGGGCTGCCCGGCCGACTGCTCGCCGAACTCGGACCGGCGATCGCTTCCGGCGAGCTCCCCGAGGGGGCGGTGCTGCGGATCGAGGAGCTGGAGGCCCGGTTCGGGGTCTCCCGCACGGTGGTCCGCGAGGCGGTGCGGGTCCTGGAGTCGATGCGGCTGGTGGCCTCGAAGCGACGGGTCGGGATCACCGTGCAACCGAAGTCCGGCTGGGACGTCTTCGACCCACTGGTGATCCGCTGGCGACTGGCCGGCACCGACCGGGCGGCCCAGCTGCGCTCGCTGGGCTCGCTGCGGGTCGCCGTCGAGCCGGCCGCCGCGGCGCTCGCCGCCCGGCTCGCCACACCCGACCACTGTCGCGAACTGACTTCCCTGGCAGTCGAGTTGACGGTCACCGCACGGGCCGCCGACCTGGCCGCGTTCCTCCGCCACGACATCGCCTTCCACGCGACCGTGCTGCGCGCCTCCGGCAACGAGATGTTCGCCCACCTCGGCGACACCGTGGGCGCGGTGCTCACCGGGCGCACCGAGCACGATCTGATGCCGCACCAACCCAGGCCCTACGCCGTGCAGTTGCACCGCGAGGTGGCGGAGGCGATCTGCGCGGGCAACGCCGAGACGGCCGAGCGGGCGATGCGCACCATCGTGGTCGGCGCGCTGGAGGAGCTGGACGCCACTCTCGGCTGACGCCTCGTTTGCCGGCGGGAGGGGCGGGCAGTCAGTGGGACGGGGGTGCGCAGGACACCTCGGAGCAGCGCGGGGAGTGGCCGATGTCCGCTGGACGCCGACGAATGCCGGACGAGGTGCGGGCGGCCGCCGTGCGAACCGGGCTCTTCCTCGCGTTCGTGCTGGTCGCGCTGACCGTGGCGACGCTGGCCTCGCTGGCGCACAGCTGGCTGCTCACCCCGGCCCTGCTGGTCACCGGAGTGGGCGTGTTCGGCATCGTCTGGTGCCTGCTGGAGATCGTGATCAGCCGCCAGATCGCGGCCCAGCGCCGCCGCGGCCCGGGGCGTGACTCGCCGGTCGCGGGCAGCCGGGACCCCTGGTCGGGCCGCTGAGCGACCGGCCGGCACCCGGCAGGTGCGGCCCGGCTCCCCTCACTCCCCCAACGCCGTTGACGGCGTGCGCGGTTCGGCGTCCATCCGGCGACCCGGCACTTCCGGCGGGCCGGCGCCCCGGCCCCCGGCAGGGGGTCGCCGGGCCGTCCGGCCAGGACCTCGGCGAGCCGGTCGACGTGTCGCCCGCGAACCGTTGTGACATGGATTACTCCGGCGCGATCGGCCGCCCGGTTCCTCTCGACGTTCATTATCTTCATGTTAAGAGGAACTGACGAAGGGTTCGATGATGAGCTCCACTCGTGAACGAGTCGGCACCGCCGTCACCCCGACCGGGCTCACCGCCACCGCGCGGGCCTGGCGGACGGCGGGGATCGCCCTGCCGCGTCCGAAGGAGGGTGGCCGGTGAACACCACGGTGGCGGTAGCGGGCGGCGGCCCGGTCGGACTGGCCACCGCCGCCTTCCTGGAGGCGGCGGGCGTGCGGACCGAGGTGTTCGAGCGCAACACGGAACCGAGCCGCCACTCCAAGGCGATCACCGTGCACCCGCGCACACTGGAGGCGCTCGCTCCGCTGCGCACCGGAGGCGGGCGCCAACTGACCGAAGAGTTGATCGAGTTGGGCCGGGCCACCCGGTGGGCGCACTTCGCGCTGCTGTCCGGGCTGCTGGACTACTCCGGCCTGCCCACCCCGTACCCCTACGTGCTGATGGTCCCCCAGGCGGTCACCGAACGCGTGCTGGCCGGGCTGCTGCGCGAGCGCGGGGTACCGGTGCACTACGGACGCGAGGTCACCGGGTTCGAGCAGCACGCCGACGGCGTGCGGGTACGGCTCGGCGACGGGTCGGTCCGCGAGGCCCGCTACCTGGTGGGCGCCGACGGCGGCCACAGCACGGTGCGCCGGCTCGCCGGCATCGACTTCCCCGGCGACCCACCGAGCGCACTGGGCTTCGTCGCCGATGTCGAACTCGACCAACCACCCTCCGGCGTACAGCACTTGTGGTTCCACGAGACCGGTTCGGTCAGCGTCGTGCCGCTGCCCGGCGACGCCTTCCGGGTCTTCGGCATCGACCGGGCGGACACCAGCCTGGCCGCCGACGTGATCCGGGCCCGGCAGGCCCAGCCACTGACGCTGGACGAACTGCGGGCCACGATGGTCCGGATCGCGGGTACCGACTTCGGCCTGCGCACCGCGCAGTGGCTGTCGCGTTCCAGCGACAGCACCCGGCGGGCCGCCCGCTACCGCGTGGGCCGCGTGCTGCTGGCGGGCGACGCCGCCCACGTCCACCTGCCCGCGGGCGGACAGGGCCTCAACGTCGGACTCCAGGACGCCGCCAACCTGGCCTGGAAGCTGGCGGCCGAGATCCACGGCTGGGCGACGCCCGCCCTGGTCGACGGCGACCTCGGCTACGACCGCGAACGCCGTCCGGTGGCGGAGCGACTGGCCGCCAACACCCTCGCCCAGGGCGCGCTGATGCACAACTTCACCCCGGCGGGCGCCGCGCTGCGGGCGCTCTTCCACGATCTGATCGAACGCGACGGCGACGCCGCGCGGGAACTGACCGGCTGGCTGTCCGGGCTGGGCCTGAGCTATCCGCAGCCCGACGGCGCCCATCCGCTGGACGGCACCAGGGCCCCCGACCTGTCACTGGAAGGCGGCACGCTGTTGGGCACGCTGCGCCCGGACCGCTTCCTGCTCGCCGACTTCACCGCCGACCACGCGTTCGCCGCGCAGGCCGGGCCCCGGGTGGAGGTGCGGCGCGCGAAGCCGGACCCGGGGGCGTGGTCGGCGCTGGACGCGGTACTGGTGCGGCCCGACGGGTACGTGGCGTGCGCCGCCGACGCGTCCGCGGGCCCCGACGGCATCGCGACGGCGCTGCGCCGGTGGATCGGCGGACCGTCGCGGACCGTGGACGGCTGATCTCCGGAAAAGTGCGGAGCGGGGGCGTGGCCGGTCAAACCGTGCGGCAGGTCACCTGTGATCGACGCCCAGCGAGAACCGGGAGCGAAAAACTCGTGGAAATCTCACGGCTGGGCGCGGCGACGGCGCCGTGCGCCTCGCGTGGAGCCGGCCGCCGGTGGCGGGACCGGGGCCCGAATCGGCCGGGATTCTTGACGGGCGACGCCACGGAGAATGCCAAGGGGCCCGTACCGTGCACTGCGTGCGGTGCGGGCCCCTTGCTGCCAGGCGGGTGCCGTGGCAGAAAAACTACAGCGGGCGAATGTTCTCGGCCTGCGGGCCCTTCTGACCCTGCGTGACGTCGAACTCGACCTTCTGGCCCTCGAGCAGCTCGCGGAAGCCGTTGGCGTTGATGTTCGAGTAGTGGGCGAAGACGTCAGCGCCGCCACCGTCCTGCTCGATGAAGCCGAAGCCCTTCTCCGCGTTGAACCACTTCACAGTGCCATTAGCCATAAAAAATTCTCCTTCAAGGGGCTCTCCGGAGTCCGCACTGCGCGGACCCCGAGTCGCCGCGATGATCACCCGCCCGGGAAAAGTCCGGGAAACAAAAATGCGCCTGCGGTCACAACCAGCAGGCGCACACAGAGTTCATGGGAACCACAACTGCAACATTTACGACTGTAGCAGGGTCCGGACCGGAACAGGGGATTTTTCCCGACCGTGTCGGCAGCACTTTCAGCCCAGCCACACCGCGACGCCCGGGTGCACTGCCCACAGCCGCGTTTTGGGCGCATACTGGCAGCGATGACGAAACCAGCCGCGCCCCGGCGCCACCTGCCCACCAGTCCCTTCCGCGCCGTCGTTCCACCGCCTCCCAAGCAGTTCGCCGTCGGAGACCGAGTGACCCACGACCAGTACGGTCTGGGCCGAGCCATCGCCGTCGAGGGCGCCGGCGAGACCGCGGTCCTGGTGGACTTCGGCTCGCATCAGAAGCGGATCTCGCCGCCGTACGCGAAGTTGTTCAAGCTCTGAGGGCGGCGTCAGGCTCAGCCCGGCGCGGCGAGGTCGAGCGTCCACAGCAGTCCCGCGGACTCGGCCGCGGTCCCGACACCCGCGTCGGTGAACCGGCAGTCGAGCAGGTTCCGCTGGTGGATCGCCCCGTCCATCCAGTCGCTCAGCACCGTGCCCGGTGACCTCGTGTCCCGGTCGAGGTTCTCGCCCCACGCACTCCACTGGTAGCCGGCGGCCGATATCCGGCTGTCGGGCTGGCCGCCCTGCTGGTCGGTGTGGTCGAAGTAGCCGTTGGCCGCCATGTCGGCGGAGTGCTGCTGGGCCGCGGCGTGCAGTCGCGGATCTATCCGCAGTGGCCGGCAACCGGCCTTGGCCCGCTGGGCGTTGATCAGTTCGACGAGCTGCTCCTCCAGGCCCGTCGGCGCGGCGGACCCGGTCGCCCGGGTGGCCGGTGCCGTGTGCTCGGGCGTGCTGGACGGGGACGCGGGAGCGGCCGGAGCGGCGCTGGACCCGGGGGCCGGTGACGGCGGTGGACTCGGCACGGCGGCCGTCGCGGACGTCGACGGTGGGGCCGCGCTCGACCGGGCCGGCCCGGTGCCGCCGGTTGGGCCGCCGAGCCAGTGCAGGGCGCCGAACACGGTCGCGGTGAGGGCGAGCGTGCCGGCCAGGTGGAGGGGCCGGCGTCCGCCGGTCCTGCGGTGCCCGCGCGCCGACCCGGGACCGGCGTGCCGGCCCGCGGTGGCGGCGAGGGCCGTGAGGTGGCGTGGCAGGGGCACCAGGGCGAGGCCGGCGAGCAGCCCCTCGACCGGCACCAGCTCACGCTGGTGCCCCGAGCAGGTGGGGCAGGTCCGGACGTGCCGGGCCATCCGTTTGCGCCACAGCGCGGCCGGCCGCCCGTCCCACGCCGAGGTCAGCGCCGACAGCTCGGCACACGGCGGGTCGGCGGCGAGCGCACGGACCACCAGCCGGCCCACCTCCAGCTGTTCCTTCATCCGCTGCACCCGCACGGCGGCGTGCTGCGGCGGGATGCCGAGGGCCGCGACCAGCTCCGCCCGGGTGAGTTCGCCCGCCGCCTCCAGCCACCACAGCGTCAGCAGGTCGCGCTCACGCTCGTCCAGCCACCGGGTGGCCTCGGCCACCTCCCTGCGCTGGCCCGACAGCCCGAGCCGCAGGATCGTCAGGTCCACGAAGTCCGAGCCGGGGTCGGCGGCCTCGGCCAGCTCGTCCAGCGCCGGTACCGGCGAGTTCTGCCGGGCCGACCAGCGCCGGCGCACCTCGTTCATCGCGATCGCCACCAACCAGGACCGGAACGAGGAGGGCTCGCGCAGGCCCTCCAGGCCGCCGACGACCCGGAGCATGGTGTCCTGCACCACGTCGTCCACATCGGCGTGGCCGTTCATCGCCCGGCCGACGACGTTGTAGACCAGCGGGAGGTACGCGGTGACCAGCTGTTCCCGGGCCACGGCGTCACCGGCTCTCGCCGCGATGACCGTCTCCGGTCCGCCTCCGTCGTCCACGCGCATCCGCCGCCCCCACTCACCCGACCCCTGCCGCCCGTGCCCGGGAGACCCCACGCGGCAGCTCATCCGACAGGAAGAGATCCTCGCAGTTCGGCACGGCCACCCCGACCGGGGCAGCGAGACCGGTGCGGTGACCGGCGCGACCGTGGCCGGCGGCCCTCCCCCGACCGGACGCCGGACCTGGTCCGGCTCGGTCCGAGCCGCCCCTTCCGCCGAAGGCGCCGTGCGCCTACGACTTGGCTTCCAGCTGCGCGTTCACCTTCGCGAGCGCCTCGTGCAGTTCGTTGTGCTGCGCGGTGAGCGCCTCGAAGTTCACCATCAGCTGCTCCAGCAGCTCCCGCGAGCGGACGTCCGTCTCGAAGTCGTGCTGGGCCAGCTCGCTGGAGATCTGGTCGCTGCGCTTGGCGGCGATCAGCAGGATCGCGCCCTGCATGGCCGCCAGACAGGACAGCACCAGGTTGAGCAGGATGAACGGGTACTTGTCGAAGCCGTGATTTCCGTTGAAGCCCATCCACGCGGCGAGGAAGACCAACGAGCCGAAGACGAAGGTCCAGGAGCCCATCCCGTTGCGCATCTTGTCGGCGGCGCGCTCACCCAGGGTCAGTTCGTCGTCGCTGCGCACACCGGGGTGACGGCGCCAGCGGTGCAGGGTCCTGCGCGCCGTCTCGGTGGCGGCGGATATCGGCTGAGTACTCATGGCGGGGCATTGTGCCAGGCGATTCCGTGAACTCTGCCGGGCGGGGGGGCCGGTGCCCAAGCGGAGGTGTTCCGTTCCGCTTCCGGGGCCTCCTGGCCCGACCCGCCGGTCATCCGGAGCCGGGCCCCCGGTCCGGCCGCCGGGCGGGGCCGGACCAGGGATCGTCACGGACCGGGGTCAGGCGTCGGCGCCGACCACGGCGCGGTACTGGACCGGCCAGCGGCGTTCGGCGCCGAGGGTGCGGGCGGCGTACTGGGGCCAGTAGGGGGTGCGCAGCAGTTCGCGGCCGAGCAGGATCACGTCGGCCTGGCCGGCGGCCAGGATCGCCTCGGCCTGCTCGGGCTGGGTGATCAGGCCGACGGCACCGGTGGGCAGACCGGTGGCGGCGCGCACCTGGGCGGCGAAGGGGACCTGGTAGTCGGGGGCCACCGGGATCCGGGCACCGGCGGTGAGGCCGCCGGTGGAGACGTCGAGCAGGTCGACGCCGGCGGCCTGGAGCTCCTTGGCGAGTCGGACGGTGTCCTCGCCGGTCCAGCCGTCCCGCTCCTCCTCGGCGTCCTCGGTCAGCCAGTCGGTGGCCGAGGTGCGGAAGAGGACCGGCAGCTCGGCGGGCCAGACCGCGCGGACCGCGGCGACCACCTCCAGCGCGAAGCGGATCCGGTTCTCGAACGAGCCGCCGTACTCGTCGGTGCGGTGGTTGGCGGCCGGGGAGAGGAAGGAGTGGACCAGGTAGCCGTGCGCGCCGTGCACCTCGACGGCCTGGAAGCCGGCGGCCAGCGCCCGGCGAGCGGCGTCCGCGAAGGCCTGGACGATCTCGGCGATCTCCGTGGTGCTGAGCGCGTCGGGCTCGGGGTAGCCCTCGAAGGCCAGCGGGCTGGGGCCGACGGTCCGCCAGCCGCCCGCGTCCGGCTCGAGCGGTGCGCCGCCGCCCCGGCGGCCCGCGGTGGAGGCCTTGCGGCCGGCGTGGGCGAGCTGGATGGCGGGCACCGAGCCGTAGCTCCTGATCGCCTCGGTCACCCGGGTCAGGGCCTGCTGCTGGCGGTCGTTCCACAGGCCGAGGTCCTGCGGGCTGATCCGCCCCCCGGGGAGCACCGCGGTGGCCTCGACGATCACCAGGCCGGTGCCGCCGGCCGCGCGGGAGGCCAGGTGGGTGAGGTGGAAGTCGGTGGCGACGCCGGTCTCCGGCCCCTCGCCGGCGGCCGAGTACATGCACATCGGCGCCATCCAGACCCGGTTGGGAATGGTCAGCTCGCGCAGGGTGATCGGCTCGAACAGGGCAGACACGGTGGACTCCTCAGGGGCAAGACCCGATATGTACGAGGGAAACCGTACTACGACTTCAGTCGTACTTCGACAACTGCCGTACGATAGCCGCGTGACCGATCCAGACTGTGCCGCCCTACCCGAGCCGGCGCGCCCGGAGATCCGCCTGGCGGACGTGCTGCACGCACTGGCCGATCCACTGCGGCTGAGCATCGTCGCGGCGCTAGCCGCCGGGCACCACGAGATGTCCTGCATCGCGTTCGACCTGCCGGTCAGCAAGTCGACCAGCACCCACCACTTCCGGGTGCTGCGCGAGGCCGGAGTGATCCACCAGCACCGGCGCGGCACCGCGCGGATGAGCCGGTTGCGCCAGGACGACCTGGACGCGCTCTTCCCCGGCCTGCTGGACAGCGTGCTGGCCGGGGCACTGGCCGAGGAGGCCCGGCTGTCCCAGGAGCTCCCCGCACCGGAGGCCGCGGACACGCCCACCATCGGGTGACGGCTTGGGCGTGGCGGCCGAGCCGCTGCTACCTCTGTGCGGGTGATTCCCCTGCGCATCCGCGCGGCCCTCGCCGCCGCCTCGCTGACCGTGCTGGCCTTTCCCGCTCCCGCCCAGGCCGAGCCCGGCGTGTACCACCTGAACCTGACCGTGACCGACCAGAGCGGCCGGACGACCGCGCGGGCCGAGCTGGACTGCCATCCGGTCGGCGGCAGCCATCCGATGGCGGCCGAGGCCTGCCAGGCGCTGGACCGGGTGGACGGTGACCCGAGCCGGCTGACGCCGCAGGCCGGAGTGGACTGCTACCAGCTCTACCGGCCGGTAACCGGCAGCGCCACCGGCGAGTGGAACGGCTGGCCGGTGCGGTGGCAGATGGAGTCCGGCAACGACTGCAAGCTGCGGGTCGCGACCTACCCGGTGTTCAGCTTCTGATCACCGGAGGGCGAGCTCACCCGAACGGCTGTTGCCTGGCTCACACTTGGAAAATCCGCCTGACGGTCCGTCAATTCGACTGACTCGACGTCAAACTCCTTCCTCCACAGCATCAGTACTGACTGATGGTCAGTCAGATTCACATCGAAATGGCCCAGTTGAGCTGACGAGGCGCCATTCCGCCGGCGCGCGGGGTGACTACTATCGATCGGGTTGTTTTGCTCCAGGCCGGAGCAGCGCACCCGAAAGCACGCGGAGCCGCCGGCTCCCCGGCGCCGGCGACCGGCCGTGGTGGGGGACGAAGGACTGAGGACCGCATGGCTGTGATGACCCGGACCGGCACGCCGGACGACCGCGAGGCCCCCGGGCCCGCCGCCCTGTTCGGGGGCCGCCCGGCGCCGGCGCCGCGCACCCTGGTGGACGTCCTGGACGCCACGGTCCGCGCCCACCCGCAGGAGCCGGCGCTGGACGACGGCCGGACCGTGCTGACGTACCGGGCGCTGGCCGGCGAGGTCGAGGCGCTGCGCCGGCGACTGGCCGCCGCCGGGGTCGGCCCGGGCGACCGGGTCGGCGTGCGCGTCCCGTCCGGCAGCAACGACCTCTACGTCGCGATCCTCGCGGTGCTGGCGGCGGGCGCGGCCTACGTACCGGTGGACGCCGAGGACCCGGACGAGCGTGCCGCGCTGGTCTTCGGCGAGGCCGGGGTGTGCGCCGTGCTGGGCACCGACCGGGAGCTGGCCGTGCGCGGCCCCGGCCGCGGCACCGCCGGCCGTCCCGGCCTGGACGACGACGCCTGGATCATCTTCACCTCCGGCTCGACCGGCAAACCCAAGGGCGTCGCGGTCAGCCACCGCAACGCGGCCGCCTTCGTCGACGCCGAGGCCGCGCTCTTCCTCCAGGAGGAGCCGATCGGCCCCGGTGACCGGGTGATGGCCGGCCTGTCGGTCGCCTTCGACGCCTCCTGCGAGGAGATGTGGCTGGCCTGGCGGTACGGCGCCTGCCTGGTCCCGGTGCCGCGCGCGCAGGTGCGCAGCGGCGCCGACCTCGGCCCCTGGCTGGCCGAGCAGGAGATCAGCGTGGTCTCCACCGTGCCGACGCTGGCCGCGCTCTGGCCGGCCGAGGCGTTGGCCGAGGTCCGGCTGCTGATCTTCGGCGGCGAGGCGTGCCCGCCCGAGCTGGTCGAGCGGCTGGTCACCGAGGGCCGCGAGGTCTGGAACACCTACGGCCCGACCGAGGCCACCGTGGTCGCCTGCGGCGCGCTGCTGACCGGCGAGGGACCGGTGCGGATCGGCCTGCCGCTGGACGGCTGGGAGCTGGCGGTGGTGGACGAGGCCGGGCAGCCGGTGCCGATGGGTGACAGCGGCCAGCTGGTGATCGGCGGGGTCGGCCTGGCCCGCTACCTCGACCCGGCCAAGGACGCCGAGAAGTACGCGCCGCTGGAGTCGCTGGGCTGGGAGCGCGCCTACCGCAGCGGCGACCTGGTCCGGGCCGAGCCCGAGGGCCTGCTCTTCCTGGGCCGGGCGGACGAGCAGATCAAGCTCGGCGGGCGGCGGATCGAGCTGGGCGAGGTGGACGCCGCGCTGCAGGCGCTGCCGGGTGTCGCGGGGGCGGCCGCGGCGGTCCGCACCGCGCGTGGCGGCAACCAGCTGCTGGTCGGCTACCTGGTCACCCAGGAGGGCTGGGACCAGGCGGCGGCCGTGGAGCGGCTGCGGGCCGAGCTGCCCGCCGCACTGGTGCCGCTGCTGGCGCCGGTGGAGACGCTGCCCACCCGGACCTCCGGCAAGGTCGACCGGGCCGCCCTGCCCTGGCCGCTGCCCGAGCTGGAGCGGGCGGTCCCGGCCGAGCAGCTGTACGGGACGGAGGCCTGGCTGGCCGAGCAGTGGACCGAGATCCTCGGGGTGCCGGTGACCAGCGCCCAGGACGACTTCTTCGCGATCGGCGGCGGCAGCCTGGCCGCCGCCCGGCTGACCACCCTGCTGCGCGGCCGGTACCCCTCGGCCGCGGTGCTGGACATCTACCAGCAGCCGACGCTGCGCAAGCTCGCCCGGCTGCTGGAGCGCTCGGCGCAGGCCGACGGCCCGGCCCGGACCGTCCAGCCCACCCCGACCCGGGCCAAGGCGCTCCAGCTGCTCCTGCTGCCGCCGCTCTTCGCCGTGGTCGGACTGCGTTGGGCGGTCGCGCTGCTGGCGCTGGGCAACGTGCTCTCCTGGCTGGGCGGCTACGCCTGGGCGCCGACCGCCTCCTGGTGGCTGGTCGGTGCGGGTGCCCTGCTGCTGTACAGCGCGCCCGGCCGGCTGGCCGTCGCGGCCGGCGGTGCCCGGCTGCTGCTGCGCGGGGTGGGGCCGGGCAGTTACCCGCGCGGCGGCTCGGTGCACCTGCGGCTCTGGACGGCCGAGCGGCTGGCCGAGTACAGCGGTGCGACCTCGCTCTCCGGGGCCTGGCTGGTGCGCTACGGGCAGGCGCTCGGCGCCCGGATCGCCAAGGAAGTCGACCTGCACGCGCTGCCGCCGGTGACCGGACTGCTCAAGCTGGGCCGGGGCTGCGCGATCGAGGCCGAGGTGGACCTGTCCGGCTACTGGCTGGACGGCGACCGGCTGGAGATCGGGGCGATCCGGGTCGGCGCGGGCGCCGTGGTGGGCACCCGCAGCACGCTCTTCCCGGGCGCGAAGGTCGGGAAGCGGGCCGAGGTGGCGCCGGGTTCCGGGGTGACCGGCCAGGTGCCGACCGGGCAGCGCTGGGCGGGTGCGCCGGCCGTCAAGCTGGGCAAGGCC
Source organism: Kitasatospora sp. NPDC052896 (assembly GCF_044547075.1). Lineage (NCBI taxonomy): Bacteria > Bacillati > Actinomycetota > Actinomycetes > Kitasatosporales > Streptomycetaceae > Kitasatospora > Kitasatospora sp. NPDC052896. Next base: position 31,837 of record NZ_JBITZU010000028.1, read on the forward strand.
CAGCACGGCTGGCCCGAGCGGCGTCCGCCGCGCCGGCCGCACTGGGCCTTCGCGTACAGCGCCTCCGGCTTCGCGCTCTCGCTGCTGCCGGCCCTGGCGGCGCTGCCCGCACTGCTGGTGGCGAGCGCCTTCGTCGGTGCGGGCGACGGGCTGGACGCGGCGCTGCGCGGCGCCCTGCTCGCGGTCGTGCCGGCCGCGCTCGCCTTCGGGTTGACGTACGCGCTGCTGGTACTGGCCGCGGTACGGCTGCTCAGCCTCGGGCTGCGCAGCGGCTACCACCCGATGCACAGCCGGACCGGCTGGCAGGCCTGGACGGTCAGCCAGCTGATGGACCTGGCCCGGGAGACGCTCTTCCCGCTCTACGCCGGCCTGATCACCCCGGTCTGGCTGCGGCTGCTCGGCATGCGGGTGGGCCGGCGGGCGGAGGTCTCCACGGTGTTGGCGCTGCCCAGCCTGACCACCGTCGGCGACGGCGCGTTCCTGGCCGACGACACCCTGATCGCGCCCTACGAGCTGGGCGGTGGCTGGCTGCGGATCGGGCGGGCGGAGATCGGTCGGCGGGCGTTCCTGGGCAACTCGGGGATGACCGCGCCGGGCCGGGCGGTGCCGGACCGCGGCCTGGTCGGGGTGCTCTCGGCGACCCCGAAGAAGGCCAAGAAGGGCAGCTCCTACCTGGGCATGCCGCCGGTGAAGCTGCCGCGGGCCGCCGAGGCGGGCGACCAGAGCCTCACCTACGACCCGCCGACCCGGCTGCTCTGGGCCCGCGGGCTGGTCGAGCTGGGCCGGCTGCTGCCGGTGCTCTGCTCGGCGGCGCTGGCCGTGCTGACCACCGCCGCGCTCTGCGCGCTGCGCGACCCGCTGCTGATCGCGCTGCTGGCCGGGCCGGTGCTGCTCGCCGCCGGGGTGCTGGCCTGCCTGGTCGCGGTGGCCGCCAAGTGGCTGCTGGTCGGCCGGTTCCGGGCGGTCGAGCACCCGCTGTGGAGCGGCTTCGTGTGGCGCAATGAGCTGGCCGACACCTTCGTCGAGGTGCTCGCGGTGCCCTGGCTGATCGGCGCGGTGCCCGGCACCCCGCTGCTCACCCTCTGGCTGCGGGCGCTGGGCGCGGAGATCGGCCGGGGTGTCTGGTGCGAGAGCTACTGGCTGCCCGAGGCCGACCTGGTCACCCTGGGCGACGGGGTCAGCGTCAACCGCGGCTGCGTGCTGCAGACCCACCTCTTCCACGACCGGATCATGCGCATGGATACTGTGGTGCTCCGAGCGGGTGCCACCCTGGGCCCGGGCGGGATCGTGCTGCCCGGCAGCACGATCGGGGAGCGCAGCACCCTGGGCCCGGCGTCGCTGGTGATGCGCGCGGAGTCGGTGCCCGCCGACAGCCGCTGGCTGGGGAACCCCATCGAGGCCTGGCAGGCGTAGGGCATGATCGGTACGGCAGCATGATCGGTACGGCACGGGGAGCGGACGAAGCGGTGAGCCCGAAGCAGGCGGACCCCTACTTTCCGGCGAACGGCGACACCCGCTACCGGGTGCACCGCTACGAGCTGGCGCTGGACTACCGGCCGGGCCCGAACCGGCTGGCCGGCACCGCCCGGCTGAGCGCGCTGGCCGGCGGCCAGCCGCTGCGCGAGTTCGCCCTCGACCTGGCCGAGTTCCGGATCGGCCGGGTGCTGGTGGACGGCAAGGCCGCCCACTACACCCACCGCGGCGGCAAGCTGCGGATCCGTCCGGCCAAGGCGCCGGCGCCCGGCGCGGCGTTCACCGTCGAGGTGCACTGGTCGGGCAACCCGAAGCCGGTCCGCAGCCCGTGGGGCGGGCTGGGCTGGGAGGAGCTGACCGACGGCGCGCTGGTGGCCAGCCAGCCGGTCGGCGCGCCGTCCTGGTACCCGTGCAACGACCGGCCGGCGGACAAGGCGAGCTACCAGATCTCGCTCACCACGCCGTCCCCGTACACCGCGGTGCTGAGCGGGCGGCTGCTCGCGCTGAGCACCCGGGCCAGCAGCACCACCTGGGTCTACGAGCAGCCGGCGCCGACCTCCAGCTACCTGGTCGGGCTCTCGGTGGGCCCGTACGAGAAGGTGCTGCTGGTCGACCCCGAGCCGGGGGCGGTGCCGCAGACCGGCTACGTGCCGGCCCGGCTGGTGCCGCAGTTCGGCGCGGACTTCGGCCGGCAGCCGCAGATGATGCGGCTGTTCAGCGAGCTGTTCGGGCCGTACCCGTTCGGCGAGTACGCGGTGGTGATCGCCGACGAGGAGCTGGACGTCCCGGTCGAGGCGCAGGGCATGGCCACCTTCGGCACCAACCACGTGGACGGCCTGCGCGGCTCGGAGCGGCTGGTCGCGCACGAGCTGGCCCACTCGTGGTTCGGCAACAGCGCCACCGTCGCCGACTGGCGGCACATCTGGCTGAACGAGGGCTTCGCCAAGTACGCCGAATGGCTCTGGTCCGAGTACTCCGGCGGCCGGACCGCGCAGCAGCACGCCGCCGACGCGCACCGGCTGCTCGCCGGGCTGCCGCAGGACCTGGTCCTGGCCGACCCGGGCCGCAAGCTGATGTTCGACGACCGGCTCTACCAGCGCGGCGGGCTGACCGTGCACGCGCTGCGGCTGGAGGTCGGCGAGGGGGCGTTCTTCCGGCTGCTGAAGGACTGGGCGACCCAGCACCGGCACGGCGTGGTCAACACGGCCGGCTTCGTGCTGCACGCCCAGCGGTACGCCGCCCACCCGCTGGACCGCTTCTTCGACGCCTGGCTGTTCCAGGGCGCACTGCCGCCGCTGCCCGGGGCCTGACCGGCCCCGGGCCCGCCGGATCAGCCGCCCACCGGCACCTCGGCGGGTCGCCTGAACATCCGGGTGGCGGTGATCTCGCCGTGGATCGCCGGACCGTCCGGGTCCGGCGGGGTGGGCAGGCCGGGCCGCAGGTGCTCCTCGACCGAGATGTACTTCAGGCCCGCGCGCAGGTCGGCGTCGTTGCGCAGCCGGATCACCAGCGGGAACTCGGCCAGCGCGGTGGTGTCGAAGAGACCGGTGGTGTAGATCAGCTGGACGCCGAGCGCGTCGGCCACCGCGCGCTGGAGTTCCAGCAGGTAGGTGGCGTTGGCCCGGCCGATCGGGTTGTCCAGGAAGAGCGTGCCGGCGTGCCGCAGCTGGGACTGGCCGCGGTCGTTGGCGCGCAGCGCGGCCATCGTGCAGTAGAGCGCGATCGCCGCGGTGAGCAGCTGGCCGCCGGAGAAGACGTCCGACATCTGGCCCACGCCCACCCGCTCGGCGCGCAGCACCGCGTCCGGCTTGAGGATCTCGACGCTGACGCCCTTCGGACCGATCGCCGCGGCCACTCCGCGCAGCAGCAGCGACATGCCGTCCCGGCGCAGGTCGGAGTTCTTCCGGACGGCGGCCCGGGTGGCCTCGTCGATCACCTCGCCGAGGCGCTCGACCAGCACCGCGTGGTCCGGGTCCTCGAAGCGGATCCGCAGGAACTCCTGGCCGGACCACTCCCCCAGGCCCTCGGGCAGCCGGGAGAGCCGCTGGGCGGCCCGCAGGGTGGCCAGCGAGCTCTCCACCAGGCCGCGCAGCCGGTCGACGATCGAGCCGCGGTTGCGCTCCAGCTGTTCCAGCTCGTCGGAGAGCACCCGCAGCCGGGGGGCGAAGGCGGCGGCCCAGGCGGCGGCGTGCTCGGGCAGTGCGGCGGCGGGCAGCTCGCGGATCTGCTGCCGGGCCGGGGTGCGGACCGCTTCGTAGCGGGCCGCGTTGGCATGCCGGACCAGGCCGTCGCAGGCGTCCCGGACGGCCAGGTCGGCGGCGGTCAGCTCGGCCGAGGCGGTGCGCAGCGCGCGCCGGGTCTCGGTGGCGGCGGTGCGGGCCTCGGCGAGCGAGTCGAGGTACGGCTCGGCGGGCTGCTCGGTCTCGTCCGGCGCGTGGTCGCGCAGGCCGTCCCGGAGCTGGGCGGCGGCCTCGTCGAAGTCGCCGGCGGCGGACTGCGCGGACTCCAGGGTGCGCAGCAGCTCGCCGTGCTCGATCCGGGTGCTCTCCAGCAGCTCGCGCTTCTCGGCCAGCCGGGTGGTGGCGCCCCGCAGCAGTTGCTGGGCGTGCTCGGGATCGGTCGGGACCAGTTCCTCGGGCAGCTCGGTGTGCGACTCGCCGGTGGCCGGGGCCGAGCGCTCGACCTCGCCGCGCAGTCGACCGAGCTGCTCGCTGGCGGCGGCCGAACGGGTCTCGATGGTGGCGACCAGTTCCTCCGCGCGGGCGGCGGCGGCGAGGCGGGCCGGGCCGTCCGCGCCGTCCGGGCTGGCCAGCAGCTCTTCGGCGCGGGTGCGCACCTTGTTGGTGAGCCGGTCCAGCTCGGCCCGGGCGGCCGTCTCGTCGCTCTCCGCGCGGGCCTGCTCGGCGCGCAGGTCGGCGCCGACCCCGACCTTCTCGTACAGCTGGGCGGCGGCGCGGTAGGCCTCGCGCAGTGCGGGCAGCGAGGCGGTCGGCAGCTCCTCGCTGACCGCGACGGTGCCGGACAGCTCGGCGCGCTCGGCGCGCAGCGTCCGGGCGGTGCGGCGGGCGTCGTCGGCGGCGCGCTGGGCGGCTCGGCGGTCCTCGTCGCAGGCCTGGCCGCGCTCGGCGCAGGCGGCCTGGCGGCGCTCGCACTCGGCGGCGTCCTCGGCCAGCTCGCGCAGCGCGCGGGTCCAGGCAGGACGCTCGCGCAGCCGGAAGGCCAGGCCGGCCAGCGCGTCGGCGCGGCGGCGGATGCGCTGGGCGCTCTCCCGGCGCTCCTCGTACAGGCCGGCGGCGACCGCCCGGTCGGCCTCGGCCTCGGCGTGCTCGGCGCGGGCCGCGGCCAGCCGGGCGGTACCGAGTTCGGCCTGCTCGGCAGCGGCCTCGACGGCCTGGGCCAGCTCGGCGAGGGTGCCGGGCGGGCACTGGGCGTGCCAGGAGGCGAGCCGGGCGGCCAGCGCCCGGTCGCCACCGAGCCGGGCGGCCAGCTCGCGGATGTGCTCCTCACGGGCGGTGGCCCGGGCGCGCAGCTCGTGGCGCTCCTGGTCGGCCGCGCTCTCGTCGTGCATGGCCGGGTTCGGCGGGACGACGAAGAAGGGGTGGAAGGCGGCCCCCTCCGCCGTAGGGGTGATCGGGGCGATCAGCGAGGCGGCGGTGCCGACCGCGACGGTGGAGCGCGGCAGCAGGGCGGCGGCCTGCAGCGCCTCGCGGGCGCGGTCCAGCGAGGACGGGTCGGTGACCACCACGCCGTCCACCAGCTCGGGGCGGGCGGCCAGGATCCGCTCGTGGTCCGCCGGGTCGACGGACTGGGCGAGGTAGCGCCAGCCGGGCAGCGCCGGGATGCCGTGCTCGCCGAGGTACTCGACGGTGGCCAGCACGTCCGGGCCGGGCGGCAGCAGGCCGCCGTCGCCGAGCGCGGCCAGGATCCGGGAGTCGTCGGCGGCGGCGGTTCGCAGGTCGAAGAGGGTGCGCTCGGCGCCGGCGATCGCGCGTTCGAGCAGCTCGCGCAGGTCCTCGGCGGCGGCGTCCAGCACGGCGGGAGTGAGCTCGCCGTCCGGCTCCTCGGTGCCGCCCTGGTACGGGGTCAGCGCGAGCAGCTCGGCGAGCCGGGGCTCGGCGGCGAGCTGGGCGGCGGTGCGCTGCTCGGCGGCCAGGGCGCGCTGGGCGGCGGCGCGGGCGTCGCTGGCGCGGGCGGCGGCGAGTTCGGCGCGGCCCTCCTCGGCGGCGGCCTCCCGGGTCCGGGCGGTGGCCTGCTCGGCGGCGGCCCGGGCCTGGTCGAGGGCGGTGGTGGCGCTCTGCTCGGCGTCGGCGGCGCGCAGCGCGGCACGGGCCGGGTCGGGGTCGTCGGCGGCGTCGATCCAGCCGGCCGCGATCGCCGCCTGGGTCTCCTGCTCGACCTCGGCGAGTCGCTGGCGCAGGTGATCGGCCTCGCTGCGGGCCTTCTGGCCGGCGGTGGCCGCGGCCAGGCCGTCGGCCTGCGCCCGGGCGCCGTCGGCCTGCAGCTCGGCGGCCCGGGCCTCCTCGGTCTCGGCGCGCTCCTCGGCGGTGGTGGCGGCGGCCTCCAGGGCGTGGGCCAGGGCACCGGCGGCCTGGGCACGGGCGGCCAGCGCGGGGGCGGCGTCCAGCTCGGCCTCGCGGATCGCGGCGGCGACCCGGGCCGCGCGGTCGGCGGCGGCGCGGTGCCGCAGCACCGCCTCGGCGGCCTGCCAGGCCGCGTGCAGGGTGCGCGCGTCGAGCAGCTCGCGGCGCAGCGCGGCGGCCTCGGCGGTGGCGGCGGCCAGGCTGAGCGTGGCGTGCCGGTGGGTCAGCTCCGCGGTGATCAGCGAGTGCCGGGTGCGGTCGGCCTCGGCGGCGGTGACCGCGCCGGCCGCGGCGGCGACCTCGATCGCCAGGTCCTGCACCCGGTCGCGCTCGGCGCCGGCCCGGGCGGCCAGCGCCTGGGCCAGCCGGCGGGTGCGCCGCTCGGCGCCGCGGTGGGTGTCGCGGACCGACTCGCGGGCGGTGGTGGCCTCGACGATGCGCTGCAGCAGGTCGACCGAGCCGGCCGTGAAGTCGCGCTCGGCGCCGAGTTCGGCGCGCCGGCCGAGCTTGGCGGCGAAGCCGTGCACCAGGTCGGCCAGGCCGTCGGTGTCCCGGGTGTCGGTGACCGCGCGCAGCAGCAGGTCGGTGAAGTCGGCGTCGTGCTTGACCGCGAAGAGGCCGGCCGCCTCGCCCTCGTCGGCGTTCATCTCACGCTGGTAGCGGAAGAGTTCGGGGTCCAGACCGAGCTCGCCGAGGTGCTCGTTCCAGCGGTCGTGGATGTCCTCGAAGGTCAGGTCGAGGTAGGGGTGGGCCTTGCCGGCCTCGGTCATCGCGTCCCGGAAGCCCTTCATGGTCCGGCGGCGGCCGCGCGGACGGGCGTTCGGGTCGCCCAGGGTGGCGCGCTCGGCCACCGGGAGGGAGTCCAGGGTCAGGCCGGGGCCGGGCCGGAACGAGTACCAGCTCTCGGCGAACTTGCGCGGGTCGGAGGAGACCTGGCGGCCGCGCCACTCGCTGACCTTGCCGACCACGATCAGCTCGCCGGTGACGGTGTGCTGCCACTCCAGGGCGACGTGGCCGCAGTCGTCGGCCAGCAGGAACTTGCGGAGCACGCCGGAGCTGGCGCCGCCCAGGGTGTTGCGGTGCCCCGGGAGCATCACCGAGAAGATCAGCTTGAGCAGGACGGACTTGCCACCGCCGTTCTCCAGGAAGAGCACGCCGGCCGGGGCCGGGCGGCGCTGCGGGCCCTCCGGCTCCTCACCGAACAGGCCGGGCTGCTGCGGGGCGGGGTTCGCCACCGGCTCGCCGACTCCGCGCAGGTCCAGCACCGTGTCGGCGTAGCGGGCGCCGGCCGGTCCGATGGAGTAGAGGCGGATCCGGTTGAGCTCGTACATGAAGAGGCGGCCTTAGCAGGTGTGGGGGTTCGGGGGCGTCAGGGGGACGTCAGAGCGAGTGGAACGGCAGACCCGCGTCGGCGACCAGCTCGTCGCTCTGGTCGGCGGGCAGCAGGGTGGCGCTGCCGTCGGTGACCGGGACGACGCCGAGGTCGAGCAGCTCGGCCATGGCGGCGCTGCCGGCCAGGTCGCGGACCTGGAGCTGGTAGCGGGCGGTGGTGCGGTAGGTGCCGCCGGCGTCGTCCGCGGTCTTCTGCAGGAAGCCGGAGTCGACCAGGAAGGCCACCGCCTTGCCGGTGATGCCGATGGTCGAGCCGGACAGCCGGCGGGCGTCCTTGGTGGCGCCGGTGGCCGAGCGGCGGGCCCAGACCCGCCACGCGGCCTCCAGGCCGGGCGCGTCGCTGGCCGGGTCGGTGTTGTCACCGCTCTGCTCGGCCTGCTCCTCCAGCCGGCGGCAGGCCTGCCGGACGAAGGCGTCCACGCCGTTGACGGTGATCCGGCCGAGGTAACCGTCGTCGGCGAGGTCCTCCGGCCGGGGGAAGGCCATCGCGGCCACCGCCAGGTGGGCCAGGCCGTGCAGGAAGCGGTCGGTGGTCTCGGAGGCGGCGCGGCGCGAGTAGTCGCCCATCTTCACCGCGAAGACCGAGTCCTCGGCGCCGGCCACGGCCATCCCGGCGCGGGCCGAGACCTCCAGCACGACCAGCCCGAGGCCGGTCGCGACGGCGTCCGCGAGCCGGGCGAACGGCGGGTCCTCGCGGTAGCGGCGGACCAGCTCCGCGTACTCGGCGTCGCGGGCGGGCAGCAGCTTGGCCTGCAGGCCGAAGGAGACCAGGCGGGCGGCGTCGGCCACGTCGCCCGGGGTGAGCGCCGCCGCCGGGGCGGGCTCGGCCTCGGCCGGTCGGACCGCGTCGTGAGGGGTGATCACGGGTGCTGCTCCTCGTAGGGGTTGCTGGTCTGACGGGTGGTCATGGTAGGCCGCTGACGGGTGGTCACTGGGCGTCCTTCCGGTCGGCGGCCATCCCGGCGGCGTCCAGCAGGGCGCTGCCGACGATCAGGTCGGCGCCGCCGAACTCCGGGTCGGCCAGCCGGGTGCCGTCGTCCACCGCGAAGAGCAGCCGCTCCTCGCCCTGCCGGTAGGCGGTGCCGACCGGCGGGCTGGCCGCGTGCACGGCGAGCAGGGCGACCAGGTAGGGCAGCTCCGGGTCCTGCCGGCGGGCCTCGGCGAGCAGGCCGGAGAGCCGGCGGGGCGCCTCGGCGGGCAGGTCCAGCAGCTCCAGCGCCGCCTCCAGCTGGGCCTCGGAGAACCGGCTGTCGTCCGGGGTGGCGACCAGGTCCGGGTCGGGCAGCTCGGCGCCCAGGTGCTCGCGCTCCACCGGCGGGGTGAGCAGCAGGTCGACCAGGTCGGTGACCCGGACCGCGGTGGGGGTGCGCAGACCGGTGCCGCGCGCGAAGAAGGCATCGGTCGGGCGGATCGCCTGCTCGACCGGCAGCCGCAGCAGCGGTGCGACCAGCTGGCCGTAGAGGTCGATGCCGGCGCGGGCGGCGGGGGCGGCGAAGGCCTGCCGGTCCTGCTCGGCGCGGAACAGCGGGCCGGCCTCCAGCAGCCGGGTCTGCAGCTGGGTGTGCCGGCGGATGCAGTCCTTGACGATGTCCACCAGCTCGGCGGCCCGGCGCTTGTGCTCGGCGCCCTCGGCCTCGTCGCGGGCCCGGCGGATGTTGGTGAGGATCGCGTTCTCGTGCCGGTAGCGGTCGGCGATGTGGTCCAGCGCCTCGTCGATCAGGTCGGGGACGGCCTGCATCCAGTCGACCGCGCGGACGTTGCGACGGGTGGCGTCCAGCGCGCGGCGCAGCGTCTCGGCGTACTGGACGGTGCGGTAGCGGGCCTGCTCGGCGGCGAGCTGGGCGTCGGCCAGCCGACCGCGCCGGATCAGCACCTCCAGCTTGACCTCGGCCGCGATCTGGGCCGAGGTGACGTCCGTGTCCAGGGCGCCGACCAGGACGTTGACCGCCTCGTCGGTGGTGCGCAGGTAGACCCCGCCGTCCGGGCCGGGGACCTCCTCGATCAGCTTGAAGTCGTAGTCGCGGCGCAGGTACTCACCGTCGGCGCCGAAGGTGCCGTAGACGGCGCGGAAGCCGCGGTCGACGCTGCCGACGTTGATCAGCGACTCCAGCACCCAGCGGGCCACCCGCTGGTGTTCGGTGGCCGGGCGCTCCGAGTGCTGGGCGGCCACCCGGGGCAGCAGCCGGGCCAACACCAGCTCGCGGTCGGCGCCGGCGTCGAAGTCCATGTGCAGGGTGACCAGGTCGATCGCGGCCAGGCCGACCTCGGCCATGGCGTAGCCGCCGTACTCGCCGGCCAGGTTGACCTTGCGGTTGTCCAGGTCGTGCAGCGGGGCCGTGCAGGCCAGCGCCTTGAGCCGGCGGGCGAGGCCCTCGTCGGCCGCCGGGCCCGGCGCGGGGCGGGCACCGGCGGCGGACGGCCGGGCCTCACGGTCGACGGGCTGATCAGCGATGACGGTCACGGTGGACAAGATTAGGGCCCCAGGCGGACAAGGTCCGAAACGGGATCGCTCGTCCCGCTTCGTCCGCCCGTCCCCCGCGAAGTTGAACGCGTTCAATTCCAGCCGTAGAGTCGGCCGCACCGGCGAACCAGCGCCGGCCCAGGGGGTCTGCCATGCACACTGTCCCGTCCACCGAGAGCCCGGCCGCCACCCTGCGCGCCGTCCGCCGCTGGCTGTGGATCTTCATCGTCTGCCTGGTGCTCAGCGGCCTCACCGCCTTCCCGCTGCGCTTCGAGAGCGCCTGGCTGGCGGAGTCCGCGCACCGGCTCCCCACCCCGCCCGCCGTCCTCGGCTGGCTGGACCGGATCCGGACCGGCATCGCCGAGACCGACCGGCGCTACCCGTTCCTCGCCTACGGCACGGACTGGCTGGCCTTCGCCCACCTGGTGATCGCCGGTGCCTTCTGGGGACCGCTCCGGGATCCGGTGCGCAACGTCTGGGTCGTCCAGTGGGCGCTCGGCGCCTGCGCCGGGATCATCCCGCTGGCGCTGATCTGCGGCCCGCTGCGCGGGATCCCGCCGTACTGGAGCTTTGTCGACATGTCCTTCGGAATCGTGGGCGCGGTTCCGCTGCTGATCGTGCTCCGCGGCATCCGCCGCCTCGCGGCCGCGGCGGAGGAGGCGGGATCGGCTCGCCCGGCCTGAGGGGCCACCGCCGCCCCGGCACCCGGGCTTCCCGCGACCGGGGGCCGCACGGCTCAGGGCCAGAGCAGCGTGCGCTCCCAGGTCGGCACGGTCGCCCGGCGGTAGCGGAGGCGGACGTGGTACCGATCGGCGGCGCCCTGCCAGAACTCGACCTCCCGCGCCCGCAACGCGTAGAGCGTGTGCGTCGCGGCGACGGTGTCGGGGTGGGCGGCCAGCAGGGCGGCGGCCCGGCCGGCAGCGGCCCGGTAGTCGGCGGGCGAGCCGAGCGGCTCGCTCTGGTGGCCGACCAGGATGGCGGTGCGGGCGGCGGGCGAGCGGGTGCGGAACTCGGCCGCGGCGTCGGCGGGGTCGGCCGTCCCGACCGGGCCGCGGATCCGGACCTGGCGGCCCAGCTGCGGCCAGTACACGGTCAGCGCGGCGTACGGGTGGGCGGCCAGTTGCCGCCCCTTGGGGCTCCGCGCGTCGGCCGCGAAGAGCCAGCCCGCGTCCGGGACGTCGACCTCACGCAGCACCAGGGCCCGGGCGTCGGGCAGGCCGTCGGCGTCCACCGTGGCGAGCGTGACGATCTGCGGGTCCGGCACGTCGGCGGCGACCGCCTCGGCCAGCCAGGCGAGGAAGAGGGTGGCCGGCTCGGCCGGTGCCCGGTCGGGCTCGAAGGACGGCAGGGCGCGGGCCATCGGCGGGCGGTCGCGCAGCAGTTCCGCGAGGCTGGTCGGGACCGGGGCCTGGGGCCGGTCGCTCTGCTCGGGCACGTCGGCCTCCCTTGGTGTCTGACGGACGGCCAGCGTACGGGAGCGGGGGGCGGCGGCGCCCGGTTCGGCCGGACGGGGGAGGGCGGCTCCGGGCCTGCCCGGCGACGGGGTGGTGGCAGGGGACCGCTCTCCCGGCGAAGCCCTACGATCGCCTCGGGAACCCGCAGCAGCGCTAGGAGGCGGACCGTCGTGACCGGTGCGGTGATCGATCTCAATGCGGACCTCGGCGAGGGGTTCGGACGCTGGACGCTGACCGACGACGAGGCCCTGCTGTCGGTGGTGACCAGCGCCAACGTCGCGTGCGGGTTCCACGCCGGCGACCCGTCGACGATGCGGCGGGTCTGCGCGCTGGCGGCCGAGCGCGGGGTGCGGATCGGCGCCCAGGTCTCCTACCGCGACCTGGCCGGCTTCGGCCGGCGGGCGATGGACGTGCCGCCCGAGGAGCTGGCCGACGAGATCGCCTACCAGATCGGCGCCCTGCAGGTGTTCGCCCGGGCGGCGGGCTCCCGGGTCAGCTACGTCAAGCCGCACGGCGCGCTCTACAACCGGGTGGTCGCCGACAGCGAGCAGGCCGAGGCGGTGGTCGCCGGGGTGCTACGGGCGGGCGCGATCTGCGACGGGCCGCTGCCGGTGCTCGGCCTGCCCGGCTCGCGGCTGCTGACGGTGGCCGAGGGGGTCGGGCTGCCGGTGGTCACCGAGGCGTTCGCGGACCGGGCGTACACCTGGGCCGGCACGCTGCTGCCGCGCAAGGACCCGGAGGCGGTGATCACCGACCCGGAGGCGGTGATCGCCCGGGCGGTCGGGATGGCCCGGGACGGGTTGGTCACCGCGGTCGGCGGCGAGCCGGTGGCGGTGGACGCGCGCTCGCTCTGCGTGCACGGGGACACCCCGGGCGCCGCCCAGCTGGCCTGGCGGGTGCGCGGGGCACTGGCCTCGGCCGGGATCCGGGTCGAGGCTTTCACCTGACAACCGTTCAAACACACGAAGGGGGAGGCGGGATGCTCGAGGTACGTCCGGTCGGCGAGCGGGCGCTGCTGCTGACGGCCGGCTCGGCGGAACAGGTCGCCGCGCTGTACGCGCGGGTGCTGGCGGAACGGGCGGCGGGACGGCTGGGCGAGGTGACCGAGGTCGTCCCGGCCGCCCGGACCGTACTGCTGGACGGGGTGGCCGAGCCGCGCGCGCTGGCCCGGACGCTGGCCGGCTGGACGGTCCGCGCCACCGAGCTGCCGGCGGGGCCCCTGCTGGAGGTGCCGACCGTGTACGACGGCGCGGACCTGGCCGAGGTGGCGGCGCACTGGGGCGTGGACGAGGCCGGTGCGGTGGCGCTGCACAGCGGGATCGAGTACCGGGTGGCGTTCTGCGGCTTCGCGCCCGGCTTCGGCTACCTGACCGGCCTCGGCGACCGGTACGCGGTGCCGCGCCGGGCGACTCCGCGGGCCGCGGTGCCGGTCGGCGCGGTCGCGGTGGCCGGGCCGTACACCGGGGTGTACCCGCGCTCCTCCCCCGGCGGCTGGCAGCTGCTGGGGCGCACCGAGCTGGTGCTGTGGGACGAGACCCGGGAGCCGGCGGCGCTGCTGGCGCCCGGGGTGCGGGTGCGCTTCGTCCCGGTGGCGGGTGGCCGGTGAACCCGATGCTGCTGGTCGAGCACCCCGGCCCGCTGACCACCGTGCAGGACCTGGGCCGGCGCGGTGTGGCGCACCTGGGCGTGCCGCGGGCCGGCGCGCTGGACCGGCCCGCGCACCGGGCGGCCAACCGCCTGGTCGGCAACCCGCCCGGGGCCGCCACCCTGGAGACCACCATGGGCGGCGTCGCGCTGCGGGCGCTGGGTGCCCCGGTGCTGGTCGCGGTGACCGGCGCGCCGTGCGGGGTACGGGTGGACGACCGGCCGGCGGCCTGGGGCGCGGCGGTGCTCGTCCCACCGGGTGCGCGGCTGGACGTCGGCCCGGCCGACGTCGGCGTGCGCTGCTACCTCGCGGTCCGCGGCGGGTTCGCACCGCCCGCCGTGCTGGGCAGTCGCTCCACCGACCTGCTCGCCGGGCTGGGCCCGTCCCCACTGCGGACCGGCGACCGGCTGCCGGTGGGCGAGGAGTTCGGCGGGGCACCCGCCGAGCTGCTGCCGCTGCCCGCCGTGCCCACCGAACTGGTGCTGCGGCTGGTCCCCGGGCCGCAGGCGGACTGGTTCCGTCCGGGCACGTTCGCCGCGCTGGCGGCGGCCCGCTACCGGGTCGCGGCGGCCAGCAACCGGATCGCGCTGCGCACCGAGGGACCCGCCCTGGTCCGCACCCGCCCGGGCGAGCTGGCCAGCGAGGGCATGGTGCTGGGCGCGGTGCAGGTGCCGCCGGACGGACAGCCGGTGATCTTCCTGGCCGATCATCCGACCACCGGTGGCTACCCCGTGGTCGGTGTGGTGCCGGAGGCCGACCTGGCCGCCGCGGCACAGGCCAGGCCGGGGATCCCGATCCGGTTCACGCCGGGCGGCGGGCGGAGTTGACCTTGCCCCTGGGGGAAGGCCCAGCATCGGTCGGGCCGGGCGAGGGACCCGGCCCGAGGAGGGCGAGCGTGCCAGTGAGCGGGGACGAACCGACGACCAGCGCCGACCTGCTGACCATCGGCGCCTTCGCCCGGGCGTCCCGGCTGTCGCCGAAGGCGCTGCGGCTCTACGACGAGCTGGGCCTGCTGCCCCCGGCCGAGGTCGACGAGCGGTCCGGCTACCGCTACTACCACCCCGCCCAGCTGGACCGGGCGCGCCTGGTGGCCTGGCTGCGCCGGCTCGGCATGCCGCTGGCCCGGATCCGGCTGGTCTGCGACCTGCCGCCGGCCCGCGCCGCCGAGCAGGTCGGCGCCTACTGGGCGCGGGTGGAGGCCGAGACCGCCGCCCGCCGGGAACTCGCCGCCTTCCTCGTGGACCAACTGTCCGGAAGGAACAGCACCATGACCGGAACCACCGCCCCGCTGGGCATCCGCTACGCCGCCCGATCCGACATCGGTCGGGTCCGCACCCGCAACGAGGACTCCGTCCACGCCGGTCCCCGCCTGCTGGCCGTGGCCGACGGGCTGGGCGGCCGCGCCGGCGGCGACCGGGCCAGCGCCGCCGCGATCGGCGCGCTCCGCCGACTGGACCACGCGCTGCCCACCGGCGACCTGCTGAACGCGCTGGAGCAGGCGGTGGCCGAGGCCGACGCCGAGCTGCGCGGCCTGGTGGCGGCCGAGCCGGAGCTGGCGGGCCTGGGCACCACGCTCACCGCACTGCTCTGGTCCGGCTCGCAGCTGGCGCTGGTGCACATCGGTGACTCGCGCGCCTACCTGCTGCGCGACGGCGAGCTGTTCCAGATCACCCACGACCACACCCTGGTGCAGTCGATGGTCGACGACGGCCGGCTCACCGCGGACGAGGCGGCCACTCACCCGCAGCGGTCGCTGCTGCTCCAGGCGCTGACCGGCGAGAAGCGGGTCAAGCCGGACCTCTCGCTGCTCACCGCCCGCGCCGGCGACCGCTACCTGCTCTGCTCGGACGGCCTCTCCACGGTGCTGCCCGCCGATCGGCTGCACACCGCGCTGAGCGCGATCGCCGACCCGGAGCAGGCGGTCCAGCAGCTGATCGAGCTGGCCAACCGGGCCGGCGGCCCGGACAACATCGCCTGCGGGGTCGCCGACGTGGTCGAACTCCCGGAGACCGCCGAGCTCAGCGCTCCCGGGCGGTGAGCCGGCCGCGCACGGCGGCGTGCACCTCGGCCTCCTCGGCCGGATCGGCCGCGAGCCGGCGCAGCCGCTCCAGCACCCGGGCGTCGCCCGTGGTCACCACGTGCCGGGCGGCCAGCTCGCGGGTGCTCTCCTCGCAGTCCCAGAGGCACTCGACCGCGGGGCCGCTGGCGAACCAGCGGTCGGTGGCCGCGAGCGCCCGGGCGGCCCGGCCGCGCAGGTCGGACGAGGCGGCCTCGCCGTAGATGTGCCGCAGGGTGCAGACGGCCTCGGTGGCGGCCAACCGCCCGACCCCGTCCACCAGCCCGCCCAGGCCGGCACCGCCGACCCCGCGGACCAGCACCCACCGGCGCAGCCCGGCCACCAGCACCGGCACGTCCTCGGCGGTGCCGATGTCGGCCAGCAGGCAGACCGCGGCCTCGCCGAGCGCGCTGTCCGCGCCGCCGGTGGCCGGGTCGATCCAACGGCGGGCCTGCTCCAGGGCGCCCGGGCCGCGCATCCGGCCCACGGTCTCCAGGGCGGCCTGGACGATCCGCGGGTCGGCGTCGGCGACGGCCGCCTCGATCAGCTCGGGCGCCGCCGGGTCCCGCTGGTCGACCAGGTGGCGCAGGGCGGCCCGGCGGGCGCCCTGCTCACCGTGCCGAGCGGCGGCCAGCACGGTCCCGCGGTCCTCGGGGCGGACGACGGCGGCCAGGCAGCGGGCGGCCGCGGCGGCCCGGCGGTCCACGGCGGCCGGGTCGGCGTCGTCCCGCAGACCGCCCATCGGTTCCAGCGGGTCCGCGGGCTGCCCGGGCTCCCGCCGGTCGGCCCAGGCCAGCACGTCGGCGACACTCCAGCCGGGGGTGACATCACGCCGGTTGAGTTGACGCTGCCAGAGATCGAACGGCGACTGCTCGCTCGCGGCGGCCACCCGCGGGTGGTGGGCGGCCCAGAGCCGCCAGGGCCGCGGTTCGTAGGCGGAGCGGATCGCCGCGCGCAGCTCGGCCTCGCCCTGCGGGTCGGCCGGGAAACGCCGCAGCACGGCCGGGGCGAGCACGAGCAGCGCGTGGTCGTCGTCGCGCAGCGCCAGCTCGTCGAGCGCCCAGGCCCAGTTGGTGCCCTCGGCGACGTACCGGCGGAGCAGCAGCAGGGCGTCCCGCCGACCGTACGCGGCGAGGTGGCCGAGCACCGACAGGGCCAGGCCGGTACGGCTCTCGTCGTCGTCGAGCAGGTCGTCGGCGCAGGTCAGGTGGCGCTCGATGCCGCCGAGTGGGGCCTCCAGCTCCATGTAGACCCGGGCGTAGTAGAGGGAACGGTTCTCGACCTGCCAGTCGGCCCTGGGGTCGCTCGTGACGCACTCCTCCAGCGCGGCGACGGCCTCGTCACGGTCCGCGGCGAGCGCATGCAGCTGCCCGTCGCCGCGGCCTCGCTGGAGCAGGCCGAGCAGGCTGGCACTGGGGGCTATCACGGGCTCGAACATGAGGTCAGCATCCGTTGCGGCGGTCGTCGAGGCAACGGGATTTCCGTCGCCGGGGGTCTGGGTGGTCACGCTGGGCGGGCGCCCGGGCGCCGGAATCACCGAAGGTTACCGCCTGCGCGACCCTGGCGCACATAGTGCGGCGCATCGGGCCCCGGCATCCCGGCAAGCGGCGAAGCACCGGACATTGGCATATGCCAGAGAACCATGCCTGAGAAAATGGCCGATCCTGGCACGACGGTGCCGCCGCTGTGCCAGAGTCGTCGGCGAGCACCCCTCTCTTCTGCTTCCGGACTGGAAGGGACCATGAGTCTGCCTGGCGCGGCCACCGAGGCCTCCGGCACCGCGGCGCACAGCGCCGCCACCGCCGTCTGGAACCTGGCCGAGGACACCGTGTACTGGTCCCCGGCCGTGTTCCGGCTGCTCGGCCACGACCCGGCGCTGGGCCCGCTGACCCTGGACCAGCTCCCGGGCCGTCTGGTCCCGCGGGACCGCCCGGTGCTGTGCCGGATGGTCACCGCGGCGCTGGTGCACGGGCGGCCGCTGGACGGCACGGTCCGGGTGGCCCGGGCCGGCGGCGGCGCGTCCGTGCACTGCTCGGGACGGCCCGAGCTCGACCCGGACGGCCAGGTGGTCTCGCTCCGCCTGCGGCTGCGCGCCTGCTGAGCCCGAGCGCCCTGGAGTACCCTCGGCCCGACCCACCCGCGCACACCGGCGCCCGCCCCCGGCACTTATGCTGTGGCCGCAGTGTCGGCACAGGGCGGACCTGCACGAGGGAGGACCCCCACCGATGGACAGCCAGATTCTCCACAAGGCCACGTTCCTGCTGCACGAGTGCCACGAGCCGGAGCAGGTCGTCGTCGAGCGCCTCAAGGACTACTACCCGCACCTCAGCCTGACCGAGCGCGAGCGCTACGTCAGCGAGGCCTGGGACCAGGTGCACGGCGCCGCCGCCGAGAACTGAGCCGGGCGCGCTACGACGCGGGGCGGCGGGTCGGCGGCACCGCCGCCCTGATCCGCGCCCGCAGCTCGGCCACCTGCGGCAGCGCCCGGTAGCGGTCGGTCAGCCGGTACATCCGGCGCAACCGGTCCCAGGTGCGGTGCGAGGAGGTGTGGCCGATCTGGGCCAGCGCCAGCTCGGTGTAGTGCCGCCCGCCCTCCGGCTCGCCGCCGATCCAGTGCACCGAGGCCATCGAGAGCAGGTCCAGCAGCGCCGAGCGCTCCTGCCCCCGCGCGGGCCGCTGGTACAGCGCGGCCTCGACGTGCCGCCGGGCCGGCACCAGGGCCGCCGGATCGTGCTCGGCCAGCGTCCGGTAGATCAGGCCGCTCATCCCGTTGAGCTCGGCCTCGTCGAACTTGCACATCCAGGCCGGGAGCGGCTCCGTGATCTCCTGGACGAACAGCTCCTCCGCCTCCCCGAGCAGCCGGGTGACCTCCTGGGAGTTGCCCAGCGAGGCCTGCGCCCAGGCCTCCACCGTGTTGAGCATCGCCCGGGTCCGCGGCAGGCTCTGCGCGCCACCGCTGGCACGGGCCAGCCGCATCAGGTCCAGCGCCTCGTCGGCCCGGCCGTGGTGCAGCATCTGGCGGGCGGCCCGGGAGATCGCCTCGCCGGCTCTGGGCCGGTCACCGGCCTCCCGGGCGGCCTGGGCGGCGATCACGAAGTAGCGTTGGGCAGCCGACTCCAGCCCGATGTCGTGCGACATCCAGCCGGCCAGCACCGCCAGGTTGGCCGCCACCAGCCAGAGCCGGCAGGCGAGTTCCGGCGGGTGGCGGTGGGTGAGCAGCCCGCCGACCTCGTTCAGCTGGCCGATCACCGCCTTGCGCTGCAGGCCACCGCCGCGTGAGGCGTCCCAGGCCCGGAACACCTCGACCGAGCGCTCCAGCGACTCGACCTCCTCCGGCCCGATCGGGCCGGGCTCGTAGACGTCGACCAGCGGGCGACCGGCCTCGCCCGTGATCGCCTGGCGCTGTCCGGGCAGCGCGGCCTGCGCGGCGCCGGCCCCGGTGAGCCAGTCGTAGAGGGATTCGGGGACGACCGAGAGGCCGGGCAGTGCCGTGCCCGGGCTCAGCGGTCCGCGTCGGTTCAGCATGAGATCCATTCCCGTGAACTCGGTGAGGATCTCCGCCGTCCGCTCCGGCTCCCGGCGGGCGCCCTTTTCCGCCCGTCCCGCGCTGGATCGCCGGTGCCGCGTCAGGCCGAGGTCCTCGATGGAGACGACACGGCCGAGCCGCTCGGTGAACACCGCCGCCAGCACCTGCGGCACCGGGTCGCGGGGGATCTCCCCCTGCTCGATCCAGCGCCGCACCCGCGAGGTGTCGGTGGACAGCTGCTGCTGACCCAGCGCGGCACCACGCTTGTTGACCAGCCGAGCCAACTCGCCCTTGGACCATCCGGTCAGGGCGAAGAGGTCGGCGAGTCTGGTGTTGGGTTCCTTGCCCACTTCAAGCCCCCAGGCTCCTCGGCTGGTTCGAGACTAATGGGCCGTCATGTGCCACGCGAGCATTCGCCAGGCTTTCGCCAGGCCTCGCCCAGTGGTCAGCCAGTGGCTTCTCGGTGTCAGGTAGAGAAGCGCCAACCCGACCCCGGGCCGAGAGTTCGGGGTAGGGACGGCGACCGGGTGGCGTGACGGCGCCGGCCCCGGCCGACCGGGCGGTCCGCGCATGTCCCCAGGGTGCGCGGGCCATCGGAACGGCCGGGAACGGAGCTGCGCGCGCCCGGCGCGCGGTCGACCGCCGACCCACCCCCCGCGCGCGGTCGTCGCTTCCGGTACGCCGGAGCGCGCTCCCCGTACACCGGGGTGCGCACCCTTTGCACGCCGCCAGTGCCGCCGCACTGGCTGACATATGCCAACGGCAAGGAAGGGATCTCCTCCACCCCATGTACCCCTCAGCGACTTCCCCCACCGCGCCCCGGACCGGTGCCGCCCAACGCCCGCCAACCGCGGCGATCCGCCGGCCCGGGCCGAAGCCTCCGCTGCCCGCCCGTCCCGCGGGGCGCGTCGAGGCACCGGGGTTCGCGCCGCGCGCCGGGGCTGACCGCCTGCTGCGCCCCCGCGCGCCGCAGCCCGCCCCCGCCGTCGAGCGGGCCGATCCCGCCGCGCTGGCCGCCCCCGCGGTCCGCGCCGCGCTGGCCCACATCACGCGGATATGTCCGGCGTTCTCGCCGCGGCAGGTGCTGCGGGAGGACAGCCGGCACATCCTGGTCACCGGGCTGATCGGGCGCACCGCGGTGGTCGCCAAGTGCCTCGCCCCGCAACCCGCGCAGAGCGAGCGGCGGGCGGTGCTGGTGGAGCGGTTCCACCGGGAGGTGGCGGTCTACCGGGCGTTCGTCCGGCACCGTCCGCCGGTCCGGATGCCGCGGCTGGTCGCGGCGGACCACGATCGCTGCGTGCTGGTGATGGAGCGGATCCCGGGCCGGCCGGCCGCGTTGGAGCGGCACCCGGCCAACGCGCCGACGCCGGGCGAGGTTCGCGCGGTGCTCGGCTCGATCCGGGCGCTCAACCTCTGGCGGCCGCCGACCGACGTCTTCCAGCAGCCGCTGGACTACCAGTTGGAGATCAGCCGGTTCCACTCGATCGGCCAGCTGACCGACCGGGACGCCGGGGACCTGCGCCAGCTGCTGTACGGACTGGCGCACACCGCACCGCAGCTGTGCCACGGCGACGCACTGCTGTCCAACATCCTGCTGGCGCCCTCCGGTCCGGTCCTGGTCGACTGGGAGCAGGCCGGCTGGTACCTGCCCGGCTACGACCTGGCGGTGCTCTGGAGCGTGCTCTCCGGCGACACCGCGGCCCGCCGGCAGATCAGCCAACTCGCCCAGGTCGGCGGCACCTTGGCGCGGGACGCGTTCCTGGTGAACCTGGTGCTGGTGCTGATGCGGGAGTTGCGGCTGTACGACGTGCCGGGCGCCGGGGAGGAGCAGCGGATCATGATCCGGCGGCTGTACGACGACGCGGCGCTGGCCCGTCGGGCGGTCCGGGCCGCGGTGGGCACCCGCTGAGCGCGGCAGGGCGGCACCGCCGGGCCCGAGGTCCGGCGAGCCCGACCCGCGAGCCGGCTCCGGGCGTGGTCAGCCCCGGACCAGCGCGGCCCGGCCGGCGGCGGCCAGCACCGCCGTCTCGGCCGGCCCGTGCGGCCGGCCGCTCAGCACGTCCCGCAGGTGGCGCTCCAGCGGGTGGCGCCGGCTCAGCCCGGCGCTGCCGGCGAGCGCCACGGCCCGCTGCACCGCCTCGACCACCGATCGGCTGACCAGCAGCCCCACCACGCCGGCCCTGCCGACCGCCTCCGACCCGCCCGCGTCGATCCGGGCCGCCACCCCCGCGAGCAGTTCCTCGGCACCGATCAGCGCGCTCTCCACCTCACCGAGCGCCGCGCGGTAGCCCTCGCCCGGGTGCTCCGCGCCGGCCGGCCGCCGCCGGGCCAGGAAGCGCACCAGCCAGTCCCGGGCCGCCCGGCCCACCCCGAGTTGCACCGCGGCCGGCGCCAACTCCCGCCAGGCGGCGGTGAGTCCGTCGTCCAGTCCGCCGTCCACCGTATTGTCCGCGGCCAACTCATCGGCCGGAGCGTCGGGTTCCGCACGCAGGTCGAACGCTGCCTCCGCCGGCACCCGGACCCCACTGAGCAGCACGTCATGTCCCGCGCTGGCCCGCAGGCCCAGCTGGTCCCAGACCGGATCGACCTCCACGCCCGGACTGTCGCCACGGACCAGGAAGGCTCCGGTGCGCGGCCGGGGCTCGTCGGTCCGAGCCCGCACCAGCATCCAGGCCAGCGCGTCGGCGCCGGTGCAGCCGGTCTTCCGGCCGGTCAGCAGCCAGCCGCCGCCGTCCCAACGGGCCACCGTGGGCTGGTCCGTGGCCGGATCCGGGCCGAGCGCGCCGACCAGCGCCGGGCCGCGCCGGGACTCCGCCAGCAGCCGACGGTAGCCCGCGGCGGGCCAGCGGCCGGTGCGGGCCTGCTCGGCGTGGAGCAACAGGGTGCCGGCCGCGACCAGGGCCACCGAGGCGTCCCCACGGCCGAGTTCGGCCAGCACCCGGAGGGTGTCGGTGAGCGATCCGCCGGGGCCGCCGTAGTGCCGGCCGACCGTCAGGGTGAGCAGACCGGCCTCGTGCACCGCCTCGATCCCCTGGTACGGGAAGGTCGCGTCGCGGTCGTGCTCCTCGGCTCGGGCGGCCAGCAGGTCGACCACCCGGGGCAGCCCGGCGAGCGCCGTGGCGAGGGGGGACTGATCGTTCAGGGGTTCCATGGCGCTGCCTCCGGGCGTCCGGCGTGGGGCGCGGCAGCCGGCGGCTGCACGGCGCTGGGGGCGTGCGGGTGCGGACGGCCCGGGAGGTCGCGGAGCCCCGGCGCCGCCGTCCGCGGTCGGGTCGCGGGGACCCGGGACGACGGCCTCAGAGACAGATCGCGCTGGCGGTGCGCCGCAGGTCCAGATAGCTGCGGCGGGTCAGCAGCGGGCGGCGGGGCGACATGGTGGTGACTGTACGAAGGGTTGATCACCAGCGTCAAGCGCTGGTTGACACTGGCGCCGGCGGCGCTCCGACCCTGCCGGCGGCGCCTTCCGGCTCAGCCCTGCTGGAAGAGATCGGCCGGCAGCGGCTTCAGCAGCTGGTAGAGATCGTCCGCGATCGGCCGGTCCCAGGAGGCGATGGTCACCTGGACGTTGTCGCTGCGGTCGAACTGGGCGCAGAACACCCGCTCCTCGCTGACCTTGACCTTCTTCACGATCAGCAGGTCGTCGCCGAGCATCACCGGGAAGTCCTCGGCCGACACCAGCTCGACCGGCTCGTCGTTCTCCAGCGCCGCGAGCAGCTGTCTGATCTCGAACGGAACCCCGTCCGGGGTGTCCCGGGCCGGCGACCCCTCGGGCAGGTTCCCGATGAACATCGCCGGGCCCCGGCCGCCGAACAGGTCGTACCGGAGGAAGATCCCCTGGCAGGAGCCGTCCGGGCCGGTCATGATCGCGGCACCGAAGAGCCCGGGCCAGTCACCCGGGTCCATCGCGAGCACGTCGAAGTCCGGGCCCGCGGGGGTGCCGGAGCGTCGGCGGAGAAAAGACATGCCGCCATCGTACGTGTCCCAGGTCCGGGGGCCCTCACCGGGCGGCCAGTCGGGGACGGGTGGACGTACTCTCAGAGACGAATGTTGACGCTGAGCAACCGTCCGGGCTACGGTCGCGGATGTACGGCAGCTGCTGTGGACGCTTTCCATGTGGGGGTGGCCTGCTGTGGCGCACCTGTGTGCGCTCTTCCTCCCTTACGCACATCGTCGTACCGCAGCTGCAAGGTTCAGCGCACAGCACCCCTTCACCCAAAGCCTGGTTCGCGGGTTCCCCGACACCCGTCGCACTCGCGGACCACGCCCGGGACACCGACGCGTGGGGGCGTTCGGATCCCGGGCAGCGGCGGCCTGGGCTTCAGGCCCCGCCGCCGACCTCCCGGCGACCGCCGGTCCCCTGGGACCGGCTCGGGGAACCACCTCGGGAGGGGGCCCGGCCTCGCGAGCCGGGTCGTACGGCAGACGCCGTGCACGACCGCGTGGGGGCGGTCGGCACGGCGTCTGCCCCACTCACCGCCGCCGCACCGGGCTCCGAGGCCGGCCGGCGACACGAAACCGCCGCCGCACCGGAGTCCGGTGCGGCGGCGGAGGTTCGTGGGTCCCCCGGCCTCAGGTCAGGTCGAACTCGCCGTCCCGCGCCCCGAGGACGAAGGCGCGCCACTCGCCCGGCGTGAAGACCAGCACCGGCCCGTCCGGGAAGCGACCGTCGCGCATCGCGATGTAGCCGTCCACGAAGGCGATCTGGACGTCCCCCGGCGACCCGTCGGGCTGGGGCGCGGAGAGCCAGGTCGCCCCGCTGGTGTCCAGCTTCGGCTTGCGCTGCTGCGGGACGGCCTCCGAGGTCTGGGTCCCCTGGGCCTGGGCGCCCTCCGAGTGCTCGACGGTCCCACTGGTATCAGTGTTGCCTGCCACTGCTGTTGCTCCTCCCGATGACATCCGGAGGCCAGCGTAGCCGTCCGGTCGCGGAGCGGAGGCGGCCTCGGGCGGACTCCTCGCCTGCCGGCCCGCACCGACCGGCCCGCACCGACCGGGTCCGGTGCCTCGCCGGAGCTCGAACCGCATATGTGCCGGCCGCCCGGCGTGCGCACGGGACGGGGCCGGGCGAGTTTGCGAGAGTGGGCAGCGCAGCGAGCGCGGGGCAACGCCGGCCGGGCGGCCGGTTCGACCGAGGAGAGCGGGGAGCAGTCGATGGGCCAGCGGGACAGCACCGAGGCCGAGGTCATCCCGATCCGGGAGGCGCCCTCGGTGGCGCGGGTGCCGAGCCAGTCGCCGGTGCGGTCCGCCGCGCTGGGCCGGGTCGGCGTGGTGCTGGTGTCGCACAGTCGGGACCTGGCGCAGGACGTCGCCGACCTGGCCCGGGCGATGACGCAGACCGACGACCCGGCCCCGGTGGCCGCCACCGGCGGCCACCCGGGCGACGGGCTCGGCAGCAGCGCGCTGCTGATCGCCGCCGCCGCCCGCCGGGTGGACCAGGGGCACGGGGTGGCCGTGCTGGCCGACCTGCCGGCCGCCGTGCACGTGGTGCGGGCGCTGCTCGCGGCGGCGGACGAGCACGGGCTGCCGTTCCCGGTCCGGTTCGCCGACGCGCCGTTCGTGGAGGGGGCGGTGGCCGCCGTGGAGACCGCCTCGGCCGGCGGCGACCTGGCCGCCGTGCTGGACGCCGCCGAGGAGACCTACCGCCAGCGCAAGGTCTGACGAGCGCACCCGGCCGAACGGGTCCACGGAACGTGTCCGAGCCGCTACGATCGGCATCGGTCGCTGGCGGGCGACCGCCGTCGGTGCCGGTTCGGGCTTCCGGGCGGGATCCAGGAGGGCACGCATGCGTGTGGTCGTCACCGGCGGAGCCGGGTTCATCGGGGCCAATCTGGTGGCCGAGCTGCTCGCTCGCCGACAGGTCACCGAGGTCCGGGTGGTGGACGACTTCAGCACCGGCCACAAGAGCAACCTGGCCGGACTCGCCGTGACGCTGTACGAGGGCTCGGTGCTCGACCCCGAGCTGCTGGACGAGGCCTTCGCCGGCGCCGACGCGGTGGTCCACCTGGCCGCCCTGCCGTCCGTGCCGCGCTCGGTGGCCGATCCGCTGGCCAGCCACCACGCCAACGCCACCGGCACCCTGCAGGTGCTGGAGGCGGCCCGGCGGGCCGGCGGGCCGTACGTCGTGGCGGCCTCGTCGTCCTCGGTCTACGGCGCCAACCGTGAGCTGCCCAAGCGGGAGACCATGCGGCCCGCGCCGATGAGCCCGTACGCGGTCGGCAAGCTCGCCGCCGAGTCGTACCTGGCGGCCCACCACCACTGCTACGGGCTGGACGTGCTGCCGCTGCGGTTCTTCAACGTCTTCGGGCCGCTGCAGTCGGCCGACCACGCCTACGCGGCGGTGGTGCCGGCCTTCCTGGACGCCGCGCTGGCCGGTCGGCCGCTGACGGTGCACGGCGACGGCAGGCAGAGCCGGGACTTCACCTACGTCGGCACGGTGACCGAGGTACTGGCCGAGGCGGTGCTGCGCCGGGTGGCGCACCCGGACCCGGTCAACCTGGCGTTCGGGACCAGGACCACCCTGCTGGAGCTGGTCGCCCAGCTCGGCACGGTGCTCGGGCAGCCGCCGGCCGTGGTCCACGCCGCGCCACGGCCCGGCGACGTCCGGGACTCGCAGGCCGACGGCACCCGGCTGCGTGCGCTGTTCCCGGGGGTCGTCCCGGTGCCGCTGGCCGAGGGGCTGGCGCGGACGGCCGCCTGGTTCCGGGGTCGGTAGGCGGACCGGGCCCCGTGTCGGATCCGGGTCGTTCCCCGGAGGTCTGTGGCGCTCCTGCCCGGGGTTTGTGAAGGGACCTGCCGGCCCCGGGTCCGTGACGGAAGCTGTCAGAGGGGACTCCGGCCCGCCGCGCACTGGAGGCGACTTTCGTCGGCCGCGCGGTACAACCATCCACCGGCCATACGAGTCCTGACTACATTGCACCAACTGACGCCGGGGCCACCCCCCCGGCCACGCCTGGGGGGCACTGTGCCGCGACCGGACACCACGCCGGACCTGCCGGACCTGAGGACCGCGCCGTACGCCGAGCCCTGGCCGTCCGCGTCCCGATCCACCGCCCCGGACCGGCCGGCAACGGCCGACCGGTTGGTCCAGTGGCTGCGCTACTCCCCCGCCCAGCCGATCCTCCGGGCCCGGGCGGCCCGGCGGCTGCCCGTGCTCGCCTACCGGCGGGTGCCCGACCGGTGGCGGTTCGGCGCCCAGCTGGACCGGCTCTGCCGCACCGCCGTGCCGATCTCGCTGTGGGCGCTGGAACAGGCCGTCGCGGAGCGGCGTCCGCTGCCGCCGCGCAGCGTGCTGATCACCTTCGACGACGCCGACCGCGAGGTGCTGGAACACGCGCTGCCCGCGCTGCGGACCCGTGGACTGCCCGCGGTGGCCTTCGTGGTGACCGAGCTGATCGGCACCGACCGGCTGCCCTGGCGGCAGGAGGCGGCCTTCCTCACGGCGCACGGCGGCCGGGCCCGGACGCTGACCGCCGACGGTCCGGAGCACCAGCTCGCCCAGCTGTCCGCGCTGCCCGACCCGGACCGCCGGCGCAGCCTGCACGAGCTGCGGGTGAGCGCGCACGCCCGGCCGCCCCGGCGCGAGCGGCTGACCCCGGAGGACCTGCGGGAGCTGGCGGCCGGGCAGGTGGCCGTCGGCAGCCAGAGCCTGGGCGAACCGGAGCTGGGGCAGTGTGACGACGACACCGTGCGCACCGAGATCGTCTCGGCGCACCGGGCGCTGACCGACTGGCTGGGCAGCGCGCCGACGGCCTTCGCCCACCCCGGCGGCGGGTTCGACCCGCGGACCGTTCCGGTGCTGCGCGAACTCGGCTACCGGACGGGGTTCGTGACCGACCAGCGGCTCGGGCGGCGGCTACCGGAGGAGGAACTGCGGGTCAGCCGGGTACCGGTCGACGCGACCGGCGGGCCGGTGCACCTCGAGACCGTGCTGTCGGGGCTACACGCCGCCGTGCACCGGCGTCGGGGCGGCGGCCGCTGCTAGCAGCAGCCGGCCCTGCGGGTAGTGGGCGGCGGCGGGCGGCAGGGTGCCGAGCCGGCCGTTCTCCAGGACGATCAGCTCACCGCTGCCGCTCCTCCCGGCCCCGGCGGCGGCCCCGTCCCCGGGGACGCGGCGCAAGGCCTGCGCGGCGACCGCGTGCGCCGAGCCGTACAGCACCAGGTCGGGGTCGGCGGTCGGGGCGAGCGCGGCGCGGATCCGGTCCTCGACCAGCTCGTAGTGGGTGCAGCCGAGGACGACGTGGGCCAGGCCGGCCGGGGTCCGGGCCGCTGCCGCGGCGATCGCGGCGTCGATGGCCGCCTCGTCCGCCCGCTCGACCGCGTCGGCCAGGCCCGGGCAGGGCACCTCGGTCACCTCGGCGCCGTCCGCGAAGGCCCGGATCAGCCCACGCTGGTAGGCGCTGCCGGTGGTCGCCGGGGTGGCCCAGATCGCCACCGGCCCGCCGGCCGCCGCGGCGGGCTTGATGGCCGGCACGGTACCGATCACCGGCAGCTCGGGCTCGAGCTCGGCCCGCAGCGCGGCCAGCGCGTGCACCGAGGCGGTGTTGCAGGCCACCACGAGGGCGTCCGGCCGGTGCGCGGCCGCGGCCCGGGCGCAGGCGAGCGCCCGTTCGGTGAGGTCAGCGGGGGTACGCGGACCCCAGGGCATCCCCTCGGGGTCGTTGGAGATCACGAGGTCGACGTCGGGCCGCAGGGCCCACAGGGCAGCGGCCGCCGCGAGCAGGCCGATTCCGGAGTCCATCAGTGCGATCTTCACAGGGAACGACCTTAGTCGATGCGCGCGGGAGGGCACCGGTTCGCGCCGCTCCTTCCTCCTCCTCCCGTTCCGGACGTCCTCACACCCCGGGGGTGGCCGCTGGGGCAGACTGCGGGGGTGACGCTGCTGTGGTGGTTGAGCTCGCTGTCGCTGTTGTCGCTGCTGAGCTGGCTCTGGTTGGCCTGCTGCCAGGGCCTCTTCTGGCGCACCGACGTCCGGCTGCCGCCCGGGCGACGCGCTCCGGACCGCTGGCCGGACGTCGCGGTGGTGGTGCCCGCCCGGGACGAGGCCGCGCTGCTGCCGCAGAGCCTGCCGGGACTGCTGGCCCAGCGCTACCCCGGCCGGGCCCGGGTGATCCTGGTCGACGACCACAGCACCGACGGCACCGCGGCGGCGGCACGGGCGCTGGCCGGCGCGGTGGCCGCCACCCCCGTGGCCGTCGCCCCTGGACCCGGCTTCCCCGGGGCGCCGGGCGGCCTACCGCTCACCGTCACCACCCCGCCGCCCCTGCCCCCCGGCTGGACCGGCAAGCTCTGGGCGGTGCGGCACGGCGTCGAACTCGCTGGTGAGGTGGAGCTGCTGCTGCTCACCGACGCGGACATCGCGCACGGCCCCGACACCCTGGCCGCTCTGGTGGCCGCCGCCGAGACCGACCGGCTGGACCTGGTCTCACAGATGGCCCGGCTGCGTACCGAGACCGGCTGGGAGCGGCTGATCGTGCCCGCCTTCGTCTACTTCTTCGCCCAGCTCTACCCGTTCCGCTGGAGCAACCGCCCCGGCGCGCGGACGGCTGCGGCCGCCGGCGGCTGCACCCTGGTACGCCGGCGCGCGCTGGAGCGAGCCGGCGGGATCGCCGCGATCCGGGGCGCGGTCATCGACGACGTGTCCCTCGCCCGCGCGGTCAAGCGGAGCGGCGGGCGCACCTGGCTCGGCCTGGCCGAGCGGCCGGCAGAGCTACGGGTGACCAGCGTGCGCCCCTACCCGGGCCTCGCCCCGCTCTGGCGCATGGTCTCCCGCAGCGCCTACGCCCAACTGCGGCACTCCCCCCTGCTCCTGCTCGGCACCGTGCTCGGCCTGACCGTGGTCTACCTGGTCCCCCCGGCCGCGGCACTGACCGGTCTGCTGACCGGCTTCTCGCCACTCGCCGCCACCGGCCTGGCCGCCTGGGCCGTGCAGGCCGGCACGTACCTGCCGATGCTGCGCTACCACGACCGCCCGCCCGCCGCGGCACTGCTGCTCCCCTTAACCGCCCTGCTGTACCTCCTGATGACCGTCGACTCGGCTGTCCAGCACTGGCGCGGCCAAGGGGCCGCCTGGAAGGGCCGCACCTACTGAGCGGCCCCGCCCCGCGCAGGGTCACCCGAGCGGAGGAGCGGGCGGGCACCGGGGGTGTCGCGCAGGAGTCGGGCGGGCAAGGGGCCGCCCCTCGCCGCAGGTGGCGAGGGGCGGGGTGGGAGGGTGCGGGGTCAGTGGCCGGTCTTCTGGAGGAGCTGGTCGAGGATCGCGGGGATGCCGGTGACGCCGCCGGCCCGGGTCGCCGAGGTCTGGTAGCGGCCCTGCACCACCGCGGTCGGGAGTTCGGTGACCTCGTAGCGGGTCATCTCGTCCGGGGCGTGGTCGGTCTCGTCGCGGACCTGGGACGACTCGTAGGCGGACCGGAAGCGCTGCTCGTCGATGCCGTGCTCGGCCGCCCAACCGGCCGCCGGGTCCTCGGTGGTGAGGTCGAGGCCGTCCTCGCGGACCGCGCGGAAGACCGCGCTCTGCAGCCGGTCCACCTCGCCCAGCCGGTCGAGGGTGTAGAACAGCCGGGCGTGCCCGCGCTCGACGGTCTGGTCGGAGGTGCCGGGCCAGACCGCGGGGATCCGCCGGAGCACCACGTCGTGCGGCTGCCGGGCGGCCCAGGCCTCCAACGGCTGCTCCAGCTGCGCGGAGTGCCGACAGCCGTACCAGAAGATCTCGACCACCTCGCGGACGGACGCGCCGTGAACCGGCTGCGGGTGCTTCAGGCTGACGTACTGCTCGCCCTCGCGGGCCACCACCGGGGCGGAACCGGTGGAGTGTTGAGCCGCCGCGGCGGCCGTGGGGACCGCCGGGCCGAGCGTGAGGGCGGTGGCGAGCAGCAGGACAGCGGTGCGGGAGACGGTTTGCATGCGGACACGGTGTCAGTTCGCGTGATCAGCATGGTGTTTGACCTCGACCGGGTCGCCCGATCGGGGGACCACCGGCTACTCCGGACGGTGGGCGGTGAGGGATGAGGCGGGAGGGGCGGAGGAGCTGGAGGAGGCGGGAGGGACGGAGGAAGTGGGAGAGGCGGAGGCGGCGGGAGAGGCTGCGGCGTCGAAGAACCGCAGGAGCTCGACCGGGAAGGGCAGGACCAGCGTGGAGTTCTTCTCGGCCGCCACCTCCACCACGGTCTGCAGCAGCCGCAGCTGCATCGCGGAGGGCGTCTGCTCCATCCGCAGCGCCGCCTCGGCCAGCTTGGCGGCGGCCTGGAACTCGCCGTCGGCGGTGATGATCCGGGCCCGCCGCTCGCGGTCGGCCTCGGCCTGGCGAGCCATCGAGCGCTTCATCGAGTCCGGCAGCGCGACGTCCTTGATCTCCACCCGGTCGATCTGGACACCCCACCCCTCGGCCGGGCTCTCCAACATCAGCTCCAGCCCGCGGTGCAGGTTCTCCCGCCCGGAGAGCAGGTCGTCCAGCTCGCTCTTGCCGATGACCGAGCGCAGCGAGGTCTGCGCCACCTGCGACATCGCGAAGGTGTAGTCCTGCACCTCGACGGTGGCCCGGATCGGCTCGGTGACCCGGAAGTAGACCACCGCGTCCACCCGGACCGACACGTTGTCCCGGGTGATGCCCTCCTGGGCCGGCACCGGCATGGTGATGACCTGGACGTTGACCTTGCGCATCCGGTCCACCAACGGGACCAGCAGGGTCAGCCCGGGCTCCTTGACCCGTCCACGGACCCGGCCGAGCCGGAACACCACTCCACGCTCGTACTGTTGGACCACGCGCACCCCGGTCAGCAACCAGAACAGCAGCACGACCGCGATGCCGATTCCCAGCCCCATGTGCCTCGACCCGACCCCTCAGCGGTGCGCCGAGCCGGGCCCCACGGGTCCTGTCGTGCGGACGCATGCCGTGCGGGCCAGTATGCGCCCTCCGGAGCTCCCGCGACACCGTCAGGACAACGGTTCTGACGCCGGAGCGGAGACCGGATCAGCTGATGGCGCGGCCCGGGCGGCAGCCGGCCGCGACCGCGGCCAGCAGCAACTCCCAGGCGTCGGTGACGACGGCCAGCTCGAACCGCGCCAGCGCGTGCGCCCGAGCGCGCGGGCCGAGCGTGCCGGCGCCGGCGAGGACGCTGTCGAGGGCCGCGCTGAGCGCCGCCGGGTCGTCGTGCCGGGCGAGCCCGCCGGTGATCCCGGGACGGACCACCTCGCGGACCCAGCCGACGTCGGTGGCCGCGCACGGGAGGCCGGCCAGCGCCGCCTCGATCAGCACGCCGGGCAGCCCCGCGCCGGCACCGGGCGCACTGGTGAGCAGCAGCGCGTCGGCAGCGCGGTAGAGCGTGGCGGGGTCGGGCAGTTCACCGAGCAAGGTGACTCCGGGGGCGGCCGGCACGGCGAGCGGCCCGCTGCCGGCCAGCGCGAGGTGCACGCCGGGCACCCCGGCGGCCACCCGCACGGCCAGGTCGGGACGTCTCCCGGCGTCGAGTGCGCCCACCCAGGCGACCAGCGGCCCGTACGGCGGCAGGCCGAGCGAGGCTCGGGCGGCCCGCCGGTCGGCGGCGTTCACGGCGGGCGGATAGCGGTCGGCGGCCCGGGCGTCGGGGAGGGTGACCACCTGGTCCGGGGCCAGCCGGAAGCGCTCCAGCAGCACTGCCCGGGCACCCTCGGCGGGCGCGGTCACCGCACCCGCCCGGCGCAGCAGCAGCCCGGTGCGCAGCCGGCTGCCCCGGCCCGCCGTCCACCGCCGCGGCGTGTCGAGGCCGGCGCTGACGTACGGGCGGCCGGTGCCGAACACGGCGACGGCACACGCGGGTAGTGCGCCGGCGCCGTGCGCGACCACCACGTCCGCTCGGCGTGCGGCGGCGCGCAGGGCGCGCAGCGCGGCGGGGTGGTGGCGGGTGGACCCGAGGACAGCGCGCCCGGCCGCGGCGAGGGCGTCCGGGGTGAGGGCGCACAGCTCGGACGGGCGTCCACGCCGGCGCAGCTCGGCGTGCAGGTCGCGGGCGAGCCGCTGCGGGCCGTACGGGCGGGGGTCGGCCATGACGTGCAGGACGCGGGGAACTGACTCCGGGTCAGGCTCTGTCATGTACCGAACCCTGACACAGGCCGGGACGGTCGGTGGCACTTTCGGCACACTCCGCAGCCGCCGAGGACGGCGGGACCGACGAGACCGACGAGACCGACGGCGAGACCGACGGGGCCGGCAAGACGGCAGGACGAAACCCGAGGGGACCCGCGGTTTCTGGCGAACGATCAGGATTAGCCAGCGCGGGTGACACCGGCTGGACCGCGCTTCCCCGGCTTGGCCAGGATGGCCGGGCGAGGGAACGAGGCGTTCCCCCCTCGATTCCCTGTCGATCCACCTGGAGTCAAGCCGTGTTCAAGGGCTTCCGCAGCTTCCTGCTGCGCGGAAACGTCGTCGACCTCGCGGTCGGTATCGTCATCGGCGCGGCCTTCACCGCCGTCGTCACCGGGTTCGTCACGGCCTTCCTGACGCCACTGGTCGGGGTCGCCACCGGCATCGTCGGCGACGTCAGCCAACACGCCTTCACGGTCGCGGGCACCAGGTTCCCGTACGGCGCCTTCCTCAACGCGCTGATCAGCTTCGTGCTGGTCAGCGCGGTGATCTACGCCGTGGTGGTGGTCCCGGTCAGCCGACTGCAGGCCCGGCTGGAGCGGGCGAAGACGTCCGAGCCGGCCAGGACCGACTGCCCGGAGTGCCTCAGCCGGATTCCGGCCGCGGCGAAGCGCTGCGCGTTCTGCGCCTCGGAGGTGGCGGGACGACCCGGCTTCCCAGCTCAGACGATGCACCACGGCTGATCGACCGCTGACCGCCCAGCTGACCGGCCCCAATTGGAACACATGGGCGCAGCGTGTTCCAGTCGTACGTCTATGTGTTCGAATGACCGGAAATCGACGGCGCTATGTCCGATGTTCTCCTGATTCGGGCCCTTTGCGTGAGCGAAGAGTGTGTAAACACTTGAACTACCACCCCTCCCAGTCTCCTCAGGGGAACAATCTGGGCTTACGGTATGCCCCATGACCTCGCCCCGCTCCTACGACGGAGTCGGCTACTACCCTCCGTCCTTCTCGTCGGGCACGCCCATCTACGACAGCTTGGTCGCAGAGCGCGGAGTCCCCCAGATCGCGCCGATCAACGTGCCTGCCGCGCTGCCCCCCGCCGCGCCGCAGGCGGGTCCCGGCTACGGCTCGGCCTTCGAGGCCACCAGCCTGCTGCCGGCCCTGCCGCCGGCCCGGCTGGCCCTCGGCCCCGGTGGCGGCAGCCCCGCCCCCAGCTACCCGGCGCCGCAGCCGCCCACTCCCAACTACGGCGGCCAGCCGTACCTGCCCGGGCAGCGCATGCCCGCCGCGCCGATGACGCCCGGCTACCCGCAGCCGGCCGCGCCGCAGGGCTGGGAGCAGCAGCCGGGCAACTTCCGGCCCGGCCCCGCCGCGCCGGTCACCCCGGTCCGGCCGGTACCGCCGCAGCAGTTCTTCCAGCACCCGGGCCAGCCGGCCCAACCGCCCTACCCGCAGGGGCAGTTCGGCCAGCCGGGGCAGGCCTACCAGGGGCCGGCCTACTGACCATCAGGACCGGTCAGCCGGACCGAGGGGGATTCGGTCATCCACGGGCCGTTCGGGACGCCACGAGGCGGTGTCCCGAACGGCCCGCGCGCATCCGTGCAGGTCCGGGTGAGCCCCGGCGGCCTGGCAGGATGGGGCCATGCCTCTCCTTGCCGGTCTGCACCGATACCCCGTCAAGTCGATGTACCGACAGAGCCCGTCCGAGGCGGCCGTTGAGCCCTGGGGTCTGGCCGGTGACCGGCGTTGGATGCTGGCCGGCCCGAACGGCCAGGCGGTGACCCAGCGCGAGCTGCCCGCGATGGGGCAGTACCGCGCCGAACTGGCCGAGGACGGCTCGCTGCTGGTCACCTCGCCGGACGGCGACCCGCTGCGAGTGCCCGTGCCTTCCCCCGCCACTGGCGCGCCGCGCGTCGTGGGTGACGTCTTCGGCAGCCGGTTCGCCGCCAGCGAGACCGAGGAGAAGGTCCGGCTCTGGTTCGCCGAACGGCTCGGCGAGGTCCGGCTGCTGCACCTGGACGACCCGCTGGCCCGCCCGGTCGCCGCGGCCTTCGGCGCGCCCGGCGACACCGTCAGCATGGCCGACGGCTTCCCGTTGCTGGCCACCACCACCGCCTCCCTGGCCGCGCTCAACTCCTGGATGGCCGAGGAGGGTTACCCCGCGCTGCCGATGGAACGGTTCCGCCCCAACCTGGTGATCGAGGGCACCGAGCCGTGGGAGGAGGACGGCTGGCGTCGGCTGCTGGTGGGCGAGTTGGAGTTCCGCGCCGTCAAGCTCTGCGGCCGCTGCGTGATCACCACCACCGACCAGGAGACCGGTCTGCGGCAGGGCCCGCAGCCGCTGCGCGCGCTGGCCGCGCGCCACCGGTTCGACCGCAAGGCCGCGTTCGGCGTCAATCTGATCCCGGTGCGACCCGGCGGGGTGACCGGGGACCGGCTGGGCACCGTCCGGCTGGGCGACCGGGTGACGGTACTGGCCCGTGGCGAGCGGCTGCCGGCGGCCTGACTCCCCGTCCCGGGGTGAGCCCGGCGGGCCGGCCGGACACGCTACCGTGGGCCCACAGTGAACAGCGGAAAGGCGGGACAACGGAACGTCATGGGTGAGCACAGGGTCCGGGTCACGCAGGACAGCGGCTCGCGCTGGCGGCGCCGGGCCGGGGAGTACGAGACGCTGCGCGAGGCGATCGCCGCCGCCGAGCCCGGCGACACCATCACCGTGCGCCCCGGGGTGTTCCGGGAGAACGTCGTGCTCGACAAGCCGGTCACCGTGCTGCCCGCCGAGGGCCCGGGCACGGTCCGGATCGACCCGCCGTCCGGGATCGCGCTGACCATCACCGCCGCGGCCTCGGTGCGCGACCTGGTGATCGAGGGTTACGACAGCTCGACCGCGGCGATCCTGGTCAGCGGGCCGGAGGTGACCGCCCGGCTGACCGGCTGCCGGGTGGACACCCACTCCGCGGTGGGCATCGAGGTGGACGGCCGGGCCGAGGCCCTGGTGACCGCCTGCACCGTCAGCAACCCGTCCGGGCTGGGCCTGCGGCTGCGCGGGGGCGCCTCCGCGGTCTTCGAGGAGTGCGAGGTGGCGGCCGCCGGGCAGGCCGGGCTGGCCGTGCTGGAGGGGGCCGGCGCCAGGCTCGCCCGTTGCCGGCTGCACCACGCCGCCGGCGCCGGGGTACTGCTCACCGACGCCGGCAGCCTGGCCGAGCTGACCGGCTGCGAGATCTACGAGATCCGCGGCAGCGGGGTGCAGGCCGAGGCCAAGGCGGCCGGCCGGCTGGCCGACTGCGCGATCCACCGGGTCACCGGCAACGGCCTGACCCTGGACACCGAGGCGGAGCTGACGCTGACCGGCTGCCGGCTGCACGAACTCCCGGAGAACGCCGCCGACCTGCGCGGACGCTCGCTGCTGAGGCTGGAACAGACCACCGTGCGGGCCTTCGGCCGGGGCGCGCTCTCGGTCTGGGACCCGGGCACCACCGCGGAGGCCACCGGCTGCGAGATCTCCGACAGCACCGGCGACTACCCGGCGATCTGGGTCAGCGACGGCGCCCGGCTCAATCTGGCCGACTGCTCGCTGTACGACCTGCCGGACGCCCTCTTCGTGCTGGACCGGGACTCCCGGGCCACCGTCACCGACACCTCGTTCAGCCGGATCCGCAGCTCGGCGGTCTCGGTCAGCTCGGGCGCCTCGGTGGAACTGGCGCGCTGCCGGGTGCAGGAGGCGGGCACCGGGTTCTGGTTCCGCGACCACGGCAGCGGCGGGGTGCTCACCGACTGCGAGATCGCCGACGTGGCCACCGGGGTGATCGTCACCAAGGGCGCCGACCCGGTGCTGCGCGAGTGCACGGTCCGCGGCAGCGCCGAGGCGGCGGTGTACGTCTCGGCGCAGGGCCGGGGCAGCTTCGAGGACTGCCGGGTCACCCAGGGTCGGGGCTTCGGCTTCCACATCATCGACGGCTGCCGTAGCGCACTCACCCGCTGCCGGGCCGAGCAGAACGCCCGGGCCGGCTTCGAGTTCTCCGAGCCGGGACCGGTGGTGGCGGGCTGCACCTCGGACGACGTCGGCCCGCCCGCGCCACTCGCACCACTCGCACCACTCGCCGAGGCGCTCCCGGCGCCGCGCACCGCGCAGTTGACCACGGCCGCCGCCGCACCGGCGGCCCCGCTGATCGCGCCGATCCCGGACTGCCGCCCGGCCGACGAGGCACTGGCCGAGCTGGACGCGCTGACCGGCCTGGCCACCGTGAAGCAGGAGGTACGCACCCTGATCGACCTGATCTCGGTCGGCCGGCGGCGCCGCCAGGCCGGGCTCAAGGCCCCCTCGCTCCGCCGCCACCTGGTCTTCACCGGCTCCCCCGGCACCGGCAAGACCACGGTGGCCCGGCTCTACGGCGAGATCCTCGCCTCGCTCGGGGTGCTGCAGCGCGGCCACCTGGTCGAGGTGGCCCGGGTCGACCTGGTCGGCGAGCACGTCGGCTCCACCGCGATCCGCACCGCGGCCGCCTTCGACCGGGCGCGCGGCGGGGTGCTCTTCATCGACGAGGCGTACGCGCTGGCACCCGAGGACGCCTCCCGGGACTTCGGCCGGGAGGCGATCGACACCCTGGTCAAGCTGATGGAGGACCACCGGGACGAGGTGGTGGTGATCGTGGCCGGCTACACCGCGGAGATGGAGCGGTTCCTCTCCGCCAACCCGGGGGTCTCCTCGCGCTTCTCGCGGACCGTCGCGTTCCCCGACTACTCGGACGCCGAGCTGCTGGAGATCACCCGCACCCAGTGCCTGGAGCACGAGTACCAGCTGGCCGAGGCCACCGCCACCGCGCTGCTCGACCACTTCGCGACGCTGGACCGCGGGCCCAACTTCGGCAACGGGCGCACCGCACGACAGGTCTTCGAGACCATGGTGGAGCGGCACGCGATGCGGGTCGCCCAGCTGGCCACCCCGTCCACCGAGGAACTCCAGCTGCTGGTCCCGGCCGACCTGCCCCTGCCCCGGAACTCCTGAGCTGATCAGACCGCCCGGTCGCCGACCGGGCCCGGCGTGGCAGGATGGGCAGGACAGCTGGAGCACTGAGAGGCGGGGCGGCGTCCGTGGCCGACAACAGCAACCTGCTCGCCGAGCAACGCCGGGCACTGATCCTGGACGAGGTGCGTCGGCGCGGCGGTGTGCGGGTCAACGAGCTGACCCGCCGGCTGAACGTCTCGGACATGACGATCCGCCGCGACCTGGACGCACTGGCCCGGATCGGCGCGGTGGAGAAGGTGCACGGCGGTGCGGTGCCGGTCGAGGAGGCCCGCACCCACGAGCCCGGCTTCGAGGCGAAGTCCTCGCTGGAGCTGATCGCCAAGGAGGAGATCGCCCGGACCGCGGCGGCGCTGGTCACCCCCGGCAGCGCGATCGCCCTCTCGGGCGGCACCACCACCTTCGCGCTGGCCCAACACCTCACCGAGGTCGGTCAGTTGACCGTGGTGACCAACTCGGTCCGGGTGGCCGACGTGTTCGATCGGGCGCAGCGGCAGGGCGACGGCGGCGGCACCACGGTGGTGCTCACCGGGGGCGTGCGGACGCCCTCGGACGCGCTGGTCGGCCCGGTGGCGGACCGGGCGATCCGCTCGCTCCACTTCGACCTGCTCTTCCTGGGCACCCACGGCCTCTCCCCCGAGGCCGGGCTCTCCACCCCCAACCTGGCGGAGGCGGAGACCAACCGGAACTTCGTGGCCTCCGCCCGCCGGGTGGTGGTGGTCGCCGACCACACCAAGTGGGGGACGGTCGGGCTCTCCACCTTCGCCCAGCTGGCCGAGGTGGACACCTGGGTGACCGACGCCGCGCTCCCGGAGGAGGCCGCGGCGACGGCCCGCGAGTACGTCCGCGAGCTGCTGCTGGCTCCGCTGCCGGCCGAGCGGACGGACTGAGCGGACCTTCAGGCGAGGGAGATCGCGTAGTACTTGAGCTCGGCGTCCTCGTGGGTCAGCTCCAGGCCGGCCGCCAGCATCACCCGCTGCGAGGGCAGGTTGTCATGGTCGGTGTCGCCGAGCAGCCGCGTGACGCCCCAGTCGGCGGCCACCGCGACGATCCCGCGGACGGCCTCGGTGGCGTAGCCCCGGCCGCGGGCCGACTCGGCCAGCCCGTAGCCGATCGCCACCGCGCCGTCCGCGTCGGGGGCGCCGTGGAAGCCCAGGCCGCCGATCGCCCGCCCGTCGGCGCGCAGCCGGATCTCGTAGCCGCCGAACGGGTGGACGTCGCCACCCGCCGCGGCGCGACCCTTGAGGAACATCCCGGCCCCGACCCGCTCGCCCTCGGCCGGGTAGTCGGGGGCCCAGTTGTCCCCGGGCCCGGCGACGCCGGCGGCGACGCGCTCCGCCTCGGCGGCGGTGAGGGGGTGCAGGATCAGACGCTCGGTCAGTAGATCGTTCATGACGGTGTGACTATCACAGCGGCCACTAGGCCGACCAGTGGTTTCCGGCCAGGAAGGACTCCAGCGCGTGCTGGTAGGGGGCGATGTCCAGGCCCTGCCCGGCCAGCCAGGCGTCGGAGTAGTACTTGTCCAGGTAACGGTCGCCCGGATCGCAGATCAGGGTGACCACGCTGCCCCGCTCGCCGGCGGCCCGCATCTGGCCGACGATCTTCAGCGCGCTCCACAGGCCGGTGCCGCTCGAGGCGCCGGCCTTCTTGCCGAGCACCCGCTCCAGCACCCGCACGGCGGCAACCGAGGCGGCGTCGGGGACCTTCATCATCCGGTCGATCGCCCCGGGCACGAAGCTCGGCTCCATCCGGGGCCGGCCGATCCCCTCGATCCGCGAGCCGCGCTCGCAGGTCGCGTGCGCGTCGTTCGCCGCCCAGCCCTCGAAGAAGCAGGAGTTCTCCGGGTCGGCCACACAGATCCGGGTGTCGTACTGCTGGTAGCGGACGTACCGGGCGATGGTGGCGGAGGTGCCGCCGGTGCCCGCGGTGGCAACGATCCAGGCCGGCTCGGGGTGCGGCTCCAGGCGCAGCTGGTGGAAGATCGACTCGGCGATGTTGTTGTTGCCCCGCCAGTCGGTGGCCCGCTCGGCGTAGGTGAACTGGTCCATGTAGTGCCCGCCGGTCTCGTCGGCCAACCGGGCGGACACCTCGTACACCTCGGACGGGTCGTCGACCAGGTGGCAGCTGCCGCCGTGGAACTCGATCAGGTCGATCTTGGCCGGGCTGGTGGTCCGGGCCATCACCGCGATGAACGGGATCCCGATCAGGGCGGCGAAATAGGCCTCGGAGACCGCGGTGGAACCGCTGGAGGCCTCGATCACCGGCTTGCCGGGACGGATCCAGCCGTTGCAGAGGCCGTAGAGGAAGAGCGAGCGGGCCAGCCGGTGCTTGAGGCTGCCGGTCGGGTGGGTGGACTCGTCCTTGAGGTAGAGGTCGATCCCCCACTCCGCGGGCAGCGGGAAGCGCAGCAGGTGGGTGTCGGCCGAGCGGTTGGCGTCGGCCTGCACCTTGCGCACCGCCTCCTTCAGCCAGGCGCGGTAGTCGGCATCGGAACGGTCCACATCCACGGTTTCCATGCAACCGATGGTAACAAATGATTACGATAAGTAACTATTTCCGTAACTCCAGCTTCCGCTTATTCGCACGGGCCCGCCGACGCCGTTGCGGGGGCGGCGCCGACGAGCGGCGGCCGTCCAGCCACCGGCGCCGGGAGCAGCCGGGGTGCCAGCGGCTACTCCCCGGGGCTCACGGCCGGCGGCGGCCTCGCCGCGCGGTATTCTGCGGCATGCCCCTGCTCCGCCTCCCCGCCGCCGACCGTTCCCCCACCCGCTGGCGCAACGGCGGCGGCGTCACCCGGGAGATCGCCTCGGCCCCCGACGGCTCCTGGCGGGTCAGCCTGGCCGAGATCGCCGCCGACGGACCGTTCTCCACCTTCCCCGGGCTGGCCCGGATCCTCACCGTGGTGGCCGGCTCCGGCCTGGAACTCACGGTGGGCGACGAGCCGCCGGTCCGGCCCGCCCCGCGCACGCCGTTCGCCTTCCCCGGCGACGTCCCCACCAGTGCCCGACTGCTCGGCGGTCCGGTCAGCGCGCTCAACGTGATGAGCCGCGGGTTCACGGCGGATGTCCGGCTGGTCGACGCCGGCGCCCCCGTCGAGTTGCTCCCGGCCCCGGGCGGCCTCCTGCTCGCCGTCGAACTCACCGGCTACGACGCCGTGTTGGCCACTCATCCGGGCGAGCCCGGTGGGCTCCCCGGCCCGGCCGCGCTGATCGCCCTGACGCCCCCGACCTGACCGGGTAGTGTGAACTGGTGCCTGCCGCCCAGGAGTTCCGCCGACGCTCCGCCCGGGTCCTGCTGCTCGACGGCGCGGACCGGGTGCTGCTGCTCAAGTTCCACGTCGACCCCGGCGATCCGGCGGCCGGCCACGGCTGGTCAACTCCCGGTGGCGGCATCGAGGAGGGCGAGCAGCCGGCCGAGGCCGCCGCGCGGGAGTTGCGCGAGGAGATCGGACTGACCGTCACCCCGGCCCGATTGGGGCGACTGGTCGCCGAGACCTCCGGCTACGCCGATCTCGGCTGGGCCGCCGGGCAGTTCGAGGACCTCTACTTCCACCTCCGGGTCGCCGACCACCGGGTCGACACCAGCGGTCAGCTCGCGGACGAGCGCAGGTACCATGCCGGGCACCGGTGGTGGACGATCGACGAGCTGGCCGCGACCCGCGAGACCGTCCATCCGCTGGGCCTGACCGGGCTGTTGGCCGAACTGGTCGCCGGAAGGATCCCCGAGCGCCCGGTCCGGCTGCCCTGGCAGCACTGACGCCTGGTCAGCTCACCTCGTCGGTGGGCGGCCTGAGGTCCCAACCGACCAGCTCGCGCAGTTGCTCGGCGGTCACCCCGTCCGGCAGCGGCCGCGGCGGCTCGTGGCGGAACGGCGGCTGCCAGCCCTCGTCCTCGGTGAAGCGGCGGACCACCCGGGCCGGGGCACCGGCCACCACGGCGTGGTCGGGCACCTCGCCGCGGACCACCGAACCGGCCGCCACCACCACGTTGCGGCCAAGCCGGGCGCCGGGCAGGATCACCGCGCCCGTGCCGATCCAGCTGCCCGAGCCGATCTCCACCGGTTCGTTGCGGGGCCACTGCTTGCCGATCGGCAGCGTGGTGTCCCGGTATTCGTGCGCCTGGTCGCTGATGTAGACGTTCGGGCCGGTCCAGACGTCGTCGCCGAGCACGATCGACTGGTGGCCGACCAGGTGGCTGCCCCGGCCGATCACGCAGCCGCCACCGATGGTGACCACCGGGTCCGGGCCGAGGTCCAGGCCGGGCAGGAAGCCCGCCGATATGGTGACCTGCTCGCCGATGATGCAGAACGGGCCGATCGCTATCGACTGCTCGTTGAAGACGGTGCCCAGCGGGAAGGCCAGCTTGCTGCCGTCGCCGAGGGTGTGGAACCGGTACGGCCCGGGGTTCCGGTTGGACACCGCGCCGGCCTCCCGCAGCCAGCGCCAACCGCGGTGCACCGCGCGGCCCGCGGCACGACGGGTCCGGGTCCGAACGGCGGAGTACAGGTCAGCGGTGATCGGCATGGGCACACCGTAGCGGCCGGGCGGGCCGGGCGGCCGGGCGGGGGACCAAGGTCACATCCCCGCTCGCACCGCCCGGCCGGACGCCTGCCGCGGTCAGCCCTCGACGGCCCAGCGGGCCGGCCGCTTCTCCAGGAACGACCGCATGCCCTCCTGCGCCTCCGGCGAGCCGAACAGCCGCGCGGACTGCTCGACCCGGGCCTCCGCGTCCTGCCCGAAGGAGCGCAGCACGTCCGCGGTGACCAGCCGCTTGGTCTCCGCGAGCCCCTGCGGCGAGGCCAGCCGCAGCGCGGCCAGCACCGTGCCGAGTTCCGCCTCGGCCACCTCCGGCGTCTCGGCGGCGAAGCTGATCAGCCCCATCCGGGCGGCCTCGGCGGCGTCGAAGGTCTCACCGGTCAGGTAGTAGCGGGCGGCGGCGCGCGGCTCCAGCTTGGGCCGCAGCGGCAACGAGATGACGGCCGGCGCCAGGCCGAGCCGGACCTCGGTGAACGCGAAGGTGGAGGCCGGCCCGGCGATCGCCAGGTCGGCCGACCCGAGCAGGCCGAGCCCGCCGGCCCGGACGTGCCCGTTGACGTAGGCGATCACCGGCTTGGGGCACTCCACGATGGCCAGCTGGAGGTCGACCAGGCCGCGCGGACCGACCGTCGGGTCGTCCCCGGTCGCCTCCGAGAGGTCGGCACCCGCGCAGAACACCTTGCCGGTGTGCCCGAGCACGACCGCCCGGACGTCCGGGTCCTTGGCCGCGTCCGCCAGCCCCTGCGTCAGCTCGGCCATCAGCCGGGTGGAGAGCGCGTTGCGGTTGTGCGGGGAGTCGAGTTCGAGCGTGGTGACGACTCCGGCCGTGCTGACGCGGACGAGGGGTGCTTCGCTGGTCATCGGGGTGGACCTGCTTTCCGGTATCCGAGATGAGGGTGGGTCGGACGGGCTGGGAAGACTCTGGCACGCCGACCCCGGATCGATCCAGAGCCCCCGGCGCCACAGAACCGACCAGCCCGGCGGGACCGGTCGGCCCGGCCGGCCCGGCCGGCCCAGCCCCGACTCGTGGGCCGGCACCACCAGTTGCGCCCGTTCCCGCTCGGTGAGCGGCTCCAGCCCAGCCAGCCGGCCCGCCGCCGGCCGTGCCCGGCGCTGCTCCCTCGGGAGTACCGGGGACCTCAGCGCGAGGCGAGCGCCGCCAGCCGCCGGGCCGCCGCGTGCTGGCGCAGGACCTGCGCGAAGGTGGTGTGTCCCTGGGTGGTCTGCGCGAACGCCCGCCAGGCCGGCCCGACCAGGCAGACCGCCGCGTGGAACAGGTGCGGCCGGCGCTCGAAGGCCTCCAGCATCAGCTGGCCGGCGCGCATCTCCACCCCCAGCCCGGCCTTGATCGCGAAGGCGTAGTTGAGCGCCTGCCGGCGCACCTCGACCGGGCTGCCCGCCTCGGCCACCTGGACCGCCCACTCCCCGGCCAGCCGGCCCGAGCGCAGCGCGTACGAGATGCCCTCCCGGGTCCACGGCTCCAGCAGCCCGGCCGCGTCGCCGGCCACCAGCACCCGGCCGCGGGAGAGCGGCGACTCCTCGGCCCGGCAGCGGGTCAGGTGCCCGGATTCCACGGACGGGGTGAATCCGGCCAGGCCGAGCCGGGCGATGTAGTCCGCCAGGTACCGCTTGGTCCGCTCACCGTCACCACGGGCCGAGATCACTCCGACGGTCAGGCTGTTGGTCTCGGTCTTGGGGAAGACCCAGCCGTAACTGCCGGGCAGCGGTCCCCAGTCCAGGTGGATCCGGCCGGCCCAGGCCCGGGCGACCCGCTCGGGGACCGGGATCTCCGCCTCCAGACCGAGGTCGATCTGCCGGAAGGTCACTCCGACGTGCCGGCCGATCCGGCTGGCGCTGCCGTCCGCGCCGACCACCGCGCGGGCCCGCACCGAGCGCCCGTCGGCGAGGGTCACCACGACCGTGCGGCGGTCCTCGCCGGGCTGCTGGTCCACGCCGGTGACGGTCGCCCCGGTCACCAGCACCGCGCCGGCCGCCACCGCGGCCTCGACCAGGCGCAGGTCGAACTCGGCGCGGTTGACCAGGCCGAAGAGCATCCGCGGGGAGCGCCGGGTGCGGGTGAAGCGGCCGTTCAGCGCGAAGGTGACCGCGTGCACCCGGTCCTGGAACGGGATCCGGAAGCCGGGCGGCAGGCTGTCCCGGGACGGGCCGATGATGCCGCCGCCGCAGGTCTTGTAGCGGGGGTGCTCGGCCTTGTCGAGCAGCAGCACCCGGCGACCCTGCGTCGCCGCCGCGTGCGCGGCCGAGGAACCGGCCGGGCCGGCGCCGACCACCACGACGTCCCACACGCCGTCCAGCGGGTCGGCGGTGGCGTCGGGCTCGCCGACGGCGTCCGTGACGGTGGCGTCGGGCTCCACCGCTGAACCGGGGTCGGCGGAGTGGGCCGGGTCGGTGCGGAGGCTGGGGTCGCTGGGGCTACCGGAGTCTGTCACACCGAGCAATCCTATGGGGCGGCCGGAGCTGCCCCCGTCCCGGCATCACAACGGCCGTCCGAGCCCTGCGCATATGCTCGTCGGTGTCCGCATCCCCACGCACGGAGAAGCCATGACCTCGCACGATCTCGCCGCCGCCGTACACTCGCTGCTACCGCGGGCCAAGTCCGAACTGGCCGAGCTGGTGGCCTTCCGGTCGGTCGCCGACCCGCGCCAGTTCCCGGT
The DNA here is from genome assembly GCF_044547075.1 of Kitasatospora sp. NPDC052896. Taxonomy (NCBI): domain Bacteria; kingdom Bacillati; phylum Actinomycetota; class Actinomycetes; order Kitasatosporales; family Streptomycetaceae; genus Kitasatospora; species Kitasatospora sp. NPDC052896. Next base: position 75,715 of record NZ_JBITZU010000028.1, read on the forward strand.
CGAGGAGTGCCGCGCGGCGGCCCGCTGGGTCGCGGACGCCTTCGCCGCCGAGGGCCTGACGGACGTTCGCCTGCTGGACACGCCGGACGGCACCCAGTCCGTCTACGCCGAGCTGCCGGGGCCGGCGGGCGCGCCGACCGTGCTGCTCTACTCGCACTACGACGTGCAGCCGCCGCTCGACGAGAGCGCCTGGACCACCCCGCCGTTCGAGCTGACCGAGCGTGACGGACGCTGGTACGGCCGCGGCTCGGCGGACTGCAAGGGCAACATCCTGATGCACCTGACGGCGCTGCGGGCGCTGCGGGCCGTCCACGGCGACACCTTCCCGGTCGGCCTGAAGGTGATCGTGGAGGGCTCCGAGGAGCAGGGCACCGGCGGCCTGGAGCGCTACGCCGAGGCCCACCCCGAGCTGCTGACCGCCGACGCCATCGTGATCGGCGACGTCGGCAACTTCGCCGCCGGCCTGCCCACCGCCACCGCCACCCTGCGCGGCATCACCGAGGCCGAGATCGAGGTCGCCACGCTGGCCGGCAACCTGCACTCGGGCTCCTTCGGCGGGGCCGCGCCGGACGCGCTCGCCGCGCTGATCAAGGTCCTCGCCTCGCTGCACGACGAGCACGGCAACACCACCGTCCAGGGCCTGCCGGCCGACCGGGGCTGGTCCGGCGTCGAGTACCCGGAGGACCGGTTCCGGGCGGACGCCAAGGTGCTGGACGGGGTCGAGCTGATCGGCACCGGCGGGATCGCCGACCGGCTCTGGGCCCGCCCGGCCGTCACCGTGGTCGGCATCGACGTGCCGCCGGTGGTCGGCGCCACCTCCTCGGTGCAGGCCCGCGCCAAGGCGCTGGTCAGCCTGCGGGTGCCGCCGGGCATGTCGACCAGGACCGCCCAGCAGGCCCTGGTCGCCCACCTGGAGGCGGCCGTCCCGTGGGGCGCGCAGGTCACCGTGACGCCGCTCAAGGGCGGCGAGCCGTTCGCGGCCGACACCTCGGGCCCGGCGTACGAGGCGCTGGGCGCGGCGATGCGCGAGGCGTACGGGACCGAGATGGTGGTCTCCGGCGAGGGCGGCTCGATCCCGCTCTGCAACACGCTGCGCTCGCTCTACCCCGAGGCGGAGATCGTGCTCTTCGGCGTCGAGGAGCCGACCACCCAGATCCACGCGGTCAACGAGAACCTCGACCCGACGGAGCTGGAGCGGATGGCCCTCGCCGAGGCCCTCTTCCTGCGCGGCTACGCCGAGGCCCGTCGCCAGGAGCGCTGACGGCGGCCCCCGGTGGGGACGCGGCACCCGTCGCGTCCCCACCGGGCCCGGACGGCGAGTCCCAGCGCGCCGGTCACCGCTCCCGCGCCCGCGCCGAAGCAGAGGTCGGCGATCGGGTCGCGCGGCGCCCCCGGCCCGCGCACCCGCGCCGCCCGGGTGAGCCGCCGCGCGGCACCGACGGCGGCGGCGAGGCCGACCACGACGCGGCCGGCCTGCCGCCCGGGCGGGTTCGCTCCCGTCCCGGGCGCCGCGACCCGTGGCAGCTCGCGCGCCAGGTGGCAGCCCAGCACGGCCAGCGCCACGGCGGACGTCCCGTACTGCAACACCGTGTACCCGGGCACGCCGGCCACCTCACGGTTGAGTGCCGGCAGCAGCCGGACCCCGGCCCGCCCCTGATGGGTGAACGCGTCCCACCCCACGTGGCCGGCCGCCCCGATCGCGGCGGAGAGCGCGAACGCCACCGCCCACGGCTCGGGCAGCAGCGCGAGCAGTGGTCGCCGGACCGCGCCCTGCCACCCCGCCACCAGCAGCCCGGTCAGCGCGACGTCCAGCGTCGGGATCGCCCACCAGCGGTGGGTCAGCCTGCCGTACCGGTGGACGCCGGGCAGCCAGGACTCGGCGAAGAACGGCAGGTCCGGCGCGATCGACCCGGCGACCAGCGCCGACGCGAGCAGCGGCCCGCGCCCGCGCAGTCCGCGCAGCAGCGGCAGGACGGCGGCCGGATGGCTGAACGTGAACGCCATGGCAACCATCCTGCCCCCGCTCAGCGCCGTCCGCCGAGCCCCTGCGCCGCCGGCCGGCCCGCCTCCAGGTACTCCGGCCCGTCCTGGGCCCGGGCCGCCAGCGCCGCCGCCAGCCGGCGGTGCCGGCCGGGGGCGAGCAGCCGCTCGGCCTCCGCCAGACTGACGAACCGCCAGGCCCGCAGCTCGTCCACCGGCAGCCGCAGCCGCTGCCGCTGGGCCGCCGTCAGCCGTCCACCGTCGTAGACCAGCCGCATCCCACCGCGGCGCGGTCCGTTCCGTGGCTCCCAGTCGACCACCAGCAGCCGCAACCGACCGGGGTCCAGCCGCAGGCCGAGTTCCTCCTCGATCTCCCGGACGGCCGCGCCGGTCGGCGGCTCACCGAGTTCGACCACGCCACCGGGGAACTCCCAGCCGGGCTTGTAGACCGGGTCCACCAACAGCACCCGGTCCCGCTCGTCGAAGAAGAGCACCGCCGCCGCCACGGTGTCCGCCGAAGGGTCGAGGCTGGGCACGATCGGACAGCGCGCCGACCCCTCCTTGATCCGCAGCGCGAGGACCTCGGCGACCTGGCGCGGGGTCAGCCGCGCGGTGTCGACCACCTGCGCGTCGCGATGCAGCCAGCCCCGGGCCTGCTGGTAGACGGGCAGGTGGCGCAGCCGCCGGCGACGGCAGCGCTCGCTCGCCTCGGGGTCGCCCGGCACTTCCTCGCTCCGCACTATCCGCTCGCGCAGGATCGTTTCCTCAGCGTCCAGCACGAAGTGGTGCACCGACAGGCCGCGGGCAGCCAGCTCGCCGAAGATCTCGTCGCGGTACTCCTGGCGCAGCAGCGTCATCGGAACCACCAGCGGCCCGGGCACCTCGGCCAGCATCGCCACCGCCACCTGCGGCACGAGTCTGCGCCAGGAGGGCAGGTCCTGGAAGTCGGTGACCCGGTCCAGCCGCTCCCGGGGCAGCAGGACGCGCAGCGCCTGACCGACCTGCTCCGGATCGTAGAGTGTGCTGCCGGGCAGCAGTTGGACCAGTTCGCGGCAGGTGCTGGTCTTCCCCGCGCCGAACGTCCCGTTGACCCAGACGATCACGAGTTCCCCTGACCTCGGGCGGCCCGCGCGCCGTTCGCGCCGGGCGGCAGCCGGACCGCTCGCGCGCGGCGGCCCGCCTCCCCGGCGTACCCCCCGCGCGCCGGGCAGACCGGCACCACCCCGGGTGGTACCCGCTCTGCCCGGCTCCTCACGCCTGCGGGCCCGCGGGCGCCGGCGGCCTCACTTCACGGTCGTTCCGGTCGCCCAGAGCGCGGCCGCGGCGGCCCCGACCAGTCCGGCGCCGGTCGACAGCTCGGCCAGGCAGACCCGCAGGCCACGGACGTACGAGAGGGTGGCGTACTCGCTCAGCCGGGCCCGCAGCGGACCGAGCAGCAGGTCGCCGGACTGCGCGACACCGCCGCCGATCACCACCACGTCCAGCTCGACCAGGGTCGTGGTGGCCGCGATCCCGGCCGCCAGCGCCTGGCCGGCCCGGGCGAAGGCGGCCAGCGCCCGCGGGTCGCCCTCGCGGGCCGCGGCGGCCACCGCCACCGCGGTGGCACCGCCCGAGATGTCGACCAGTCCGGCGCTCTTGGGCCGCCAGCCCGCTGCCAACGCGTGCCGGGCGATGGCGGTGCCGCTGGCCAGGCCCTCCAGGCAGCCACGGCTGCCGCAGGGGCAGGGGTCGCCGTCGAGGTCCACGCTGATGTGGCCGATGTGGCCCGCGTTGCCGGTGGGACCTGGGTAGAGCGCGCCGTTCAGCACCAGTCCGCCGCCGACGCCGGTGGAGACCACCATGCACAGCGCGTTGTGGAAGCCGCGGGCGGCACCGCGCCAGTGCTCGGCCGCGGTCATCGCCACGCCGTCGCCGGTCAGCACCACCGGCAGACCGCCGACCAGCCGGCCGACCTCCGAGACCACCGGGAAGTCGCGCCAGCCGGGGATGTTGACCGGGCTGACCGTGCCGCGCACGGTGTCCACCGGGCCGGCGCTGCCGACTCCGACCAGGTTCACCCGGGCCCAGTCCGGAGTGGCCATCAGCTCGGCCAGCACCTCACCGAGCGCGCCCAGGACGGCCTCGCCGTCCTCCTTGGCCCGCGTCGGTCGCTCGGTCCGGTGGTGCAGCGAGCCGTCCTCGGCTCCCACCAGGGCCCCGGCGATCTTGGTCCCGCCGATGTCGACCGCCGCCACCAGCGCCTGGCCACTCTCCATCCGCCCGCCCCTCTTCCGCTCGGCACACCTGGCGGCCCGACCCTATCCCCTCCGGCACCGAACGCACCGCCGGTCCCACCCGCACGGTCCGCGCACTCCCGACCCCACGGCGCGCGGTACCCGGCGCGCTCCGGCCACCCGTCCGATCGAACCGGACGGTGCGTCAGATCCTCTTCGCCGCACCGGGATGCGGCCAGATCCTCGGTCGCGCCGGGGAGGCCCTCCCCCAGAAAAAGTGTTCGCATTTCATCGAACTATTCGCTAGCGTCGCTGCCATGACACCTCGCCCGCCCCGGGCCGGAACCCCGGGCACCCGCGCGTCCCTGATCACCGCCGCCGTGGCCGCCTTCATGGTCTCCCTGGACAGCACCATCGTGAACCTCGCCCTGCCCGTCCTGGGCCGGGAGCTCGGCGGCGGCCGGGCCGACGTCGAATGGGTGATGGACGGCTACACGCTCGCGCTCGCCGCCGTGATGCTCGGCGCCGGTGCCCTCTCCGACGCGCTCGGGGCCCGCCGGATCTTCCTGCTCGGCCTCGCCGTGTTCGGACTGGCCTCCGGCGCCTGCGGCCTGGCCGGGACGATGCCGGTGCTGATCGCGGCCCGGCTGGTGCAGGGCGTGGGCGCGGCGCTGTCGCTGCCCAGCTCGCTCGCGCTGGTGAGGGCCGGCGGCAGCTCACCGGCCGAGCGCGGCCGGGCGATCGCGCTCTGGTCGGCGGCCGGCGGCGTCGGGATGGCCGCCGGACCACTGATCGGCGGTGCGATCGTGGCCGCCGCGGGCTGGCGGTGGGTCTTCTGGATCAACGTCCTGGTCTGCCCCCTCGCGCTGCCGGCCACCGCGCTCCTCACCCGGCCGGTGCCGGCCCGGCCGCGCCGGCTCGACCTCGGCGGACAGCTCGCCGCCACCCCGGCCATCGCCGGCCTGGTCTTCGTGCTGATCGAGGGCCCGCGCCTGGGCTGGAGCCGGCCGGCGGTGCCGGTCGCGTCGGCGGTCTTCGTGCTGGGCGCGGCCGGTTTCCTTCTCGCCGAGCGGCGGGCGGCCGAGCCGCTGCTGCCGCTCCCGCTGGCCAGGAAGCCCGAGTTCGCCGGCTCGGCCGGGCTCGGCGCCCTGTTCAACTTCGCCTTCTACGGCCTGATGTTCGCGCTGAGCCTGCTGCTGCAGCAGGTCAGGGGCGACTCGCCGCTGACCGCCGGGCTCTCGTTCCTTCCGCTGACCGGCCTGATCACCGCGGCCAACCTGGTCGCGCCACGGTTGACCGCCCGACGCGGATCGACCTTCGTGCTGCTCGTCGGGCTCGCCCTGTTCGCCGCCGGGCTGCTCGGCACCGCGCTGACCGAACCGCTCTCCAGCAGCCTGCCGCTGCTGCTGTGCCTGCTGCCGGTCGGGTTCGGCGGCGGCCTGATCGTCCCCACGATGACCACCCGGCTGCTCGAATCCGCGCCACCGGAGCTGGCGGGCGCGGCCTCCGGCGCGTTCAACACCGCCCGGCAGGTCGGCGGCGCGGTCGGGGTCGCGGTCTTCGGTCCGCTGCTGGGCACCGGGAGCGAGCTCACCCAGGGGTTCCGGCTCTGCGTGCTGCTCTCGGTCGCGGCGGCCGCGCTGGGCGCGCTGATCAGCGCGACGGTGCTGCGCCGACGCCCGACCGAGCCGGCCCCCGGGACCGCCGAGGCCCCCGCCGGGCAGGCGCCCGCCGGCATCCGCTGAGCCTCACTCCTCCAGCAGGCGCTTCTTCAGCACCTTGCCGAGCGCGTTCCGCGGCAGCTCCTCGACCAGCACCACTCGGCGCGGTCGTTTGTGCACCGACAGCCGCTCGGCGACGAAGGCCGTGAGCTGATCGCCGGTCACCGGTCCGGCCGGTATGACGAACGCGACCACCGCCTGCCCGAGGTCCGGATCGGGCGCGCCCACCACGGCGGCGTCCGCGACCGCCGGGTGGTCGCGGAGCGCCGCTTCCACCTCGCCCGCGCCGATCTTGAACCCGCCGCTCTTGATCAGGTCCACCGAGGCCCGCCCGACGATCCGGTGGAACCCGTCCGGCCCGATCACCGCCACGTCGCCGGTGCGGAACCAGCCGTCCGCCGTCCAGGCCTCGGCGTTGGCCTCCGGGCGGTTCAGGTAACCGTCGAACAGGGTCGGCCCGGCGACCTGGAGTTCGCCGACGGTCTCCCCGTCGCAGGGCAGCGGGGTCCGGCCGTCCTCGCCGACCAGCCGGGTGCGCACCCCCGCCACCGGCTGTCCCACGCTGCCCGGCCGGCGCTCGCCGTCGGCCCGGGTGCTGACCGTGATCAGCGACTCGGTCATCCCGTAGCGCTCGATCGGCGCCAGGCCGGTCAGGTCGGTGAGCCGCTCGAAGACCGGGACGGGCAGCGGCGCGCTCCCCGAGACCAGCAGCCGGGCCCCGCCGAGTGCCCGGGCCGCCGCGGGATCGGCGGCGATCCGCGACCACACCGTGGGCACCCCGAAGTACAGGCTGCCGGCGGCCGCGGCATAGCCGGCCGGGGTCGGCCGCCCGGTGTGCACCAGCCGGCTGCCGTGCCGCAGCGCGCCGAGCACACCCAGCACCAGACCGTGCACGTGGAACAGCGGCAGCCCGTGCACCAGGGTGTCGTCCGGGCTCCAGGCCCAGGCCTCGGCCAGCGCGTCCAGGTCGGCGGCCAGCGCCCGGCGGGAGAGCAGCGCACCCTTCGGCGGCCCGGTGGTGCCGGAGGTGTAGAGCACCAGCGCGGTGCGCTTCGGGTCGGGCTCGGGCCAGCTGCCCGCCAACCGCTCGGCCGGGTCGACGACCAGCCGCTCCGGGCCGGCCGCGCCGTCGTCGGTCTCCTCGCCGGCCGCCACGGCCAGCAGCTCGGCGCCCGAGTCGCGCAGGATGTGGCCGCGCTCCACCGGCCCGGCGTCCGGCGGCACCGGAACCACGGGCACCCCGGCCAGCAGCCCGCCGACCACCGCGACCACGGTCTCCACCGTCGGCCGCGCGGACACCGCGACCGCCGAGGCGCCCGCCACCCGCCGGGCCACCGCGCCGGCCGCGCCGAGCAGTTGCTCGCGGGAGAGCGCGTGGTCGTCGATCCGCAGCGCGTCGGCCGCGTCGCCGTACCCGCCCTGAAGTGCCGTCAAGAGATCCACAACGGCACTCTACGGGCCGGGGCCGCCGCCCCGGAAGCGGCAACCGGTTGCCGGTCCGTGGGAAACCCGGGAAACCCGCCGGGAAACGCCGGGGCGCGCCCACCGGACAGGTGGACGCGCCCCGGCGGTACGGACGGCTCGATCAGCCCTTGCGGGCCTTGACCTCGGCGGTCAGCTGCGGCAGCACCTGGAACAGGTCGCCGACCACGCCGTAGTCCACCAGCTCGAAGATCGGCGCCTCGCTGTCCTTGTTGATGGCGACGATGGTCTTCGAGGTCTGCATGCCGGCCCGGTGCTGGATCGCACCGGAGATGCCCGCCGCGACGTACAGCTGCGGGGAGACCTGCTTGCCGGTCTGGCCGACCTGGTTGCTGTGCGGGTACCAGCCGGCGTCGACGGCGGCACGCGAGGCGCCGACGGCCGCGCCGAGCGCGTCGGCCAGCTCCTCGACCACCGAGAAGCCCTCGGCGGCACCGACACCGCGGCCACCGGAGACCACGATCGCGGCCTCGGTCAGCTCCGGGCGGCCCGAGGAGACCCGCGGGGTGCGCGAGGTGACCTTGGCGGCGTTGCCGGTGAAGGCGACGGTGACGTTCTCCACCGTGCCGGCGGCCGGGGCGGCCTCGGGGGCGACGGCGTTCGGCTTGACGGTGATCACCGGGGCGCCGTGCGTGACCGTGGACTTCACCTGGAACGAGGCGGCGAAGACCGACTGGGTGGCGACCGGGGCGCCGTCGCCGGCCTCCAGGTCGACCGCGTCGGTGATGATGCCGGAGCCCAGCCGCAGCGCGACCCGGGCCGCGATCTCCTTGCCCTCGCCGGACGAGGTGACCAGCACCGCGGCCGCGTCGGCGGCCTTGGCGATCTGGGCCAGCGCGTCCACCTTCGGGACCACCAGGTAGTCGGCGAACTCGGCGCCGTCGGCCACGTACACCTTGGCGGCACCGAACTCGGCGGCCTTGGCGGCGATGTCGGCCGCGGCGGCACCCGCGCCCAGGACGACCGCGGAGGGCTCGCCGATCCGGCGGGCCAGGGTCAGCAGTTCGAGAGCGGGCTTGCGGACCGCGCCGTCGGCGTGGTCGACCAGGACGAGAATCTCACCCATTGCTCAATTACTCCTCTTGCGATTCCCGGCTGCCCGTTCCCGGGCAGCCGCCACGTCCAACGGGTCAGATGAACTTCTGCTCGGCGAGGTAGGCGGCGAGCTGCTTGCCGCCCTCGCCCTCGTCCTTGACGACGGTGCCGGCGGTGCGGGCCGGGCGCTCGGTGATGGTGCCGACCGCGGTCCAGGAGTTCTCCAGGCCGACCTCGTCGGCGTCGAGGCCCAGGTCGTCCAGGTCGTACTTCTGCACCGGCTTCTTCTTGGCGGCCATGATGCCCTTGAAGGAGGGGTAGCGCGCCTCGCCCGACTGGTCGGTGACCGAGACGACGGCCGGCAGCGCGGCCTCGACCAGCTCGGTGGCGGCGTCGCCGTCCCGGCGGCCCTTGACCACGCCGCCCTCGACCGAGACCTCGGAGAGCAGGGTGACCTGCGGCAGGCCCAGCCGCTCGGCGAGCAGCGCGGGCAGCACGCCCATGGTGCCGTCGGTCGAGGCCATGCCGCAGACGACCAGGTCGAAGCCGGTCTTCTCCAGGGCCTTGGCGACGATCGCGGAGGTGGCGATCACGTCGCTGCCGTGGATGTCGTCGTCGTTGACGTGGACGGCCTTGTCGGCGCCCATCGAGAGCGCCTTCTTCAGCGCGTCCGAAGCGTCGTCCGGGCCGACGGTGAGGACGGTCACCTCGGCGTCACCGGACGCCTCGGCGATGCGCAGCGCCTGCTCGACGCCGTACTCGTCCAGCTCCGACAGCAGGCCGTCGACGGCCTCCCGGTCGGTGGTGGTGTCGTCCGCGAAGCGACGGTCACCGGTCGCGTCGGGCACGTACTTCACACAGACAACGATCCTCAAGCTCACGGCCTGTCTCCTGTACTGGTCTGGTCCGGCGGCTGCGGCGGTGCAACGCACGGGTGCGCACGCAGGCGGCCCCCGCTCCGGGCAGCGCTTACCTGCTGTCCGAACGGCACTTCCGGCAGCATACTCGGCGCCATCCCGCCATGGTTACTCGTCAGTATCTAAATACCGGTCGCCCACATCTTGCCGCACGATCGGGGCTTTCCAACGCCTGATCATTGTGACGAAGCTCTCTGCCTCAGCGGCCCGACAACCCGCCGGTCGCCGGTGTCCCGATCGCGGCCCCGAGCGCGGCGATCACGTCCGCCCGGCGCGGCTGTCCGGAGGCCCTGCGGACCACCCGGCCGCCGGCGTCGAGCACCAGCACGGTCGGGGTCCGCACGATGCCGAGCCGGCGGACCAGGTCCAGCTCGCGCTCGGCGTCGATCTCCAGGTGGGCGACCCCGGGCACCATGCCGGCGACCTCCGCCAGCACCCGGCGGGTGGCGCGGCAGGGCTGGCAGAAGGCGGTGGAGAACTGGACGAGCGTCGCGCGTTCCCCCAGCGGCGCCGAGCCCAGCTCGACGGCGGACAGCAGCACGACCTCGTCCTCTCCGCGCGCCCCGGGAGCGCGCAGCCTCGTTCCACGCCGGGCCCGACCCGGTGGGCGACTCCAAGTCTGCGGTAGGCGCGCCACCGGCCCGCCGGCGGGGCGCCGGCCGCCGAAGGGACCGTGTGACGACAATCTCCCCGCCGCCAGGCATGCCCAGGTGACAGATCGCACCCGTTCGGGGGACCATCGTTCGCAGAATCACCCGTGGCAGCCGCGGCGTGCCGCGCCCCGGGCCCGGTCGGACCGGTTGGCGCGAGTACCGCCGGACCGGGCCCAGGCCCGGAAGAAGAAGTAGGGCTGATCGTGGCAGAGTTCGTGTACCCCCCGGTGATCCGGACGGCGCTGGCCGTCTTTCGCGCGCTGGACGTGCAGATCGAGATCGTGGGTGCCGAGCACGTCCCCGCCACCGGCGGCGCCGTCCTGGTGAGCAATCACATCAGCTACCTGGACTTCCTCTTCGCCGGCCTGGGCGCTTACCAGGGCGGTCGGCGCAAGACCCGCTTCATGGCCAAGGACGACGTCTTCCGGCACCGGATCTCCGGCCCGCTGATGCGCGGCATGAAGCACATCCCGGTCGACCGCACGGACGGTCAGCCCGCGTACGAGGCCGCGGTGCGCGCGCTGCGCGCCGGCGAGGTGGTCGGGGTCTTCCCCGAGGCGACCATCAGCCGCTCCTTCACGCTGAAGAAGTTCAAGACCGGCGCCGCCCGGATGGCCGCCGACTCCGGCGCCCCGCTGCTGCCCGTGGTGCTCTGGGGCACCCAGCAGCTGTGGACCAAGGGCCGGCCCAAGACGCTCACCAAGCGCCACGTCCCGGTGGTCATCATGATCGGCGAGCCGATCCACCTGGCACCCACGGACAAGCCGGTGATGGTGACCCGGCGGCTGCGCGCCGCGATGACCGAGATGCTCGACGAGGCCCAGCGCCGCTACCCCGGCAAGCCGTCCGGACCGGACGACACCTGGTGGCTGCCCGCCCACCTGGGCGGCAGCGCGCCCACCCTGGAGGTCGCCGAGGCCGAGGACGAGCAGGAGGCCGCCGCCAAGGCCGCCCGCCGGTCCGCCGCGGCGGAGAGCCAGGGCTGACCGGAACACCCCGTCCGGGCCCGAACGGCTGACAGTACTCTCCCGGCCGGGCCGACGGCGACATTCCGTGCCCGGCCGACCATACGGAACCGGCCAACGTCCACACCCAGGTGACCGGCCGCCCGCGCCATGCGCGGGCGGCCGGTCATCGGCTTTTCCCGGCTACTCCGGCTGCCGACCGGACAATGGATGGCTGGAAAGCGCCCGTGAAATCGCGAATATGACAATGACATTTTCGCCACCCGGGAACCGTCAGTAGCCTTCCGTGTCGGAGGCACCACGCGATGTAGTACTCCGAGTGCCCCCGCGTGCCCGCAACCCTCACCCCTCCCCCACGAAGGAGCCCGTGTGCCGGGGATCGACGCATGCCTGTCCGCAGCGATGGCCATCGCCGGGGCCCGCGGCGTGAGCCTGATCGACTGGAGCAGCGGCCTCGTCCTCGGCACTGCCGGCGCCAGCCCGACCGGCGACCACGAGGAGACCGCGGCCGAGGCCACCGACCTGGTCAGGGCGGCGGCCGAGAGCCCCACCTTCACCGACGTCGAGAACGCGGTCACCCCACTGCAGGACATCATCGTCACCGCGGGCCACAGCTACCACCTGCTCTGCTTCATCGGCACCGTCTTCGACAGCCGGTTGATCCTGCATCTCTGGCTCGACCGGGCCGAGGGCAACCTGGCCGCCGCCCGGTTCCGGTTGCAGTCCATCTCGGAGGAGCTGGTGCTGGGATGAGCGTCCGTCAGCCGCCGGGCGGTTCCGGGCGGTCCCGATGACCCCGGCGGCGTTGCTCGGTGGCCAGCCACTCACCGAGACGATGGAACGACTGGCCGGCACCCGCGCCACCGGTGCCCTGCACAGCGTGGCCGGCACGGTCTACCTCGCCGAAGGAGCGGTGGTGCACGCCGAGAGCACCCGGGCGACCGGGCTGGCCGCGCTGCTGACCACCTCCGGCCGACTGCCCGTGGACACCTGGCGGGAGACGCTGCGCGTCTTCGGCCCCGAGCACCGGGTCGGCCGGATGCTGGTCGAACGAGGCCACCTCACCCAGGGCGAGCTGGAACTCTGCCACCTCGTCGAGCTGTACGACGCGGCCTTCTTCACCCTCAGTGCCCGGTCCGAGCCGGTCTCCTTCGAGCCCGGCGCCGAGCACTGGCTCGGACCGGTCCGCACGGTGAGCGCACGCGAGCTCCGGCACGAGACGATCCGCCGGCACGACCTGCTGGAGCGGATCTGGCCGGGGTCGCAGGTCGACATCGAACCGGTGGTTCCCATCGAGCACCCCGGCCGGGCCGGCCGCCGGACCGGTCCACGGCTCGGCGAGCTACTGGACCACGCCGACGGCCGAAGAACCCCGGCCGACCTGGCCAGGCTGCTGGGCCGCTCGGCCTACGCGACGTTGGTCGACGTCCGCCGGCTCGCCGCCGCCGGGCTGGTCGCCGGACCGCCCGCTCAGCCCGCCTCGGCGCCGCGGCCGCTCAGCCCGCCCGATCCCGTCCCCGACGGCTCCCCCGCCTTGCAGCGCCGGACGCCCGGGGCCTCGTCGCGCCGCCCGCGGGAGCCACTGTCCGGGTACGAGCCCGACACCGCTCTGCTGATCCGAATACGAACCGCACTGGAGGCCCGACCTTGACGCCCTGTCCGTCCGCAGCCAACCGCTCGTGGCCATGAGGCGGGCACTCAAGCAGCGCGCCGGGAGGAGACAGCTGATGGCGGTGGAGACCGACCTCCTGGCCGAACTCCGCGCGCTGCGCCAACGGGTACCGCACCTGGCGGGTGGCCTGGTGGCCAGTGTGGACGGCCTGCTGCTCGCACACGACACCCATGACACCGAGCCGGCCGGGCTGGCCGCGCTCACCGCCGCGGTGCTCGGGGTGGCCCAGCGACTGGCCGACGCCACCGGCCAGGGGGAGTTCCGGGAGTCGCTGGTGCGCGGGGAGCACGGCTACGTCGCCGCCTACGCGGCCGGGGTCGTCTGCGTCCTCACCGTCCTCGCCCACCCGGACGTCAATGTCGGCCGCCTGCACCTGGAGGCCCGGCGGTCGGCAGGGCGGATCGGTGCCCTGCTCGACGACGCCGCCACCAATCGACCCGTCATCAGAAACCACCAAGGAAGCGAGAGTTGACATGACCGATCCAGACGGCGCACTCCGCCAGGCGATGAGCACGATCGAAGGTGCGATCGGCTCGGCACTGGTCGACTACGGCAGCGGCATGGCGCTGGCCACAGTGGACGGTGGTGGCGGACTCGACCTCAACGTGGCCGCGGCCGGGAACACCGACGTGATGCGCGCCAAGATGCGCACCATGGACATGCTCAACCTGAAGGAGGGCATCGAGGACATCCTGATCACCCTGAGCAACCAGTACCACCTGATCCGGCCGCTCACCGCGCGTTCCGGCAAGGGCCTCTTCCTCTATCTGGCGCTCGACCGACGGCGCGCCAACCTGGCCATGGCGCGCCACCAGCTGGCCAGGATCGAGAACGACCTGGAGGTCTGACACCGCTCTCGGCGAGAACGCGAGAAGCCCCTCCCGGTCTCCCGGAAGGGGCTTCTCTGAAGAATTGTTCGGCGGCGTCCTACTCTCCCACAGGGTCCCCCCTGCAGTACCATCGGCGCTGTAAGGCTTAGCTTCCGGGTTCGGAATGTAACCGGGC
>NZ_JBITZU010000029.1:0-86416 GCF_044547075.1 Kitasatospora sp. NPDC052896
GAAGTAACCACACCCCACCACCCCCACCAGCCACACCCACGCTCAACGAGCCGGTGGCCCCCGCCCCCAAGGCACGGGACCACCGGCTCACCCACGCCCCCAAAAGGACCCGGAACCACCGACCCACCCACAGCACCCAGAGGGAACCACCACCCCACGCACCGCCTCCCCCTCCCTCAACGGACGCGAGCGAGCCCGTTCTCACCCCCGCCCACCACCGCCGCCACCCACCAGGGGTCACCGGCCGGTCACCCAAGCGCTTGATCTCCTGTAGGGATACGATTACCGTACGTATGGTTGCCTTGGGCAACCAGCCCAAGGGGGGTGGGGCATACCGAGGTCCCGCCCGACGTGGCGGCCCGTCACCACAGGCCACCACCAAAGAACATGACGATGGCCGGCGAGCACGGGGAGCGCACGCCGACCACAGAAGGGACCGGCCGTCATGCCCGGCGATACCCAGCAGTTCCGCACCTACGTCGAAGACAGCCTCGACGCCCTCGCACAAAACCCCCACCACGAAGCCGTCGTCCACGAGGACCGGCGCATCAGCGCGGGCGAGCTACGCGACCTCGTCTACCAAATGGCCCACGCCATGCTCGCCCAAGGCCTGGGCCGCACCAAGACCGTCACCCTGCTGAGCGGCAACCTGCCCGAAACGATCGCCGCCCGCTACGCCGCCAACCTCATCGGCTGCACCGTCAACCACCTCTACAACAAACTCTCCGCAGAGGTGCAGGCCGCGATCGTCACCGACGTCGAAACCGCCGCACTCATCGTCGACCCACGCCTGGCCGAACGAGCCGCCGAACTCACCGCCCTCGCCCCCGTCCCCACCATCCTCACCCTCGGGAAAGCGAACATCGGCGACGACCTCCTCACCCTGGCCGCCGAACAACCGACCGACCCCATCGCCACCCTCGCCCACCCCGACGACGTCATCAGCATCCGCCACACCGGCGGCACCACCGGCCACCCCAAGGGCATCTGCAGCACCTTCGGCCAAGCCGCAGCCTTCCGCGGCGGTCTCGAAGACTCCGAACAGACCGAACGCCAACTCGTCTGCACCACCCTCGCCCACGCCGCCGGGCACCTCACCGACCACACCCTAGCCGCCGGCGGCACCGTCGTCCTCCTCGAGGACTTCGACCCCGCCCAGGTCCTCGCCACCATCGAACGCGAACACATCACCCGCCTGTTCGTCCTACCCCCGCTCCTCTACCAACTCCTCGACCACCCCACCCTCCCCACCACCAACACCTCCACCCTGCGCACCCTCATCTACGGCGGCTGCCAGGCCTCCCCCGCCCGCCTCACCGACGCGCTCCACCGCCTCGGCCCCGTCCTCTTCCAGTTCTACGGCCAGAACGAAGCCGGCGGCATCAGCACCCTCGCCACCACCGACCACGACCCCACACGCCCCGACCGACTCCGCTCGGCCGGCAAAATCCTCCCCGGCGTCGAAGTCGAAATCCGCGACCCCCAGGACAACGCCCTGCCCACCGGCGAACTCGGCGAAATCTGCGTACGCTCCCAAACCGTCATGCAAGGCTACTGGAAGCAACCCGAACTCACCGCAGAAGTACTCCGCGACGGCTGGCTCCACACCGGCGACCTCGGCCACCTCGACAAGGACGGCTACCTCACCATCGTCGACCGCCTCAAGGACATGATCATCGTCGTCGGCGGCCACGTCTACACCACCGAACTCGAAGACCTCCTCAACACCCACCCCCACATCCAACAGAGCGCCGTCTTCGGCGTCCCCGACACCGACAACATGGAACAAATCCACGCAGTCATCGTCACCAGCCCCAACACCACCATCAACGAACAAGAACTACGCGAAATGGTCCGCCAACAACGCGGAGCCATGTACGAACCCGCCCACATCACCCAAACCCACACCCTCCCCCTCACCGACGCTGGCAAGCCCGACAAGAAACTCCTCCGCCAGCAGACCCAGAACACCCCCACCAACTAAACACCCGCACCAGCACCCACCCACCCCATCGGTGGCCGATGATGCTGCCGGCGTCCGTGGGTGGAGTGGGAACCGGTGCCCGGTGATCGCCCGGCGGATCCAGACCGACAGGCGAAGTGGGGGTAGGACGCCAGGGCCCGACCGATCACGCCGTGTCCGCCGCGGTCGGGTCGTGGCGTCGCCGGGGTGCGTTCAACGAAACGCCCTCGGTGCCGTGCGGACTCGATATCCGCAGCGAGGAGGGCGTCCGCTGGAAAGGGCGTCCGCTCGCCAGCGCGGCGTAATGCCTCCGACTCGACCGGGTGGAACGGCCTACCTCGCGCTCTCCGGTGTCCAGCGAAGCGTCATGTCGGGCAGGTTCTCCATGTTGCGATCGCCATCGTTGGTGTCGAGGACGGTGAAACCGTGGCGCTCGTAGAACGCGCGGGCCTCGATGTTCTGCTGAAAGACGTGCAGGGACACCCCGTCGGGGCTGTGCCGCCTGACCTCGTCGAGCAGTAGCGTGCCGATTCCCCGCCGACGGACATCCGGACGCAGATAGAGGTGCTCGAGCACGTCACCATCGAGGGCCGCATAGCCGGTGATCTCCGCATCTCGCACGGCGACCCAGGTACGACATTGCTCGAGCAGGACGTCCCGGACCCATCGGGTCACCTGCTCGTGATCGCGCTTCTGCGGGGGCAGATAGGGCATGGTCGCCGACCGGGAGGTCATGTGGATCCGCGCGATCACGGCCGCATCGGCGTCCCCCGCGCATCGGATCCGGGTCTTGCCGTCATCACTCACATCGGGAACCTACAAGGCGGACAAGGACTCGGTCCAGCGGCTGTCCCGGCGAAGCCGTGCGAGTCGCGGCACCGGGGAACGGCTCCCGCCTCCCACCGGTCGGGCGCCACACCCAGCCCCGCACCGAGGTCGCGTGCCGGCCGTCGGCGACGTACGCGATCACGTCTGCTGCCCGTTCCGCCGTCACCTGCCCGAGGACAGCACGGACCGGATCCACCCGGCCACACCGCTCCGGCGAACCACCAGCCATCGCACGACCGTTGGCGCGCGACCGCGGCACCGCTTCAAGGGACACGACCTGCTGACACGCCTAGCAGGTCACCAGCGGTCGATGCCCATCACCTTCGCGGCGTCGTGAATCGCGTTGTAGTGCGGGATCGACATGTCGGACTTCTTGTCCTTCGGTGGCAGATGCCTGTCGGCCGCCCGGAACTCGTCACGTGCCTCGGCGAGCAGGCTGGTTCCGTGGCTGACCGGCACGTCGCCCTTCCCGTGGACCGGGTGCGACTTGGCCGCGGTCTGACTTCCGGCCTTGGCCAGGATGCTTCGCGCCTGGTTGTACGCGGCGGCTTTGATCGTCTTCGGGTTCCGCTTCTCCCCCAGCGCACGCGCGCCGGTCGTCAAGGGGGCGTTCTCGGTGACGGCGGGGGTGACCGCCGGGGCCGAGCCTGTCACAGCGGCGTGGGAGGACGTCGGCACAGCTACCGAGAGCAGGGCGACGGCAACGAAGGTACCCAGGGTGGTGGTGATACGTCGAGCGTTCATGATCTGCTCAACGGTCCGGCAGCAGGCAGGTTACGCCGCGTGGCGGTCTTTACCCCGGTGGCCCCCGGCGGCGACCTCGCGCGCAAGTCCGCGGCGCCGATGCGGCATTCCTGTCATGCGGCGGGATCACGTTCCCGGCGGGCACTGATCGCGCTGGTCCGGGCCCAAGTACCGCATCCGGCTCCGCACCGTCGGCTGGATGCCACGTGCGAGGTCGGAGAAGGCGAGGCGGGGCTGCCGGTCGTCACCGTGTGTCGAGGACGGGGTGGCCGTTTTCAGGAGCGTCGCTTCGCAGGAGCGTCGTCATCGTCACCTGTCACAGCCCTCCGGGCTAACCCGAGTGGCCCCTCCTCCGCCTCTCCCGGAGGATCACTCTCATGGACGTGTACGAAATGCGCGCCGAACACGAAGCCGGAGACCCACACGGCAGAATCCTGCACTGGCACATGGTCAGGGACCACAGCAGTCGGGCCATGTGCGGTCACGAGATCGTCCCTGATGCCGCATCGCAGTCCCCGGACACCTGGGGAACCCCGGCCGCGCAGCCCTTCTGCCACTCCTGCGGGGCCGCCTATCTCCGGCAGGTACCGCAGACCACCGGCAGACCACCGTGACGGACCTCAAGGCGCCGTCCCGCGCCCACTGACCCGGGCGGCCGCACCTCGCCGACCTGCCCGAAGTCAGCGCGGACCGGCGGGGCCGCCCCAGCGGCCACGTGCCGATCCGCACCAGGTGTAACCGACTCAGTGCACGACGAACATCTCGAAGTCGTTGCGCCCGTCGGCGAACGTGTGGATCCGACCGGCCGGCGCGGCCCGGTGGGCCGGTGCCGTGACCGCACGGGTTCGCCGGGTCGCCCGGTCGCGCGGCGAGGAAGCCGAAGCACCACACGGAACACCGACGTCGGGTGGGGGTGACAGCCTGGGCTGCCACCCCCACCCGATCCGCAGCTGGGCGCGGTCACTTCGGGCGGCTATCCGGGCTCGGAACGAGGCCCGGCCGCCCACTCCCCCAGTGCCTAGCCGGCCACCTGGTACAGGCCGCGGCCGACGCGCTGGACGCGGGAGGACTTCACGAGGCGCTCCAGCGAGGTCCGCACGGTGTTCATGCCGGCGGTGCTGTCGGCCCGGCCCAGCGCACCGGCGACCTCACGGACCTTCACCGGACCGGCGACCGCCGCCAGGTGCGCCACGATCGCCTCCGACACGCCGGACGCACGCTGCGCCGGAACCGACACCACGGCCTTGGCCTCGACCACGGCGGTCTTGCGAGGCGAGCGAGTGGCCGCCTTGGCCTTCACCGGTGCGGGCTTGTGCGCACGGGTCTTCTTCACCGCCTTCTCCTTCACCGCCTTCTCCGCCGCCCGGACAGCCTTGACGCCCCCGGTCTTCGGTGCGGCGGCCGGCTTCGGTGCGGCGGCCGGCTTCGCCGCCCGGGCCGTGCGGGTGCGGCCGCGCACGGCCTTCGGTGCCGGCTGCTTCTCGACCTCCGTGGCCACGGCAGCGCTCCCGGCGGCGGTTGCCTGCTGGAGGAAGGAGGCGTCCGTGAGCGATCGCAGACTCGTCAGAGCGGCGCGCGCCGCTTCCAACCGCTCGGAGGCCGCGTTCAACTCCGCCTCCAACCGGCGCTGGTCCTTCTCGAGCAGCGGCAGCTCGCTGTCGAGCAGGGCGATGGTCGTCTCGACACCATCGTGGATCCGGGGCTTGGTTGCCATGTGGCCTCACTTCGTCGTGCCGTCACCGCCACCACGGGCGGACAGCGACGGATCTACGGGGCAAATACCGCGCAAGTGTATAGACCGCCATTGATCCCCCGCTCCACCCGGGCGAGACGATGGGCGGCCCGCGAAACGCGGTGGGCCGCCGACGCGGACCGCGCGGCAGGACCTGGGCCCGGAGCTGCCCGATCGGGCAGCCGGCGACGCGGTGCGCTGCCGAAAATAGCAACGGTCCATTGATTCGGATATTCCAGCCGCTCAATGACCCTCCGTCGGCGAAGAAATCCCCCGTCCGCTTCCGGGTCATCCGGTGGTCACCACCAGGGCATCCTTGGTTCATTCTGACCGCCCTCGGAAGGTTGACGATCACCTGGCGCCTCTGGCAGGGTCTCACCCGTGCTGAAAGGAACCACTCCCGCCGAGAATTATCAATTAGATTCCTTTCTCGGTACCGAGTCACGAATGACGACCTTCCCGTTCGTCATCACTCACCCGGAGCGGACCCAGCCACTTCCGTTACACCCGAGCACCGCCGGCCCAACGGTGACGCGCTCTCACTGAGCTTCGTCCGGCCACCGGTCACACGTCATCAGATCGCCGGCACGAGAGAAGACTTCGCCGTCCGGAGCCCGATCTGTCGGGCGGCCCGTCCTTGGCGCCCCCGCGAGTCCGGTGATGCCGCGACCAGGACATCGAGTGACCCGGCCGCCGGTCGGGCGCAGCCGTGCCGCTCGATCCGACCGCGACGGCGTCAACCTCCGGTCGATCTGTGACGGACCCGTTCCACGCGCCCGCCCCTCGGCGGTGGAACCGCCATCTGCTTTCTTCTTTCGCCACCGTGAAGGGATAGTGACGTGATCTTTACGCGCCAGCCGGGAAATTCCATGGGCGTGACCGTGGAGCAGTTCGACGCCGCCGGGGCCACCGCCGAGGACATCGCGTCGCTCAAGGAGCTCGTGTACCGCGAGCGGATCGTCGTCCTGAAGGGTCAGGACATCTCGGCCGCGGAGTTCGTCGAACTCGGCAGGAGGTTCGGGAAGCCCGAGGTCTACTACGAGCCGATGTACCGCCACCCCGAGCACGAGGAGATCTTCGTCTCCTCGAACGTCGCCACCGCCGACGGCCGGGTCGGGGTCCCCAGGACCGGCGAGTTCTGGCACGCCGACTACCAGTTCATGCCGCGCCCGTTCGGCCTGACCATGGTCTACCCCCAGGTGGTCCCCGCCCAGGAGCGCGGGACGTACTACATCGACATGGCCAAGGCCTACCAGCGGCTCTCACCCGAACTGCGGGAGAAGGTGGACGGCACCGTCGCCCGGCACAGCGCCCGACGGTACTTCAAGATCCGTCCCAGCGACGTCTACCGGCCGATCCAGGACGTGCTGGAGGACATCGAGCGCAAGACGCCGCCGGTGAGCCACCCGACGGTCTTCGAGCACCCGGTCACCGGTGAGCCCGTCCTGTACATCAGCGCCGCGTTCACCTACGCCATCGAAGGGCGCGAGGACGACCTGGTGACGGAGCTGCTGACCGAGAGCGGCCAGCTCGACGCGAGCTTCGAGCGCGAGGACATCCACCTCCAGTTCCTGCACAAGGGCGACCTGTTGATCTGGGACAACCGCGCCCTCGTCCACCGGGCCCGCCACGCGGACACCTCGGAGCCCGCCGCCTCGTACCGGATCACCGTGCACGACGAGCACCCCTTTCACCCCGCTCTCGCCGAGCGCCCGGCCACCGTGGCGCCGTGAGGGGGACGGAGATGACGAACAGCGTCGAGGCGCCGCCCCTGCTCGAGCGGGTGCTCCGGCCCTACAAGCCCGACTGCCGGTACCTGCGGACGGCGGAGGTGGTGAGTCCGGGAGACCTCTTCCAACAGGAACCCTTCGTCCAGCGCTACGAGTTCGGGATCGACGAGTCCTGCTACATCGACGACACCGGGCACTTCAACGCGGTGGAGTTCAACATCTGCTTCAACCAGATGTTCTACCTCGCGGCGGCGACGCTGGTGGCCGACAGCACCCCGGGGCCGTTCGCGCACTGGACCCTGGAGCACTTCTGGGAGCGCCAGTTGCCGAAGATCCTCATCACGGACTTCAGCAGCCGATTCCGCCGGCCGATCGGCGCACGGAGCTTCTCGGGTGAGCTCCGGCTGACCAAGGCGGTCCAGCGCGGTGCCCGTGACGCCAAGCCGGGGATGCTGATCCTCTCCACCGAGTGCCGCTTCTGGGACCTGGGCGGAGGGGCCGCCGAGGGGAAGGTCGGGATCGTCGTGCTCGATCCACCGGCCCTGGAACAGCGGTGAGCGGCGTCGTCCGCGGCGCGACCGAGGACACGGCCGCCGACGCCACCGACGACCGCGGGCGCTTGCGGTCGTTGCCGAGGCCGGACCGCCCGACGGCGCTCCTGGAGATCGTCTGCGCGGAGATCCGGACCGCCCTGCTGATGGACGAGGACGAGTACCTCGCCACGGACCAGAGCATGTTCGAGCTCGGACTGAGCTCGTTGCTCGCCGTCGAGGTGCTGGAGCGGCTGGCGGAGCGGCTCGGGTGCACGGTCAGCAGCACCGCGCTGTTCAGCTACCCGACCGTCGCCGGGTTCTCGGACTTCCTGGGCAGCACGGTCATGCCCGACCTCTTCGGGGCCCGGCCCTGACAACAAGCTTCACGGAAAGGATGTGATCTCGGTGTCGAACAGTCTTCCGGACTGGTCCGAGCCGATCGCGATCGTAGGGGTGGGCCTGCGGTTCCCCGGCGACAACGACACCCTGGAGGGGTTCGGGGAGTTCCTGGCCGCCGGGCGATCCGGCACCGGGCCGATTCCGGAGGACCGCTGGGACGTCGCCGCGCTCTTCTCCGCGGACCCCGCCGATCGCGGCAGCGTCCGGACGGCGGGCGGCGGCTTCCTCAGGGACCTGGCCCGGTTCGACGCGAGGTTCTTCAACATCTCGCCGAAGGAGGCCCAGTTCGTCGACCCGCAGCAGCGTCTCGTGCTGGAGTGCGCCTGGTCCGCGCTGGAGCACGCGAACATCGACCCGGCCGCACTGCGGAACGGGGACGGCGGCGTGTACGTCGGCGTCAGCTGTCTGGACTACGTGCTGGAGCTCGGCGGCCTCGCCCTGGACGAACTGGACGCGGCGATCGGCACGGGCACGGCACACAGCGCGGTGTCCGGTCGGCTCTCCTACTTCCTCGGTCTGACCGGCCCGTCGATCAGCGTGGACACGGCCTGCTCCTCGTCACTGGTCGCCCTGCACATGGCTGCCGAGGGCCTGCGGCGCGGGGAGTGCTCGATCGCGCTGTGCGGCGGAGTGAGCGCGATCCACCAGCCGTTCAGCCACATCGTCCTGTCGAACGCGAACATGCTGGCACCGGACGGCCGGTGCAAGACCTTCGCCGAGGCGGCGGACGGCTACGCCCGCAGCGAGGGTTGCGGGATGATGGTGCTCAAGCGCCTGTCCGACGCGCGGCGGGACGGCGACCGGATCCTCGCCGTGGTGCGCGGCAGCGCCATCCGCCAGGACGGCGCGAGCGGCGGACTGGCCGTCCCCAGCGGTACCTCCCAGGCCGCGGTGATGACCGCGGCGCTGGAGCGCGCCGGTCTCGGGCCGTCCGAGGTCCGGTACGTCGAGGCGCACGGCACCGGCACCGCCCTGGGCGACCCGATCGAGATGGGCGCGATCAACGCGGTCTTCGGCGCGGCCCGCAGTCACCACGATCCGCTCAGGGTGGCCTCGGTGAAGACCAACATCGGGCACATGGAAGCGGCCGCCGGTATGGGCGGCATCATGAAGACCCTGCTCCAACTGCGCGAGGGTGCCTTCTACCCCCACCTCAACCTCGACACGCCCTCACCGCACATCCCCTGGCACGCCTATCCGGTGACGGTGCCGCAGACCGCTGCCCCGTGGCCGGACGAGATCCGGCGCGCGGTGGTCAACTCGTTCGGGTTCGCCGGCACGGTGGCCTCGGTGGTACTGGAGCAGGCACCCGAGCCCCAGCGGGCAACGCCGGAGGACGCCGCGCCCGACGGTGCCCACGTGCTGACCGTCTCGGCGAAGACCGACGGCGCGCTGCGTGCCCTGCTGCACGACTACCGCAGGCACGTCGAGGCGCACCCGGAGCTGTCGGTGCGCGACCTCTGCTACACCGCCAACGTCGGCCGGACCGCCCACGACCTGCGCACGGCCGCGGCGGTCCGCTCGCGCGAGGAGCTGCTCCAGGTCCTCGCGCGGGAGGCCGGCGCGCAGCCCACCACCGGTACCAGGCCGGGCCGGATCGGCCGGACCGCCTTCGTCTTCGCCGGCCAGGGAGTGCCGTACGCGGGTGCCGGCGCCGCGCTCCACGAGGCGTTCCCGGTGTTCCGCCGGCACCTGGACGAGTGCGACCGGCTCTTCTCCCAGGAACTCGGGTTCTCGGTCCGGGAGCTGCTGCTGACGCCGGGCCGGGACGAAGCGGCGGACCGGCGGACGCTGCGCGCCCAGCCGGCGCTCTTCTCCTACGAGTACGCGCTGGCCCGGCTCTGGCTGGACCTGGGGGTCCGGCCCTCGGTGATGATCGGGCACAGCCTCGGCGAGCTGTCCGCCGCCGCGGTCGCCGAGGTCCTCCCGCTGCCGGACGCGGTACGGCTGGTGGCGACCCGGGCACGGATCATGCAGAGCGTCGACGCGGCCGGCGGGATGACCGCGGTGATGGCACCGGCCGAGAAGGTGGCCGAGTTCCTGACGGATGCCCCACGGGTGGCGATCGCGGCCGTCAACTCCCCGCACCAGTGCGTCGTCTCCGGTGCCGCCGACGAGCTCGCCGGTGTGGTCGAGGCGCTGCGCGCCGACGGGGTGGTGACCCGCGACCTGGGAGTCTCGCACGCCTTCCACTCGCCGCTGATGGCCGCGGCGGCCGAGGAGTTCCGGGCCGCGATCGCCGGCTTCACCTTCCGGGAGCCGGTCTTCACGCTGGTCTCGACGGTGACCGCGGAGGTGGCGGACCCGGCCGAGCTGGCCTCGCCCGACTACTGGGCCCGGCAGCTGTGTGCTCCGGTCGACTTCGCCGGTGGCCTGCGCACGATCGACCGGAGGGGCGCACACGCCTTCCTGGAGATCGGGCCGGGAGAGACCATGACCGCGCTGGCCAAGCGGTGCGTCCCGCGCGAACGGCACCGTTGGCTGGGCGGTCCCCGGGCCGCGGACCCGGCCGGTGAGGTGCTGCGGGTGCCCGCGGCCCGTGCCTTCGCGGCGGGCCTGACCGTCGACTGGCAGCGCTTCCACGCCGGCCGGCCGGGTCGGCTGGTGGAGCTGCCGGGCTACGCGTTCGAGCGGCGGCACTACTGGGTGCCGACCTCGAAGACCGCGTTCGGCGGTGGTGGCGGGACCCGGATCGGTCACCCCCTGTTGGGACACGAGGTCACCCCGACGGCGGCGGACCCGGCCGGTGTGCGGGAGTTCGCCGCGGCACTCGGCAGTTCCCGGCCGGAGTACCTGCGTGACCACGTGGTGCTGGGACAGGCCGTCTTCCCCGCGGCCGGGTTCGTCGAGCAGTTCCTCGCCGTGCAGCACGCGGTCTTCGGTGCGACGGACCGTCAGCTCTCGGACCTGGTCATCCATGAGCCGCTCTTCCTGGGCCCCGACGCGGTGACCGACGTGCGGACGCGGCTGCGGACGCGGCCGGACGGTCGGGTGTCCGTCGAGGTCGTGAGCCGGGTCGGGGACGACTTCGAACGGCGCCACGTTTCGGCCGAGCTCCGCGTGCCCGACCAGCACCAGGACCCGCTGCGCTCGCTCGCCCGGGAACTGGAGGAGCAGGCGGCGGCGCTCGACCCGGCCGACTGCACCGAAGCCGGGACGGACCAGGTGTACGCGGTCTTCGCCGAGCTCGGCCTGGAGTACGGCCCGGAGTTCCGACGGCTGACCCGGGTGCGTCGGGCGGGCCGGACCGCGGTGGCCGAGCTGCGCGGCGACCCGCGGCCGGGGCCGGGCCACCTCCCGCCGGGGATCCTGGACAGCGCGCTCCAGGCGACCAACGACGGCCACACCTACCTCCCGCTGAGCATCGGGGAGTTGCGGCTGCTGCGCGAACCGCGCGGCGAGGCACTGCGGACCGTCAGCCGGATCACCGCGGTGGGCGCGGGGCACAGCACGGTCACCGCCGACCTCGTGCTCGCCGACGCGCACGGGCCGGTACTCCTGGTCCACGGCCTGACGGCCAAGCGGGTCGAGCACGATCGCTCGGGCGGTCCGGGGCTGTTCCACGAGGCGCGCTGGGTCGAGCGGGAACCGGCGGACGGCCCCACGGACGGCGGACGGGAGGTGGTCGTGGTCGGCACGGCGCCGGGCGCGTGGGACGAGCTGGTGGCCAGCGCGGCCGGCAGGGGTGTCACGCTGACCCGAGCGGACGGGCCCGAGCACGCGGCCCGGCTGCTGCGCGAGCGGCCGGCGGACCTCTGCTGGTTCTGGCAGGGCACGGATCGGCCTCGGGACGCCGGGCCCGACGTGGCGACGCTTCGGGCGGAGTGCGAGCGCAACTACCGTGAGCTGCTGGCCCTCGTGCAGCTGCTCGCGGCCGACGGGACGGCCCCGGCCGAGCGGTTCTGGCTGGTGACCAGCGGTGCCCGGGCGGGCACGCCGGGCACGCCGGTGCCCGCCGCCGCGACGCTGTGGGGCTTCGGCACCACTCTGCGGACCGAGTACCCGGCGTACGGCGTCACCCTGCTGGATCTCGACCCCGCGACCGACCCCCACCAGGTACTGGCCGACGAGTGGTCGGCGCCGGAGGCGGACGAGTCGCAGATCGCCTACCGGTCCGGCCGACGCCGGGTGCGGCGGATCCTGCCGCTCCAGGACGTGCCGGCCCCGGCCGGCGGGGCCGAGCCGGCGGGGCCGGTGCTGGATCCCGAGCACCTCTACCTGATCACCGGAGGCCTGGGCGGGCTGGGTCTGGCGACGGCCGGGAAGCTGGCCGCGGCCGGGGCGCGTCACCTGGTGCTGGTCGGTCGCCGGGAGGTCCCGGCCGAGGCCCGGGCGGCGCTGCGCGGGCTGCTGGGCGAGGGTGTCACCGCCACGCTGGTGCGGGCGGACATCGGCACCGCCGCGGGCGTCGAGCGGATCATGGCGACGCTGCGCGAGACCGGCCGGCCGCTCGGCGGTGTCATCCACGCGGCCGGCGCGCTCGCCGACGTGCCGATCGTGGGGATGTCCTGGGAGCAGTTGGACACGGTGTTCGAGTCCAAGGTCTACGGCAGCCACCTGCTGCACCAGGCCCTGGAAGGCGCCACCGACCTGCGCTTCTTCGTGGGCTTCTCGTCGCTCTCGGTGGTGATCGGGCCGGTGGGACAGGCCAACTACGCGGCGGGCAACGCGTTCCTGGACGAGCTCATGGTCCGGCGTGTCGAGGAAGGCCGGCCCGGCCTGAGCATCAACTGGGGCCCCTGGGCCGAGATCGGCATGGCGGCCGCGCTCAGTGCCGACCGGCTGGTGGCCCTGGAACGCGGCGGGGTGACTCCGCTCGCTCCCGAGGAGGGGACCGAGGCCCTGGTGGCGCTGCTCGACCGAGCCGGCCCGACCGCCATCGTCGGACGGTGCGACTGGGACCTGCTGGCCGCCGGCCGCCCGGGCCGGGAGGGGCTCTACCAGCGCGTCGCCACCGCCGGTCGGGCTCCGGTCCGGCGGACCGACCTGACCGCGCTGAAGGCCCTGCCGCCGGCCGAACGGCTTGTCTCGATCACCGAGTTGGTGCGTGCCGAGGTGGCCAGGCTGCTGCACTTCGAGCGGGTGGAGGAGGTGGGGACGGAGAGCGGCTTCATCGAGCTCGGCCTGGACTCGCTGGTGGCGATGGAACTCAAGAACGCGCTGGAGTCGGTCTTCCAGCGCCCGATGCCGGCGGCGGTGCTCTTCGAATCGCCCTCGGTGCGCGGAGTCACCGAGTACCTCGCCGCCCGCTGGGACGAGGACAGCGCGGACGAGCCGGCCGCCGCCGGCTGAGCCCGGTCCGGACCGCGACGGCCCGCCGGTTCCCCGCGGACCGGTGGGCCGGCCGGAGGCGTCGTGACAGCGGACGGACGACGTCCAGAGCATCGAGAGAAAGGCCTGTTGTGCGCTACTTTCCGGAACTCCGGACGCTGGCGGCGATCCCCTCCTTCCACGCCCGACACCGGCCGGGCGCCCGCGCGTTGGTCGTCCAGGACCGCACGGTCGGCTACGCGGAGCTGCACCGTGCGAGCAACCGGACCGCGCGGGCGCTGCGCACGGCCGGCGTGCTGCCCGGCGGCCGGGTGGCCTACCTGGGACGGGAGTCGGAGCACTACTACGACCTGCTGTTCGGCTGCGCGAAGAGCGGCGCGGTCCTGGTCCCCGTCAACTGGCGGCTGACGGCGGCCGAGGTCGGACACATCCTGCGGGACTCCACGGCGGTCCTGCTGTTCGTCGAGGACGACTTCCGGCAGGTCGCGGCGCAGGCGGCCGAGGGGCTGGCGCGGCCGCCGGAGGTGGTCGCGCTGGACGGCGTGGACGGACCGGGCACCGGGTTCCTGGCCTGGCGCGGCGCCGAGTCGGACGCCGACCTGGACGCGCGCGGCGGCCCGGACGACGAGGTGGTGCAGATCTACACCAGCGGGACCACCGGGCTGCCCAAGGGCGTGGTGCTGGCGAACCGCAGCTTCTTCGCCGTCCGGGACGCCCTGGCGGGAGCGGGGCTGGACTGGATCGACTGGCAGGACGGCGACGTGAGCCTGATCGCGGTGCCCGGGTTCCACATCGGCGGTCTGTGGTGGGCGGTCCAGGGGTTCAGCGCGGGCATCACCAATGTCGCGCTGCGGATGTTCGTGGCCGGCGACGCCCTGGAGGCCGTGCGGTCCCACCGGGTCAGCACCACCTGCATGGTGCCGTCGATGATCCGGATGCTGCTCGCCGAGCCGGGCGCGTCGAGCGCCGACTTCGCCGGCCTACGCAAGATCGTCTACGGTGGCTCACCCATCGCGACCGATCTGTTGGAGCTGTGTCTGAGCACGATCGGTTGCGAGCTCACCCAGATCTACGGGCTGACCGAGACCGGCAACACCGCCGTCTGCCTACCGCCGCGGGAACACGTGTCGGGCAGTCCGCGACTGCTGGCCGCCGGGCGGCCGTACCCGGGATTCGCGGTCAAGGTGGTCGACCACCGGGGCCGGGAGCTCCCGCCCGGAGCGAGCGGCGAGATCTGCGTCCGCACCCCCGGCCACATGATCGGGTACTGGCGGCTGCCCGAGGCCACCGCCGAGGCCCTGGAAGCCGGTTGGGTGCGAACCGGCGACGCCGGGTACCTCGACGCCGACGGCTACCTCTACCTGCGGGACCGGATCAAGGATGTCGTGATCGTCGCCGGCGAGAACGTCTACCCGGCCGAGATCGAGAACGCCCTCGCCGCTCATCCGGCCGTGCTCGACGCGGCGGTGATCGGCAAGCCGCACGAGCGGTGGGGCGAGGCCCTGCACGCCTTCGTCGTCGTCGAGGACCGGACCGCGGTGCGGCCGCGCGAGCTGATGACGTTTCTGCGGCACCGGCTGGCCGACTTCAAGATCCCGGCGAGCTACGAGTTCATCGACCAGGTGCCGCGCAATCCCAGCGGAAAGGTGCTCAGGCGTGAACTGCGCGAGCGCTTCTGGAGTTCGGCGGCCCGCCAGGTCAACTGAACGCGGACCGGACGACCCCGGGAGCAGGTCCGCGCGTCCTGGACGACGCACCGCGGATCGTGCCGGCCGACACCGCCCCGCCGGCCCTGTGCGGGGATCGACGGGCACGGCCCGTCCGCCTCCGGGGCACGGCCCGTCCGCCTCCGGGGCCCGGGCGTCCGGTCGGCGACGCGAGCCGGAACGGCATCGATCCGGGCCGGCGGGCGGGCCGGCCGGTGGATCCCGGCTTCGTAGCGGAGCCACCGGACCACTCATACAATGAGTAGCACCGGCGTACAGGTGTACACGGGCCGGCGACGCCAGGACGGGAAACCCGCCGGCCCGGGGCAGGAGACGCATGGCAGGGGCTGCCGAAGCGGCGCGGGCCGTCATCTTGACCGTGGACGACGACCCCGGAGTGTCCCGTGCCGTCGCCCGTGACCTGCGGCGACGCTACGGCGGGGCGTACCGGGTGGTGCGCGCGGAGTCCGGGGAGTCCGCACTGGACGCCCTGCGCGAGCTGAGGCTGCGGGGCGGCCTCGTGGCGGTGATCCTGGCCGACTACCGCATGCCGCAGATGAACGGCATCGAGTTCCTGGAGCAGGCCCTCGACGTGTATCCCGGCGCGCGGCGGGTGCTCCTCACCGCGTACGCGGACACCAGTGCGGCGATCGACGCGATCAACGTGGTCGACCTCGACCACTACCTCCTCAAGCCCTGGGACCCGCCGGAGGAGAAGCTCTATCCGGTCGTGGACGGTCTGCTGGAGACCTGGCGGCCCACCGATCGTCGGCCGGTGGCCATCACCAAGGTCGTCGGAAGCCGTTGGTCGGCCCGCTCGTCGGGCGTCCGGGAGTTCCTGGCCCGCAACGAGGTGCCGTACCGCTGGTACTCGTCCGACGAACCGGAGGGCCGGCAGCTGCTCTGTGCCGCCGGCCAGGACGGTTTGCGGCTCCCGTTGGTGATCACTCCGGACGGCACGGCACTGGTCGAGCCCGACGACCAGGACCTCGCCGCCCGGGTCGGCCTGGCGACGACTCCGTCGGCCCGGTTCTACGACCTCGCGATCATCGGGGGCGGTCCGGCCGGTCTGGGAGCGGCCGTGTACGGGGCGTCCGAGGGTCTGCGCACCGTCCTCGTGGAACGCTCCGCGACCGGGGGCCAGGCGGGCCAGAGCTCACGGATCGAGAACTACCTCGGCTTTCCGGACGGCGTCTCCGGGGCGCAGCTCACCGACCGGGCCCGGCGCCAGGCGGCGAAGTTCGGTGCCGAGGTGCTGACCGCGCGCGAGGTCACCGGGCTGGAGATCAACGGCGCGTCGCGCGTCGTCCGGTTCTCGGACGGCGCCACGGTCGCCGCGCACTCCGTGATCCTCGCGACCGGCGTGTCGTACCGGCAGCTCGAGGCGCCCGGCGTGGCCGAGCTGACCGGGTGCGGGGTGTTCTACGGCTCGGCGCTGACCGAGGCGGCCGCGTGTCAGGGCCACGACGTGTACATCGTCGGCGGGGCGAACTCCGCCGGCCAGGCCGCGCTCTACCTGGCCCGGGGCGCCAAGTCGGTCACCATCCTGGTGCGCGGACCCTCCCTGTCCGCCTCGATGTCCTACTACCTCGTCCAACAGGTCAAGGCCACGCCCACGATCTCGGTGCGCACCAACACGGTCGTCGAGGCCGCCCACGGGACGCGCCAACTGGAGCAGCTCACCCTGCGCGACACGGTGACCGGGGAGACGGAACTCGTCGACGCCCAGTGGATGTTCGTGTTCATCGGCGCGGCCCCGCTGACCGACTGGCTGGAGGGCACGGTGCTGCGGGACCGGCGCGGCTTCATCCTGACCGGTCCCGATCTGACCGCGGACGGGCGCCCGCCGCCCGATTGGGAGCTGGACCGGCCGCCGTACCACTTGGAGACCAACGTGCCCGGCGTCTTCGTGGCGGGAGACGCGCGCGCGGAGTCCGCCAAGCGTGTCGCGTCCGCCGTCGGGGAGGGAGCCATGGCCGTCATGCTCGTGCACCGGTACCTGGAACAGTCGTGAACGGGCGACCGATGCCGTGCCGGCAACAGGAGATCGGCACGCTGTTCCTGTTCGAGAAGCTGGCCCCCGACCAGATCGCGCGGCTGTGCCGCGACGGCCGGGTGGAGACCTTCGAACCCGGGCCCGTGTACCAGGAGGGTGACCCGGCCACCTGCTTCTACGTGCTGCTCGAAGGGGCCCTCGTCCTGTCACGCAGGATCGGCAACCTCGACGTGGAGGTCAACCGGAGCTCCAGCCGCGGTGTCTACGCGGGAGCCTTCCAGGCCTACCTGGGCGACCGCGTGGAGCAGGTCTACAACAACTCCCTGCGTGTCGTCGAGCCTTCGCGGTTCTTCGTGCTTCCCGCGGAGACCTTCGCCGCGATCATGCGCGAGTGGTTCCCGATGGCCGTGCACCTGCTGGAGGGGCTCTTCTTCGGCACCAAGAACACCCAGGAGGCCGTCGGCCAGCGAGAACGGCTGCTGGCTCTCGGGTCGCTGTCCGCGGGGCTGACCCACGAGCTCAACAACCCCGCCGCGGCGGCGGTGCGAGCGACGTCGGCGCTCCGGGAGCGGGTCGCCGGCATGCGCCACAAGCTCGGTGCGATCGCGACCGGTCCGTACCGGCGCGACAGCCTGGAGGCACTCATCGAGGTCCAGGAACGCACGGCCGAGCGCGTCGCCAAGGCCGCCGGCAACCTGAGTCCGCTCGAGGCCTCGGACCGGGAGGACGCCCTCGCCGACTGGCTGGAGGACCAGGGCATCGCGGACGGCTGGCAGATGGCGCCGACGTTCGTCCAGGCGGGCCTCGACACCGACTGGCTCGACCGGGTCGCGGCAGCCGTGGACGAGGGCGCCCTGGAAGGCGCCGTGCGATGGCTGAGCTACACGGTCGAGACCGAACTCCTGATGAACGAGATCGAGGACTCGACCGCCCGCATCTCGGCCCTCGTCACCGCGGCCAAACAGTACTCCCAACTCGACCGGGCGCCCTACCAGGTCGCCGACGTGAACGAACTGCTGGACAGCACGCTGCTGATGCTCTCCGGGAAGATCGGCCCCCACATCACCGTCGTCAAGGAGTACGACCGCACGCTGCCGAAGATCCCGGCCTACCCCGGCGAACTCAACCAGGTCTGGACGAACCTGATCGACAACGCCGTTTCGGCGATGAGGAGCATGGACACCCAAGGCACGTTGACGGTGCGCACCGCGCGGGACGACGGCCATCTCCTCGTCGAGTTCGGCGACACGGGGCCCGGGGTGCCCGCGGAGATCCGCGACCGCATCTTCGACCCGTTCTTCACCACGAAACCGGTGGGTGAGGGTACCGGCCTCGGCCTGGACATCTCGTGGCGCATCGTCGTCAACAAGCACCACGGTGACCTTCGGGTGCGCTCCGTCCCCGGCGACACCCGGTTCCAGGTGCGCCTCCCGCTGACCTCCACCGACTCCAACGCCCCCCAGGAGCCGTCATGAGTTCCCGGAACGGAATCGACCCCTCGGTCCCGCCGAGCGGTACCGGATGCCCCGAGTGCGACGCTGTCGACGGGTGGTGGTTCCACCTGCGACGCTGCGCGCTCTGCGGCCACATCGGCTGTTGCGACGACTCGCCGTCGAAACACGCGACCGCCCATGCCGAAGCCACCGGGCACCCGGTGATCCGCAGCTTCGAACCGGGCGAGAGCTGGTTCTGGAACTACGAGACCTCCGAGATGTACGCGTCGGGCCCGCGGCTGGCACCACCGGAGAGCCACCCCGCCGATCAGCCGACCCCCGGCCCCGCGGGGCGGGTACCGGCGGACTGGGCCGATCGCCTGGGTTAGCACCGCAACCGTGTTCGCTCCGCGATCGCGGTCGACGGCATCGTCGGGAACGCCCCAGCGGCCCGGGCGCTCCGCGACGGGGAGGCGTTCGTCGAGCAGGACCGGACCGGCGCACCGGCTCCGGGCGTCCACGGCACGGAGAACGGCGACGGTGGTGCCCACGACCCCGGAAGGCGATGCTGTAAGCCCATTGCGGCCCGCGCGATCGGACAGGAGGCAGTCGTGGACTTCGGACTGAAGGATCGGGTGTACATCGTCACCGGTGGCACCCGGGGGCTGGGCAGGGCCGCCGCCCGCGAACTGGTGGCGGACGGCGCGAGGGTGGTCGTCAGCGGTCGCAGCGAGCAGTCGGTGGCCACGGCTGAGGCGGAACTCGGCGGTCCGGGACGGGTGGTCGGTGTGGTGGCCGACAACGCCGACACCGACACCCCGGCCCGGCTGATCGGCGCGGCCCGCGACGCCTTCGAACGGCTGGACGGGGTGCTCATCAGCGTCGGCGGGCCGCCGGCGGGTACCTCGGACGACATCGACGACGACCAGTGGCGCACCGCCTTCGAGTCGGTCTTCCTCGGTGCGGTTCGGCTGTCCCGCGCCGTCGCGGCGGAGCTGGACGACGGAGGTGTCATCGGCTTCGTCCTCTCCAGCTCCGTGTACGAGCCGATTCCCGGCCTCGCGATCTCCAACGCCTTGCGGCCGGGCCTGGCCGGCTACGCGAAGAACCTCTCGAACGAGCTGGGTCCCCGGGGCATCCGCGTCGTCGGCCTCGTGCCCGCTCACATCGAGACCGACCGGGTGCGCGAACTCGACGCGCGGGCCGGCGACGCCGACGCCGCCCGCGCCCGTGCGACCGCCGACGTTCCCCTCCGCCGCTACGGAACCCCCGACGAGTTCGGCCGGAGCGCCGCTTTCCTGCTGTCGCCCGCCGCGTCGTACCTGACGGGCGTGATGCTGTCGATCGACGGGGGCGTGCGCAGGGGCTTCTAGGCGTTTGGGAATCCTGATGAAGACTGGCACTTGCCATCCATGCTTCCGGATCCTGGCGCCTACTCGTTTCGTAGCAGGACGTGGGCGCGGTCAGGTTAGGAAGATGGAGGCTCGCTCATCCAGTTCCTGGGCTGCGGAGACGCCGCGGCTCTTGAACTGGGCCAGGTTCTTGCGCATCTCCAGCACCGCGCGACGCGTCCGGACCGACTGGACGCCCGCCATACTGTCGAGCGCCCGGTTCCACGTGTCGCACGCCTGCTCGATGCCGCCGTCGGCCAGCTCCATCTTGGCCTGGGCGACCAGGTCGAGGGCCTTGATGCGGGCGTACGTCGTGGCCGGCCTGGTGGCTGCGGCTGCCGCGTAGTTCTCGGCGGCGCCCTTGCGGTCGCCGAGTCGGGCGAAGACCTTCGCGGAACGGGAGTTCACGGTGGCGCTGGCTGGGCCCCAGGAGCGGGCCCAGTACGGCATGTCGTCCAGGTCGGCGGTCTCCAGCAGGTCACGGGCCCGCTGGACCGCCAGCACGGCGGGGCGTCGCTGGTTGGTGGCGGCCAGGCCGTGGGCGTGGGTGATGGTGAACAGGGCCTCGGTGCCGGCATCCACCCGGCCGGCAACCCAGGTCAGCGCGGTGTCGGACAGTGCGAAGGTCTTGGAAGGGTGACGGAGCTTCATGCCCTGCTGGGCGAGGGTCCGCAGCACGAAGGCGTCGTGGCCCACGATCCCGGACTCGACGGCGAGGGCGTACGACTGGTGGTAGTAGCGCTGGGCGAGGCCCTGCTCTCCGGCGTCGTACGCCTTCCAACCGGCCAGGTGCACGCCGACGGCTGCCGCCGAGAGCATCTGCTGCCGGTCCTCGTGGGTGCGGAAGCTGCCCCGGCACAGCGCGGCCACGTCGGATCGCAGGTACTGGATCAGGGCGGAGCGTCCGTGTTGGCCGCCGTGGCGCTCGTCGATCTCGGTGAACATGCTGATCATGTCGCGGACGGCGACGACTTCGGCGGCACCGGCCACCGAGCCGCTGCGGACGGCAGCGGTGCGTTCGGCGCTCTCACGGACGTACTCCAGCGGCAGGTGGATCGCGGCGATCGAGTACGCCGAGGCAGCCAGGAACTTGCGACGGTCCAAATCAGCTCTCCATACCCGTGCGAGGACCCCCACCGGATCGGGGCCGATGGACAGCCCGAGGCCCGGGTCGGATTGTTCCACCGACCGTAGCCCGAGCTCGGTGGGGGTGTAGGGCCGTCCCGTCCTGCGGAACAGGGCCTCGCAGATGAAGGCCGGCGTGTCGCCCTCCGGGTCGGACCCCCGCAGCCACTTGTGAACCGTCGAGGGGTTCGTCCGCAGGTGCACGCCGACTTCGGCCGCCACCCGGACCACGCCTCGGGCGAGGGCCTCGAACGTCATCTCGGCGTCGACGATGGCTGCTTCGAGCTGGTGGTTCGTCACGGGCTGTGCCATGGCCTGTCCCTTCCTCGGCACCAGGGGGCGGTAAACACGGTAAAGAGAACCGGGCCTTCGCAGCAGGGTCTTGAGCGAAGGAAGGCCAGTTGACTTGGTGTCAGTCACTCGGAGTCGCGAGCCGTCACCGGTTCGGGGCAGCCGGGTGACTGTCTCTGACCGCTGCTGCCCGGATAGCCTCCGCTGTCCGAGGTTGGCAGCCTGGCGACCAGGAGCGAGCGACCCGTGACCCCGAATGTGTTGACCAGAGCAGAACGGCCCGTACGGCTCGCGGAAGCATCGCTGCCGTACCAGCTTCAGTCCGCCTCCGTGGCCCGCCGGTTGCTGCGCGACAAGCTCGCTGACTCGGACCTGGTCCACCTCGCCGACGATGCCGAGCTGGTTCTCACCGAACTGGTCTCCAACGCCGCGAAGACCGGCTGCCTGACCACGATGCAGGTCAGCGTCGCCCAGGTGACCAACCGAGTGGGCCGAGTCGTGCGCATCGCCGTACGGGACGGCTCCCGCACCCTGCCGGTCCTGGTCACCCCTGGCACGGGCGACGAGTCCGGCCGAGGGTTGATCTTGGTGGACCGCTTGGCTGTCGTCTGGGGCGTCGAGCTGGACGCCCGTGGCAAGACGGTGTGGGCCGACCTCTCCGTGGAGCGGGTGTGAGCGGCCGGCGCAGGGGCGAACACCGCGATCCCGTCGGTGCCGGCTTGACCGTGCTGTGGGCGCTCGACCACGCCGTTGTGCTCGGTCTCCTGCCGGTCTTGATCCAGCACGACGACGCGCCTGCCATGGACCGGGACTCGACCTCCGAGTCGGCTCCGGACACGCCGCCCGCCGCCTGACTCCTCGCTCTCCCAGGCCCCGACCGGAGAAGACCGATCCCCGGCCGGATCGCCCCATCACTCCAAGACGTACTGAGCACCCTCGTGGAGGAACCTCGTGTCTATCTCCCCTGAGCACGCCCCCACCCCGCCCACCACGATCGCCTTCAGCGGTCCCGACAACGTCGGCAAGACCAAGCAGATCGGGATCCTGGCCCGCCGCATCGGCCCGGCCGCCCGCACGACCGGCCCGCTCGACGACCACGACCCGCGCTGGAGCGGCATCAAGGCCATGGGCATGGGCACTTGGTGGTTCGAGCGCGGCCCCATCGAGGAGGTCGCCGACGTGCTGGCCAGCTCCTATCTGGAGCGCTCCCGCACGGCTGCTGCTGCTCCGGTGCGCCTGGTGGACCGGGGGATCCCGATGCTGGAGGCCTCCCTCGCCGCCACCATCGCGGTGCGCGAGCACACCGGTACCGAGCTGGCCGCTGACCGGGCCCGCGAGCTGCTGGCGCCCTTCGCCGCCGACCTGCGGGCAGCCGAAGCCATCGAGCACGGCATCGTGCTCCTGCACGACGACGACCCGGTGATCGGCACCGCCCGCAGCCTGTCCCACGAGCGGAGCGTCACCCCGACCTACGCGGGCTACCAGCGCCACCTGCACCAGCAGATCTACCGGCTGGTGCGCGAGGACAGGTGGGCGGAGATCATCGTGATCGGTGAGCGCCAGGTGATGGCCGTCCAGGACGAGATCCGGCGACGACTGCACCCGTTCACTCCCCTCGTGCCGCGGCGCGCCCTGCCCGGGGTGCGGGTGGTCGCGCTCGGCGGCATGTCGGAGAGCGGCAAGAGCACCGCGGGCGAGTACCTGCGGCTGCACCACGGCTACGGGCGCCTCAAGATCGGCCACCTGATCGAGGACGCCGCCAACCGGGCCGGCATCACCGACCCCTACGAGATCCCGGCCGTGGTGCGCGCCGAACTTTTGGTCGACGGCCTCGACCGGTTCTGCGCGGCCCACCACTTCCTCAACCGGGTGACCATCGAGTCCCTGCACGACCAGGAGGCGACCGCCGAGCTGCGGCGGATGCTCGGCAGCCAGTTGGCCATCGTCTACCTCGACACCGCCCCCGGCATCCGCGCCGAACGCGGCACCGCCGGACCCGAGGACGTGGTGCAGCGCGACACCGTCAAGGCCAGGCGCGGAGCCGCCGAGGTCGTCGCGCTCGCACACGAGGTGATCGACAACAACGGCAGCCGGCTGCACCTGGAACGGCGCCTGGACGGCATCGCGCTCGCCCACCGCTGGCTGCTGCGCGAGCCGAGCACCGCGCCGGTCAACGCCCTGGGCCTACCCGTCCACCTGGAGTCCTACCTGTCCGCGCTGCTGGGCATCACTACCGTCCAGCAGCCGCCGCTGATCGACCTCCTCGCGGTCACCGGCAGCGGAGCACGCGGAAAGTACCAGCACGGCTGGTCCGACCTGGACGTGTTCGTGGTCGCCGGCCAGGACAGCATCCCGTGCCTACGACAGGCCCTCGCCCGGTTGGAGGCCGACCTCGGCGGCGTCAAACTCGGCCTCACCGTGCTGACCCAGGACGAGTGCCGCACCGGCGCGGTCACCTCCCGCCTACTGCACGTCCTCGCCCTCATCGGCTCCGGCTCACTCGTCCCGCTGTGGTGCCGCCCAGGACTCGCGCTGCCCGCCCCCGACGCGGCCACCGACGTGGCCGCGAGCGTCGAGGCAGGCGTGCAGGCCGCCATCGAGATCCGCCGCCAGCTACTCAAGGGAGCCCCCGACCTACGGGCGCTGTACAAGATCACCGCACTGCTGGCCAAGGTGATGCTCCGGTTCGAGGGCACCGAGTGCGCCTCCGATGACGACGCGCTCGCTGTCCTCCTCGAACGCCGTCCCAGCGGGCACACCGACCTGCGCCACCAGGCGCGTGAGGACCGGGACGCGGCAGTGGAGCTGGCCAACACCGTCCTCGGCCACTGGCTGGCCACCCTCGCCCTGCCCACGAGCCGCACATGAGCACCCCGACGAGGCCGGTGCCGGTCTTCCGTAAGGTCCTCGACCCCGCCACCGCCGACGCCGAGGTCCGCGGGTGGCAGGCCGCCGCCCACGCACTGCCAGTCCCCGAGCTGCTGGGCCGCGTTCAGCTGTCCGGCAAGCACCTGGTCGCCTACGAGGACGTGTTCGCCAGCGGCCGGTGCACCATGCTGCTGGGCGACCTCATCGCCACCGCCGAGCGCGCCCCGAGCGCCGTGCCCCGGGTCACCACCCTGATCGACGCCGTGTGCGACAGCCTGCTGGACGCGGTGGCCGCCAGCGGCCGGCGAGCGCCGTTGGCAGCCTGTGTGCCCGGCCTCTACCTGGATCGCATCCAACCCGGCGGCCGGATCGACACCTGGTACCTGTCCGGCCGCCTGACCCTCCCCGCCCCGCGCACCGACGACCCACTGCCGCTGAGCGCCCTCACCGGCCACACCTTCGTGGTCAACGGCACCCCGCTGCGACTCGACCTTCCCACCGCAGTCCGAGAAGCCCGGGAAGCCCTCCACCCCGGCCACCACTGGCTCACCGCCCTCACCCAGGGGGACCCGACCGAGCCGAACATCGCCGACCCACTGTGCTGGCTCGACTTCGAGTACGCCGGCCGCAACGCCCTTGCCGGGGATATCGCTGTCCTGCTCTGGTACCTGCTGGGCATGGGCGGTTGGCTGGTGCCGACCTACCAGCCCGACGTCTACGCCCGCACCCTGCCGCTGCACCTATCGCCCGTCGCCACCCCGCACCTCCAGCACGCCGAACATGACGAGCGCCACCGCCGCCTGGAGATCAGGTACGCCTGGCCGGTCGGCCTCGGGCGCCAGGCGGCGATCACCCGCCTGCTGCAACGAATTCGAGCCGACCTCGCCCCGGCCGCCGGCCTCAACCCGGACCGCTTCCTCGCCCAGATCCGGCACTTCCTTACCTTGCGGATCCTCGGCGTCATCCCGCCCACTCGCCTCACCGGCCCCGACCTGCTCCTGCTGCTGGCCAAGCTCGCCGAGGCCCAGCACCCCGAGACGGTCAGCACGGTCTTCACCCACACCGACCCCCTGCCTGCCACCGGACCCGATGATTGGACCGACGATGACCACGCCCCTGCTTGAACTCCCCATCGCCGCACTGCCGCTCCAGGGCCGCGTGGCCTTGGTCACCGGCGGAGCCACCGGCATCGGAGCCGCGATCAGCCGCGCCCTGGCCGCCGCCGGAGCCGCCGTAGCCGTCAACCACCTCGCCCAGATCAACCGGGCCCGCACGGTGCTCGGCGACATCCGCCGTGAGGGCCGCACCGGCATCGAGGTCAGCGCCGACCTCACCGACCCGGACGCCGTGGCCATGCTGACCAGCCAGGTCGAATCCGAACTCGGCCCGATCGGGATCCTCGTCAACA
The DNA here is from genome assembly GCF_044547075.1 of Kitasatospora sp. NPDC052896. Lineage (NCBI taxonomy): Bacteria > Bacillati > Actinomycetota > Actinomycetes > Kitasatosporales > Streptomycetaceae > Kitasatospora > Kitasatospora sp. NPDC052896. Next base: position 25,419 of record NZ_JBITZU010000029.1, read on the forward strand.
ACGCCGGCGCCTACCCCCGCATCCCATGGGACCAGCTCGGCGAGGATGACTGGGCCCGCGCCATCGAGGCCAACCTGACCATTCACTACCGGACTTGCCGTGCCGTCACCTCGGCCATGGCCGAACGTCGGTGGGGTCGCATCGTCAACATCGGCAGCGTCAACGCCCGCGCCGGACGCCCGGGACTGGCCGCCTACAGCACCGCCAAGGCCGGCCTGCTCGGCCTCACCAGGTCGCTGGCCAGGGAACTTGGACCGGCAGGGATCTGCGTGAACACTGTTCTGCCCGGGGCCATCCAGGTCGAGGCGGAGAACGACCTGCCCGCCCACCACCGTGCCCGACCGGAGGACCAGATCCGCCGCCAGTGCGTCCCGCGCCGAGGCCGACCCGAGGACGTCGCCGCCGCGGTCACGTTCCTCGCCAGCCCCAGCGCGTCCTTCGTCACCGGCCAGTCGTTGCACGTCGACGGGGGATGGCTCCTCCACTGACCAGCATCGCCACACCGCACAGGAAGCAGGCCACCATGATCAGGCGAGTCCGAGCCGTTCTCGTCACTCCGACCAACACCACGCTGCTGATCAAGCGCATCCGCCCCGGCATCGCCCCGTACTGGGTCATCGTCGGCGGCAAGGTCGACCCGACCGACGCCAGCCCCGAGGACGCCCTGCTCCGCGAAGTCCACGAGGAGATCGCCGGCGAGGCCCAGATCGTCAGCCTCCTCCACACCATCGAAACCGACGACGAGCGCCAGGACTTCTACCTCGCCACCATCGAGAGCTGGAACTTCGAGGACCGCACCGGCCCCGAGTTCAGCCAGGAGGGCCGGGGCGAGTACCTCCTGGAGGAGATCCCCCTCACTGCCGAGGCGCTCGACGTGATCAACCTCCTGCCCCAGGAGATCGCCACCGTCCTCCGAGGAGCCGTTGAGGGTGGAGAACTCCTCGCCACCCGGTGATCCGACACGGCAGCGGTCAGCCGGGCACCAGAAGGTGTCTGGCTGACCGCGTATGTTCTGCGGATGGATACCGCGTGTTGCCGCCTTGGCCAACATGGGCCAGGCCAGCGAGCGTCGGCAGCCAGCTGGTACCAGGACCTGCTGTGAAAGTGCTGGTCACAGCCACCCGAGTGCGTCGAAGGCAGTTTTCGACGGTCGTTGGCTGCAGTTCTGCGAACGGCTGGCGCTGATGATTGTCGGTGCTCGTGGTTAGGGTGACGATCACGAGTCTGGCAGCAGTGATGATTACCGTGGATTGTGCGGAACCGCAGGAGCTGGTCCAGTGGTGGGCCACGGCGTTGGGAGGCGAGATCGCCCAGGACCACGGCGACTTCGTCATCGTCAGAGCGCTGCCGCTGGCACTGGGTTTCCAGCGTGTGACCGAAGAGCGGCGGGGCAAGAACCGTGTACACGTCGACTTCGCTGCCGCGCCCGGCACGGGCCTGGCGGGAGAGGTGGAACGGCTGGTCGCTCTGGGTGCGAGCGTCGTCGGCGAGCACAGCAGTCCGGGCCTCACCTGGACTGTGCTGCAGGACCCGGCCGGCAACGAGTTCTGCGTCCACTGAGGAGCATTGCCACCGTGCTGGTCACAGCCACTCGTTGATGACTGCTACCAGCACGGTCGCCTCATAGCTGACAGCGAGCTTGTCATACCTCGTGGCCACAGCTCGATGGCGCTTGAGACGATTGATCCCGCACTCCACCGCGTGGCGCTCCTTGTAGTCGTCCTTGTCGAACTTCGGCGGGCGCCCGCCACGGGAGCCGAGCTTCCTGCGGTTGCGGAGTTGGTGGGCTTCCTCTGGGTTGGTGCATTCGATCCTGCATCGGCGCAGGTAGGAGCGATTTGCCCGGGAGCCGTAGGCTTTGTCGGCGCGGACCCTGTCGGGTGTGGTGCGGGGCCGTCCGGGGCCGGTGCGGGGCACGCGAATGCGTTCGAGAACGGGCTGGAACTGCGGGCTGTCGTGCCGGTGCCCGGCGGTGATCAGCAGTGACAATAGCTTCTGCCTCTGCTCGGTCGCAAAGTGGATCTTTGTAGTCAGACCGCCGCGGGAGCGTCCGAGCCCGTGATCGTCCGGCTAGGTGTCGATCCCGCCGGGAGGCTCGCGCTGCAGATCCCCTTTTTTCGCGCGCCAGCGGCGTGCTGGTGGGCGCGGCAGACGGTCGAGTCCACACTCACGTCCCAAGTGATCAGGCCCTGCGCGTCGGCCTGGACCTGCAGCTGTTCCAGGATCCGCTTCCAGGTGCCGTCGCGCTGCCACCGGCGGAACAAGTCGTAGCTCCGGTCCCAAGGGCCGTACCGCTCAGGGACGTCCCGCCACGGCGTGCCCGCCCGGGTCCGCCACCGTATCCCGTCGATCAGCTGCCGACGCGTCCACGTCCGCGGCCTCCCCGTCTTCCTCCCCACTGGCAGCAACGGCTCCGGTCGAGCCCACTGCCGGCCTGTCAGATCCCCTCGCGCCACACCATGATCGCCTCAAGTCAAGATCCACTTTCGCAACAGACCCTAGAAGACTGACGACGATGTCGGGTTCCGGCCCCGCCGAGAGCGGCGGGGCCGGCCTGTTGCCCGTGGTGTTGGGGAGACGGACCGGGGGACGATGATCCGTTCCGCAATGTTCACTCAAATACTGTCTCCCATCGTTGACTTGATCGAATACCAGCCGTACGTTCGGGCGGGCGTGGTCCACGGGGCTCGTGGACGCGATGATCGGAGGGGTGCGTGGGCGTGGTCGAGACCGTGCAGGGTGGCGAGTCCACCCGGTTCACCGTTCTCGGACTGCTGGCCATCGCGGACCGTCGGGAGACCGCGGTGCTCCAGCCCTCCAAACCGGCGACGCTGCTTGCCGCACTGCTGGTCCGCCCCAACTCGGTGGTGTCGGTCGAGGCGTTGCAGCGCGCCATCTGGGGCGAGGAGACCCCGGCGACGGCGAAGGCGGCGCTGCACTCCTGTGTCCTGCGGCTGCGCAGGCTCTTCGCCAAGTACGGCGTCTCCGGCAGCACCATCGAGGCGCTGCCCGGCGGATACCGGATGGCCGCCGACGCCGCCACCCTCGACCTGCTGGAGTTCCGCGAGCTGCTCGGACGGGCGGACCGGGCCGCCGACTGCGAAGCTGAACTCCCGTTGCTCCGCTCGGCGTTGACGCTCTGGCAGCCTCCCGTCCTCGGCAACGTCCACTCCGACGCGCTGCACCACGAGGAGGTGCCCCGGCTCGCCGAGGAGTGGCTCAGAACCGCCGAACGGATCTACGACATCGAACTCGCCCTGGGGCACTGTCGCGAGGTACTGGCCGAACTCTGGTCGGTCGCCAGATCGCACCCGGTACACGAGCGCTTCTGGGAGCAGCTCATCGAGGCCCTGTACCGGACCGGCCGTCGCGCGGAGGCGCTCGCCGAGTACCGCCGGGTTCGCGACCACCTGCTCGACGAGCTCGGAGTCGACCCGGGACCCGCCCTGCAACGTCTGCAGATCGCCGTCCTGCGTGGTGAACCGCTGCCGGACGGGACATCCGCCGCCGGTCTCCGGCGCGCCGCCCCGATCGGGCGGGGGCTCGCGTTCGACCCCGGCCCCGATTCCGCCCCGGCCACCGATCCCGTCACGTCCACGACGGCCGGATCCGCCACCGGGGAACTGGTGCTGGCGAGCCTGGTACAGGCCGGACTCCTGGCGGAGGGGCCCCCCGGGCACTACCGCATGCACGAGCTGCTCCAGGCCTTCACCCGTGCGGCATCGGGCAGTTGGGCCCGCGCGCCGGTGGAGTCTCGCACCACCAGGACCAGTGGCTCCGCCGACGGAGCCCCCGCCCTGCGGCAGTCAGCCGCCCCGTTGCGTACCACCGAGGTGTGAGGGACATGGCCCCGTACGAGGAGATCGCCGACAGCCGGCCGCGGATCCGGCGCGACGTGCTGTACACCCGGACACCCACCGGGGTGCTCTTCCACAACGCCCACGGCGGATTCAGCCTCACCACCAAGGACGCGTACCGCTTCGCCTCCCTGATCGTGCCGCACCTCAACGGACGGCACAGCGTGGCGGAGCTCTGCCAGGGACTCGGCGAGACGCAACGCAGCATGGTCACCGAGCTGGTCCGCGCCCTCTACCACCGCGGATTCGCCCGCGACGCGGGGCCCGAACCCGACCCCGGTCCGCTGCTCTCCCCCGAGGTCACCACACGCTTCGGCCCGCAGATCGCGTACGTCGACCACTACGTGGGCGAGGCCGCGGAACGCTTCCGGCGCTTCCGGGAGAGCCGGGTCGCCGTCGTCGGCGAGGACGAACTCGCCCGCTGGTGCGTCCTCAGCCTGATCCGCAACGGCTGTGCGACGGTCGGCGTGCTGCCCGGCCTGGCCGAGCTCGACGGCTTCGCGGAGATCGAAGCCGAGACGGCCGCCGTCGCCGGGGCCGGCTGCCCGGTGACCGTCAGCACCCTGCCGACCGGTTCCCCGGACGCTCCCCCACGGGCCGGTGCCGCGGACCTCGGCCCGGGCTGGGCGGAGCTCGACGGGTTCGACGTGGTGCTGGTGACCGGACCGGCCGCCCCACGACGGACCGTCCGCCTGCTGGACGCGGGGGTTCCGGCCGGTCGCCGGCTGCTGCCGGCCTGGACGATCGGCGGCAGCGCGGTGATCGGTCCGCTGATGTCCCAGGACCGTGCCGGCTGCTGGGTGTGCGCGGCGCTGCGCCTGGGCGCCAACGCCTTCCCGGACCACGCGGCCGAACTGTGGAGCGCCCTCGCCCCGCTCGCGCCGCTGACCGCGGGCGATCCGGCACCCAGCCGCCCGCTCGCCGCGATGCTCGGCAACCTGCTCGGCTACGAGGTCTTCCGGCTCACCACCGGTGCGCTGCCGGCCGAGACCGACGGCCGCCTGCTCGTGCAGGACCTGGACTCGCTGGACGTCGTCGGCGAGCCGCTGCTGCCGCACCCGCGCTGCCCGCGCTGCGCCGCGCCGTCGGCCGCCGGCGAACCCGACCCGGTCGCCGCCGTGGACGTCACCGGCATCGAGCTCGCGGCAGCGGACCCGGCCGACCTGCCGCCGGCCGACGGCGCGGCGGAAGAGGAGGCGGCCGAGGCGGCCCTGGCCGAGCTGGACGCCCGCGCGGTCCTGGTCGGCCGCCACGCCGGGGTGTTCGGCAGCTTCGCCGACGACGCCTGGCAGCAGACCCCGCTGAAGGTCAGCACGGTGAGCCTGCACCTCGGCCCCGGCGCACGCCGGGAGATCTCGGCCTCCGACCTGCACCACGTGGCGGGGGCGCGGTTGCGCGCGCTGTACCGGGCGGCCGAGGTCTACACCGAGCACGTGGTCCCGCCCGCCGTGGCCGGTCGCGGCGCGGACGGGCGGAGGATCCGTCCGGAGTCGCTGAGCACCGCCAGCGGCCTGCCGGCCGGTGCGGTCCCGGACTGGTGCCCGGCGACCTCGTTGCTGACCGGCGAGCGGTTGCTGGTACCCGCCGCCGCGCTGCGCACCTTCGGTCCGCACAACCGAGACCGGGCCTTCGAGGCCACCGCAGCCGGTACCGGCGCGGGTGGCTCGCTCGCCGAGGCGACCGCGCGCGGCCTGCGCACCGCGCTCGGGTACGACGCGCTGCGCGCCGCGCTGCGCGGCAGGACCGAGCCGGCCGCCGTACCGGCGGAGCTGCTCCGGCGGGACGTCGAACTCACCTTCCTCGCCCGCTCGGCCGAGAACCTCGGCCTGGCGCTGGAACTGCTCCGGCTCGGCGACGAGGACGAGCCGCTGCCGGTGGTGCTGGCGCGGGCCACCGACCCGGGGACGGACCGGTACCGCTGGACGCTCGGCAGCGGCCTCGGCCTTCGGCAGGCCGTGCTGGAGGCGGTACGGGACCTCCTCGGCGCGGCCCAGCTGGACCGCGACCCGGCCGCCGGCACCGCCCCGGCCCCCGGTACGGACCCGGTCCCCGGCGCGCCGGCCGATCCGGGCGACCCGCTGATCGGCGACCTGGACCCGGCCGTGCTGACCGTCGCCGGCGGTACGACGGCCGGCCCTGGTGCCGACCTCGACTGGCCACAGGTGCTGAAGCGGCTCCGGGCCGACGGGAGGGACGTCCTGGTGGCCCCGACCGGCTCGGCCGATCTGCGCGCGGGCCGGGTCGAGGTGGTCAAGGTCCTGCTCGCCGACGGGTCGTCGGATGCGTGCTGACGTCCGCCCCGGCCCGTCCGGCCCGGTCGGCACGGCCTACGCCGGCCCGTGGGCGGAGGCCCTCGGCGCGCTGGCGCACGAGCTGACGGCACGTCAGGTTCCCCCGGTCGAGCTGGCGGTGCTCGGCGTCCGGGACGAACTCGCGGTGGACGGGAGCGCACCGGGCGCGGGCCGGGCCGGGTCCGTGCACCTCTACGGTCACCACGCGATCGTCGGCCCGGGCGACCCGACCGGGACCGGCGGGTCGGCGTCGCCCTGCCCGCGCTGTCTGGCCCGGCGCTGGCAGGCGGTCCGCTCGGGGCCGCTGCGCGACGCGCTGGAACTGGGCGGCGACACCAGGGCGGTGGGCAGCCCGCCGTGGGCGGTGCCGTTCCTCGCCGACGCGCTGGCCGCGCTGCTGGCGGCCCGCGCGGAACGCGGCCGGAGCCCGGGGGCCGGGGGTGAGGGCGGAGGTGCGGAGCGATCGCGTGCCATCCACCTCCTCGACCTGGAGACGCTGCGGGTCAGCGGCTTTCCGCTGCTCCCGGACGCGGAGTGCCCCCGGTGCGACCTGCGCACCGAGGACAGTGCCGAGTCCGCCAGGATCGAGCCGGTGAGCAGGCCGAAACGGGCGCGCGAGGTCTTCCGGCAGCGCGCGATCGAGGAGTACCGGCTGTCACCGGCGGCGTTCGTCAATCCCGTGGCCGGGATGCTGGGCCCCTCGGTGGTCCCCGATCTGGTGTCCACCTCGACCTCCACCACGGTCGGCTGCTTCACCATGCGCTCCGGCGACTACCTGCGGGAGTGCTTCTGGGGCGGCCACACCGCCGCCTACCGGACCAGCACCGAGGTCGGTCTGCTGGAGGGGCTGGAGCGGTTCGCCGGGATGCGGGCGCGCGGCAAGCGGACCACGGTGGTCGCCGCGTTCGACGAGCTCGGCGACCGGGCGCTCGATCCCCGGGTCTGCGGTCTCTACCCGGCGGAGTTCCACCGGCGCGAGCCGGGTGTCCGGCCGTTCTCGCCGACCCGGCCGATCCCGTGGGTCTGGGGCTGGTCGCTGCGCGACGACCGGGCCGTGCTGGTCCCCGAGATCCTGACGTACTACCACGCGCCCGGCGGGGTGGAGAATCGTTTCGTCCAGGAGAGCTCCAACGGCTGCGCCTCCGGCGGCTGCCTGGAGGAGGCGATCTACCACGGGCTGATGGAGGCGATCGAGCGGGACGCCTTCCTGCTCGCCTGGTACGGCAGGCTCACGCTGCCCGAACTCGACGCCGCCACCAGCGCCAGGCCCGAAACCCGGGCAGTGGTGGACCGGTTGGAGATGTACGGCTACCGGGCGCGCTTCTTCGACACCCGGATCGGCTTCCCGATCCCGGTGGTGACCGCCGTCGCGGAGCGGATCGACGGCGGGCCGGGCCGGCTCTGCTTCGGCGCCGGCGCGAGCCTGGACCCGGAGACGGCGCTCTGGGCCGGACTGTGCGAGATCGCCACCGACGCGGTCAACCTGCGCCGCCGCACCGCCCGGGAGGAGCGGAGACTGCGGGCGATGGCCGAGGACTTCGACCAGGTGCGGGTGCTGCACGACCATCCGCTGCTGTACGGACTGCCCGAGATGGCCCGGTACGCCGACTTCCTGCTGCGGGACGGCGGCGCGCCGGCCCCGCTGCGCCGGCTCGCCGCCGGGTCGCTCGGGCCGTCCGACGACCTCCGCGAGGACCTGCGGCGCTGCGTCGCCGCGGTGACCGCGGCCGGTTTCGACGTCGTCGTGGTCGACCAGACCATGCCCGAGCAGCGCGGGCTGGGCCTGAGTACCGTCAGCGTGCTCGTTCCCGGTCTGCTGCCGATCGACTTCGGCTGGCGCCGCCAGCGGGCCCTGACCATGCCCCGGCTGCGGACCGCGCCCCGCGAGGCCGGTCTGCGCGAGCGCGACCTGCGGGCGGACGAGCTCAACCCCGCGCCGCACCCCTTCCCTTGAGTTCCCTTGACTTCACCCCCGGGCCTTTCCCGAGGCCCCGCGCAGTCGGAACACGAGACGTACCAGAGAGGATCGACCATGGGCTACGCCCACGAGTACGCGGCCGCGGTGCTGTGGCGGGGCCGGGCCCCGATGGAACCCGCGGACTTCGTGCCGGACTGGGCCGACCGCCCCAGGAAGGACAAGTACTTCCCCGGCGCGCCGCACTTCCCGCTGCCGGACCGCGCACCCGACGCTTCCGCGAGCGTCCAGCGCGGCCTGTTCGGACCGGGTGGCGAGGGCGGGTTCACCCTCCCGCTGCTCGGCGGCATGCTCAGGGACTCCTACGGGCTGACCGGACGCCGGCTCGCCGTGCAGGCCAACTCGGACCTCGGCTCGCTGCCGCTCTACCCGCATGCCAACTGGTCACGCGGCACCGCCTCCGGCGGCGGCCTGTACCCGATCGGCGTCCACTGGGTCTGCGGGGCCGGTGGTCCCCTCCTCCCCGGCGTCTACCACTACGCGACACCGCACCACTCGATGCGGCGGCTGCTGACGGGCGACGTGACCACCGAAGTGCGGGCGGCCCTGGGCGTCTTCGGGGCGGAGAGCGACCAGTTCCTGGTGCTCACGATCAAGTTCTGGCAGAACGCCTTCAAGTACAACAGCTTCTCGTACCACGCGGTCACCATGGACGTGGGCGCGCTGCTGGAGACCTGGCGGATCTGGGCCGGCGCCCAGGGCCTGCACCTCGGCGCCGCGCTCTGGTTCGACGAGGAGCGCCTCGGCCGTCTGCTCGGCCTGCGGCCGGACCAGGAGGGCGTGTTCGCCGTCGTCCCGTTGCGCTGGGCACGGCCGCCCGGCGCGAGCGGGCCCGGGACACCCCGGGACGTCCCCGGCACGGCACGGGTGCGGGCGATCGACCAGGAGCGCTCGCGGACGGTCCGCACCTTCGAGACCGTGCGGCGCCTCCACGCGGCCACCCTCGACGGCGCCGCGGACCGTCCGGCGACCGGCCTCCTGGACGCGGCACTGCACGCGCCGACCGGGCCGGAGCGAGCCCACGGTGAGCCGGTCCCACTGCCGGCACCACGACCGCTGGCCCTGGGCGTCCGGGCAGCACTGCGGACCAGACGCAGCAGCTTCGGACGGTTCACCGCGAACCCACCGATGACCGCCGCCCAGCTGTCGACCGCCCTCGCCGCGGCCGCCGCGGCGGGCCGCCTGCGCACCTGTGCGGAGAGCCCCGGCGAGGCCTCGCTGACCCGGCTCCACGTCCTCGTCAACCACGTTGCCGGGGTGCCCGCCGGGGCCTACGCGTACCAGCCGTTGGACGGCTCACTGCGACCGGTCCGGCCCGGCCCGCAGGGTTGGTTCCTGCAGCGGAACTACTTCCTGGGCAACTACAACCTGGAGCAGGCCGGCGCGGTGATCACGGTCACGGCGCCCACCCCGGCCGTGCTGGACGCCGTCGGCGACCGGGGCCTGCGGCTGGTGAACGCCGCCGTCGGCGCGAGCGCGCAGGCCCTCTACACGGCGGCCCCGGCGGCCGGGCTGGCCTGCGGGGTGGCGCTCGGCTTCGACGGCGTCTCCTACGCCGAGTGGCTCGGTCTGGCGGACGGCGAACTGCCGTTGCTGATCATGATGGTCGGGCAGGAGCACCGCAGCCCGGCCGACTTCGACCACACGATCGCCTGAACCGGTGGAGGAACGGTTGACCAGCACGGAAATCCCCCGGCCCCGGACCGATCCGCACCTGGGCCTCGGGCCACGCTTCATGCTGCGGGTCGCCGGGCTCCCCGTCGAGGCGGTACACGGCCTGCGCTCACCGGAGGCGTTCGGCTGGGCCGAGCGACTGCTGGCGGAGGAGGAGCGGCTCACCGAACTCGGCGCCCGGCTCAGTGAGCCGCTCTCGGAACTGGTGCGGACCGCCCCGGACGCCGGGCAGCGGCGCCGGCTGCTCGCCGTGCGCCGGCAGGTGTTCAACAACCGGCTGCCCGACGCGCCCGCCGAGGACCTCACCCTGGTCGAGGGGCTGGCAGCCGAGGTCGGCGCGTCGCTGTCGCGGTGGCTGCGCGCCCGCCGCTCCCTGGCCGACCTGCGGTCCGCCGGGGAGGCCGCCTTCGAGCGCGAACTGGTCCGCACCCGGGCCGAGTTGCGTCGCCTGTCCGGGCTCGACGAGCTGCGCCTGGGCCTGCTGCTCGCCTCGCCGTCCCTGGAGGGCCGGCTGGACGACCGGCTCGGCCCGCCGGGCGCGCCCCCGGACCGGCGCGGCCGCAAGATGGAACGGTCGCTGCTGTCCTACCTGTACCGGACGGCCTGCAAGACCAGCCCGTTCAGCACCTTCACACCGGTCGCGGCCGGTACCTTCGAGGCGGCGGCGGACGGTACCGACCCGACCGGACTCTTCCTCGGCGCCGGGCGCGGCAGCCACCCCCGGCTGAACGTCGTGGTGCTGGCCCGGCTCGCCGAACTCATCGCCGCCGACCCGCTGCGCCGACGCGACCTGCCGGTGGCGCTCGCCTCCGGTTGGGAGTTGACCGAGGACCGGGTCCGCTACGTGCGGCGCTCGGTGACCGCCGGCGACGACAACGCCCCGGTGAGCTTCGACGCGGCCCGGGACCGGCTGTTCTTCCTCCGCCTCAGCGGAGTCCTGGAGCGGCTGCTGGACCTCTTCCGGAGCCGGCCGCTGATCCGTCACGGCGACCTCGTGGCCGCGCTCCACACCGACACCGACGCGAGCGCCGAGGACGCCGAGCGCTATCTCGCCGCCCTGCTGGACATCGGCATCCTGCAACTCCCCACCCTCGCCACGGACGTGCACACCGCCGACCCGCTGCGTTCCTTCCAGGACGCGCTGCGCGCCCTGGAGCGGCCGTGGGCCGGGCGGATCGCCGACCGCCTGGCGGCACCACACGCGGCGATCGCGCGCTACCCCGAGGGCGACGTCCCGACCCGGCGGGCGCTGCTCACCGAGATCCGTAGTGAACTGGCGTCCATCCAAGGAGAGTTGGGTGGAACGCAGGTGGCACCCCCGCAGACCCTGCTCTACGAGGACGTCGCCGCGGGCGAGTTGACCGCCGACCCGACCGCCTGGGCGGAGCTGGCGGCCCGGCCACTGCGCTCCCTCGCCCGGATCCTGCCGGTCTTCGACCTCGCCCTGGCCCAACGGCTCACCCTGAAGGGCTTCTTCCTCGCCCGGCACGGCCGGGGCGGGCGCTGCGAGGACCTGCTCCAGCTGGTGCACGACTTCCACGAGGACATCTTCAACCAGTACCTCCAGTTCACCGCGCTCAAGCCGGCCCAGGGCGCGGACGACGGCTACCCGCCGGAGGAGAACTGGCTGGACCTGCCGGAACTCACCGCCCTCGACCGCTCGCGGGCCGAACTGTCCCGGCGGATGGGTGAGTTGTCGCAAGGACTGGCCGAGGACGCCGAGGAGCTGGCGCTCGACGAGGCCGACCTCGCCGCCGTCGCCGCCGAACTCGCCCCGCTGGGCGACGGGTTCGCGGCGCACAGCCACTTCGTCCAACTGGCCCGCGGGGCCGGCGATCCGCTGGTGGTGCTCAACCACTCCTACGGTGGCCTCTGCTTCCCCTTCACCCGCTTCACCCACTGCTTCGAGGACGCCGACGGCGGCGGGCTGCCCGCCGCGCTGCGCACCACGCTGCGCGACGCCCAGCCGGAGGGCGCGGTCTTCGCCGAGGTGACCGCCGGCTCGGCGACCACCAACCTCAACCTGCACGCCCGGCTGACCGACTACGAGCTGGTCTGTCCCGGCGAGACCAGCACCGCGCCCGCCTCCGCCCGGATCCACCTCGACGACCTGTACGTCGAGCACGATCCCGCCGCCGACCGGCTGGTGCTGCGCTCGCGACGGCTGGACGTCGAGGTGGTACCGCTCTACCTCGGCTACCTCGTCCCGATGGTGCTGCCCGAGATCCCGCGCAGCCTGCTGCTCTTCTCGCCGACCTCGCGGGTGACCCCGGAACTGTGGCGCGGCGTGCCCGCGGGGCCCGCCACCCGGGGCGTCACCCGGCGCCCGAGGGTGCGCCACGGCAGCCTCGTCCTGCACCGGCGCAGCTGGACCGCCGAAGCCTCGGCGCTAACCGAACTCCAGCCCGGAGAAAACGAGTCGGAGCGCTTCCTGCAGTGGCAGCGCTGGCGGCGCCGGCACGCTCTGCCCACCGAGGTCTTCGTCCGGGTGCACCCCGAGCGCCCGGAGACCGGCTCCCGGCTCGGCACCGCCAAACCGCAGTACGTCGACTTCGCCAGCCCGCTCTCGCTGCTGGCGCTGGACGGGCTGCTGGCCGGCGGTCCGGCCCGGCTCGTGCTGGAGGAGATGCTGCCGGGCGAGGACGCCCTGCACGTGCGCTCCGCCCACGGCCGCCACGTCGCCGAACTGGCCCTGGAGATCGTTCCCCGCGCGGGGGCCGCCGCGCCCGAGCAGCGGCGAGGAGAGCCGAACCTTGACTGACCGACCGAGCGACCCGACCACGCCCGAGGCCACCCCCGGCGACTGGCTGGCCCTGCACGTCTTCTACGCCGCCAGCCCGCGCCCGCTGCTGCTCCAGTGCGTCCGGCCGCTGGTCGCGGAGCTGACCGCCGAGGGCCTGCTCGCCGGGTACTTCTTCATCAACTACTGGTTGGAGGGTCCACATCTGCGCCTGCGCCTGCGTCCCTCCTCCCCCGCCGTGGCCGACCGGGTGCGCGAGCGCGCCGAGGCGGCGGTGGCGCACTTCCTGCGCCACCGCCCGGCTCTCTACGAGGTGAAGGACAGCTTCTTCGCCGAGCTCTACAACACCCTCTTCGAGCTGGAGTACCGCGAGGAGGACCGCGAGCGCCTGCTCGGCCCGGACGGCCGCATGCGGCTGCGGGAGAACAACACCTTCAGCGTCGAACCGTACGAGCCCGAGTACGGCAAGTACGGCGGCCCGGCCGGGGTCGCGCTCGCCGAGTGGCACTTCCAGCGCTCCAGCGATCTGGTCGTCGAGGCCACCCGGACGATGAACCTGCACCTGCGCACGGTGGTGCTGGGGCTCGCCGCCCAGCTGATGATGACCATGTCCGCCTGCCTCATGCCCGAACAGGACGCCCTGCTGGCCTTCCTCGACCGCTACCACGCCTTCTGGAACCGGGCGTTCGAGGGCACCGACTACACCGCCCAGCGGGGCTACGACCGGGCCTACCGCAGCACCGGCGACAGCCTGCCGGGCCGCTTCCGGACGATCCGCGTGGCAGTCGCGGCCGAGTCCCCGGACCGGCTGCCGAGCCTGCTGCGCGGCTGGGCCGAGCACTGCCTGGAACTGCGCGAGCGGGCGACCGACCTGGCCCGCGGGGGCGAGCTGGTCTTCCGCTCCTGGGACGGCAGCCGCGACCTCACCGTCACCGACCCCGCGCAGGCGCTGCCGATGCTGCTCGCCCCGTACGCGCACATGACCAACAACCGCCTCTCGGTGACCGTGCGCGACGAGGCGTACCTCTCCTACATCCTGGCCCGCGCCCTGCGCGAGCCGCAGCCCGCGGTGACGCCGTGAGCGGACACCACCTGCTCGGCCTGCGCCCGAAGGTCCGCCCCGAGCTTCGGATCAGCCGGCCGCTGTGGCGCGGCGCCGTCCCCGTCCACCTGGTGTGGGACCCGGCGAGCCACCGCCGGCTGGAGGTCGGGGCGAAGGAACACTTCATCATCGCCCGGCTGGACGGCACCCGGTCACTGGCCGAGATCGGCGAGCAGTACGCCCAGCGGTTCCGGGCCCGGCTCGGTGAGCCGCAGTGGCAGCAGATGCTGGGTCTGCTCTACGCCCGGGGACTGCTGGCCGACGCCCCGCCGACCGCGCCGCAGGCGCCGCCCGAGCAGAACCCCTCGACCGTGCTGGCCGGCCGGGTGCGGCTGGTCGCCGACGCACCCGCCCTGCTGGAGCGGCTGTACCGGGCGAGCGGTCCCGCCCGCCAACGCTGGTTCCTGGCCGCCCTGTCGACGCTGGTGGCGGCACTGCTCGCGGGAGTCGTCGGCCACCTCGGCACCCTCACCGACGAGACCGCCCGGCTCACCCGCCAGCCCGTCGCGCTGCTGGCGGTCGGCACCCTGCTCTGGGCGAGCCTCGCGCTGCACGAACTCGCCCACGGACTGGTCGGTCGGGCCTTCGGCGGACGGGTCACCGAGATCGGCCTGCGCTGGCGGCTCCCGATGACCTACCTGTACTGCGAGGTGGAGGACGTGCGGTTCTTCGCCCGCCGCCGCGAGCAGATCGCCACCGCCACGGCCGGGGCCCTGATGAACCTGGTCTTCCTGCTGCCCTGGTACCCCGTCTGGGCGCTGCTGCCCGCACACGCCCAGGCCAGGCCCTTCCTGGGCGGCCTGCTGCTGCTCGGCACGGCACTCGCGCTGGCCAACCTCGTCCCGTTGCCCCCGCTCGACGGCTACAAGGCGCTCGGACACACCCTCGACTGCCTCCAACTGGCCACCGAGAGCCGCCGGTTCACCGTCCTGCTGGCTGGCGCCACGCTGCGCCGGGAGTTCGCCGCCGTCCGTGCCTACCCCGTACGGCTGCGCCTGGTCTACGGCGGCTACGCGCTCGGCTGCGCGGCCCTGGCCGTCGCCGCGCTCGCCGCCGTCGGCCCAGTGAGCGGCCGGCTGCTGCCGGTCCGGCTCGGGCCGGTCGCCGGGTACGCGCCCGCGCTGGCGGCCGCGGCGGCGCTGGCGCTGTGGGTGGTGGGCCGGCTGGCCCGGGCATACCGCAAGCGGCCGGTGAACTGATGTCAGCAAGGAGAGAGAACAACTGATGAGTACAGGTGACAGCCCGTCGGACCCGGCGGTCGCGCTCGACGGCGTGCGCAAGCGGTACGGCAGGGTGCAGGCGCTCGACGGCGTCTCACTGACCGTGGCCCGCGGCGAGTTCTTCGGCATCCTCGGACCCAACGGCGCCGGCAAGACCACGCTGGTCGAGGTCGTGGAGGGGCTGCGGCAACCCGACGCCGGCAGCGTCCACGTGCTGGGAGAGCAACCCTGGCCCCGGAGGACCGCACTGCTGCGGCGACTCGGCATCCAGACCCAGACCTCGGCCTTCTTCACCCGGCTGACCGCGCTGGAGCACCTGGAGACCGTCGCCGCCCTCTACCGCCTGGAGCCGGCCGCCGCCCGACGCGCCCTCGCCCTGGTGGACCTCGAGGAGCAGGCCGACCGCCGGGTGGACCAGCTCTCCGGCGGCCAGCGCCAGCGCCTCGCGCTGGCCACCGCGCTCATCCACGAACCGGAACTGATCTTCCTGGACGAGCCGACCGCCGCCCTCGACCCGGCCGCCCGGCGCTCGCTGTGGGAGGTGCTGCGGGCCCTGAAGGGGGACGGCCGGACCATCGTCTACACCACCCACCACCTGGACGAGGCCGAGGCGCTGTGCGACCGGGTGGCGATCATCGCCCGGGGTTCCGTGCTCGCGGTGGACAGCCCCGGGAGCCTGGTCAGGTCGCTGGCCGCCCCCACCCGGCTGTTCGTCCCGGCCCACCGGATCACGGTCGAGGACGCGCGGCGGCTGGCCGGGGTCGACCAGGCGACCGTCGAGGCGGGCGAGGTGGTGATCTCGACCAGGTCCGCCAACCGGGTGCTGGTGGCGCTCGGCGACCTGGTCGGCCTGGACGAGATCCAGACCCGCACCGCGACCCTCGAGGACGCCTACCTGGAACTGACCGGAACGGAGCACCGTCCGTGAACGCCTACACCGCCGTGACCAGGGCCAGTTACCTCGCCTACGTCCGCGACCGCACCTCGGTGATCTTCACCTTCGCCTTCCCCCTGGTCTTCCTGGTCGTCTTCGGGCTGATCTTCCACGGCCAGTCCGTCAACGGCGGCCTGTCGTACATCAACTACATCGCCCCCGGCGTGCTCTCCTGGGGGATCGGCAACGCGGCGCTGTTCGGGGTCGCCTTCACCCTGATGCACTGGCGCCGCGACGACCTGCTGCGGCTCATCTGGCGCACCCCCACTCCGCTGGCCACCGTGCTCGGCGCCCGCTACGCGGTGGCCCTCGGCACCGGCCTGGTCCAGGCGGTGCTGTTCACCGTCGTGGCGCTGGCCGGCTTCGGCCTGGTGATCGCCGGCTCCTGGCCACTCGCCCTGCCGGTGCTGGTGCTCGGCGTCACCGCCTTCGCCGCCCTCGGCCTGGTGGTCGGCACGCTGGCCAGCACCGCCGAGGCGGTGGCCGCGATCGCCAACTGCGTGATGGTCCCGATGGCCTTCCTGTCCGGCGCGTTCTACCCCATCGACCTGATGCCCGGCTGGTTGCGGCACCTCTCCCGGGCCCTGCCGCTGCGGTACTTCGACGAAGGGGTCACCGACGCCCTCGGCGGGCGCGGCGGGTTCGGCCGGCCCGCCCTGGACTGCGCCGCGCTGGCCGCCTTCGCCCTGCTCTTCGCCCTGCTGGCCGGCAGGACCTTCCGCTGGAGCAACCGCACATGACCACTCCCGTCGCGGCTGCCCCGGCGGCCCCCTTCGAGGCGGCCCGGGCGCTGCTGGAGCGCCGCCTGGCCGAACGCGCCGCGGCCTGCGACGCGGCGGCACCCCTGGTCGTCGTTCTCGGCGGCACCGATCTGCTGCGCGCCGAGCCCGCCGCCCGGGCACGGTACCGGGCCCGGGCCACCGTCCACCTCACCGCGCAGGCCGTCCTGGTCGGTCCCTGGGGCGGGGCCCCCGACGCGCCGCCGGCCTGCGGCACCTGCCTGGCCGTCCGCTGGCAGCGGCTGCGCAGCCGCACCGAACGCGAGGCCCTGGAGACCGGCCTCGCCACCACCGTGGTGGGCTCCGACTGGCCGGTGCTGCCGGAGTACGCCGTCGACGCCCTCTGGGCCCTGCACCGGCTCACCACCACCCGGGGTGGGAAGTCGATCCGGCCGACCTCCCATCCCACGGTCCGGCCGAGCGCGGCCGACGCCGCGCTGCCCCAGGTCTCCCGGCTCGACCTGGAGACGCTCCGGGTGCAGACCGTGCCGCTGCTCGCCGAGCCGCTCTGCCCGTCCTGCGCGGCCGCGCCCGACACTCCCGCGCCGACCGGGGAACCGGTGCTCCGACTCACCCACCGCCCCAAGCCGGCCGCGGACATCCACCGCCTGCGCCCGGCGGGTTCCCACCCGTTGCCCACCGCCGCGCTGGCCAACCCGGTCTGCGGGGTGCTCGGCGCGGGCACCTGGTCCGACGTCACCTCGCCGACCACGGCGCCGGTGGCCGGCAGCGTCTTCATGCGCGGCTACGCCGGACTCACCGACGTCACCTGGAGCGGCCAGGCCAACTCCTTCCGCACCAGCCGCGCACTGGCCTTCCTGGAGGGCCTGGAGCGCTACGCCGGCACCCACCGGCGCAGCACCGCACCGCTGCTGACCGACTCCTACCACAACCTGGCCGACCGCGCGCTGGACCCACGTGCCTGCGGCCTGTACGCACCGCGGACCTACCGCGAGGACCCGATGCTCAGCCCCTTCGACCCCGACCGCCCGATCCCGTGGGTCCAGGGCCACTCGCTACGCGACGACCGCCCGATCCTCGTCCCCGCCCGGCTCTGCCACTACAGCGCGGGGGTGCCGGCTGACAACTTCGTCTTCGAGTGCTCCAACGGCTGCGCCATCGGCAGCTGCCTGGAGGAGGCGATCCTCTTCGGCCTGCTCGAACTCATCGAGCGGGACGCCTTCCTGCTCGGCTGGTACGGCAACGCGGCGCTGCCCGAGATCGACCTCGCCCGCTGCGCCGGCCCGGGCCTGCGGGCGATGCTGGACCGCGCCACCCTGCAGGGGTACCAGGTGCACGCCTTCGACAACCGGGTGGACCTGGCCGTCCCGGTGGTGACCGCGCTCGCGGTGCGGGGCGACGGCGGGCCCGGGACGCTGGCCTTCGCGGCGGCCGCGGGCTTCGACCCGGAGCACACCGTCGAGTCCGCGGTCGCCGAGATCCTCACCTACCTCCCGCACCTGCCCGGCCAGGTGCGCGAGCGGCCGGCGGAACTGGCCGCCATGGCCGAGGACTTCGACCTCGTCCGCCGACTGCCCGACCACGCGGCCCTGTTCGGCCTGCCGCGGATGGCCCGGTACGCCGGCAGCTACCTGGAGCGGCGGGCGCCCGCCCGGCCCGCCACCGAGCTCTACGCCGACTGGGCCGAGCAGCGCCCGCGCTCCACCGACCTGCTCGACGACCTGCTGTTCTGCCGCGACGAGTTGGTCAGGGCCGGGCACGACGTGATCGTCGTCGACCAGACCTCGCCCGAGCAACGGAGGCTGGGCCTGCGCACGGTGTGCACGGTGGTGCCGGGCCTGCTGCCGATCGACTTCGGTTGGACCCGGCAACGTGCCCTGCGACTGCCCCGGTTGCGCACCGCCCTGCGGCGCGGCGGTCTGCGCACCACCGACCTGGCGGATCACGAGCTGCGCCTGGTCCCCCACCCGTTCCCGTGACGGCCGTTGGGCCGCCGCCCGGGCGGCGGCCCAACGGTGCGCAACCCGTCGGATCAGGCGGTGCAGCTGGTGGTGCTGGTGGTGCTGGAGCAGGTGCTGGTCGACGAGCAGCTGGTCGACGAGCCCAGCATGACCTCGCTGGTGTCCGAGTAGTCGCTGATCTCGAAGGTCTCCGACTCCAGGTTCAGGATCTCCTCGGCGAGCGAGGCAAGGGACGTGTCGGCGGACATGGGAACTCCTTCCGGCGGTGGGGAACGGCCCGGCCGTGGCGGCCGGACCGGTGTGGCGGAGCGGGCGGCGCTGGTGCGAACGCGCCTTCTCCCCGGGCCAGTTCTACCGCGCGGCGCTGGCAGCCCCGGGTGCGCTCCGCTGACACCTCACTGACCGCCCGACCCGCGCGCCCGACCCGCGCCCGACCAGTCCGCCCGACGTGTCCCGAGGAGTTCCGCCCGATGACCCCTGCCGTCCCCACCGCCGTCGCCCTCGCCCGGGCCGCCGAGTTCTACCTGGACCTGCACCGCCATCCGGAGCTCGCGGGGGCCGAGGAACGCACCGCGGCCCGCTTCGCCGACCGGCTGGCCACCGCCGGGTACCAGGTGACCCGGGGCATCGGCGGCCACGGCGTGGCCGCCGTGCTGCGCAACGGGGACGGACCGGTGGTGCTGCTCCGCGCGGAGCTGGACGCCCTGCCGGTGGCGGAGCGGACCGGCCTGCCGTACGCCAGCACGGCGACGGCCAGGACGGTCGACGGCCGGACCGTCCCGGTGATGCACGCCTGTGGCCACGACGTCCACCTGGCCTGCGCCGCCGCGGCCGCGGCCGCCCTGGCCGAGGCGCGCGCGGGCTGGCGCGGCACCGTGCTGGTGGTCGGTCAGCCGGCCGAGGAGACCCTGGCCGGCGCCCGGGCCATGCTGGCGGACGGCCTCTACCGCCGCTTCGAGCCGCCCTCGGTGGTGCTCGCCCAGCACACCGCGCCGCTCCCGGCCGGGATGGTCGCCCACGGGCGCGGTCCGGTGATGGCCGGCAGCCGGACCCTGCGGGTGGTGATCCACGGCCGGGGCGGGCACGCCGCCGCACCCCGGCTGGCGGTGAACCCGGTGGTGGCCGCGGCCGCCGTCGTGCTGCGGCTGCGGACGATCGAGTCCCGGGAGACCGGCCCGGCCGAGCAGGTGGTGGTCACCGTGGGTTCCCTGGAGGCGGGCGGCCAGGGCAACGTGATCCCCGACCGGGCCACCCTGACGGTGACCCTGCGGGGCTTCACCGAACAGGTCCTGGAGCGGGCCGCGGCGGCCGTGCGGGGGATCGTCCGGAGCGAGGCCGAGGCCGCGGGCACTCCCCGCGAGCCGGAGGTCGAGGAGCTGTCCCGCTCGGGTGTCAACGCGCCCGATCCCGTGCTGTCGCAGGCCCTCCGCGCGGCACACCAGGAGCTGTTCGGACCGGAGCGGGTCGCCGACTGGCCGCCGTCCCCGGCCACCGAGGACTTCCCCCTGTTCGGGGAGCCAGGGGTGGGCCTGCACGGGGTGACGGGCATCCGGACCGCGTACTGGATGCTCGGGATGGTCGGTCCCGAGCAGTGGGCGGCGACCCAGGGTGCCGGAGCGGCGGAGAAGATGGCCGCGCTACCGGCCAACCACTCGCCCGAGTTCCGTCCCCACGTCCGCCTCACCCTCCAGACCGGCATCGCCGCGCTGTTCTCGGCGGCCACCGCCTGTCTGGGACGGCGGTGACGGCACCCGCGCCCACGCTCGGCCCGACCGAGCCGGTGCCGTCGAGGGCGGGGCTGATCACGCGGGGTGCGGGTGTGTTCCGGCCCGGGGCGGTCGGCGGGCGCCGCCCCGGGCCGGAGGATCGAGGTCCTGCTCAGCAGGACTGGGTGGCCACCAGCGCGTCGTACGCGTCGTGGTCGTACTGGTAACCCTTGGCGTTCGGGCCGTCGCTGCTCGGGTCACCGTGGTCGTCGACCAGGATGCCGTCCTGGTTGAGCGCGTAACTGACGTAGCCGTGCTGGAGCTTGTAGATCAGGTCCAGGCTGCCCACGTGGTACTGCGGCGCCGCTGTGGCGGCCGAGCAGCTGAAGTCGCCGAGCGCCGTCATGGCCAGGCGGCTGCCGGTGACGTTCATCCAGCCCTCGAAGACGTACAGGGCCGAGCTGCGCAGGCCGTTGGAGTCGGTGGAGTCGAACTCGTGGCCCATGCCGAACTGTCCCTGTTCCGGGCTGGTGGTGTTGTCGGCGATGTGTGCGCTGCCGTTGGAGCTGCTCACCGTCCTGTCGAAGGTGTCGGACGCCAGCTGGTTCCACAGACCCATCAGGTCACTGCTGTGGTGTCCCTGGTAGACGAACGCGGGCCGGATGGCGGCGTTGGCGGCGCTGCCGACCGTGCTGAAGCAGCCGCCCGCGTTGGTCAGGCCGGCCGCGTCGAGCCGGGAGACCTCGGTCGCGTCGTCGAAGTTCGCCAGCATCGAGTCCCAGGTCGCGGCGCCGAAGAACTGGATCGCCGCGATCTCCACGTCCACGTAGCCATCCTGGTAGTTGGGGTTGTTGGTCTTGGCGAAGTTGCCGAAGCCGCAGATGCCCGAGGAGAAGTCGTTGGCGTCGTTGTAGGCGTAGTTCCCGCCGTAGCCCATGGCCGCTTCGAGCAGCGCGACCTTGTTCTGTTCGGTGCTGGTCAACTCGCGCCAGGCCGGGCCGTTCCTGAGCAGCAGCAGGGCCTCGGCGACCGGGGCGTGCGACCAGCCTTCGAGGCCGCCGTCCGCGTCGGGCTCGTTGCCGCCCGCGATCAGGTTGCGGACCTGGGCCAACAACGCGCTGTCCACCGTGGTCCCGTTGCCGGCCTTGCTGCCCGGGCTCACCTTGTCGACCAGGGCGAGGTACTCCAACACCTTGGCCGCACCGATGTCGGTCGGATTGGTGCCCGGACGCGGTGTGTCGGAGGTCGGTGCCGCGAAGGCGATCAGCGGCGCCGCCACGGCGGAGTCGATGTCGGCCTGGGTGAAGGTGGGACCGCCCCCGGAGGAGCCGGTGACGGTCAGGGTGTAGCCGGCGGTGTGGCTGCCGGAGGCGGCTGTGCCGGTGATGGTGATCGGGTAACTTCCGGCCGGAGTACCCGAACTGGTCGCGATCGACAGCGTCGAGGAGCCGCCGGCGGTGACCGAGGCCGGACTGAGGGAGACGGTCGCACCACTCGGCGCGCCCGAGGCGGTGAGCGCGACCGGCTGGGTACCACCGGAGGTCACGGCGGTGCTGACGGTCGTACGCGCGCTGGAGCCCGCCGGCACCGAGCCGGCGGCCGGGCTGGCGGAGAGGGAGAAGTCGTTGCCCGGGACCGTGCCGCCCGAGACGTCGAGGGCGGTGTCGTCGACGACGAAGCTGGTGGTGCCGCCGTCGGCGTCGGTCTCGGTACCGGTGAAGCGCAGCGTGACGGTCTGGCCGGCGTAGCCGGAGACGTCGACGGTGTGCTGTGCGTAGCCGCTGTTCCGGTCCAGGTTGGAGTAACCGGCCAGCGTGGTCAGTACGTTGCCGCTGCCGTCGAGCAGCTGGACGCTCAGGGTGTCCGGCTCGGCGGTGCTGGTGGACTCGGTGCTGTCGACGTGCAGCCAGTAGGAGAGGGTGGCGGTGCAGGCCGCCGGGATGGTGGCGGTCTGCGACACGGTGTCGGTGCCGGCCTTGCTGTTGCCGTCCAGCCAGGCGTCCCAACTCCCGCTGTGTGCCGGCTCGTCGGCGGTGTCGTTGTTGATCGGCGCGGAGCCGGTGCTGGAGGTCTGGGTCCACGGCGCCGCGTTCGTTCCGTTCTCGAAGCCCGGGTTGCCGAGCAGCTGCGCCGAGGTGCAAGTACCGCCGGTCGAGCTGCCGACCGTGAGCGCGTACCTGGCGGTGTGACTGCCGGAGGCGGCGGTGCCGGTGATGGTGATCGGATAACTACCGGCCGGGACCGTGGAGTTGGTCGCGATCGACAGCGTCGAGGAGCCGCCCGCGCGCACCGAGGCCGGGCTGAACGAGGCCGTCGCCCCCGACGGCAGGCCCGACGCCGTCAGGGCCACCGACTGCGCACTGCCCGAGGTCACCGCGGTGCGGACGGTCACGCTCGCGCTGGAACCCGCCGCCACCGAGCCGGCCGCCGGCGCGGCCGACACCGAGAAGTCGTTGCCCGGCGCGCTGGTGGCGCTCGGGCTCCAGTAGTCGCCGGCCATCACGAGGTAGACCAGCATCTTGATGGTCTCGCCGTAGTACCCGTCGCCGAAGGGGTTGGTGCCGAGCTGCTTCCAGATCGCGTCGGTCCACGCCTGGTCACCGGAGGCCATCGCGGCCGGGCCGACCGCGTCGCCGGCCTCCTCGGCCTGGTCGCTGGTCGAGTACGGCGTGCAGTCGAGGTTGGTGTGCGGATAGACGTTCTGCGGGTTGCCGCCCGACTCGCCCTTCAGGCAGGCGCTCTCCTTCCGCGCGAGCGCGTACTCGGTCGCCGCGGTCGAGCTGTCGTTGAGCAACGCGTCGGTGCCCAGGTGCCAGGGAACCCGGATGGAGTTGTAGCCGACGATGTTGTCGGGCTGGTCCTCCTGGTAGTCGGCGGGCGCCGGCTCGGGGCTGCTGGCGTCCGCGTTCACCACGAAGTCGGAGAGCAGACCGGCGCTGGAGGAGTAGGCGCCGGTGAACTCGTTGTCCAACGCCTCGGAGCGCTGGATCACCTTGTTCCAGTCGTGCGCGGTGTCGTAGGCGGCGAACGCGCGCAGGTGGTCGATCATCTGGTCGGACGGCCGGGTGTCGGTGTTCGGCCCGTCGCCCTCGCACTTCAGGTGGCCGTCGGGGGCGACGTCGTGGGCGTAGACGTCGGCCAGCCAGGCCTTGGCGTCGGCGGTGTAGCCGCCCCACTGCCGGTCGGCGAGGATCAGGCCGTAGCCGATGTCGAGGTCGCCGTCGGTGGCCGCGTCCGGGGTACCGCTGCTGTAGTACTCGCAGGTCCTGCCGTCCAACTGCCACTGCATCAGGCCGTACTGGTCCTCGTGGTCCTTGACCAGCTGCCAGAGGCCGTCGAACTCGCTCCGCGCGTCCGGATCGTAACCGGCCATCAGGGGGACGATGTTCATCCCGTAGCCCTGCCCCTCGGAGACCGGGCCGTTGTCGCGGGCGTCGCTGTCGCCCTTGGTCGAGACGTAGTACTCGTTCGAAGCGCAGCCGTGGACCAGGTAGCTGGACTTCCAGGAGTCGTACTGCTTCTCCACGGCCGCGTCCCTGGCCGCCTGCGAAGCGGAGGGCATCACGCCGACCTGGTAGGTCACATGGGTCGGGAACGGGTGCGCGGGGGCGGTGGCGGCGCGGGCGGGGGGCGCCGTCGCCAGCGCGGTCACGGAGAGCCCGATCAGGCACCCCGTCACCACGGAGGCGAGCGGCCTCTTCCATCGGTTTCGCACGCGGAACTCCTTCAAGGGGATCCGGCCCCGCCGCCCTTGGGGGGAGAGCGGCGGGTGGGCAGGTCGATCCGGTGCCGCGGGAGAGGCCGCGCGGGGGAAGGAACCCCGGCTGGAACACACGACTCCCGGACCCGGGGATCGGTTCGGAGTTGAGTGATAGTTAGGAAAGCTTCCTTACGTGTCACTGTCAAGAGCCGGGGTCGGCCGCCCTCCGATTCCAGGACTCCCCCAGCACCGCCGCCCAGACCGCCCCCGGCGGCCGTCCGCCGGCTCCCCCGCGGACCGATCCCCGACCCGAGCCTCGCCTAATTGGACTTTCAGATACCAATTGCTAGGGTCCAGGTGTGCGACTGACCAAGGCAACCGACATCGCCCTCCGCATCGCCATGCGACTGGCGGTCCTGGAGGACCAGACCCCCACCACCCGCGAGGTGGCCGCGGCCGTCGGCGTCCCGTACACCCACGCGGCCAAGGTGGTCGGCCGCCTCCAGCACCTGGGCGTCCTGGAGGCCCGCCGGGGCAGCGGCGGCGGGCTGACCCTCACCCGGGCCGGGCTGACCGGCTCACTCGGCCAGCTGGTCCGGGACCTGGAAGGCGTCGGCGACGTGGTGGGCTGCGAGGACGACCCGCCCTGCCCGCTGCGCGCCGCCTGCCGACTGCGCGGCGCGCTGCGCACGGCACAGGAGGCCTTCTTCAGCTCACTGGACCCACTCTCGATCCAGGACCTGGTCGGCCCGCCGACCGGCCCGGTGCTGCTCGCCCTCGGCCCGCGCCCGGTCGACTAGGAGCCCTTTCGCCGCCCCGTCCACGGGGCGGCCAGTCACGCCCGCAAATACGAATCTGAAATACCAGTTAGGAGCTCGACCATGCTGTCGGAGCAATCGGTGGCTACCGTCCGGGCAACCCTTCCCGCGGTCGGTGGCGCGATCGGGGAGATCACCCCGCTCTTCTACCGCAAGCTGTTCGCCGCCCACCCGGAGCTGCTGCGCGACCTCTTCAACCGTGGCAACCAGGCCAACGGCAGCCAGCAGCAGGCGCTGGCCGGCTCGATCGCCGCCTTCGCCACCGCACTGGTCGAACACCCCGAGCAGCGCCCGGACGCCATGCTCGGCCGGATCGCGCACAAGCACGCCTCCCTCGACATCCGCCCCGCGCAGTACCCGATCGTGCGCGAGCACCTCTTCGCCGCGATCGCCGAGGTGCTCGGCGCGGCGGTGACACCCGAGGTCGCGGCCGCGTGGGACGAGGTCTACTGGCTGATGGCCAACGCCCTGATCGCCATCGAGACCCGACTGTCCCAGCAGGCCGGCACCGCCGACGGCACGTCCTGGCGCGAGTACCGGGTCACCGAACGCCGTCGGGAGACCGACGAGGTGGTGACCTTCGTGGTCCGCCCGGTGGACGGCGGGCCGCTGCCCGCCCAGCGCCCCGGGCAGTACGTCTCGGTCCAGGTCGAACTGCCCGACGGGGCACGGCAGATACGCCAGTACAGCCTCTCCGGGCAGGAGGACGGCGCACTCCGCTTCACCGTCAAGCGGGTGGCCGGCGACGGCGGCCCGGCGGGCGAGGTCTCCAACCACCTGCACGAGCGGGCCGACCTCGACACGGTGCTGCGGCTCAGCGCGCCGTTCGGCGACGTGTACCTGGACGAAGCCGGCCAGAGCCCGATCCTGCTGGTCTCGGCCGGCATCGGGTGCACGCCGATGATCGGCATGCTGAGCCACCTGGCCGCCACCGGGTCGACCCGCCGGGTGATCACGGCGCACGCCGACCGCAGCGAGGACACCCACGCCTTCCGCGCCGACCTGCACCAGCTCACCGCCAAGCTGCCGGACGCCGCCGCGCACGTCTGGTACGAGCAGCCGCCCGCAGACTGGCCCACCGAGCGCACCGGCCTCCTCGACCTCGGCACCGTGGCGCTGCCCGCCGACGCCACGGCCTACCTCTGCGGCCCCCTGCCGTTCCTGCGCGCCGCCCGCACCCAACTGCTCGCCGCCGGCCTGCCGGCCGCCGCCATCCACTACGAGGTCTTCGGCCCGGACCTGTGGCTCGACCGGGAGTGACGGCGGGCCGGACGCCCTGCCCGGGCCTCGGCCGCCAGGAAGAATTCATATAGATGACTCGGAGGAGTCAACTCGGCAGGCCAGGGTCTGGGCCCTGGACTACCACTACTCCCTCCTCCACCTCACCGACGTCCACGTCATTCCCGAGGGCCTGCTGCACGGCTCGGCCGACTCGCGGGCCGCGCTGACCGCCGCGCTCGACGCGGCCGTCGCCTCGGGGCGGGACTTCGACGCGATCGTCCTCTCCGGTGGCATCACCGACGGCGGCGACGAGGCCTCGTACCGGATCGTCGCCGAGGCGGTGACCGCCGCCGCCGAGAAGCTCGGCGCGCAGGTCGTTCACGCGGCCGGCAACCACGACGAGCGCGGCGCGCTGCGGGCCGGGCTGCTCGGCCTGGAGCCCAGCACCGAGCCCTACGACCACGTCACGACGGTCGGCGGTCTGCGCGTCATCACGCTGGACACCTCCGTGCCCGGCAAGCCCCACGGCGAGCTGGAGGACGGCCAGCTCGACTGGCTCGCCGCCCGGCTGGCCGAGCCGGCCGAGCACGGCACCGTGCTGGTGCTGCACCACCCGCCGCTCGGCGGCCTGACCCCGGGCTTCGAGGACCCGCGCCTGGCGCGGCACCTGGACCTGCGCGAGCCGGAGCGGCTGGCCGAGGTCGTGGCGGGCAGCGACGTGCGGCTGATCCTGGCCGGCCACACCCACAGCGCGGCCGCCGGCCAGTTCGCCGGCGTGCCGGTCCGGGTGGGCCCGGGCGGGCACTCACTCGTAGCGGGTGGTGAGCGCCACCAGGTCGCCCCGGCAACGCCGGACGACGTGACAGAGGGGCTCCCCGTCGCAGACCAGGAGCCCCTCGCGCACCAGTACGGCCGCCCCCGGCTCGACCTGGAGCACCTCCTGGTCGACCGGTCCCGCGATGTCGGCGGAGACCGTGTGGCTGCGGTAGCGGTAGTCGTAACCGAGCCGGCCCAGCGCCCCCAGGACCCCCTCGGCCGGGTCGTAGGCGAAATCCGACAGCCGGGGCGGCAGCGCGTAGCGGCTGGCGACGCACGGCACCTCGTCCGTCCGCAGCAGTGTCGCGACCTCGTAGACCTCGGGGTCCGGCAGGCCCAGCCGCCGGGCCGCGCCCGGGTCCTGCCGCAGACCGGCGGAACGGAACTCCTCGCCGCTCGCGAAGTGCACGGCGAGTTCGTCGATCACGCCCGGCCGGTGCAGCCGGGTCACCGGGTCCACCGTCACCTCCAGCTTGCGCTGGAGCGGTCGCACGTAGCTGCCGCTGCCGTGCCGGGTCTCGACCAGGCCGCTGGTGCGCAGCTCGACCATGGCCTGCCGGGCCGTCAGCCGGTGCACACCGTACTGCTCGGCGAGGGCCTCCTCGGTGGGCAGCCGCGAGCCGGGTGGCAGGTCACCGGAGTCGATCCGCCGCCCCAGCTCACGGGCTATCGCGCGGTAGCGGGCTTCTCGTGGCACAACGCCACTCTACGGCCATGCGCGCGGACGGCGGAGATCTTCGCGGTTCACCCGATCGGCGGCGGAGATTGTTCCCGATCCGTTCACCCGGCCGTCCCCGAGCAGGACTGACCCCGCACGACGGAAAAGTCATATAGATGACTTCATGACACTGCTGAACTTCCGAGACGTCGCCTCCACCGTCGGGCCCCGGCTCCGCCCCGGCCTGCTCTACCGCTCCGCCCAGCCGGCCGCGCTCACCGCCGCCGACCTGGCCGCCGCCCCCGGGCTGCGTTCCGTCATCGACCTGCGCAGCCCGCAGGAGCGGACCGAGCGGGACTGGGCCGTGGCCGAGGAGCTCGGCGCCACCGTGGTCAACCTGGCCGGCGAGGGCTCGCCGAGCGACGTGTCCAAGCTCCCCGCCGGCGTGACCCTGGGCCAGCTGTACGTCCTGATGCTCGATCACCGCGCCGCGTGGTTCGCCGCCGTGGTCGCCGAGATCGCCGACGGGCTGCCCGCCCTGGTCAACTGCGCGGCGGGCAAGGACCGCACCGGGATCACCGTCGCGCTGGTCCTGGACCTGGTCGGGATCGGGCACGAGGAGATCGTGCGGGACTACACCGCCACGGCCGCCGCGATGCCCGAGGTGCTGGCGATGCTCGGCCTGGCCGGCGGCGGCCGATCCAACGGCGGATCCGAGCACCGGTACGACGTGGCGGCCGCCGAGGTGAGCGGCCTGCTGGACGCCCCGGAGCAGGCGATCCGCGCCTTCCTCCAGGCCCTGACCGAGCGCGGCGGGGCCGAGGCCGTGCTCGGCGGACACGGCCTGACCCCCGAGCACGTCGAGCGGCTCCGCGCCGCTCTGACGGCCTGAGCGAGCCGGCGCCCCGCTGTGACCACCCCCTCCATCACCACGCCCGCCACCACCGTCGCCCCCCGCGCTCTGCGGAGTGCTCACACTGGTGGCCGTGGTGCCGCTCTGCCTGCTCCTGCCCGACCGGCGGCCCGACGGCACCGAGCGCGACCGGGTCAGCGCACGCTCGCTGACCACCGCCCTGCTGGTGCTGCCGCGCGCGGCGCACCTCACACGGGGCGAGGGCGAGGGTGGGCCTCGTGCTCGCGGCGGGGGGCTGACGGCGGCGGCCGTGTCGACGCCCGTTCCTGACGCGCTGTGGGAGGATCTGCGCGCCGCGGGCCTGCTGCCGGCGGACGTGCCGGTCCCCGGGCCGGTTCCGAGGACGGAGAGGCCAGGAGTGCCGATGCGGACGGAGGGCCCATGCGGGTAGCCCTGTTCATCACCTGCTTCAACGACACGCTCTTCCCCGAGACCGGCAGGGCCGTGGTGCGGCTGCTGGAACGGCTCGGCCACCGGGTCGACTTCCCGCTCGGGCAGACCTGCTGCGGGCAGCCGCAGTTCAACACCGGCTACCGCCCGGAGGCACTGCCGCTGGTCCGCCGTTTCGCCGCGGCCTTCGCCGGCTACGACGCGGTGGTCACCCCGTCCGGCTCCTGCGCCGGGATGGTGCGGGAGAACCACCCGCTGCTCGCCGCCGCCGACCCGGGGCTGCGGCGGGCGGTCGAGCGGGTCGCCCCGAAGGTGTACGAGCTGTCGGAGTTCCTGGTGGACGTGCTCGGGGTCACCGACGTCGGCGCGTACTACCCGCACCGGGTCAGCTACCACCCCACCTGCCACTCGCTGCGGATGCTGCGGGTGGGAGAGCGCCCGCTGCGGCTGCTGCGCGCTGTCCGGGGCATCGAGCTGGTCGAGCTGCCGGCGGCCGAGGAGTGCTGCGGCTTCGGCGGCACCTTCGCGGTGAAGAACCCCGACGTCTCGGCCGCGATGCTGGCCGACAAGATGCGGCACGTGCTGGACACCCGCGCCGAGGTGCTCACGGCCGGCGACAACTCCTGCCTGCTGCACATCGGCGGCGGGCTGAGCAGGCTGCGGACCGGCGTCCGCACCGTCCACCTGGCGGAGGTCCTGGCCGCCACCGAGGGAGGTGCGTGATGAGCGACGGCCTGGTCTGGCTCGGCACGCCGGCCTTCCCCGAGGCGGCCCGGGAGGCACTCGCCGACACCCGGCTGCGCCGCAACCTGCGCAAGGCGACCACGACCATCCGGGAGAAGCGGCTGCGGGTCGCGGGCGAACTCGACGACTGGGAGCGGTTGCGGGACAGCGCCGCCGCCCTCAAGCTCCGCACACTGCGCCATCTCGACCGCTACCTGGAACAGTTGGAGTCCTCGGTCACCGCCGCCGGCGGCACCGTGCACTGGGCGGCGGACGCGGCCGAGGCCAACCGGATCGTCGCCGACCTGGTCAGGGCCACCGGCGAGCGCGAGGTGGTCAAGGTCAAGTCGATGGCCACCCAGGAGATCGGGCTGAACGAGGCGCTGGCCGCCGAGGGCATCGCCGCGTACGAGACCGATCTCGCCGAGCTGATCGTGCAGTTGGCCGAGGACCGACCATCGCACATCCTGGTACCGGCGATCCACCTGGGTCGTGCCGAGATCCGCGAGGTCTTCCGCACCAGGATGGCCGACGCGCCCGCCGAACTGACCGATGAACCAAGGGCGTTGGCCGAGGCTGCCCGGCTGCACCTGCGCCAGAGGTTCCTCCGCGCCAAGGTCGCGATCTCCGGCGCCAACTTCGCGGTGGCCGAGACCGGAACCGTGCTGGTGGTGGAGTCCGAAGGCAACGGCCGGATGTGCCTGACCCTGCCGGAGACCCTGATCACCGTGATGGGCATCGAGAAGGTGGTGCCCGGCTTCGCCGACCTGGAGGTCTTCCTCCAGCTGCTGCCGCGCTCCTCGACCGGCGAGCGGATGAACCCGTACACCTCGGCCTGGACGGGGGTGCGCGAGGGCGACGGACCGTCGGCCTTCCATCTCGTCCTGCTGGACAACGGCCGCACCGCGACGCTCGCCGACCAGGTCGGCCGGCAGACGCTCGGCTGCATCCGCTGCTCGGCCTGTCTGAACGTCTGCCCGGTCTACGAGCGCACCGGCGGCCACGCGTACGGCTCGGTCTACCCCGGGCCGATCGGCGCCGTGCTGACCCCGCAGCTGGCGGGCATCGGGCGGGCGGACTCGCTGCCCTTCGCCTCCACCCTCTGCGGCGCCTGCTACGACGCCTGCCCGGTGAAGATCAACATCCCGGAGGTGCTGGTGCACCTGCGGGCGAAGGTGGTGGACGCCAAGCGCGGGCGGACCGTCCCGACCATGGAGTCCCTGCTGATGCGGGCCGCGACCGAGGTGCTGGCCTCACCCGGGCGGTTCGCCGTGGCACAGCGGGCCGGCGCGCTCGGCGGACGGCTGCTCGGGCCGCACGGCCGGATCGGGCGGCTGCCCGGTCCGCTGCACCGCTGGTCCGACACCCGGGACCTGCCGGTGCCGCCGGCCGAGTCCTTCCGCGCCTGGTGGCAGCGGAACCACCCGGAGGAAGAGCAGAGTTGAACAGTCGCGAAGAGCTGCTGACCCGGATCCGCAGCGCGCTCGCGGACGTGCCGGCCGACGAGCGGCCCGAGGACGTCCCGGTGCCGCGCGACTACCGGCGCAGCCATGCCGGGGTCGACGTGGTCGGCCGCTTCGCCGAGCGGGTGGCCGACTACCGGGCCACCGTGCGCCGCACCAGCGAGCGTGAACTGCCAGGACTGCTGGGTGAGTTGCTGACCGCACGCGGCTCAACCGAGCTGGTGGTGCCGGACGGCTTCCCGGCCGACTGGCTGCCGCCCGGCCCGTTCGCCGTCCTGACCGACTCACCCGCTCTGACCATCGGTCAACTCGACGCGGTTGACGCCGTGCTGTCGACGGCCGCGCTCGGCATCGCGGAGACCGGCACCCTGGTGCTGGACGCCGGACCGGGGCAGGGCCGCCGCGCGCTGACCCTGGTACCGGACCACCACCTGTGCGTGCTGCGCGCCGAGCAGGTGGTCGGCGACCTGCCCGAGGCGCTCGAACTGCTCGATCCCACACGACCGTTGACCTTCATCTCCGGGCCCTCGGCCACCAGTGACATCGAACTGGAACGCGTCGAGGGCGTGCACGGGCCCCGCGCCCTCGACGTGGTCATCGTCACCACGGACACCCCGGAGGAGCGACCGCGCGGATAGCCCCGTACACCCGACCACCGTCCCCGCACCTCGACCTTCCTGCTCGTCCTCGTCCTGATCAGGACCTTCGAGCACGACGGCGGCAGGTGGAACCAGGCCCGGCGCTACATGGCCGCGCCCGGCACCCGGGGGCGGCCCGGCTCTCCGCGATCCGCCGGGACTGCCACGGGACGGCCTCACTCCAGGTCGAGCCACATCGTGACGTCGTCCCGGGCGTCGTCCGGGGCGACCCGGATCGCCCTGGGGACCCGGCCGACCTCGGTGTAGCCGCAGCGCCCGTAGAACGCCTCCAGGCCGTTCCCGCCGCGCAGCGTCAGGCGCAGTGCCTTCAGGCCCCAGCCCCGGGCGATCCGTTCCGCCTCCGCCATCAGCCGGACGCCGTAGCCCCGGCCCTGGCAGTCGGGTCGCACCATGACCAGCTTCAGCAGCCGCCAGTGGTCCGCCGGCGGGAAGCGGGGGTCCTCGAAGAACAGGACGCCGGCCAGCCGACCGGTCGCCGCCTCGCGGGCGACCAGCAGCCGGTCGGCGCCGTCCGGGCCGAGGCCCGCGAAGTGCCTCTCCGCGGCGGCGCGCACCTCGGCCGCCGCCACCGGTGGCACGAAGCCGACGGCGCCACCCGCGTTGCTGACGTCGGTCCAGAGGCGGACGATCTCCTCGCGCAGGTCGAGATCGAGACCGGGATCGAGGGTGAGGAGCAGTGTCATAGGCGCACAGCCTATCCGCCCATTACCGGCACCGGCAATGACAGTCCGTCAGGAGAGCCTCCCGGCGGTGCGCAGGGCGGTGATCACGGCGTTGACGGCTTCGGAGGACCTGTCCTCGCCCGTGAGGCGCTGGTGGTAGCCCAGCCCGCCGGGATTCTCCAGGTTGACCTCGATCACATAGGGGAAGGCCAGGTCGACTCCGGCGTAGAAGATGCCGTGGTCCATCATCCGCTTCCCCAGGCTGCGGACGAACTCGTCCTCCTCCGCCGTGAGTTGGAGCGGCTCGTAGCGGGCACCGACGGTGGCGTTGGCCCGGTTGTCGTTCTCCCGGGGGAAGCGGAGGAAGCCGGAGACCGGCGTGTCGCCCGCCACGATCACGCGCTTCTCGTTGCTGCGCACGTTCGGGATGTACGACTGGAGCACGGTGTGCCGCTTGGCCATCCCGATGATGTCGCGACCGTAGCTGGTGTAGCGCGAGGTGGCGTTCCCGGTGGCGGAACTCAGCAGCGCCGAGCGGTTGCGGTCCCGCTCGTTGACGACGAACACGTCGGCGCCACAGCCCTGGTTGGTGGGTTTGACGACCCAGGACCGGTCCGGGGCCGACTCGACCAGCCGGTTGAGGACCTCGTAGTCGTTCGACACGTACGAGACGGGCAGGTGTTCCGGCGGCACCAGCACGCCCAGGTTGATCTTCGTGTTGAGGTAGAAGAGCGCGGCGGCGTCGTTGACGAACGGCACCCGCTGGTTGAGCTGCCAGATCAGCTGGAAGTAGTCGGTGGTCGCCTCGGGGTGGGTGCCGGCCAGCACCCAGACCAGGTCGAACTCCTCCGCCGGGGCGTAGGGTCGGCACAGCGCCCGGAAGTCACCACCGGCGGCGAACTCCTCGGTCAGCCGCACCTGGTCACAGACGATCACGGAGTCGTGCACGCAGAGCGTGTCGATGTCCCCGACGTGGACCTGGTGGCCCTCCTGGTACAGCGCGCTCGGGATGATCGACTGGTTGTCGAAGAGTTTGAACTTGTGCGCCTCGGACACCAGGACGAGGATCTTGTACGGCAAGGGGGTCACCTTTCTCGGGGTTCGGGGGCGGCGGTCAGAGTTCCTGGAGGTTCGCCATCAGCCAGGCCTCGGCCTGGAGCAGGCGCTCCTCCACCTGCGCCGGGTCGGCGCCGCTCACGATGACGAAGCACAGGTGCGAGGCGCTGTGGAGGGTCACCGCGCCGGGTTCGAGCTGGTCGTTCACCTCGTAGTGCCGCACCCACGGGAACGGCGGCCGGTCCGGCACCCGCACCAGCCGGCCCTGCGGCAGGATGGAGACCGAACCGTGCACCTCGGCCGGGGGTGCGGTCGGCGGCGGGTCGACGGGCAGCCCGCAGGACTGGCGGAGCACCGAGGTGTGCAGGTCCACCCCGTAGGTGGCCCGGGTGATCCAGGGGATGCGGTCCCCGCCGACGCGCGAGGCGATCTCGCAGAGCACCAGCTCGTCCTGCGGGGTGTGGAACACCTCGAGGTGGTACGCGCTGACCGGCGGGGTGTCGAAGGCCTCCAGGGTCCGGTCGAGGAACTCCTCCAGCCGCCGGGCGAGTTCGTCCTCCGGACGCAGCTGGACGGAGCCGTTGTTCTGCCCGGAGAACACCCCGAGGCAGCTGCGCAGGTAGCGGGAGGAGGCCACGAACCGGTAGCCGTCGGCCAGCACCGCGTCGACGTGGTACATCCGTCCCTCGACGAACTCCTCGACCATGAGGTCCTCGCGCCAGGGCCGGCGGCTGAACTCCACGAGGTCGTCGTCGTCCCGCAGTACCACGATGTCGCGCGATCCGCCCTGCTTCACCGGCTTGACGACCACCGGGTACCCCGACCCGGCGATGAAGTCGGTCAGTTCGACGACGGTGTCGAGCCGGGCGAAGCGGGCCGTGGCGACCGTGCGGCCGGCGACCTCCTTCATGACCACCTTGTCGCGGAAGGACAGCGCGCTGGCCGGGGACTGGCCGGGGATGCCGAAGTCCTCGCGCATCCGGGCGGCCCGTTCGAGGTCGTACTCGTTGTCCGTGATGATGTGGGTGAACGGCTTCTCCCTGGCCAGCCGACGGATCATCAGCTCCGGGTACGGGACGGCGTCGCAGTCCGCCACGTACTCGTAGCGGGCCAGGCCCTCGGTGTTCTTCAGCTCGTGGTGGCTGAACACCTGCAGCCGGTCGGCCAGTTCCGGGAACATGGCGGGATAATCGAGCCTGGGGCCGTAGTTGAGCACGGCGACGTTGGTCATGGGGAACCGACCTCACGATTCGCGGACGGGCGGACGGACGGGGTTGGGGACGCCGGACACCGGGGTCAGTGGACCCGCCGGTGGCCGGCGGCGACCCGGTGGCGGATGTCCCACTGGTTGCGGCGCACGTAGGTCCGCTGGAGCCAGCGGTCCTGCCCGTCGTAGCGCGCGGTGAACTGCGAACGGGCGTGCAGTCCCTTGCGGTTGTTGATCAGCAGGGCCTGGCCGGGCCGCAGCAGCACCTCGTGGGCCACCTCCCGGCAGGCGCTCTGGAGCCGGTCGAGGGCGGACCGCGCCGCGTCGTCCAGGGCGCGGACACCGTTGGCCGCCGCGGAGACCTCGGGGAAGGCCTCGGGGCCGCTGATCATCGGTACCGGTTCCGACAGCACCTCGGCTCCGCCCGCCACGTCGCGGCAGTAGCTGCCGGGAGCGTTCATCCGGAACAGCGGGCTGCGCAGCGTCCGCAGCGTCCGGTCGTCGAGTGCGCGGCAGATGTCGCGGGCGTCGGCGTAGTAGGTGCCGGCCACCCCCTCGTGGTCGGCACGCAGACAGCTCAGCACGAGGAAGTCGGGGCTGGCCAGGTCGTAGCGGCCGGACGGGTCGTGGACGATGTCGTTGTGGAAGTTGAGGAAGACCGCGGATCCCTGGTTGGTCTGGGTCGTGGCGCCGCCTTCGACGGGGACGACGTCGTGCACCAGCTGGCCGTTCTTCTCGGTGGTGAATCCGACCGGCTCGCCGAGCAGGCCGCTCAGCCCCAGCAGCACTCCTTCGGCCACGTAGGTGGGCTTGTCGGGGCTCGGCCTGCCGTCCCGCGGGGTGCTCGGCAGCCGCTCGTCGACCGGGAGGTTGCGCAGGTGACCGACGCCGGGAGTGTCGGGGTGCCGGCCGAAGTCCAGCATCCGCTGGAGCGTTCGGACCGGCAGCCGGGCGAAGACCTGGTGGTAGCGGGACATCGACCAGTCGATGTCCCGCGTGGGGTCGGGCAGGGTGGCCAGCTCCTCGGCGAGGTCGTCGCGCACGGCGTCCGGCAGCTCGATCTCGGCGAGGGTGGGTTCCGCGGCAACCGCGGAGGCGTGGGCAGTCACGGGTGTCCTCCTGACGACGGTCGGGTGAGCAGGGGCTCGAGGTGGGTGGGAAGGTTGTCGTGGAGCTTCTGGGCGAGCCGCACCGCCGCGTCCTCGTCGGCGGCGACGTGCACGGTGCTCCGGCCGCCGCTGACCTCGATGACGGGGATGCCGACCACGCGGCCGGGGACCAGGCCGTGCCGGCGCTGGCACTCCGCCTGGTCCAGGTAGCCGCCGATCACCGCCACCCGCGGGCCGTCGGCCAGTCGTACGGTGTCCACGCCCTCGGAGCGGAACGCCTCGTGCGCCCGGTCCGCCACTCTCCTGCCGGGGTATTCGAGCACCGTGGAGCGGAGGTTGAGGACCACCGCGTCGGCCGGACCGCCCACCGGGCCGATGACCGTACCCGTCGTGAACGGCGCCCGGTTGTGCCGGCAGACGATCGCGACCCCGTGCTGTTGCGCGAGGGCCACCGCACGCCGGTGCAGCACCTTGGCGCCATGGCTGGACATGGCCGCCGCGGCGGCGTAGGAGACCTGCCGGAGCAGCCGGGTGCCGGCGACCTGGTTCGGGTCGGAGCTGTGGATGCCCTCGACGTCGGAGTGGATCTCGCAGCGGTCGGCGCCGAGGGCGACGGCCACCGCGACCGCCGACAGGTCGGAACTGTTCTTGCCCAGCCAGGTGGGCCGGCCGCGGTCGTCGACGGCCTGTCCTCCGGGGACGACGACCACCTCGTGCCCGGTCAGCGCGTGCCGCAGCGGCGCCGGGTCGATGTGCTCCAGCCGGGCCCACATGAAGGTCCCGTCCGTGGTCAGGCCGACCTGGTGCCCGGAGAGCACGGTGGCCCGCCGGCCGAGTCGGTGCAGCGCGGCCGCCAGCAGCTGGGCGCTGACCGTGTCGGCGAGCGTGAGCAGACCGGCCACCCGCTCGTCCGCGGGCTGCGGATCGACCTCGTACAGCCGCTCCCGCAGCCGCTCGGTCTCCCCCGGCATCGCGCTGACCACGACCGCCAGCGGGCGCTCCTCGGCCTCGAGTCGGTCCGCCAGGGCCCGGGCGAGCTCTCCGTAGGCCGCGGGCGAGCCGAAGCTGGAACCGCCGAACTTGAGCACGGCGGGGCCGGCGGGGGTCACAACACCCCCCGCTCGCCGAGGGCCTCCGCGATCTGGATGGCGTTCAGCGCGGCGCCGATCCGCAGGTTGTCCGCCACCAGCCACAGCCAGAAGCCGCGCGGGTTGTGCGGCGCGACCCGGATCCGGCCGACGTGGACGTGGTCGGGGGCACCGGCGGTGCGCGGCGTGGGGAAGCCGCCGACGACGTCCCGGTCGTGCACGGTGACCTCGGGCAACGCGGCCAGCAGCCGGACGAGTTCGTCCCGGTCGACGACGTCGTGGCACTCGATCCAGGCCGCCTCGGAGTGGCTGTTCAGCACGGGGACGCGGACGCAGGTGGTGGTGACGTCGAGGTGCGGAAGCCCGAGGATCTTGCGGGACTCCTGGAGCATCTTCTGCTCCTCCAGGGTGAACCCGGTGTCGAGCAGCTCGTCGATGAAGGGGATGACGTTGAAGGCGAGGGTGGGGGTGAACTCCTGCGCCGGGGGCTGGGCCAGTGGGTTCTCCAGCGTGATCCGGCTGGCCTCCCGGAGCTCGGCGATGCCCGAGTGGCCCCGACCGGAGGCCGCCTGGTAGGTGCTCACCACGGCCTGTCGGACACCCCACCGGTCCTGGACCGGCCGCAGCAGCCGGACCAGCGGGATGGTCGAGCAGTTGGGGTTGGCGATGACGCCGCTGGTCGGGCGCCGGTCGAGTTCGGCCGCGTTGACCTGCGGGACGACCAGGGGTGTGTCCGGGTCCATCCGGAAGGCGTTGGTGTTGTCGATGACCAGGGCGCCCGCGGCGACCGCGGCGGGGACCCACTTCCGGCTGACGGCGGTGCCGGCGGAGAAGAAGGCGAGGTCGACGGTGGAGAAGTCGAAGGTGTCGAGTGCCCGCACGCGGTACGACCGGCCGTCCACCGCCAGTTCGCGGCCGGCCGAGCGCGCGGAGGCGACCAGGTGCAGGTCCCGGTAGCGGAAGCCGCGCTCCTCGATGAGCTGGATCATGGTGCTGCCGACCGCTCCGGTGGCGCCGACCAGGGCTGTCCGCGGGGCGGTGTCTGCCGGGGTGAGGGGCATGGTCGTTCCTTCCGATCGTTCGTGGTTCACAGCAGCCGGTCCAGCACGGCGCGCAGGGCGTCGGGCCGGTCGGCGACGGGCAGCGGGTCGACGAAGTGGACGGGTGACCCCAGGGCCGCCGCGCCGCCGTCGGCCGTGCGGTCGTCACCGACCATCGCGACGTCCGCGGGTGCCAGGCCCAGGTGTCGGCAGGCGATGCGGAACAGGGCCGGATCGGGCTTCTGGATGCCGTGTTCGAAGGAGAGCACATAGGCGTCCACGTACTCGTCCAGGCCGTGATGGCGGAAGACCGGCCGCAGGTCCCAGCCGATGTTGCTGACCACCACCACGCCGACGCCGCGTTCGCGCAGCCGGGCGAGCACCTCCGCGGTGTCCGGGTAGGGGTGCCAGGCGGGCGCCGTCATGTGGCGTTCGTAGAGCGCGTCGACCAGCTCGGGCCAGGGCAGCCCACTGGCGTGCAGCAGGCCGGTGTACGCCGCGCGGTGCCGCACGACGTCCAGGTCGCGCTCCTGCCACAGCCGCGTCAGCTCGGCGCCGGCGTCGCGCGGTTCGGGGCCGCCGGGCACCGCGCCGAAGTCGAGCAGCCGCCGTGCCCACCGGCGCACCTCGTCCGCGCCGACCTCCCGGTCCGCGCCGGCGAGAACGCCGGACAACCAGCTCTCGGCGTCCTCCAGCCGGAAGAGCGTGCTGGAGAAGTCGAACATGCATCCTTTGACCCTCATGGGTGACCTCCTGTCGTGGCCGGCCGGTCGCCGCCGGACAGCGACGGCAGCCGGTGCTGGAGACTGCGGGCGACCAGGTAGCCGAGCACCGCCGCGAGCGCCGCCAGCGCGGCGATCGTGGTCAGGGCGCTCGGCAGACCGAACGCCTGGGCGAGGAACCCGATCGTGGGCGGGCCGAGCAGGACGCCGGAGTGGCCCAGGGTCGTCGCGGTCGCGACCCCGTCGGAGCCGCCGACCGTCCCGGCCGTGCCCACCGCGATGGGGAAGACGTTGGCGAGACCCAGGCCGGTCACCGCGTACCCCAGGAACACCAGCCACGGCTGGCTGGCCAGGGCCGCCGTGAACATCCCGACGGACGCGGCGAGGCCTCCGGTGACCAGGACCGGGGTGCTGCCCAGCCGTTCCAGCAGGCGGGTTCCGGACATCCGGGAGACCGTCATGGTCAGCGCGAACACGGCGTAACCGGCCGCCGCCGTACCCGGCCCGGTGTGCAGGTCGGTGGAGAGGTGCAGCGAGCCCCAGTCCGCGAGCGCGCCCTCGCCGTACGCCGTGCAGAGGGTGATCAGCCCGTACGCCGTGACGAAGAGCCGTACCCGGCGCGCGGTCGCCCCGGCCCGCCGCCGTCCGGCGCCCGGCCGGTCACCGGGCGTCCCACCGCCGTCGGCCGGCAGCGGCGTGCGCAGCATCTCCCGGCCGGCGAAGGCGGTGACGGCGAGTCCGATCACGGTCAGCAGCAGCAGGTGGCGCTGCGGGCTCAGGTGGGGGGCCAGGAGTCCGCCGAGTCCGGCGCCCACCAGCGCCCCGGCGCTGTAGGCCGCGTGGAAGGTCGGGAGGATCGGGCGCCGGATCCGGGTGGCCAGGTCCACCCCCGCGGTGTTGAAGGCGACGTTGAGCCCGCCGTACCCGGATCCGAACAGCAGGAGGACGAGGCCGAGTTGGAGCGCCGAGTGGGTCAGCGGAGGCAGCGTGACGGAGAGCGACAGCACGGTGGCCGTCACCACCGTCACCCGGCTGGTGCCGAAGCGGCGGCAGAGCCGGCCGGTCACCGTCATGGTGCCGACCGAACCCACCGACACCCCCAGCAGGGCGAGCCCGAGCTCTCCGGCCGAGGCGTGCGCCTGCTCCTTGATCGCGGGGATGCGGACCACCCAACCGGCGAAGACGAAGCCGTCCAGGGCGAAGAAGAGGCTGATCGCCAGGCGCAGCCGGGCCACCGGCAGGGCGGCGACCGCCGGGCCGAGTCGGCCGCCGTCGACGAGCTGGTCCATGGCGGCCTCAGCTCCGCCCGGTCGCATCGGCGGCGAGTGCCGCGCGAAGCGCCCGGTGCAGGATCCGTCCGGCGATGTCGACCTCCTCGGCCGTGCAGTTCAGTGGGGGCAGCAGCCGCAGCACGCCGTCGTCCCGGCCGCCCAGCTCGATGATCAGGCCGCGCAACAGCGCCTCCCGTTGCACCCGCCGGGCGAGCGCGGAGGCGGGCCGACCGGTGCCGGGCTCGGCGAGCTCCACGCCCAGCATCAGACCCAGGCCCCGGACGTCGAAGACCTGGTCGGTCAGCTCCCGCAGGCCTTCCAGGTGACCCAGGAGCTGTTCGGACCGGGCCCGCACGTTGGCCAGCACGCCGTCGCGGCGGACGACCTTCATCGTGGCGACGCCGGCGGCGAAGGCGGCCTGGTTGCCCCGGAAGGTACCGGTGTGCGCTCCGGGCTGCCAGACGTCCAGCCGCTCGTCGTAGAGGATGACGGCGGCCGGCAGGCCCAGCCCGCTCAGCGCCTTGGAGGCGACCACGACATCGGGCTCGATCCCGTACTGCTCGAAGGCGAACCAGGTCCCGGTTCGGCCGCAGCCGGTCTGGACCTCGTCCACGACCAGCGGGATGTCCAGCGCGCGGGTCACCTCGCGCAGGCGCCGGACGAACTCGGCGTCGGCCGGGATCACCCCGCCCTCGCCCTGGACCAGCTCCAGCACGACCGCCGCCGGCAGCGGGATCCCACCGTTCGGGTCGGTGAGTGAACTCTCCAGGTAGCCGGCGCAGTTGACGGCACAGGACGACCGGGTCAGCCCCAGCGGGCAGTGCCGGCAGGACGAGTAGGGGAAGATGTGGACACCGGGCATCCGGCCGCGGATCGGCGCCTTCTGGTCGACCAGCCCGGTCACGGACAGCGTCGCCAGCGTGCTCCCGTGGAAGCCGCCCTGGAAGGAGATCACCTCCTCGCGTCCGGTCGCCGTCTTGCACAGCTTCAGGGCCGCCTCGACCGCGTTGGCGCCGGTCGGCCCACAGAAGTGGATCTTCGCCCGGTCGCGCATCGCCTCAGGGAGCATGCCGAGCGTCAGGTCGGTGAACTCGTCCTTGACCGGGGTGGGGAAGTCCAGGCCGTGGACCAGTTCGCCGAGCTGCTCACGCGCCGCGGCCACCGGCTCGGGCGGGTTGTGGCCCAGTGCGAGGACACCGGCGCCGCTCAGGAAGTCGAGGAAGACGTTGCCGTCGAGGTCCTCCAGGTAGCTGCCGGCGGCGCGGCGGACGGCGATCGGCAACCGCCGTGGGTAGGTGCGGGCGTTGGACTCGCGCCGGCTCTGCCGGGCCAGCAGTTCGGCGCTGCGGGGACCGGGCAGGCCGCCGCTGACGGAGGGCTCCCGGTAGCCGGGGGCCGGGTCGGCGTGGCCCCGGGTTCGCGGGCCTGCCTCGGGAAGGTCGGCGATCGTGGTCACGATCCACTCCACTCGGACGGGGGGACGGGAAGGGCGGCGACGCCTGCTCGGCGGCGGGCCGGCCGAGCGATCGTCACCAGGCCGACGAGGGCCGTGGCGACCAGGCCCTGCACGGCCGCGAGCAGCCAGAAGTGCGCGGGTCCGCCGGAACCGGCGGACGAGTAGAGCCGGCCGCCGACCACTCCGCTGGCGAAGGAGCCGAGACCGAGCGCCAGGCGCTGGCTTCCGACCGCCAGCGTCGGCCGGCCCGGGACGGCCCGGATGGCTTCCAGGTCGTTCTTGAGGAAGATGACGCCCTCGCCCACGCTCATCAGCACCGTGCCGAGGAGGATGAAGGGCACCCCGGGCCGGGTGAAGGCCAGCAACCCGAGCACGAACACCGGGAACGTGATGAGGACGGCGGTGGAGTAGCGCACCCGGCCGATCCACCGCGCCGCCGGGGGCTGGCCGACGATGACCAGCGCGCTGTTGATCACCAGCGCCAGGCTGTAGACGACCGTCGAGTGCCCGGCGGTGATGTAGACGCCCAGGTAGTTCTGGAAGAACCAGAACACGTAGGCGGTCACGAAGGCCACCAGTGCGGGCGGGGTGAGGAAGGCCCTGACCCAGTCACCGCCCCGGCTTCCCCGGGCGGGCGCGGCCGAGCGGCCGGGCGGCAGGATCGCCGCGTGCAACCCGGTCAGCGCCGCGAACATCAGGCTGACCAACGCGAAGACCAGCAGCGGCCACCGTGCGATCAGCAGGCCGGAGATCAGGGTGCCCAGGGCCATTCCGGTGCTCAGTGCCGAGTTGTTGACCGAGAGCAGCACCGGCCGGTGCTCGTCGGAGACCTCCCGCACCAGGTACGCCTTGTTGGCCGGCGAGTAGAAGGCGTCGCCGAGAGCGGTGAGCAGCACCGCGACGACCGCCAGCCGCGGCACGGACAGGCCCGCCAGGAAGAGGGCGAATCCGCAGGTGCGGACGGTCAGTCCGGTCACCATCGAGGTCTTGAGGCCGATCCGCTCGGCGATCAGTCCCCCGCCGAGGGCACCGGAGAACTGCAGGAAGGACGTCACCCCCAGCAGCAGCCCGACGGTGCCCATCGCCATGCCCAGCCGCTCGTGCAGCAGGATCGCCAGGAAGGGCAGCACCATGAAGCTGCCGAGCGGCATGAAGAACGAGGTGGCGAGCAGGAACTTGAGCGTGGTGGGCAGACCGGTCAGGCCGGCCCACAGGTCAGAACGACGGATGCCAGACATCGCCGTCCTCGAACTCGACCCAGTAGGTCCGTGCGATCTCACGCTTGGTCAGCTCCGCCGCGGCGTGGTCCGGTACCCGCAACCAGATCAGCCCGGGCCGCTTGGTGTTGGCGGCCACCGGCAGCGGCACCTCACCCGGCCGGATGCCGATCTCGAAGTCCGCCACGCCCTCGACGGCGCGCAGCAGTTCGGGGTCGGCGGTCCGGCGGACCCGCTTGCGCGGAGGGATCAGCGACACCACCATGCCGACCGCGCTGGACGGCGGCAGGTGGGGGGAGGTCACCTGCTCGCCGCCGGGCAACAGGCTGCGCAGCACGGTGGCGATCTCGTCGACTCCGGTGGCGTGTTCCACCATCCGGAAGATCCGGTAGCCGCCGATCCGGGTCTGCGACTCGATGATCACCGGCCGGCCGTCGGGAGCGACCTTGACCTCGGTGTGGGTGAGACCCCAGGTGTGTCCGATGGCGTCGAGGAAGTCCAGGACCGTACGACTGATGCGCTCGGTGTGCCGGTCGTAGGGGGCCGGCGGCGGCACCGAGACCTCGGTGATGGCGACGTTCGGGTGGCGGGCGAGGCGGCAGAGCGACATCCCGGCGACGGCGTGCCGACCGTTCAGGGTCACCGTCTCGACGCTGTAGAGCTCGTCCCCCTCGACCAGTTCCTCGGCGAGGTAGGAGCCCTGGAGCCAGAACCGGGAGTCGTCCAGCACGGCGCGAAGCTCGTCGGGGGTGGTGATCTGGCGGACGCCGAGGCTGCCCGAACCCGCGACCGGCTTGACGATCAGCGGCAGCCCGTACTGGGCGTGGAACTTCTCCAGGTCGTCGGCGCTCGCGACCGGGGCCCAGCCGAGCGCGAGCTCCGGGTGGCCGGCGAGGATGTCCCGCATCCGGTCCTTGTAGCGGGTGGCCGCCACCGAGGCGAGTGGCAGGCCTCGGATGCCGAGCGCGTCGGCGATGACGGCGCAGCTCTCCAGGCCGAACTCGCCGAACGAGACGGTCGCGTGGAGCGGGTGCTCACGGTGGATCGCGCGGGCGGCCCGCAGGCAGGCCACCACCTGTTGCGCGGGTATCGGGTACACGTGCCGGCAGCGTTCCAGGACGGCCAGCTCGTTCGGTGAGAAGTCGGTGGTGTTCCCGACGAAGCTGACGTCG
This sequence comes from Kitasatospora sp. NPDC052896, assembly GCF_044547075.1. Classification (NCBI taxonomy): domain Bacteria; kingdom Bacillati; phylum Actinomycetota; class Actinomycetes; order Kitasatosporales; family Streptomycetaceae; genus Kitasatospora; species Kitasatospora sp. NPDC052896. The sequence continues at coordinate 68,980 of NZ_JBITZU010000029.1, forward strand.
AAGCCCAGCTCCAGCGCGGTCTCGACCACGCCGGCCCAGCCGCTGAGCACCAGGAGGTGGGGGTTGTGTTCAGTCACGGCCATCGTCGTCCTTCATCCGGATCCGCAGCTCGCCGGCGGCGGACAGCACGTTCTGCAGGGCGAGTTCGGCGGTGGCGCCGGTGGCGAACAGCAGGGCGACGCAGCCGTCCTGGTGCGAGACCGTGCGGACCGTCGTGCCGGCGGCCAGCGCCGGGTAGAGCACGGGGTCGCCCGGGTGCCCGGTCAGTGCGTCCCGGCCCGAGATCCCCAGGAAGACCCCGGGGTGCGGGGCGTAGAGCCGGGCGTGGGCCGCGCCGTGACGCGGGGTCAGCGGCGCGTCCATCAGGGCGGGACGGCGCCGCAGCACCAGGTCGACGAAGGCGGCGTAGGGATCGGCGTCCAGCGTCCGCGAGATCTCCTCACCGATCAGGGCGCCGCCGAGCCGCGGGTTGATCTCGACTACCTCGAACCCGCCGTCGGTCAGGATGAACTCGGTGTGGGCGAAGCCCTCGGTGTAGCCGACGGCCTTGAGCACCTGCTCGATCCACCGCTCGGCGTCCTCCGCCATCGCGGCGGGCAGCGCGACCGGGAAGCCCAGTGCCTCCTCGCGGAACACCGGTGGTGCGGAGAGGACGCGGCTGCTGACGCCGATCACCCGGGTCCGGCCCTCCCAGGTGAGGGTCTCGATGCTGTACAGCGGGCCGAGGACGTAGGGCTCGGCCGCCAGTCGCCCGCGCAGGGTCGAGCGCCGGGCCGTGTGCAGCACGGTGGTGAGCTCGTCGAGGGTGCGGGCCAGCCAGACGTGCTTGCTCCCGGTGCCCGCGCTGTCCTTGACGACCAGCGGCAGCCCGACCCGCGCGGCCACGCCGGCGGCGTCGTCCACCGGGCCGATGGAGCAGCCGTCGGCCCGGGACAACCCATGCTCGTACAGGCGCCGGCGCAGTTGTTCCTTGTCGCGGACCAGGCGGACGCACGCGGGATCCTGTCCGGCGAGCCCCAGCTCCTCACGGACCGCGAGGGAGACCAGGCTCCACGTGTCGGTGGTGCTGACCAGGCCCGCCACGTCGCCGATCTCGCGGACCTTGTCGACCACCTCCGCCACGTCGTGGGTGTTCACGTCGTGGACGGCGAGGTGGGCGGTGTCCAGCATGGCGAGTTCGTACAGGTACTCCGACCGGTCGCAGGTCAGGAGGTGGACGGTCAGGCCCTCCGCGGCGGCCGCGGCCACCAGCCGGCCCAGGCCGAACTGCAGCCACTCCAGGGCGATGACGTTCCGACCCGAGGGCGTGTTCACAGGGCGTCCTCCTTGACGTGGGGGTGGAAGGAACGGCGGCTCCAGTCCATGACCGACCAGGGCAGGGCCAACTGGTCCAGCGAGTCGATGCACCTGGGCGCCTGCTCCGGCACGCTCGCGGCGCCCCCGGCGCTCCGGGCGTAGACGTTCCGCGCGTAGCGGTGCCCGGTGTCGGCGGCGACGAAGACGCAGGGGCGCTCGGAGTCGCGGGCGGCCTCCCAGCGCGCGGCGAGGTAGTTGCAGCCCGAGGAGAGCCCGGCGTAGACGGCGTGCCGGCGGAACAGGTCGGTCGTGGCGGCCACGGCGCTGTCGAAGTCGATCCAGTGCACCCGGTCGTAGAGCTCGTAGCGCACGTTGCGCATGACGATCGGGCTTCCGATCCCGGAGATGCTGGCCACCGGGTCGGCGACCGGATCGCTGCCGAAGGTGACGCTCTCGAAGGGCTGGACGCCGACGAGTTGGACGTCGTCGTTGAGTTCACGCAGGTAGCTGGTCAGGCCGCCGGTCGAGGCGCCGGTACCGACACCGCCGACCAGGGTGAACGGCTCGCCACCGAACTCCTTCTGCAGCAGTTCGGCGCACTCGCGGTAGCCGAGGTAGTGGATGCCGTCGTGGTACTGCTGCATCCAGTGCACGTCGGGCTCGGTCTCGAGGATGCGCGCGACCCGGTCCAGGCGTGCGCGTTGGTCCATCTTGTCGACCAGCGGCCCCGGCGGGATCTCCACCTGGTCGACCTCGGCCCCGAGCATCTCGAACTGCCGGCGCACGTCGTCGTCGACCTTGGTCGAGCAGACGATCCGGCATTTCATTCCGTATTTGTGGCAGGCCAGCGCGAGCGAATACCCGTACGTTCCGCTGGAGCTGTCCATCAGCGTGTCGCCCGGTTTGACGACTCCGGTCGCCAGGAGTTTCCGGACCGCTTCGAGAGCCGAATAGAGCTTCATCATCTCGAAACGCAGGACATGGATATTTCCTTCCAGCCGGACCACATCCGGCTGCTTCATCGCGTCCGCGATGTGATCGAACACGTCCCCATCCTGTTCTGTCGTCAAGGCACGCACGGGAATGTCCCGACCCGCCGTCCGTGCGCGAAGGGAGGACGCGGCCGGCGCCGGGGAACGCCGGCCGCGTCTCTTTCCGGGGCGGGCGGTCAGACGGCCGCGGGAACCGCGGCGCCGGCGGCGATACCGAAGGTGCGGTGCGCGGTGCGGGTGATGAGGAAACGGATGTCCTCGTCGGACAGGCCGCTGGCCTTGGCGTTGGCGATGTGCCGGGCGAGCGGCTGCGAGCCCGCCGCGACCACGCCGTTCTCCTCGTACCACAGCCCGTTGTCGCCGGTGTGGTGCAGCGGGCGGCCACCCAGCCGGGCGGAGTCGCACCGGTCGGTCATGATCATCGCGTTCCGCGGGCCCATCAGCTGGACGGCGCGGGCGGCGAGGGCCAGGTCCACGTGCTCGCCGTCGAAGTTGATGCAGGCGGCGATGCGGCAGTTGACCGCCTGGCGGATGATCGCGCCGGGCACCGGTCCGGCCACCTCGCTGATGTTGTCCAGGGTCCAGTTCGGCACGTCGTACGACTCGATGACGCGGTCACGCTCCCGGCGGGCCCGCTCGGTCCGGAAGGCGTGCCGGATGTTCAGCGGCATGTCGTTGAACAGGTGGTCGGTGGTCACCCGGACGCCGGTGCCGTTCCACTCCGACTGGTACGCCGTCTCCACGATGGCGTCGACGGTGTCCGCGCTGCGTCGCGGGTCGTCGCGGGTGAAGTGGCCGAGCGCCGGACGCACGCCGTGGGCCAGGAGCGTCGGCACGATCCAGGAGAAGTCGCTGGTGCGCAGGTTCGGGTCGTCCTGGAGGACAGACTCCGGGGAGAAGGCGTCGGGCGAGACGACCGTGTAGACCAGGCCGTGGTCGCCCAGTCCGGCCAGCCGCTCCCACTCCTGCCGGCTCGGCGCCCAGACGGTGGACGTCGGGGTGCCGCCGCGGTGCGAGAGCAGCGGGCCTTCGAGCGCCACGCCCGGCACGTGCGGAAGCAGTCCGTCCGCACGCATGCTCGCGTAGTTCCGCATGAACTCCTCGAACTCGCCCAGGCGGTCGCGGTGCAGGTACATCGTCGGCAGGGCGAGGACGCCCTCGGTCGCGCACCACTGGTCGAGCCGGGCCAGGTCCACGCGGGTGAAGTCGGAGAAGTCCACGTCCCCGAATCCGTGACAGTGCACCTCCACCGGGCGCATGCCGTCCTCGTCCGCCTGGAACGGCTCCACACCGGACGCCGCTGCGATCGAACTCATCGTCAAAGCTCCTCTTCGGTCTGGGGGGTCGTCTCGATTCTGCGGCGCCGGAAGGCTCGGTATCCAGCCCGGAACTCGGTCATGATGCTGCATTGCAGCATCATGAGGGAGTGGCGAGCGGCGACTTCAGGGATATTCTCGCTGGGCCGGCCGACGAACCTTCGGCACGACGGCCGAACGAGCCGACCGCCGGCGCTGGTACGGACATCGGCCGCGCGCTCTTGCCGGCCCCTCCCTCTCATTCCACAGGAGTGAACCTCCATGTCCTCACCTACGGTCGTATCCGACCGGGAATTCATGACGCCCCGCCGCCGCACCCTGGTCACCAGCGTTTCTTCCGATTCCCACACCTGGAATCTGGTCTATTTGCAGCTGTTGCTGGAGGAGCTGGGCCATCAGGTGCACAACGTCGGCGCCTGCGTGCCGGACGACCTCCTGATCGAGGAGTGCCGCCGACACCGCCCCGACCTGGTCGTGGTCAGCAGTGTCAACGGGCACGGCTTCCTGGACGGGCGCCGCCTGATCACCAGGCTGCGACGGGAGCCGGACCTGGCACGGCTGCCGGTCGTGATCGGCGGCCGGCTCGGCACGGAGGGCGCCGCCGAGGGGACGTACGGACCCGAGCTGTTGGCGGCGGGATTCACCGACGTCTTCGAGGGCGACAACGCCGTCCGGGACTTCCGGGCCTACCTGATGATGACTCAACTCCCCTCGCTCCCAGCGCGGTTGCCGGCCATGGCGGGGGCCGCCGCGTGAGCGGTTCCGACCGGCGCCCCTTCGTGCCGACCGCACCGCCCTTCGGGGCGGCGATCGCCGCGGCCAGGGCGGCAGGCGAGCTGGTGGTCCAGCCCCGGATGGGCTTCGCCACCGTACCGGCCATGCGCCGCGGTCTGGAGGCGGTCCGCGACGTGCCGGCCCGCACCGTCGGCACCATCACCCTGGACAGCTACACCCGGGTCGGCGACCACGCCTCCGCGCGCCACGCGCTCGACCGTGGAAGCAACCTCAACGGCTACCCCCTCGTCACGCACGGGCCGGACACCACAAGGGAGTTGACCGCCAATCTGGACGGCGGAGGGCGGTTCGCCGTCCAGGTGCGCCACGGCTCGTCGCTGCCGCTGGACATCTTCCGGGTGCTGCTCGACTCCGGGCTCGACGCCACCGAGGGCGGCCCGGTCTCGTACTGCCTGCCCTACAGCCGTACCCCACTGGTGCGTTCGGTGGACGCCTGGGCGCGCTGCTGCGAACTGTTGGCCACCCGCTCGCCGACGGCTCACCTGGAGAGCTTCGGCGGCTGCCTGCTGGGTCAACTCTGCCCACCCAGCCTGCTGGTGGCGATGACCGTGCTGGAAGGCCTGTTCTTCGAGCAGCACGGGCTGCGCGACATCTCGCTCAGCTACGCCCAGCAGACCGACTTCGAACAGGACCGGGCGGCCGTCGCGGCGTTGCGCCGGCTGGCCGGCGAGATGCTCACCGAGGCCTCCTGGCACATCGTCCTCTACACGTACATGGGCGTCTTCCCGAGGAGCGAGGCCGGCGCGCTGGCCCTGCTGCGGCAGAGCGCGCTGCTCGCCGCCCGCACCGGTGTGGAGCGGCTGATCGTGAAGACCGCCGCGGAGGCGTACCGGATACCCACCGTCGAGGACAACGTCCGGGCGCTGCGGGAGGCAGCCCGGGCGGCGGCAGACGCGGACCCTCCGGACACCGCGGCCGACGACGGGGTGTACGAGGAGGCCAGGACCCTGGTGGAGGCGGTGCTCGCCCTCCACCCGGACGTCGGCCGGGCCCTCACCACGGCCTTCGCCCGCGGCTACCTGGACGTCCCGTACTGCCTGCACGCCGACAACGCCCAGCGTTCCCGCAGCTACATCGACGGTGACGGGCGGCTGCGCTGGTTCTCCGTGGGGCTCATGCCGATCAGCGCCCAGGCCCCACGCGGCAGTTCCCGGCTCCGCGCGGACGACCTGCTCGGCATGCTCTCGCACGTCCAGTCCACGTTCGACCGGGCCGCGTAGGCCCGGGCCCGGGCCGGACCTGCGCCGCGCCCGCGCGACCCTCCCCGTTCCCCGACCGCTTCCGCTCCGTGTTCCCCGACCGCTTCCGGTCCACGCGGCCCGCGCCGCGATCCATCCGGCACAAGGAGAATCGCAGTGAACAGCTCCATACCACCGCTCAGTCCCTACACCATCGCCGTCGTCGGCACCGGACCCCGGGGCATCTCCGTCCTGGAGCGCCTCGCCGTGCTGCTGCGCGAGGGCGCCGCCGGACCTCGTCCGGTCCACATCTACGCGATCGACGCCGTGGAGGTCGGGGCCGGGCGGGTCTGGCGGACCGACCAGGACGACTGGTTCACGATGAACACCGTCATCGGGCAGGTCACCATGTTCTCCGGTGAGCCGGACGGTGGCCGCGCCCGCCCCGGCGCCGGGCCCTCGCTCGGCGAGTGGCTGGCCGAGCACGCGCCGGACGCCAGCGACCGCCCGGCCCTCGGTCCGGACGACTTCGCCTCCCGGCGGGACTACGGACGCTACCTGAGGTTCGTCTACCGCACCATCACCGACGAACTGCCCCCGCACGTCCGGCTGATCCCGCTGCGGGCGCGGGTGACCGCCGTCCGACCGGGGCTCGGGGACGGCTACCGGCTGACCCTGGACGAGTCCCGGACGCTCGCGGCGGACAAGGTCGTGCTGGCCACCGGACACCCCAGGAACGAACCGGACGAGTTCGACCGGGCCATGATCCGGTTCGCCGGGACCCGGCCCGGGATCGCCTATCTGTGCGGCGACTCGGCCGCGGAGCTGGACCTCGACACCGCGGTCCGCCCCGGAACCACCGTCGCGATCCGCGGCTTGGGACTGTCCTTCTACGACGTCCTGCTGTCGCTGACGGTGGGCCGCGGCGGCGAGTTCGTCCGTGACCGGCACGGAAGCCTGCGCTACCGGCCCAGCGGACGCGAGCCGCACGTCGTGGCGGCCTCGCGCAGCGGGCTGCCGATCCCGGCGCGTGGACGCAACCAGAAGGCCCCCGGTTACGTCCACCCGGCGCGGTTCCTCACCCAGGAGGCCCTGGCGGCGGCCCGCGCCCGGCGTCACGCGGCGACCGGCAGCACCCGGCTCGACTTCGAACAGGACCTGCTGCCGCTGCTGCTCAAGGAGATCGAGCACGTCTTCTACACCACCCACGTGCGGGCCGCCGCCGGCGCCGAGCAGGCGGCGGAGTTCGCCCACCGGCACGCCGAGTTGCTCGCCTCGGGCGAGGACACCTCGGTGCTGCTCAAGGAGGCGGGTCTGGAGTCCGTCCCCGCTCCGGACCTGTGGGCGCTGGCCCGCCCCTTCGCGGGCGAGTACTTCCCGAGCCACCAGGCCTGGCAGCAACGCCTGTCCGCGGTTCTGCGCCATGACCTCGACCAGGCCGCGCTGGGCACCCTGGACGGTCCGCTGAAGGCGGCGCTGGACGCCCTGCGGGACCTCCGTGGCATCGTGCGGCAGGCCGTCGACTACGGCGGCCTGCTGCCCGAGTCGCACCGTGACGCGTTCCTCGGCCGGTACGCGCCGGTCAACGCCCTGCTCTCGGCCGGCCCGCCGATGGTCCGCACCGAGCAACTGATCGCGCTGATGGAGCAGGGCCTGGTCGAGATCGTGGGGCCGGACGCCCGGTTCGGCACGGACCAGGCGGCCGGACGGTTCGTGGTCGGCTCCCCGCAGGTGGCCGGCTCCGAGCGGACCGCCGAGGTACTGATCGACGCGCGCATCCCCACGCCGAACCTGCCCCGGGACAGCTCGCCGCTCACCCGCCAGCTGCTGAGCGCCGGCGTGGTCCGCGAGTTCGTCAACTCCGACACCGCTTCCGGCACCCGGTACGCCACCGGCGGGCTCGACGTCGTCCAGGGGTCCTTCCGGGTGCGGGACGGCGCCGGGCGGGTGCACTCGGGGCTCTACGCCCTGGGCATCCCCACCGAGCACGTGCGCTGGTTCACCCAGATCGGCAACGGCCGCCCCGGGGTGGCCACCGACTTCCTGAAGGTCGCCGACACCGTCGCCAGGGAGCTGCTCGCCCCGCTGGCGGAGCGGCCCACCGAACCGGCCGTCCTGGTGGGCCACGAGACCGGTGCCCACCACTGAAAAGCAGCAGTCACCGCACGAAAGGCACCGCCGGCAATGACTCCTCACACGGCAACGACTCCTCACGACCAGGACGCCACCCGGGCGTTCCGGACGGCGCGTGACGTCCTCCTGGAACACCGGGACGATCTCGCCACTGCCCGCCGCCTGTTCCGGTGGCCGAGGCCGGACCGCTTCAACTGGGCGCTCGACTGGTTCGACGCGGTGGCCCGCGACAACTCCCGGCCCGCGCTGCGGGTGTTGGGGCCCGACGGCCACACCGACCACTCCTTCGACACCATGGCCCGCCGCTCCGACCAGGTGGCGGCCTGGCTGCAGGGGCTGGGCGTGGCCCGCAAGGACCCGCTGCTGCTGCTCCTCGACAACCGGGTGGAGCTGTGGGAGGTGATGCTCGCCGCCATCAAGCTGGGCGCGGTCATCGTCCCGACCTACACCACGACCACCCCGGCCGAGCTGGCCGACCGGGTCCACCGGGCGGGCATCCAGCACGTCGTGGCCGCCGCCGACCTGGTGGACCGCTTCGCGGACGTCCCCGGCGACTGGACGCGGATCGCGGTGGGCGCCCCACGAGCCGGCTGGCTGCCGTACACCGACTCCGCCACGGCCCCGGCCGACTTCACCCGGCAGGGGCACTCGCTGGCCGACGACCCGCTGTTCTGCTACTTCACCTCGGGCACCACCTCGCGGCCGAAGATGGTCTCGCACACCCACCTCAGCTACCCCGTCGGCCACCTGTCGGGGATGTACTGGAACGGCGTGCGCCCGGGCGACTTCCACCTGAACGTCTCCGCACCGGGCTGGGCCAAGCACGCCTGGAGCTCCTTCTTCGTGCCGTGGAACGCCGAGGCCACCGTGGTCGCCCTGGCCGAGCCGCGCCCCGGGCCGGCCGCGGTCCTCGCCGCGCTCCGGCGGGGCGGGATCACCACGCTCTGCGCTCCCCCGACCGTGTGGCGCGGCATGGTCCGCGAGGGGCTGGGAGAACGGCCCGTGGGGCTCCGGGAGGCCACCGCCGTCGGGGAGTCGCTGGAGCCCGCGCTGTTCCACACCGTGCGGCAGGCGTGGGGCCTGTCGGTCCGGGACGGCTTCGGCCAGACGGAGACGACCGCCCAGATCGGCAGTCCCCCGGGCCGCGAGGCCGTCCCGGGACGGATGGGCTGGGCGCTGCCGGGCTACCAGCTGGTGCTGATCGACCGGGAGACCGGCCAGGAGGTGCCCGACGGCACCCCGGGCGAACTCTGCGTCCGGCTGTCGCCACGCCCGGCCGGCATGATGACGGGCTACTCGGGCGATCCCGAGCGCACCGCCCGCGCGTTCGAGGGCGACCTCTACCACACGGGCGATCTGGTGGTGCGCCACGACGACGGCAGCTACGGCTACGTCAGCCGGACCGACGACATGTTCAAGTCGTTCGACCACCGGATCTCGCCGCTGGAGCTCGAACGCGCCCTGCTGCGGGACCCGTTGGTCGCGGACGTCGCGGTGGTGGCGATCCCGCACCCGGTGGGGCTGTGGGAGCCGAAGGCGTTCGTGGTCCTTGCCCGCGGCCACGCCCCGGGCCCGGAGAGCGCCGACACCGTCTTCCGCCGCGCGGTCGAGGAGCTGCCGCGCGAGAAGTGGGTCCGGGTGCTGGAGTTCGTCGACCGCCTGCCGCTGACGCCCTCCGGCAAGATCCGCCGAGCCGAGCTGCGGGACCGGCCCGAGGTGCCGGGCCTGGTCCACCGACTGTCGACCACCGAGGAAGGAGAGGCTGATGGAGGAGCACACGGAGCAGTCGAGCCCACTGTTGTGCCTGTGCGCGCGGGTCACCGAGCGTGAGGTGATCGCCGCCCTGGAGCGCGGCGCGGACGACCTGTCGTCCGTTCGCGAGGCGACCGAGGCGAACACCGGGTGCGGCGACTGCGCCGACGACATCGAGGACCTGATCGCCGAGCACCAGGAGCGGAGCACCCTGCGCAGCGCGTCGAACTGAACCGGCAGCGCCGGTCGGATGTCACCGTGGGGCTGGGGAGCCGGGCCGAGTGCCCGGCTCCCCAGCCGTTCAGCGCCGGACACGGTTGGCGAGGAAGGTGCCGGCCGTGGCGAGGACGAGCCCGCCGAGGGTGAGCGGACCGAAGTCCTGACCGAGCAGCAGCGCGCCCAGGCCGGCCGTGCTCATCGGGACCAGATAGAACAGGCTGCTGACCTGGCTCGTCCCGTGCCGTTGCAGCAGGTGGTAGAGGAGGCCGACGCCGACGATGGAGTTGATCAGCGCGGTCCACAGCAGCACGGGCCAGTACGACGCGGCGAAGTGCACGTCCCAGCCCTCCACCAGGAGCGCGGGCACCAGCACCACCAGCGAGGCGGCGAGGAGTTGCACGGCATTGCCGCTGACCGGCTCCATCCGCCCGCAGAACCGCTTCTGGTAGACCGTGCCGAAGGAGATGCCGAGCAGTCCCAGCACGAGGAAGCCCAGGCCCAGCAGGTAGCCCCCGGACAGCTGGATCCGGTCGGCGACCGCCAGCGCCACACCGCCGAGCCCCAGCGCCAGGCCCAGGTACTGGCCGGCCGAGACCCGCTCGCCGAGCAGCGGCACCGCGAGCAACGAGGCGGCCAACGGGTAGAGGGCGATGATCAGCGCCGCCAGTCCGGAGGGCACTCCCAGGTTCATCCCCATGTAGATGCTGGAGAACTGCACCGCCTGGACGAGTGTGCCGGCAACGGCCAGGTGCAGCAGTCGGCGCCCCCGGGGCAGCCGTTCGCGACGGATCCCGGCGATGACCAGCAGGACGACGCCCGCGATGGCGAAACGTAATGTCGCGAAGGTGTAGGGCGACGCGTACCGCAGCCCGATCTTGCCGGAGATGAAACCGGAACTCCAGACCACCACGAGCGCCACCCGGGCCGTCAGGTCGGCCCCGCGGTTGGGCCGTGCGGCCGGTTCCGGGGCACCGCCCGGGGCTGCGGGCTGCGCGGGACTCTCGAGGGACGGGGTCGGCTTCAGCATGTCTGACACTCCCTAGTGTTCGATAAAAAGCACTCTAGAACAGAATATCGTCCGGGTCGAGGGCTTCCACCGCAATCGGCGCGGATCCAGGCCCGAACGCCGACCGCCCCACGGACAGGTGTCCGTGGGGCGGTCGGTCGGTCAGGGGAATGCGCCGGCAGGGGCTTCAGTAGAGGCTGGAGAAGAGGATCCCGATCAGCTGGGCCGACTCGTCGGAGTCGTTGCGGAAGCTGTGCGGATGGCCCGCCGACCACTGGATGGAGTCGCCGGCCCGCAGGACGTGGTCCACTCCGTTGTACCGGGCCACCAGGACGCCCCTGGTGACGGTGATGAAGTCGGAGCCCTCGTGCTGGAGGTCTTCGGCGAGGCCGCTGTGCGGCTCGAAGTCCCCCGTGACGACCTGGTACCCGAGCACCGGGGAACGCAGTACCCGGTAGACCACGCCGGGCGCCCGGCTCAGCTCCTCCTGCTTCTCCCTCGGGAAGACCGAGGGAGTGGCCCGTCCGCGGGAGAAGCCCAGGAACGAGCCGACGTCGTGGCCGAACACCCGGGCGAGGCGGCCGAGCCGCTCCAGCGCGATGTCGGTCTCGCCCCGCTCCAGCGAGGCCAGGAAGGACACCGACAGCCCGCACTCGGCCGCCACCTGGCGCAGCGACATGCCCTGCTGCGTACGGAGCCGGTGCAGCACCTCGCCGGGCCGCGGGAATCCGAGCTCCGGATCCCGCGGCTCAGGGGTGTCGGTGGATGGGTCAGGGTCAGCCATGATCGCATCCTAGAGGCTGCCGCCCGCCCCTCCAACGCCCTGCCACCCGGCCCTACCCCTGCCGCAGCAGGCCCGACTGGGCGATCAGGACCCCCAACTGGCAACGACTGCGCGCGCCGAGTTCCTGGTAGATCTTGGCGACATGACTGCGGCAGGTCCGTACGCTCACCCCGATCCGGCGAGCGATCGCCTCGTCGGTCTCGCCCTCGGCCAGCAACTGGATGATGGACATGCGCACGCCGCTGATCAGCTCGCTCACCTCCGCCGCGCGGTTCTGGCTCTCGAACGGGCTGGCGCTCACCCAGGCACGCTCGAACACCCCGAGGAGGAAGTCCACCACGCCGGCCTGGCGGACGATGACGGCCACGTCCCGGTCGCCGTCCGCCGGGATGACGGCCACGTCCCGATCGAAGATGATCATCTGGTCGAAGGGATCGCCGAGGGTGCGCACCTCCCCACCGACCGCGACGAGTTGCTCGACGTGCTCCCTCGTGGGCCGGTCGAAGCGTGCCGCGTGCTGGTACAGGATCCGCGATCGAACGCGACGGGCGAGCTTCACCTCGGGCGACTCCCAGGCGACCTGGAGCGCGTCCGCGATGCTGCGACCGCCTCCGGGACGTGCGACCAGCACCTCGGAGTCGCAGTCCTCGGCGAGGGCGGCGATCTCGGCGGCGATGGCGTCGGCCCCGGCGACCGTCTGACACGGCTCCACCAGACGGCTCTCCCGGGTGGCCTGCTCGTGCAGCTCCTGGAAGACCGCCAACTCGGCCCGGATCGCGTCCGACTCCTGTTCCATCCGGGCGATCTGCGTGTGCAGCCGGGCCAGCCTGCGGGAGGCCGCGGTGCGGGGCGCGACGGGGACCAGTGCGTCTGCACGGTCGTCCGCCAGAGGCCGCAGCAACCCCCCTTCCCTGAGGAGTCGCACCGCCCGCGCCACCCGGGTGTCGCCCCAGTCGAGCTCCTCGGTCGCCCGGGACGGGTAGAGGACACGGACTCGAATCGCCAGCTGGTACAGCTGCTCCAGATCCTCGGCCTCGCCTAACGGGTCCGCCTGCCGGATCTTGAGATCTGTCTGCATGAATCCCCCTCATAGCAGCCAACAGCCTTGTCAGCGCAGACAACAGCCTTCCCACACGGGCAAGGCGCTGCCGCACCGCTCAAGGGGGGAAGGGGCTGCCCGTTCCACTGCCGGGCCAAGCCGCAGGCCGTTGCCTATACTGGATGATCGTGTTGAATATCGCACAAGCTGCCCGCACCTGTCAACCATGGCGAACGAATGAGCCGCGTTCAGTGGACAGTTGTCCACTATGGCGGATGGCCGACCTGGACCGGCCGAACGGCGTACAGGTCGGTGGACCTGCCCGGCGCCCGGGGCCGGTCCGACCCGATCACCGCTGACCGTCGAGGCCACCGGCGGCCGCCGGGTCGACCGCCACCAGCGGACTCCGGCTCGGCCGTCCACCCGCCAACCGAGCATATGCGCGGGAGCGTTGCCGGCCGGTGCCATCTGTCAACAATGGCGGACGCCACTCGCTTCGAGTAGGGTTGGCCCATGTTGACGGACCGTCAAACAGGCCAATGATCCTTCGGGAGAAGACAGATGGAGCCCAGCGGGCCACTTCCCGGTCAGCCGGGCCGGTCCTCGGTGCGTCGGATCGACCAGCGGCTGAACGAGTTGCTCAACGCCCTCTATCCGGACGAGCGCACGCGCCCCGGGTACGCCGCGATCTCCCGGGAGATCCGTCAGACGACCGGCGGGCGGATCTCCGGCACCTACCTGTGGGAGCTCGCCACCGGCAAGAAGCACAACGTGACGCTCGAACAACTCGACGTGCTGGCCACCTTCTTCGGAGTGCCGCTGGAGTACTTCCTCAACGACGCCGTCGCCGAGCGGGTCAGCTCCCAGCTGGCCATGGCGTCCGCGTTGCGCGACACCCGGGTGCGCAACCTGGCCCTGCGTGCCGAAGGGCTCTCCCCGGCCAGCCTGGACGCCCTGCTCACCATGGTGGACGAGGTCCGGAAGCTGCAGAACCTGCCGCGGATCAACGACGCCGCGGACGATCCGGCGGCCGACGGCGGGCCCGCGCGGGTCGGCGAGCCCTGACCAGGACGGGACTCCGCGACTTCGGGAACGCCGGAGGGGAGGGCTGAGCGAGGCGCCGGAACGCGCCTCGAGCCGTCGTACTGGAGCGGTTCACGGGGGAAGGCTCTGAAGGACGCCATGTCGCATGAGTACAACCGGCTACGCCGACGCTGCGAGTCAGTGCTGAAGCAGCTCGACGTACCACATCCGTTCTCTCTCGACGCGCTCTGCGCGCGACTGTCGGCACAGCGAGGACGCCCGCTCCACCTCCATGCCCTGCCGCCGCAGGCGGCCTCGGCGGGAGCCTGCGGCCTCTGGCTGGCGACCCACACCGACGACCACATCTTCTTCGAGCGACGAACGGCCCGCGCGCACCAGGAGCACATCGTGCTGCACGAGATCGCCCACATGCTGTTCGACCACCACTCCGTGGCGGATGGGGAGTTGGGCACCGTGTCGGCCCTCCTGAGCGATCTCAGTCCCCGGCTGGTCAACCGGCTGCTGGCGCGGACCGACTACACCACGTGGCAGGAGCAGGAGGCCGAGATGCTGGCGAGCCTGATCCGGACCAGTGAGCGACAGCCGGCGGCGGCCCAGCCGAGCGGGGCGCTCCAGGAGCTGGAGGCGGCCCTGGGAGTCGAGGCGTGGCATGTCCGCTGACCTCGCATCGCTCAGCACGACCGTGGAGAACGTGAGCGCGGTCTGCCTGTGGGTCGCCGTGGCGGTCCGGGCACCTTCGGCGCTCCGCTCGCCCCGACAGCACGCGCTCTGGTTCGCGGTCGCCAGCGCGGCCGCGGCCATGACGCTCAGCCTGGACCCGGTCAGCCGTGCCATCCTCGCCGTCACCGGCCCGACCCAGCTCGTCGGACTCGGCCAGCATCTGCTGGGCGTGCTGTCAGTCGGCACCACCCTCGACTTCGCCACCGCCGCGGTCGACCGACGCCGACACCGGGCGCGCGTCTACCTCGGGACCCTCCTCGTGACGGCCGTCCTGGTCGTGCTCCAGCTGCGCGCCGGCTCCGGCCCTCCGCCGACCGCCTTCTGGCTGGTCCTCACCACGGCCCACCTGTTCGCCAACTACGCCTGCATGCGCATGTGTTGGCACTACAGCCGGCAGAGCGCACCCGGTCAGCTCAGAACGGGCCTGCAACTGTTCGGTCTCGGTACCACGTGCGCCGGACTCTTCTGGTGCGGCAAGGGACTCCAGCTCCTCGTCGACGGCCCGGTCTGGGCCGTCCTCCTCCCGTTGCTGATGGCACTGCACGCGTTCTTCCGGGCGGCCGCCCTGATCGTGCCGGTGGCCGCCGCCGCGCGTCGGGCGGCGGCCGACATCGCCACCGTCTGGAAGCTCTGGCCGCTGTGGCGCGACCTGACCGAGACCGTGCCGAACGTGGTGCTCGCCAGGCGTCGACCGCGCCTCGTCGAGATCCTCCGTCCGCACGGGAGTTGGAAGCTGCTCGCGTACCGCAAGGTGGTGGAGATCCGGGACGCCGTCCTCACCCTGCACTACCACAACCCGCCGGGAACGGCCGACCTCGCCCGGGACTACCTGGCAGCCTTCGACGTCTCCGGCCGGTACTCCGAGGCGATGGTGATGGCCTGCGTGGTGCGTGGCGCCCGCGACGCGAAGCTGGCGGAGCACCCGCCCGTGCGCCACCCGGAGAGCATGGCCGACTTCAGCGGTGACGACCTGGCCGCGGACGCCTCCTTCCTGACCGAGGTCGCCAGGGCGTACGGCTCCCCCGCCGTCCAGGCCTTCGGCACCGACACCGCCCGGGCCCGGCGCGCCCGGACGGCGGCCTAGTACTGCAATCACGGTTACTGGTGGGGTGGTTGTGGGTTTTGCCGGTGACTGTGGTTGTGTGTTGCCGTGTCTGTGGATCTCGGGGTGGGGCAGATCGAGGCCTGGCAGGAGATGCTGTCCGGGCTGTACGTGCGGTTCGCTGCGCGTTTTTCCAGGTCGGAGCCGCGTGCGCGTGTCCTGACATGGCAGGGTTGATCGTGCCGCTGGAGCGGACGAACGGGTGGATGCTCGCGGAGCGCGTGGGCGAGGGGCATGCCGATCGGGATGCAGCGCCTGCTGGGCGAGGCGGACCGGGACGGGCCGCGTCTTGATCGACCGGGAGCTGTGCCTGCCGGCGTCCTGGACGGATGATCGCGGGCCTGCCGGGCGGCCGGCGTGCCCGATGAGGTGCCGTTCGCGACGAGAACGAGCGCTTCCGGTGGATGCTGCGGCGTGTGATCGACGCCGGGGTGCCGTTCGCGTGGGTAACCGCGGACGAGGCCTACGGGCAGGTCAAGCACCTGCGGGTCTGGCTGGAGCAGCGCGGCATCGGGTACTACGTCCGCTACGGACCCGTCACCACCCGCCTGAAGGACCTGGTCAAGGTCGCCGCCACCAGGTGGGCGATCGAAGAGTCGTTCCAGGTCGCGAAGAACGAGTGCGGCCTGGACCACTACCAGGTCCGCCGCTACGACGCCTGCTACCGGCACATCACCCTGTCCATGGCCGCACTCGCCGCCCTGGCCGCGATCCGCACCCACGAGCTCGAAGGGGGGCTGCCGATCAGGACAAACCACCCTGATACCGCTGTCTGTCGCGGAGATCCGCCGCCTCATCGGTCTGGTCCTCCAACCCCACCACCTCACTCCGACGCATCATCTGCACTGGTCATGGTGGCGACGCCTCAGCCAGAGCCGCGCACGCCGCAGTCACTACAAACGCAGAGGTCACACCCCATAACTGAGCAATAGTCAAGACCTGTGGATCGTGGGCTGATCGTCAGCGGCGGGGTTGGGGATTGAGCGTGGCGAATTCGACGATCTGACCCAGGGACGGATTCCAGCCCTGCGTGGTGTTCACGGCCAGGTAGGGGACGTCGAGTGCAATCGGGACCCACGACTCGATCGGCTGCTGCCCCTCGGCGATGCGGTGCAGGAGATCGGCATCCGCGTGAACGGCGCGCGAAGGGACTTCGGCGGCTCGGCGGGTGATGCGCTCGCGAGCGAGCTCGGGATCGACGACACAGCGCACGACGCGGATGCTTGCCAGGCCCGCGAGCGGCTCCAGGCCCGGACGCCATAGGCGGTCCTGGAACGCCGCCTCCGCCACCAGGCTCGAACCCGCCTCCAGGAGCTCACCGAGGGTGCCGAAGAACGTCTCCAGCGTCTTCAGGTCCAGATCATCGGCGGAATCGGCGCCAGCGGCCAGACGCTCCTTGATCTCGTCACGGCAAACCGCCGGCCAGTCGAGTGCGTCTGCCAGGACATGCGCCAGCGTCGTCTTGCCCGCCCCGGGCGGGCCACTTACAGCGACCAGAGTCGCGGGTCGCATCACGCTGCTGCCTCCCGCCCGGCCAGGACGCCGTTCTCGAAGCGGGCGCCGGAGCGGACCAGGGCGACGAGATGGGCGCCGGTGATCGCGCGCCAGCGTTCCTGGGCGGACTCGACGAGCTTGAACACCATCGCGAGGGCCGCGGCCGGACTGCCGGCACCGCGGGTGACCTTGGTCCGCAGCGTGACCGTGGAGAACGTCGACTCGATCGGGTTCGTGGTCCACAGGTGAATCCAGTGCTCGGCCGAGAAGTCATAGAACGCCAGCAGTTCCTCCCAGTCGTCGGTGATCTTGGCGACGGCCTTGGGCCGCTTCGCGCCGTAGGTGCGCGCGAACACCTCGATCGCCTTTTCGGCATGGGCGCGGTCCTCGGCGTTGTAGATCTCCTGCATCGCCTTCGTCGCGCCCGGCTGTGCGGACTTCGGCAGGGCGTTCGTGACATTTCGGGCTTTGCGAAGCCGTAAGGAATCAACCTGTCGGTGTGTCGTCTTCGCTTCGTCCTGCGGCGAGGAGATCTGCGGCGGATCGGTAGCGGATGGTCGCCGGAGG
>NZ_JBITZU010000030.1:0-84981 GCF_044547075.1 Kitasatospora sp. NPDC052896
AGTGGGCGCGGCTGGGGCCACGGGCGTGGTGGCGGAGTCCGGCGGCGATGTTGTCGTGGCCCGCGTGCCGGAGTGCGCGGATGGCAAGGTTGCGCGCACATCCCGGGCAAGGGCGTCTTTCTCAGCCCCGTGCACACCCCCGCGACGTTCGAGATCCGACCGGACTGCCGGCACTTCGCCGGCGGGATGCCCTGCCGCCACTGGCGGCCGTGCCTCGGCTGCCCGCACCACGATCCGGTCGACCACCGGGTCCTGATCGTGATGCTCGGCCTGCTGGGAGACATGCTCATCGCCTCTCCGCTGCCGAAGCGGATCCGCGACGACCACCCCAGCGCCCACGTCACCTGGCTGGTCGACGAGCCGAACGCGCCGATCCTGCGGATGAACCCCTTCGTCGACGAGGTCCTCGTCCACGACTGGCAGGCCGCCGCCCAGCTGCCGTCCCGCCGCTTCGACGCCGTCTACTCCTTCGAGCGAACCCCGTCGGCGGCGGCGCTGGTCGACCGGATCGACGCCAGGCACAAGGCGGGGCTCGCCTTCGGCGGCCCCCACCACGCCCTGTATCCGATGGGCGAGGCCGCAGTGCAGTTCTTCCGGCAGAACACCTGGAACGACTATCGCACCCTCACGAACACGCAGACGTGGACCGAGCTGTACTTCGCCGTCGCGGGATACGAGTACGCCGGTGAGCCCTACGTCCTTCAGGTGCCCGAGACAGCGCGGCGGCGGGCGGCCGGGCTGCTCGGGCATCGGACCGGGCCGCGGGTGTGCCTGAATCTCGGCGGTTCGCTGACCACGAAGCTGTGGCCGGCCCGGCACTGGGCCGAACTTACCGACGCCCTGCTCGACCACGGAGCGCAGCTGGCCGTCCTCGGCGGACAGACTGACCGGGAGGCGTGCGAGGCCTTGGTGCACCACCTGCGGATGCGCGACGCCGACGAATCCCGGGTCGCGTACGCGCCGCTCAGCCTGGAGGAGGCCGCCGCGCTGCCGGGCCTCGTCGACGCGGTGGTGACCGGCGACTCCTACGGATTCCACCTCGCCCTCGCGCACGCCAAGCCGACCGTGCTGCTACTCGGACCAAGCAACGGGGCCGAGGTCATCCCCAAGCACGTCACGAACGTGACCGCGCTGCGCTCAACCCTGGGGTGCTCGCCGTGTGCCCACCAGGTCGCCTGCGGCGGCGTCGGCGGCTGCATGGACACCATCGACCCGCCGACCGTCCTCAAGGCCACCCTCGACCACCTGGCCACTACCTGAACCAGCCCCGCACCACCCAGTGTGAGCGAGAGCGAAAGGAGCACCACGTTGGGAATCGTGTTGGGGCTGGGCGGCCCGTACTACCACGACGCCTCTGCCTGCCTGGTCGTCGACGGCCTGATCGTCGCCTTCGCCGAGGAGGAGCGGTTCTCCCGCCGCAAGCACCACAAGGACTCCCGATCCTGCGCGGTGGCCGCCGCCTTCTGCCTGTCCGAGGCTGGCATCACCCTCGATCAGGTAGATGAGATCGCCATCGCGTTCAACCCCACCTGGCCCGAGCCGACCGAGACCTGTACGGACGCCGAGTTGATCGCCGAGCTCTTGGCCCCGGCCTTGTTCGGCCGCTACCGGCCGCGTCGGGTCACCGTGATCGAGCACCATCTCGCGCACGCGGCCTCCGCGTTCCACCCATCGGGGTTCGAGGAGGCCGCGGTGCTGGTGGTCGATGGTTCCGGTGACGGTATCTCCGCAACGCTCGCTCACGGCACCGCCGGCGGGCTGAAGGTCCTGCGCCAGTTCCCCTTCTCCCAGTCGCTGGGTTGGTTCTACGAGACCGTGGCCGAGCACCTTGGGCTCGGCGACTGGACCAGCTCCGGCAAGCTCATGGGCCTGGCCGGCTACGGCCGTGCGGACCGCTACGCCCTGGACTTCCTCACCCCCAGGCCCGGGGGCTACCACCTGGATCTGTCCCGCTACGGGATCCGCCCCGACGAGTCGGTCGACGATCAGTACACCGACCTGCGGTACTACCGGCGTTTGAAGAAGGCGTACGCCGCCGCCTACACCGACCTCGGCATTCCGCCCCACCGCCGAGCCCGCACCTACATCGGCGGTCGCGTCGTGCCCGACACCGGCTACCGGCCCGAACACGCCGACCTCGCCGCCTCAGCTCAGGATCTGCTGGAGCGGTGCCTGACCGAGCTGGCCCGCGAAGCCCTCACTCTCACCGGCACGTCCCGGCTGTGCGTGGCGGGCGGGGTGGGGCTGAACTGCTCCGCCAACGGCCGCCTCGCCCAACTCCGCGGTGTGGAGGAGCTGTTTGTCCAGCCGGCCGCCGGGGACGCCGGCTGCGCCGTCGGCGCGGCGCTCGAGGTCGCGCTGCGCCGCGGCGATCTCACCCTGCCGGGGCCGGCGATGACCACTGCCGCCCTCGGCCCCGCCTTCGACCCGGGCACCATCCGCACTGTCCTGGACGGCTACGGGCTGGCCTACTGCGACCACGGCGACAACCTCCCAACTGTCGTCGCCGGGCACCTGGCGCTCGGGCGCAGCGTCGGCTGGTTCCAGGGCCGCATGGAGGCCGGGCCTCGCGCGCTGGGACGACGGAGCATCCTCGCTGACGCCCACAACCCCCTGGCCCGCGACCACATCAACGACCACGTCAAGCACCGGGAGCCCTGGCGGCCCCTCGCCCCGGTCCTCCTCCAGGAGGCCGCGCCCGACCTGATCGGCACCAGCACGCCGCATCCGTTCATGATCGTGGCCCGGCAGGCCACCGACGCCGCACGGGAGCTGATCCCTGCCGCCGTGCACACCGATGGCACGCTGCGCCCACAGACCGTAGCCCGCGACGACGCCGATCCGTACGCGCGGTTGCTGGCCTCGTTCGCTGAGCAGACCGGTCGGCCACCCGCGCTGCTGAACACCAGCTTCAATCACGAGGCCGAGCCGATCGTATGCACGCCCCGCGACGCGGTCGCCACCTTCGCCGCCGGCCCCCTGGACATGCTCGCGATCGGCCCCTTCTCGTCGACAAGGAGCGCAGCAACTAACTGTCCGACACTACCCGCTCACAGCCGGTACGTTGAAGCCCGGCCCCTGGCTCTCATCCGCAGCAAGCGAAGGATCGATTCGCGATGACCAGCACAACCTCACCCGACCTGACCGTCGCCGAACGGCTGCGCGCCGAGCACGGCCCAGCGCTCACGATCGGCGCCGACTGCGACCTGCCCGACGACCTCGTCATCGAGATTGACACCGGCGCGCAGCTGACGATCGGCGAGCGGGTCTCGATCCGCCGCGGCTCCACCATCCAGGTCCACCGTGGCGCCACCGTCGCCATCGGCGATGACGTTGCCATAGGAGAGCACACCTTCATCTCGGCCATGGCCGGTATCCGCCTCGGCGACGGCTGCGCCCTGTCGAACATGGTCGACCTGCACGACCACAACCACCGAGAGCGCTCCGCCACGAACGTGCCCACCGGGCAGCTCGTGCCGTGGGCGTCCGGCTTCGAGGCCGCGCCGATCATCATCGAGCCCGGCGTGATCCTCTCCAACAAGGTCACCGTCACCGCCGGGGTCCGCATCGGAGCCAACTCCCTGATCGGGGCGAACGCGGTTGTCTCCCACAGCACCGCCCCCGACACGGTCGCCGCGGGCGTCCCCGCCAGCGTTCGCCGACACTTCAGCGGCGCCCCTGTGCTGCGGGAGGACCGGCGCGTCCTGACCGTCAAGTTCTTCGGCACGTCGATCATGGAGCATCTGGAGGCCTTCAACGCGCAGATGACCGTGCAGGCGAACCTGCCCGAGGTCGGCGCCAAGGTCACCGTCGAGGGCTGGCACCAGCGCGGTTGGGTCCACCGTCTCGCGCTGTCGCTGCGCGCCGCCCATGGCCACGTCGGCTTCGACGTCCGCAACCTGGGCGAAGGCGGCGCCACCAGCCGCGACATCGCCGCCATTGTGGAAACCGACCGGGCCACCACTGGCACCGACTACGACCTGGCATTCCTCGGCTGCGGCATCAACGACGTCTGGCGCCGCTTCCAGGGCCGGCTGTCCGAGGCGGTTGACCTCGAGGAGTACACCCGGCACATCAACACGATGCTGGAACAGCTGACCGGATACTCCCGTCAGGTCGTCGTCGTCGGCGAGACCCCGTTCGGGCCCATCGAGGCCCCCGAGACCGTGACGGAGATGAACACCGATCTCGCCCGCTACAACGAGGCCGCCCGCACGGCGGCCGCCGCGCACGGCGCACTCTTCCTGGACGTGTGGACCCCGTTCACCGCGGTTGCCCGCCACCTGCCGACCGACGACGCCACGGGCGGGGTATGGAGCGACGGTGTCCACCTCACCGAACTCGGTGACACCGTGCTGCTCCAGCGGACCGAGCGGCTCCTCGCCGAGCACCGCGTCATCAACAAGCTCCTGGACTACCCGCTCTTGGAGCGCGATCAGGCCCTGACGGCGTACGGCCCGCTGTTCGCCCGCCACCGGCCGACCACCTCCTCCTGAACCGGCGGGGGGGGGGGGGGGGGGGCCCCCCCCCCCCCCCCCCCCCCCCCCCCGGCCACCATCCTGCCCTTCCCACCCCCTGTCCTTCGGAGGAGTTGACCGTTACCCCGCCGGGCCGCGCACACATACAGGCGCTCGCCGCCGCGTTACCCCTGCTCGATGTCGGCCGCCTCCAGGAATGGGGCCGAATCCTCGCCGACCGGCTACCCACAGGCCGGCGGCTGCTGGTCGCGGGCAACGGCGGCAGCGCGGCCGAGGCCCAGCACCTGACCTCCGAGCTGGTGGGCCGCTTCCGCGCCGAGCGGGCTCCGTTGTCCGCCATCGCGCTGCATGCTGACTCCTCATCGGTGACCGCCATCGCCAACGACTACGGCCAGAACGAGGTTTTCGCCCGGCAAGTTCGCGCACACGGCCGACCCGGCGACGTCCTACTCCTGCTCTCCACCTCTGGCACCAGCCCCAACCTCCTCGCCGCCGCGAAGGCGGCCCGGGAACTCGGGCTCACCGTCTGGGCGTTGACCGGCCCGGCACCGAACCCGCTCGCCGCCTCGGCTGACCGATCCGTGTGCGTAGACACCGTCGAGGTCGCCACTGTTCAGGAATGCCATCTGGTCGCCGTGCACACCCTGTGCGCCACCGTCGATGCCCACCTCACCGCACCAGCCGTCTCCGGGGACGAGGAGCAGGATGGCGTACGGCGCTTGGTGGTGGTCGGCGATGTCCTGTTGGACCGCGACATCACCGGCACGGCCGACCGGCTCTCCCCGGAAGCCCCGGTCCCGGTCGTCGCCGACAGCCGCTCAACCGACCGGCCGGGCGGCGCCGGGCTGGCCGCTGTCCTGGCGACCCGGGAGCCGGGCTGGCGCGTCACCCTCGTGTGCGGCCTCGGACAGGACGCGCCTGGCGCGCGGGTCCGCGCACTTCTGCACGTGGCGGGCGTCGAGGTCATCGACCTCGCCACCAGCGGCACCACCCCCGTCAAAACCCGCGTCCGGGCCGCTAACCGCACCCTGCTCCGCTTCGACACCCGGGCCGACCCGCTGCCGCTCGGCCAGCTCCCCGGCACTGTCCGCGACCGGCTGGCGGAGGCCGCGGCTGTGGTGGTCTGCGACTACGGGCGCGGCATCACCTCGCACGACGAACTCCGCCGGGCCCTCACCAACGCCGCCAGCGGCCGCCCCCTGGTGTGGGACCCGCACCCCAAAGGCGCCGCACCGGTGCCGGGGACGGCCCTGGCCGTCCCGAACACGGACGAAGCCCTCCTCCTGACAGGCGGCGACGGACCCCAGGGTCTCGGCGGCGACACCGCGCGGGCCGTACGGCTACTGGCCGCCTGGCCGGTCAAGCAGGTCGCCGTCACTCGGGGCCACGACGGCGCGGTTCTGGTCGCCGACCCCGATGCCCACCCCCTCGTCGTCCCGGCCCGCTGGGCCGCAGGGGACACCTGCGGGGCCGGCGACCAACTGGCGGTCACCGCAGCCGTGATGCTCGGTGCCGGACGGCTGCCCTCCCACGCCGTGACCGCAGCCGTCGACGCCGCAACGGCCTACGTCCGAGCCGGCGGACCCGCCGGACTGACCACCCCGCCGTCTTACAGCCAGCCCGATCCGCTGGAGTTGGCCACGCGCGCACGGGCACGAGGCGGGAAAGTCGTGGGCGCCGGCGGCTGCTTCGACCTCCTGCACGCCGGACACCTCTCCCTCCTGGCCCAGGCCCGCCGCCTGGGCGACGTCCTGATCGTGTGCATCAACAGCGACACCTCCGTCCGACAGCTCAAGGGCGAGGACCGGCCAGTCGTCGCCGAGCAGGAGCGCGCCGCGCTGCTGAGAGCCCTGGACTGCGTGGACGGCGTGCTCGTCTTCGACGAGAACACCCCCGAGAAGCTACTGACCGAACTCCGCCCCGACATCTGGGTCAAGGGCGGCGACTACTCGGGCCAGCGGATCGCCGAAGCCGACCTCGTTGAGAGCTGGGGCGGCGAAGTCGTCACCGTCCCCTACCTGGATGGCCACTCCACCACCACCCGGATCAACCAGCTCACCCAGCAGGCAGGCGCCCGGTGATCCAAGAGAACAACGTGCTGGTCACCGGGGCAGCCGGGTTCATCGGTCGGCACACCGTGGCCGCCTTCCACCGCGCCGGGCACCAAGTCACCGCCATCGACCTGCGCCCCGCCCCCGACCACCTCACCGGCGCGGCCCGATGGCAGCGCGGCGACTTCGCCGACCCGGCTCTCCTCTCCGAAATCGCCGCCGGCCGGTACGGCACAGTCGTGCACCAGGCCGGCATCAGCGACGCCCGGGCCCCGACCGGCCCTGTACTGGCGGAAACCAACATCGCGGGTCCCCTCCGGCTCGCCGACGCCTGCCGCGCCGGCGGCACCCGCCTGATCTACGCCTCCTCACACTCCGTCTACGGCACTCTCCACCACCGCACCCCGATCACCGAAGACACGGACACCGACACCGACCGCTGCTCCGGCCCGCTCAACCCGTACGCGGCATCCAAGCTCGCCCTCGACCAGCAGATGCGCACCCGGCACACCACCGGCCTGGACTGGGTGGGACTGCGCTACACCAACGTGGTGGGCCCCGACGAGGCCGACAAAGGTCCGATGGCCTCGATCCTGTCCCAACTCCTGTGCCAGGCCGCCCACACCGGGCAGATACGCATCTTCGACGACTCCCTGACCGCCGCCCGCGACTACATCCCCGTCGAGACCGTCACCGCCACCATCGTCCAGCTCGCCACCGCACGCCCGCCGGTGCCAGCAGCTGTCTACAACCTCGGCGCTGGCTTCGCCGTATCCTTCGCGGAGGTCGCGCAGTGGTGCGCCCGCCTGTACCGCGAGACGACCGGCCGACCGCTACTCGCCGAGCTGGTACCGAACCCTGTCACGGCCGCCTACCAGTACTTCACCTGCGCGGACATGACCACACTCGACAAGGCTCTGCCCAACCGGCCGGCGCTCTCCCCGCGGGACACCGAGGCGCGGGCGGCCGAGCTGTTCCGGCTCTTCCGGTAGAAAGGCACGCGCGTGAAACGAGAGACCGGCGGGCCGCCCAAGCGTCGCCGTGCAGTGTTCCTCGACCGGGACGGCACTCTCACCGAACCCCGCCAATACCCCTCCCACCCCGACGACCTCGTTCTCTTGTCCAGCATCGGACCACCGCTGCGCGCTCTTCAGGACGGAGGCGTTGCCCTGGTCGTCATTACCAACCAGAGCGGCCTCGCACGTGGGCTGTTCGACGAGGGCGACCTGGCCGCGATGCACGAACACCTCAGTGAACTCTTGGCCCGTGAGGGCGTCCGACTGGACGGGGTCTACGTGTGCCCGCACTACCCGGAGGGCTCAGTCGCCCGTTTCCGTACGATCTGCGCATGCCGGAAGCCCTCCCCGGGGATGATCTATCAAGCCGCCCACGACCTTGGCATCGAGCTGGCCCAGTCCTGGATGGTCGGCGACTCTGTCTGTGACATCGAGGCTGGCCGCCGAGCCGGAACCCGCACTGCGCTCGTAGCCGAGGTGCCGCAAGCCGGTATCACAGCACACGTGCACGGGGCGACGACAGCAGTCGTGCTTGAGCAGGTCTGGCGCGCGATCAACCGCTGACGCCCTCCAAAGGAAAGGTCGTGATCGTGAGCATGCTGTCGCTCGGCTGGGTGAAAGGGATCGCGGAGAAGGAACTGGCAGCGAGCTTGCCGCGGCGGTGGGCGCACTCCCAGGGGGTAGCCCAGCAGGCCGAGCGGCTCGCCCCGGTTCTCGGACCGGACGCCGCGCTGCTGGCGGCCGCCGCGGTGCTCCACGATGTCGGCTATGCGCCTCGGCTCGTCGTCACCGGTTTCCATCCGCTGGACGGCGCGCGGTTCCTGCGCGACTCCCACCACGCGGACGAACGCCTGACCCGCCTGGTCGCCAACCACTCCTTCGCCTTGCTGGAGGCCGAGGAGCGCGGACTGCGGCCTCTCCTGGAACTGGAGTTCCCGCTGCTCGAGAACCAGGCGTTGGTTGACGCGCTGGTCTACTGCGACATGACCACGACGCCCGACGGCGCGCCGACCAGCTCGAAGCAGCGGGTCGCGGAGATCGTCGGCCGCTACGGCGGCGACAGCGTCGTGGGGCGATTCATCCAGCGAGCCGAGCCACTGATTCACGCCGCCGTGGCCCACACCGAGGAGCGCATGGCCGCCTTGGGGATTCAGCCGAGGTAGGGGTATTTGCCGCTCAGGTAGTGCCCGATCTGCTGGCGCATGCTCGGGTGGATGTCGTAGTCGTCAAGGTCGCCCGGCCGTACCCAGAGCACGCCGTCGGCCTCGTCGTTGATGGTCGGTGTGCCACCGACCGGACGGCCGATGTAGACGACTTCGAACTGCTGACGGGCTTCTCCGTTGCTGCTGTAGACGACGATGTGCGCCGGGTTGGAGTAGACACCGAGGAAGCCGGTGATCTCCGCCTTGATGCCGGTCTCCTCCTCGCACTCCCGCACGGCGCAGTCGGCGGCGGACTCGCCGATGTCCTGCTTGCCACCGGGCAACGCCCACTGCCCGGTGTCACGCCGGCGCTGCAGCAGGATCGCGCCGTCCTCGTTCTGTACGAGTAGGTTGCTCGCGGGCACCAGCGAATTGGCCGCCGGTGCCACCGGATCGCCGTAGTACTCAGTCCTGCCGGCCATGCGACTTGGCCCCCTGTGCGTCGTCGGTCCACGGCCGGGCGGAGTCCCAGACCGCGTCGAAGCTTCGAGCGTAGCCGTCGAACCAGCCCAGTTCGCCATCCTTCTGAAGGTGCAGCAGGGGGTTGGCGGATGCCGGCTGACCCCAGACATGCGGGTTGACCAGCAGGTCGTCGTCGTAGCGGAACAGCGAGTTGTACAGGGTGGTGTCGTGCAGGCGGATCTCGCAGCCGGGCGTGCCCAGAAGCGGCCGGTAGTAGGTGAGCGAGGCACGCACCTTAGCGGCCAAGGTGTCTCCGATGCCCTCCTCCCGCCCGCGGATCGCCACGGCGCGCCCCTGCGGGTCGCCGAAGCACAACCGGACTTTCACCCCGGTCGCCGCGCGCTGGGCCAGCATCGTGGCGATCCGCGGGTTCGACTGGGCGAAGAACGTCCCCGAGAACACCAGCACGTCGATCTGCGTCACGCTCTCCAGCAGCAGGGAGAGCCACATCTCCCGCGGGACGCTGGCACGGTCGGGGTAGGTGGCCACGAGGCCGACTCCGGGCCCGGATGCCTGTCCGGTTGTGGGCCGGGTCTGCGGCCAGAGGAAGGACTCGTCCATCTTCAGGTGGTGCGCGACGTTCCACCGGTGCCGCGCCTGCGGTACGCGACCGCCTAACCAGCGGGTTACAGTCTTCGGGTCCACCTCGCAGACCGCCGCGAGTGCCTCAGGTGGGACACCGCGCTGGGCGAGTGCGGAGCGCAATCGCTCATTCACAGTGGATATCCAATCGAACTCCTTCGGGACCCGCAAGGACGTCCTGGGACGTACGGCGGCCGACGCGCGCTCGATGTGCCGCTTACGCTGGCCGGATGGCGCTCATCGTCCTGTGGGACATCGACCACACACTCATCGACAACGCGGGAGTGAGCAAGGAGATCTACGGCGAGGCCTTCGAGGCCGTGGCCCGGCGCCGGCCGTCGGGCCCTGCTGTGACTGAAGGCCGGACCGATCTCCTGATCATGCGGGAGATGTTCGAGCGACAGGGGCTAGCGCTGCCTGAATGGGACGCTGTGCAGGCAGCTCTCGAAGCAGCGGGGCGCGAGCGGTTCGAGGAACTGCGACGGCGTGGCCGGGCGCTGCCTGGTGTCCGGGATGCCCTGACCGCGGTCACCCAGGAGCCCGGGATCATCTCGTCCGTGCTGACCGGCAATATCGCGGCGAATGCCCGACTGAAGCTCGCCGCCTTCGCGCTCGATGAATTGGTGGACCTGGAGGTTGGCGCGTACGGTGCCGACCACCTTGAGCGAGCGGCACTCGTCGCTATAGCCCGAGACCGCATCCATGCCGCTTATGCCGTCCCCGCCGGGACACCCGTAGTGCTGGCCGGCGACACCCCCCGCGACGTCGAGGCCGCGCTGACGAACGGGGTTCAGATCGTCGCCGTCGCCACAGGGGTCAACTCCGCCGCAGAACTTCGCGGAGCCGGTGCCGACGTAGTGCTGCCAGATCTTACCGACACCACCGCTCTGATGATGCACTTCAAGCGCTTGGCGGCGGATCGGGACTGACACGCAGTCCGCTTACTCCGAGCCGACGCGGCGTAACGCCTCATCTCAGGACCGCGGAGCCGTCGAGCGGGGCACTTGGTTCTCGGGGTGGGTATCTCCTACCCCCAGCCGAGTTCCTGGCAGGGAAGATCAACTTCTCCGCGCTCCATGCCCCGTCTTCAGCCACCAGAGTAGTTCACGCTGCGTCACCGGCCAAGTCCCCACCGGAGCCAGCCCCGGCCGACGCGCCTGTCGCTACCTGAGCCGCCGTTCACCCAGGAGCGCAACGCTAACCTCCCTACTCAGTTGCCTGTGTGGCCGACGGACCACGCTGAGCGCGCCGCCCTCGCCCGAATCAGCATCGTGACTGAATGCTCGCCACACCGCCACACTGCCACACCACCGTTGATCACCGGCGATCTTCAGCTTGCTTCGCGCCGGGCGGTGAGATTCGCTCGGGCAAGACTCCCTCCGTCTCGTGCAGCTCCCACTCAACGGTCTCCGTGAGGTTCGGGACGCCGCACTCGCCGTTGCCGGTCTCCACGCTCCAGAAGGCACTCTCGCTGCTCACCTCCCGCTTGGCTGTAGGTAACATACAAATCCGCCATACGGCACCAGCCGCTCTCATTCGCTTGCCGTCCGCAGCCTTCAGGCTCGGTGGCAGCAGTCTCACCGAGCACTTGTTAGTCGTCACCCGCCGCGATCGAGACGACGCTGCGGCGAGCGCGTGGTTCAAGCCCAGATCTGACAAATCATCAGGAAAGTCAGCATTGAGTCAGCATTGGTCTGACTAAACCTGACTACAGATGCCCACGCCTGAGCCTCGCGGCTGACCGCCAGAGCCATCGTCCGGCGGCACGAACGTCCTTCCAGGGCGGTGGATCGCAGATCACTCCGACCGCGACCCGCCGCGAGCCAGTGCACCGCCTCGTAGGCATATAGGTCCAGGTCAGCGCGCCCTTCCCCGTGGCTTCAGGGGCAGTTGGGGCAGCTGGGGAGCAGGAAGCCGGTCGCCGTCGTAGCCGTGCACCTCGCCGAAACGGGTGCCGGTCATCCAGTCCTCGCGCGCGTGCCTGATATCCTCATCAGTCCGGGCGATGAAGTTCCACCACAACTTGCTCAAGCTGTGCGCCTCGAAACTGACCGACCGAACGCATGATCGGGCTGGCCGGTCTTTTTCTCAGGTACGCAAGACTCCGCGGGGCGGCTGGGGCGACGTCTACGCGACCTGCACTCGGCCGGCCTCAATCCAATGGCCGACTGTGTACGGTGGCCGGCGCGCTCACCCTGATGGACACCGCGGTCCGACTCGCCTGACCGAACCCATAACCCGCCGGCCCCTTGCTCGCCGCTGCTGTCGCCCCAGGCCCACCCGGCGCCCTACAGGGCGCCGTATTCGTTCTTGATGACGAAGAACGACCCACGGATCGTCCCGGCGAGCTTCGACTTCTGCCGGGCGAACTTGAACCGCTCGGCGAGCTCCTCCGGGACCTCCATCCCGTCCGAGAGCTTGAACCCGACCGCCCGCTTTCCGTCGTCGAGGGTGTACATCACGTTGATCGACAGCCCGCTCTCGTAGAAGACGTAGGCCATCTTGATGTTCTCGACCTGGAAGGCGGTGGCTTCGAGGGGCCGGGATGCGATGACGATCTCGCGCTCCTCCCGGAGGATCCGGTGCACCCAGTCGACGACCTCGCTGGCCTCCTCCGCGGGCTCCACCGTGAAGGTGTGGTCGTACTTGGTTTTAAAATAGCGGGCCTCATTGGCCCGCAGCCCGGCGAGCGCGTCCGCCACGGGCGACGACTCCAGACCGATGGTCGAGACGGTTTTGAAATCCACGATGTACGACACGATCAATTCCTCCTAGTGAACCTGGACGGGCCAGCGGTTGGCACCGACACGCCGGGCACCCAGCCCGGCCGAAAGCGCTGGGCCGTGGCCTCGTCCCCCACAACGACGAGTACCAATGCGGAACCGCTGCCAAGTGTGCAGCGATGCTGTGCCGCGACCACTTGCGACACGGCCACCAGCGCTGTGAGCCTGAACGGGAGAGCAAACGTCGACGCCCGGAAATGCGCCGACCGTCTGGGGTCGCCGCAGCCCGGGACCGGTCAGCACTCCGCCGCGGACCAGGCTCCCGGCAAAGGAGACCAAGCCCGCCTGGGACAAACCCTGCCGCTCCTGCGACGCACGCTCGGACCTGGAACCTCGCCCACACCTGGAGCCAGTCGCTCGTTCAGTAGTCCGTGGACAGCGTCTGCCTCGCCCTCATCATGGCGGCAAGGGACGACCGCTCCCGGCGACTGCGGAGCAGGCGGACAGCGTTGGTGGCCGAGCCCTGCTGCCACCAACACCCTCACAACCGACTCCTCGTCAGATCGGGTCAGCAAAAGTCAGCATCAGTCCGAGGCCACCCGCACACACATGCAGGTACCTGACGAATCAACCCCTGGCGCCCTGCACCCACTCTGACCTCTCAAGGAGGTCCAGTCGCTGTCGCCAACACGCGACATCGCCCTCTTTACTCGTGCGTTTCGTCCCTATAACATCCGATTACCGGATTGGTGGCATCACGCTCTGCACTGGACATGGGCCACAGGGTGACCGACCTGACGTGACAGCAGACCTTCATGGCGCCCGCCGCCTCGTGGCCTGCTACAAGCAGGTGTACTTGTTCTTGTAGTAGCGGGCCTCGTTGGCGCGCAATCCTGCGAGCTTCGCCGCGACCGGGGACGATTCCAGGCCGACGGTGGACACGTTCTCGAAGTCGACGGTGTACGGCATGAGTCCTCCTGATGACGGTGGCCGGTGGTGGACCACCGGTGCCGGATTTCCCGGCGCCGTGTTCACGCTACGTCCCGCGCCGCCGCCCGGCTTCTCGATTCCTGCTCGATCGGGGCGAAAGCGTTCCGCGGCCTGTCCAGATCGTGAGCACTCGAACGAACGGCACGGTGCCGGAGTGCGGCGGCCCGCCGGCCTGCTGACCTCGACCGAGTGGTGCCGTTGGCTGCGGCGAGCCTTCGCGGGGAGGCTCGGCCCGCCGCAGCCGCGCGTGGTCAGGCGCTGGTGGCCTCGGTGAAGCGGGCCGAGACGTCCTGCCAGTTGACGACGTCCCACAGGCGGGTGACGTAGTCGGGGCGGACGTTCTTGTACTGCAGGTAGTAGGCGTGCTCCCAGGCGTCGAAGGCGAGCAGCGGGGTGGTGCCCTGGCCGACGTTGCCGTGGTGGTCGTAGACCTGCTCGACGATCAGGCGCTTGCCGAGCGGTTCCCAGGAGAGGATGCCCCAGCCGGAACCCTGGACGCCGACGGTGGCGGTGGTGAGCTGCTTCTTGAAGGCGTCGAAGGAGCCGAAGTGCTCGGTGACGGCGTCGCCGAGGGCGCCGTCGGGGCGGTCGCCGCCCTCCGGCGAGAGGTTCTGCCAGAAGAGCGAGTGCAGGACGTGGCCGGAGAGGTTGAAGGCCAGCGTCTTCTGCAGGCCGACCAGGCCGCCGAGCTGGTCCTTGTCCCGGGCCTCGGCCAGCTGCTCCAGGGTCAGGTTGGCGCCGTTGACGTAGGCCTGGTGGTGCTTGGAGTGGTGCAGCTCCAGGATCTCCGCAGACATCGCCCGCTCGAGCGCGGAGTAGTCGTACGGCAGGTCGGGAAGCGTGTAGGTGCCCATCAGGACACGGCCCCTTTCAGACGTGGATGATCGTGCCGGCAAACACACTATTGCGCACAGCTTGCAATAGCCACAGTAGTGCTACAGCATGTCTGACGCGGGGTCGGCCCGTCAGCCGATCGGAAGCACCCCGAGCGGGCGCTCCTTCCTGACTGACGATCGTCTTCCCAACCGGCGCCCGCCGGGACGCAGGCCGACCCCGCACCGTCCTCACCCCCGTGATCGGCGCATCGATGGTCAGGCCGTAGCCGGCTTCCCCGCCCCGGCCGGGCACCGCGTGCACGATGCCGAGCCCCGTCAGCTTCTCCACCGTCCGGTAGACGGTGGAGATGTTCAGCTTGCCGCCGGCCTCGACCAGCAGCCGGTGGATCTCCCCCACAGTCAGATGGCCCACGTGGTCGGCCAGCACACCCATCACCTGGGTCCTGGGAGCAGTGCAGTGCGCCCCGTGCTCCCGCAGCCTCTCCCGGCACCGCTCCACCGCGAAGGCCGCATCCGCCCCGGCAAGCCGCTCGCCCCCCACCCCCACGCCGTCCACCGCGCCTCCCGCGCTCCCGGCGCACCCCCGGCGACGCGCACTCGTTATTGCCAGTACGTTGCAACTGCTACTCCAAGGCGCCTAGGTTGTGCGGTCGTCACCGTGAGCAGAGGAAGAAGGACGCCCATGACCACCGCGCCCATAGCCCCCGCCCCGGAGCCCGACAGAGGCGGCTGGCGCCGCGCCGCGGCCTCCATGACCCGCCGGGAGTGGACCAACCTGGCCGGGATGGCCGGGTTCGTCATCGCCCTGCACGTCGTCGGCTGGTTCACCCTGGTGGCGATCGTCGCCCCGCAGCACCTGAGCCTGGGTGCCAAGAGCTTCGGCATCGGCATCGGTGTCACCGCCTACACCCTGGGCATGCGGCACGCCTTCGACGCCGACCACATCGCCGCGATCGACAACACCACCCGCAAGCTGATGCACGAGGGCAAGCGGCCGCTGTCGGTCGGCTTCTGGTTCTCCCTGGGCCACTCCACCATCGTCTTCGGGCTGGCGTTCCTGCTCGCGCTCGGCGTGAAGTCCCTGGCCGGCCCGGTGCGGGACGACAACTCCCAGCTGCACAACGTCACCGGGCTGATCGGCACCACCGTCTCCGGCACGTTCCTCTACATCATCGCCGCCATCAACATCGTCATCCTGGTGGGCATCTGGAAGGTCTTCCGCAAGATGCGCACCGGCCACTTCGACGAGGCCGCCCTGGAGGAGCAGCTCAACAACCGCGGTTTCATGAACCGGCTGCTCGGCCGGGTCATGAAGTCCATCACCAGGCCGTGGCAGATGTACCCGGTCGGCGTCCTGTTCGGCCTCGGCTTCGACACGGCCACCGAGGTCGCCCTGCTCGTCCTGGCCGGCACCGGCGCCGCCTCCGGCCTGCCCTGGTACGCCATCCTCTGCCTGCCCGTGCTGTTCGCCGCCGGCATGAGCCTGCTGGACACCATCGACGGGTCGTTCATGAACTTCGCCTACGGGTGGGCGTTCTCCAAGCCGGTCCGCAAGGTCTACTACAACCTCACCATCACCGGCCTGTCGGTGGCGGTCGCCTTCATCATCGGCACCGTCGAGTTGCTCGGCCTGCTCGCCCAGCAGCTCGACTGGCAGGGCGCGTTCTGGGACTGGGTGCAGGGCATCGACATCAACATGCTCGGCTTCGTCATCGTCGGCCTCTTCTTCGCGACCTGGATCATCGCCCTCGCGGTCTGGAAGTTCGGCCGGATCGAGGAGAAGTGGTCCGCCGGACTGCGCTCCACCGAGGACACCCCCGGCTGAGCTGAGACGGCAGCGCCCCGGACCAGTCGGGCGCCACATGCACCCCGCTTGTTGCAGAATATGTGCAACTGCAATAGCTGCGCAGAAGTGAGGTGGGTCGGTGGCGGGGTCGCCGGTGGTGCTGGGGATCGAGTCGTCGTGTGACGAGACCGAGGCCGGGCTGGTACGTGACGGCGTGCTGCTCGGTCAGGCGGTGGCGTCGAGCATGGACGAGCACGCCCGGTTCGGCGGGGTGGTGCCGGAGATCGCCGCCCGGGCGCACGTCCACGCGATGGCACCGGTGGTCCGCGAGGCCCTGGACCAGGCCGGGCTCACCCTGGCCGACGTCGGCGCCGTCGCGGTGACCACCGGTCCGGGACTCTCCGGGGCGCTGCAGGTCGGGGTGGCCGCCGCCAAGGGCTACGTGTTCTCCCTCGGCGTCCCGCGGTACGGCGTGCACCACCTGGCCGGGCACGTGGCCACCGCGACGCTGACGGGCGGGCCGCTGCCCAACCCGTGCATCGTGCTGATCGTCTCCGGCGGCCACACCTCGCTGCCGCTGGTGCGTGACCTGGCCCGCGACGTGATCGTGCACCTCGGCGACACTCTGGACGACGCGGCCGGCGAGTGCTTCGACAAGGTCGCCCGGATCCTCCACCTGCCCTACCCGGGCGGACCGACCATCGACCGCGCCGCTCGCGACGGCAACCCGCGGGCCGTGCGGCTCCCCCGTCCGCTGAGCGGACCCGGCGATCCCCCGTACGCCTTCTCCTTCTCCGGCCTGAAGACCGCCGCCCGCTGGGTCGAGGCCCAACGCGCCGCCGGCCGCGAGCCGCACGCCCGCGCCTGCTCCCTCGCCGGCGCCGGCGCCGACAACACCCACCACGGGCGCCGCTCGCGGTCCTACCTGATGCTGCAGAGCTCGGAAGCGGGCTGCTCGTCGGCGAGGAAGATGGTCTGAGCCATCATCCTGAGACCGCTCATCCGCTCACGGAACGTCTCGATCGACTCCTCCGGGTGCACCGAGTCGATGACCGCGTGGGGACCGTGGGCGTTGAACTGATGACTGACAGCGCGCGGGATCTGCATGTCGGCCCAGGAGTTCTCCGGGATGACCAGGTTGTACCGTGTGCGCCGGTGGCCGGCTGGAACATCGGGAGCATCGTCCTCGAACGTCTCGGGCCGGAAAGGCGTGACGCCGGCTATGTGCGTCACGTCGATCGGAGAGAGGCTGGAAACGAGGATTCGCGTGCCCGGACCGGTCATCATCCGGACGAATCGCAGACCGGTGTGCAGGTGCATCCGGGCGCAGATGTCACGCTCCCCGACATCATAGAAGTCCATGAGATAACGGTCCGCAAAGAACCCGTCGAAAGGAGTACTGAGCAGGTAGACGTCACCTTCCTCGAAGGTCTGCGACCGTACGATCCCATCGGCTCCGGGGGTGGTGGCAGCAGGTGCCCGACGAGCCTGCTGAACGACACCGCAGAGCGCCGAAGTCACCGCGAGGGCACTCTCGGGCGGCAGTTGGAGGACGGGAGTGACACGGCAGCGACCCGGGTCAGTGAAGTTCAGGACGTCGTGAACTTCGTTCTCGTCGTCCGGTACGTGCTTCATGGACTCGGTCATGACGATCCCTCCGATTGAAACAGTCCGCCCTGGAAAATACGTGCCGACTCATCATGCGTACCAATACTGACAACATTGTGACTGGTGTGAACAGCAGAGTCAAGAAGGTCAGTCAATACGCGCCCCCGCCAGGAGCGGGACGGCCGGGCTGTGAGGCTCGGAAAGTCATCGCCATTGGTCAAGCCAGGTACCGGCACTCGTTGATGACGCCGCCGAGGACGCGGCTGCGCGGGAGTCTGCGGCCTTCGAAGCCGTGAAGGGTGGTGGGCTGCCGGTCGGCGCCGGGTGGTGGCTGGTTCCGGGCCCGGTGGGAAGGGCGCTCGTCGCAGTGCCGCTGGTAGGCGTCCAGGACCAGCCGAGCATGAGCCTCGTCCGTGATCAGGACGTGGTCGAGCACCTCGCGCCGGATACTGCCGATCACCCGCCCACAGCGGGCACTCGTCCGGGGAGCCCGTGGCACGGTGCCGAGGGAGCTGCCCGGAGTGCGGAAGAAGGGGGGAACCCTCAGGCGCCCCCTCCGCTGTCGTCCTGACGGGCCCCCAAGGCGGCGTAGTCGTACATGCCGTAGGCGCCGCTGACGTGGACGTGGGTGGC
Source organism: Kitasatospora sp. NPDC052896 (assembly GCF_044547075.1). Lineage (NCBI taxonomy): Bacteria > Bacillati > Actinomycetota > Actinomycetes > Kitasatosporales > Streptomycetaceae > Kitasatospora > Kitasatospora sp. NPDC052896. The sequence continues at coordinate 18,368 of NZ_JBITZU010000030.1, forward strand.
GCGAGGTCCGCGGTAGAGCAGGGAACGGGCGTGGAGGTAGGGGCAGATCGTGGCGGTTTCCATCACGACGCGGTCGACCTCGGCCCAGGCGTGCTCGCGTGCCCGGGGGTCGGTGGTGCGCGCGCCGGAGTCCAGGAGGGCGTTGATCTCGGGCAGGTCCAGTTCGGGGAAGTTGTGGTTGCCGGACTGCTTGATCGAGTGGCCGTGGACGATCTGGTCGAAGAAGCCGAAGCCGTCGGGGAAGTCGGCCGCCCAGCCGAACATGATGATCCCGAGTCCTTGGTCGTGCACGTAGTCGGGGACTCCCGCGTACTTGTCGAAGTAGTCGCCGGACTGGAAGGGCACGACCTCTGCCTGGATGCCCACCTGGGCCAGGGAAGCGCTGAGCGCCTGGGCGGCGGCGTACTCCTTGAGCCGGTCGATCCGGGCGGCGATGCGGGTACGGAAGCCGTCCGGCAGCCCGGCGGACACGAGTTCGGCCTGGGCGCGAGTGAAGTCGCCGCGATGGTCCGGGCCGCAGGGGTAGCGGTCGGCGGGATCGTGGCCGGCGATGGTCGGAGGCAGGACGGTGCCGGCGATGTCGCCGGCGAGCGGGCCGCCGTAGGCCAGCCGCATGGCTGCCTTGTCCGTGGCGTACTGAACGGCACGGCGACAGTGGATGTCGTTGAACGGTGGGACTTTGGGGTTGATGGCATACAGCCAGGTGAAGCCGATCAGCGGGTTGTCGGCCCGGGCGCGCAGCACCGGGTCGGCCAGGATCTTCTCCAGCGTGGCGGGCTGCACCCCCACCCCGGCCAGGTCGATGTCCGTCTCCCCGGAGAGCAACAGGTCGTCGACGGCCTGCCCGGCCACGCCGAGCGTGACCTCGACGCGCGAGGCGCGACGGGTGCGGACGGGGTCGGTGGCCGGGTCCCAGCACGGGTTCGGCAGGAGCAGCAGGCGCTCTCCGGGCCGGTACTCGGCGACCCGGTAGGGGCCGGTGGCCACCGGCCGCAGGTGGTAGTCGGCGCCGGTGTCGCGGTCGCGCGGGACGGGGACGGTGCTGGGGAGGGTGGCCAGGTGGTCGAACGCGGCGAAGGGCTCGGTGAGCCGGAAGACCATGGTGTACGGATCCGGGGTGGTGACGGCGTCGATGCTGCCCAGGTGGTGGCGGAAGTAGGTCGGGCCCTTGCCCAGGATGTCCGGACGGAAGTTGCTGCGCTCGATGGCGTGGCGTACGTCGTGCGCGGTGACGGGGGTGCCGTCCTCGAAGCGCACGTCGCGGCGGAGCCGGTAGGTCCAGGTGCGTCCGCCGTCGTCGGTCTGTCCCAGGGCCTCGGCGAGGTCGGGTACCAGGCGCTGGCCCTCGTGGCCGGGCGCGGGGGCGAAGGTGACCAGGCTGCGCCCGAAGAGCCGCAGGAAGTTCCAGGCGAAGGCGTAGTAGGTGTTGCCGGCGTCGAGGGAGTCGAAGCCGGACGTGCGGGCGAAACGGAGCGTGCCACCGGGCTGGGAGGAGGAGCTGACGGTGTGGGTCAGGGCGGCGTTGAAGCCCTCGCCGGAAGGGTCGGACGCGGACCGGTTCACGGGGTCACTCCCATCGCCTGGATGTCGTAGAGGCCGAACGCCGGGTGGACGAAGACGTTGGTCACGCGGGGATTGCGGATGTGCAGGGTGCGGTCGTAGACCATGGGCAGGATCACCGCGTGTTCCATGACCGCGTCGTCGATCCGCCCCCAGAGTTCGGCCACGGTGTCGGGGTCGGAGGTCGCCTGGGCGGCGTCGACGAGGGCGTTGACCCGCGGGTCGTCGAGTTCCGCGAAGTTGTGGTTGCTCCCGTCGCGCTTGATCATGCGTCCGTCCACCAGCGGCGCCAGGAAGCCGTACGGGGTGGGGTAGTCCGGCCCCCAGTCGGTGACGGCCAGTCCCAGTCCCTGGGCCCGGACGGTGGCCGGCAGGCCCAGCCCGCTGCGGTAGTAGCTGGCGACCTCGAGCTCGGCCACCTCGGCGCGGATACCGACGCGGGCCAGTGAGGCGGCCAGCGTGTCGGCGACGACGCGGAACTTGCCGCGCTGGGTGGCGATGACGGTGGCGAAGCCGTCGGGCAGTCCCGCGGCGGCCAGCTCCTTGCGGGCCGACTCGAGGTCGCCGTGCCCGTCGGCCCCCCAGGAGTAACGGGCACGGGGCCGGTGGCCGGGCATCCCAGGTGTGAGCAGGCCGGTGGCCAGTTCACCGCCGAGGGCACCGCCGCGGGCCTCCAGCAGCGCCTTGCGGTCGGCCGCGTAGTGGACCGCGCGGCGGCAGTGGATGTTGTCGAAGGGCGGGACCTGCGGCTGGATCGCGATGTACTGGAGGAAGTTGGTGACCGGGTTGTCGCAGCGGTCGAGCAGGGCCGGGTCGGCTGCGATGCGCTGCTGGGCGGCGCGCTGCACGCCGCGGCCTTCGAGGTTGATGTCGAACTCGCCGGCCAGCACGCGGTCGTCGACCTCGTCGGGCGTCAGGCCGATCGTCACGTCGATGGTCTCGGGGAGGGCTGCGCGGATCGGGTCCGACGCCCGGTCCCAGGCGGGATTGCGGCTCAGCAGCAGGCGGCGCCCCACTTGGTGGTCCGCCACGCGGTAGGGACCGGTGGCCAGCGGGTGGCGACCGTAGTCGGGCCCCGTGTCGGCCTCGGGCGGCACGGGTGCGGTGCCCGGCTGGGCCATGAGGTAGTCGAAGTCCGCGAAGGGGCGCTGGAGGTGGAAGACGAGGGTGTGGGGGTCCGGCGTCCCGACGGCGCGCAGCCCGAGCCGTTCGGGGTGGGTGTCGCGGTAGGGGCCCGGGTACGGGTGATCGGGGTCGTCCAGCAGTCCGACGAGGTAGGTGGGCCCGCCCGGGAGAACGTCCTGGGCGAAGGCACGCTGAACGGCGTACTTGACCTCGCGGGCGGTGACCGGGGAGCCGTCCTCGAAGCGCACCCCCCGGCGCAGTCGGTAGGTCCAGGTGCGCCCCCCGTCGCGGGATTCTCCCGGTGCGAGGGCGAGGTCCGGGACGACTCGGCGCCCGTCGACTCCCGGGGCGGGGGCGAAGGCCATGACGGTGCGTTGCAGGGTCCGCTGCAGCAGCCAGCACCACACGTAGTACGTGCGGGCGGGGTCGAGGGAGTCGGGGCCGGCCGAGGTCACCAGGCGCAGCACACCGCCCTGGCGGCCGGAGGGCTGGACGATTCGGTCGCAGGCGGCATTGGCGTGCGCGTCGTTCACTGTGCTGCCTTCCGGTCACTGAGGGTCTGGGTGAGTGCCGCGCCGCTGCGGTGGCTGAACGCGAGCATGTCGGCGACGACGAGGGCGGTCGTCGTGGTGAGCACCCACCACAGGGCCTGGGCGGCGTGGGCGAGGAACAGCGCGATGAGGGCCGGCACGAGGGCGAGGGAGACTCCCACGAGTACCTGGTTGAAGGCCTGGTAGGCGCCGCGTTCCGCCTGTGGCGACAGTGCGACGATGACGACCGCGAGGGACTGCGTCGCCAGCAGCTCACCAAAGGTGTAGATCGCCATGCCGCCTATGAGAAGGGCGAGTTGGGGCCCCCGGGGCAGGTGGCCCGCCAGGCCGAGGGCGATCAGCAGAGCGGCGTGCAGCGCGACGCCCACGATGATGACCGGCAGCGGGGCGCGGTCCTGGATCCGGGCGGCGACGGGCAGTTGCAGTAGCACGATCACCGTGGTGTTGACCGCGAAGAGCAGTCCTATCAGCCAGGACGGGTCGTGCAGGACGGTGATCAGGTAGACCGGGAGGGCGGCCTCGACGGCGACGATGACGGTCAGCAGGACGAAGTTCGCCACCGCCGCGCGCAGGAAGAGATGGTTGTGCCAGGGGCGTGCGCGCCGGGGCGCCTGCGGTTGCCCGGGTGTCCGACGCGCCGTGGGAAGCGGCAGGTAGAGCAGGGCGGTGATGGCGAAGCTGGCGGCGTTGACCAGTCCCACCACGACGAATCCGGTGCGGCTGTGCACGGTGGCCAGCACGGTCCCCGCGATCAGGCCGCCCAGGCCGATACCGGCGTTGAAGGTCACCTTGGTGAGCGCGAGCCAGCGGGCGACCTGTCCCTCGGGGGCGGCCTTGGCCGCGAGGACCGGCATCGATGTCTGCTCCGCGCGCTGGCACAGGGCGACGAGCATCGCCAGCACGGTGAAGCTCACCACGTCGCGCACCTCGAGGTAGCCGACGAACGCGGCGGCCCGCAGCAGCGCGGCGGCGAGCAGGACGGGCCGGGTTCCGATCCGGTCGACCACGCGGCCGGTCTGGAAGACCAGCGGCAGCACCACGAGAGCGGCCACCGTGAGGCAGGTGCCGACCGTGGTGAGCCGCAAGCCGGTGACCGCCGGGAAGAACAGCAACTGGTAGGGATAGAAGAAGCCGGTGCCGACGGCGTTGACCAGCCCGGCCGCGGCGAACCAGCCGATGCCGCGCCCCCGGGGCAGCCAGGTCGTCCGGCCGGGCGCCGCGGACCGTACGGCGGTGGCCGAGGGCTTGGCCGAGCGCCCGTCCGTCCGATTCATCGCTTCTCCTCCAGGGGCAGGACGAACGCGTGCTGGTCCACCGCCACGCAGCCGCGTGACCGCTTGGCCGCCACGCTGCCGGTCCCGTAGTGCACGGCCGTGACGCCGTACTCCGCGGCGACCTCGACGAGGCGGTAGAAGAGCGTCTCGAAGTAGACGGGCAGGCCGCTCTGCGCCTCGTAGTCGAACCCGGCCCGGTGCGCGAACCACTGGTCACGGTGGTGCAGCAGCAGAGCGAAGCCCAGCAGGTCCGCTCCACGGCGCGCGACCGACACCTGGGCGGCCTCGCCGACGTACCGCAGGACCTGCTCGAAGATCTCCTCGGACTGCCTGGGCTGCCAGTTCATGCCGTACTTGGACAGCAGTTGTGCCTCCAGCGCCGCCAGCCGCGGGATCGCCCCGGCCGTGAGCGGCTCGATCTCCACACCGACGCCGGCGGCGGCGAGCTGCCGGCGCTCGGCGAGCACGCGGCGACGGCGGTGACCGGAGAACATCGCCAGGTAGCCGTCGAGCCCGCCCGGCGGCAGCGGTAGCCAGCTGTAGCGGCCGGTCTGGAAGGACCGGTAGCCACGGCCCGTCAACAGCTCACGCAGTGCCGCGTCACGTTCGTCGACGTAGAGGAAGGCGACGCTGCGGGCGCCGAGTGCCCGGCCGCGTTCCTCCGCCGCGGCGACCAGGAGGGCCGTGTCGCCGAGAGGGCCCCCGCCGGTGCCGTCGGGGCCGACCGCGGCGAGGGGGCGGTTGCGGCCGAGGTGACGTCCCCCGCACACCAGGGCCGGCATGAGCGCCTCGGCGGGTTCGGCGGACAGGGCCGCCGCGAACTCCGTCGCGCCCGGCTGCCCCTCCTTGACGCAGCGCCGGAGGAGCGTGTCCGGGCGTCCGGACAGCCAGGGCGCGGTGGTCTCGGCGCAGGCGGTCGCCAGCGCGGCGCGGGGCCGGTGGGCCGGCCCCGCGGTCAGGTAACCCATGGCGGCCCCGGAGGTCAGCTCGACGACCCGCAACCACGGAGAGGTCAGGTAGAAGTCGTCCGGGCCCACCAGGTCGTCCCACGCCGCCGCGGGGAGTTCCGCCGCCCGCGGCGTCAGCAGCACCTCCGGTGGGACCCGCTCGGCTGCCCCGGCCTCGGGTACCGGGGCGGTCACCCGCGGCCCACGAAGGGGACGACATCCGCCGCCTCGGCGCGCGCGGACAGCCGCTGCGGGACCCGCACGTACATCCGGTGCAGCCAACGGTCGTGGCCGTCCCAGCGGGGGGTGAACGGCGTCCGGGCGTGCGTGGTGCGCTGGTTGTCGACGATGAGCAGGTCACCGGGGACCAGGTGCACGCCCTGCGTGACCTTGTCCAGTGCCTCGGACAGTGCGGCCACACCGCGCCGGCCCGCGGGGTCCTCGGGGGCGAGGAGCTCCCGGTCGTATCCGAGCCAGGGGTCCTCGCGGTCGTGGTGGAGCACCTGGACGGAGGTGACCGGGCTGGTGCCGTCCGGGTGGCGGAAGGCGACGTCGACCAGGCAGGGCACCGGCTGCTCCAGCAGCCGCGACCGGTCCTCCGCGGACAGCAGCGGCAGCGCCCGGCGCACCGAGCCGACCAGGGTGGCGGCCGTGCGCTCGTGGTCCGCGCGGGAGCAGGCGAGCAGCACGTAGTCCGGCTGGTGGCGGTGGTAGGCCATCTCGGTGTGGAACTCGAGCAGCGTCTCGGAGGTCTCCGAGGAGAGGTGGTGCGCCCCGGGTGAGGGGTAGATGTCCTGGAACACGGTGCCCTCGCGCAGTTCGCGGTAGCCGGTGGGCAGGCCGAGCCAGCGGCTGACCAGGGCGAGCCATGCCTCCATCGCCAGCAGCGGGCGCTCCACGGGGGCGGGCGTGGCGGTGGGGGTGTCCGGCAGCTCGTCGGCGTCGACGGGCAGCCCGCGCAGCAACAGGTACCCGTCCTCGTTCCCACGGGCGCGGAAGTCGGCGAGCACGGCGACCAGTTCCTCGGGCAGCGCCTCGGCAGCGGTTCGCACGGCCGCGAAGAAACCGGGGAGGTCCTGACGCGGCGTGCTGGGCAGGGCGGCGCGCAGGTTCAGCAGGGTGTCGTGCCAGTCGTCGCAGCGGACGGTGGTGCCGAGGTCGGTGCTCATCGCGGGTCTCCGTTCCCTGGTGCGGGCGGTGGTGCGGGCAGCGGTGGTGGGGGCGGCCGGAACGCCCGGGCTCGCCGGGGTACGGCCGGTCGCACGGGCGTACTGGTAGAGCAGTTCGGCGCCGATCTCCGTGGCCAACAGGGCGGTGGTGCCGGAGCTGTCCCAGGGCGGGCACACCTCGACGATGTCGAAACCGACCGGGTTCAGGTCACCGACCACGGTCAGCAGGTCGAGCAGTTCGCGTGAGGTGAGTCCGCCGGGGGCGGGTGTCCCCGTGCCGGGGGCGAAGGCGGGATCGACCACGTCGATGTCGCAGGAGACGTAGAGCGGCCGGTCGCCCACGATGCTCCGGATCTCGCCGGCGAGGTCCGCGGGGTCGCGACGGGAGAACTCCGCGGTGGTCACGATCCGGACGCCGTGTCCGAGCGCGTAGTCGTGCGCGTCGGGGCTGGGGATGTGGCCGCGCATCCCGAGCTGGACCATGGCCGTGGGCTCGACCAGACCCTCCTCGATCGCCCAGCGGAACGGGGTGCCGTGGTGGTAGGCGCCGCCGTAGACCGGCGGGAAGGTGTCGCTGTGCGCGTCCAGGTGCAGGACGGCGACCGGGCCGTGGAGGCTGTGGACCGCGCGGAGCGCGGCCAGGCTGAGCGAGTGGTCGCCGCCGAGCATCAGGAAGGCGCGGTTGCTCCGGAGCAGGGCGGTGAGGCCCGCGGTGGCCGTGGCCATGGCCAGGTCCATGGAGAACGGGCTGAGGTCCAGGTCACCGGCGTCGACCACGTCGATGAGCTCGAAGACGTTGGGACCGCGCCCGATCCCGGTGCCGTGGATCAGCCCGGACTCGTGGCGGATGGCGCGGGGGGCGAACCGGGCACCGGGGCGGTAGCTGGTGCCCCCGTCGTAGGGTGCGCCGACGACCACGACATCGCGTCCGGTGGGCTCCGGCACGTGGCGCAGCCGCATGAAGGTGGCCGGTTGGGCGTAGCGCGGGGACTTGACGGTCGCCACCTGGGGATCGCTGTCGGTCATCGCTGCTGCCTCGATATGTCGGTGTGGAGGTCGTCGGGCCCGGCGTCCGCCGGGGCAACCGTGATGCGCACCCGGCCGGCCGCCCGGGTGGCGGTGTCCAGGGCGTCCTGGGGTGTGGCGGCGGTGGCGTACACGAGTCCGACGCGTCCGGAGTTGTCGATGCGGTGCCACAGGTGCTCGCCGGGGTGCGCGAAGAGGCTGACGCTCACCCCGGGAAGCTCTTCGGCTTCCGTGACGCCGTCCACGGCCTCCAGGACCGCGGGGCCGGGCGGCGGGTAGAGCATCACCACGGCCGCGCCGCCGCTCTGCCGGCCGCTGGGCAGCGGCGGCCGGGCGCCGACGGCGAGCAACTTCGCGTCCAGGTGCGGGTTGCTGCCGCACACGTCGCGCACCATGGTCGTCAGGCAGCCCGCGGGCAGGCGGGGGTTGACCTCGACGATCTTCGGGCCGTCGGCGGTGCACTTGACCTCGGTGTGGCAGGGGCCCTGGCGGTACCCGATGACGCGCAGGACCTCCGTCACGGCCGTCTCGACCTCGGCCCGGCTGACCGGGTCGAGCGTGGCGGGGAAGGTGTGGGCCGCCTCCAGGAAGGTGGGAGGCGGGCACAGGTACTTGGCGGTGACGCCGTAGACGTGGGTGACGCCGTCGACGGTCAGCGACTCGACGCTGACCTCGGGGGCGTCGATGTAGCGTTCCATCAGGACGTGGCCGGGGCGCGGCTGTCCGCGCAGGCTCTGCCGGATCGCGGCGACGCGGTCGTACGCGGCGGTCAGTTCGGCGGGGTGGTCGACGAGGACGACGCCGTAGCTGATGGCCTCGGCCGGCGGCTTCAGCACCAACGGGTAGCCGATCCGCGCGGCGGCCTCGGCCAACTCGCCGGGGTGGGTCACCAGGGCGTAGGGGACGTTGTAGGGAGAGTCGCCCAGCGCGGCACGCAGCGAGGGTTTGTGGTTGGCGGTGGCGATCGCGTTCGCACCGGGGCTGGGCAGGCCGAGCTTCTCGGCGACCTGGGCGGCGATCTCGGTGTGGTAGTCGGAGAAGGTGGTGATGCCGTCGACCAGGGGACGGCCGTGCTCGTCGGTGATCGCTTCGAGCACGGCGTCGGCGCTGTGGGTGTCCACGAAGGTCAGCTGGTCCACCTCGGTGAGCGGGTGATCCCGCCAGGCGGCCTCGTCAGCGGCGTACCACTCGCGGTCCCTGATCAGCAGGTGGACCCGGAGTCCGTGGCGGCGGGCCGCGGCGATCTCGTCGTAGAAGACGGCGTGGAGCATGCTCTCCACCAGGGCGAGGCGCTTGCCTCGGAAGCCCTCGTAGGCGGAGGGCTCTTGAACGGATGTCACCGGTGCTCCCCTGTTCCCGTGTCCTGATCCGTGTCGTCGGGGTGGGCGCCTTCCACGACCAGGCGCCGGTACAGTGCGGCCGCCTCGGCGGCTTTGGCCTGGTGGATCCGGTCCTCGGGGACTCCGGCGTCCCGCAGGGCACGGGACCAGGCACTGGTGGTGCCGGAGCCCTCGTGGATACCGAGCTTGCGGCGGCCGAGCGTCCGCTCGGGCAGGGTGCCGGCCATGGCCCGGCGCAGCACCCACTTGTCCGTGCCGTCGCGGCGCTTGACTCCGGGCTCGAGCGACACCAGCAGGTCCAGGACCTCGCGGTCCCAGTAGGGGTGCGTGGTCCAGTGGCCGGCGACGCCGGACAGGGCCGGAGCCAGTTCGTTCAGGCCGTCGAAGGTGGCCATGTCCGCCGCCAGGACCTGGTCCAGGGTCTCCAGTGCCGCGGTGTCCCGGTGCATGCCACCGAGCGGGATGTCGGCGCCGTAGCCGGTCAGGATGCGTCGGGGCGCACCGGGAAGCCTGCGGTAGAGGCTCACCAGCGGCAACAGGTACTCGAGGACGTCCGGATCGGTGATCTCCGCCGCCCACACGGTCCAGGCGAGGTCCCGCAACAGGGAGGCCGAGTCGACGGTGATCTCCTCGTGCTCGGTGCCCAGGTGGTCCACGACCAGGCGGGCGGCCTCGAACTCGTCGCGCAGGTCGGTGCCCAGAGTGATCGTGCGGGCGGTGCCGCAGTGGGCGACCGCCAGGGCGGTGACGGCGGAGGAGTCGATGCCGCCCGACAGCACCACGGTGGGCGGCGTGCCGTCGCCCAGCCGAGCGCGGACGGCGCGGTCGAGCTGCTCGCGGACGGCGGCGACCGCCGCGTGCGGCGGCAGGATCCGCCGGGACACCGGTGGCGTCCAGGTCGCCAGCGGGACCGGTCGCGGGTCGGGGTCGGCCAGGTCGACGATCAGGGCGCTGCCGGCGGGGACCCTGCGGGCCGGGGTGTCGGTCCCCGCCAGCGCCTTGGCCTCGGTGGCGGCCCGGACGAACGGGCGTCCGCCCGGGTGACGGACCACGGCGAGATGCAGGGGCAGGCTCGCCGCGTGGTCGGTGGCGGCCACCAGGCGGTCGCCGTCGGTCAGCAGCAGCGCGTAGCGCCCGTTGAGCAGCCGCAGCGCGGCGCCGCCGTAGCGTTCCCACAGTCGGAGCAGCAGGTGGGAGTCCGGCACGGTGACCAGGGCGGGGTCGCCCAGGGCCAGTGCCAGCTCCTCGCGGTTGTACAGCTCTCCGGCCAGGAGCAGCCGCCGGCCGTCCTGGCCGGACAGGGCCGGATCCCGCGGCGTACCGGTGACGGCGGTGCCGGTCCATGACAGGCCGTGGCCGGCGTGGTCGACGGTGGCGCTGCCGCCCCGGACGGCGAGGCGGCGGGCAGGCTCGGCCGACAGGCGGTGGTCGTCCGCTCCCACCGAGACGGCGAACCCGAGTACGGCTGGCAGTGGAGTCACGGCGGGACCGCTCATACGTTCAGCGCGCCGAACGACCCGGCGTGCAGGTCGTAGGAGATGGGCACCTCGATCAGGTAGGGGCGATCGAGTTCGACGCCCTTGCGCAGCTCGGCCTGGAGACCGGCGCGGTCCTGGACGCGCACGCCGGCGGCGCCGTTGGCCTGGGCGAGCTGCACGAAGTCGACGCTCTCGAAGGCGACGGCCGGCTTGTGGCCGCGTCGGTGGCCGATGTGCTGGTACAGCTCGATCAACCCGTTGCGGTTGTTGTTCACCACGACGATGACGATGCCCAGTCCCAGCCGGACGGCGGTCTCCAGGTCGGCGCTGCTGGAGTGGAAGCCGCCGTCACCGGCGATCAGCAGCACGGGCTCGTCGGGACGGGCGATCTTGGCGGCCATGGCCGCCGGCAGCCCGTAGCCGAAGCTGGAACAACCGGCGGAGGTCAGGAAGCCGTAGGGGCGCTCGGAGTCCGCGAACAGGGCGCCGTAGTGGCGGAAGAAGCCGATGTCGCTGACGAAGGTGCCGACGCCGTTGAGGGCGCTGTTCATGCAGTCCACCACCTGGTGGGCCCGCATCCCGTCGGGGTGGTCGGTCGGGTCGTCCAGCAGGCGGCGCACGACCTGCCGCAGGGCGCTGATGTCGTGCGGCAGGGAGGGCCGCTGCTCGCGGGTCAGCGCGTCGAACTCCTTGACGAAGGCGGCGACGTCCGCGACGACATCGAGATCGGGTGAGAAGACGCGCGGAACCGGGTTGGGCACGGCGGCCACCCGCACCACGCGCTTGTCGGCGCCCCTGCTCCACATCGACGGGCGCAGGTCCTCGGCGTAGTCGTAGCCGAGGGCCACGATCAGGTCCACGGGTGCGAACAGGTCGTCCAGGGCGCGGTGCTGGAGGATGCCGTCCATGTACCCGGTCACCGCGCCGTAGTTGAGCGGGTGCCGGCTGGGCAGCACGCCCTTGGCCGTGTAGGTGGTGATGACCGGGATCCGCAGGCGCTCGACGAGGTCGCGGATGCCCTCGACGGCGCCCGCGCGTATCGCCGCGGTGCCCACGACGAGCACCGGGTGCTCGGCCCGGGCGAGCAGCTCGGCCGCTGCCGCGGCCTGTTCCCGCCAGCCGGGGTGCACGCCCATGACGCGTCCGGCCGGCAGCAGGGGCGCGGGCTCCCGCTCGACGGCGGCGCCGAGCAGGTCGACGGGGAGGCTGATGAAGCTGGGGCCGGCCGGTTCGACCAGGCCGGCCGTGACGGCTCTGTCGACGAGGTCGGCGATGTCGCCGGGGCGCTCCAGCTGGGCCGCGAACTTGGTGAGCGGCCGCATCAACGCGACGCTGTCCAGGCACTGATGGGTCTCGTTGGGGAAGCAGTCGTAGGACTCGGACTGCGCGCACAGGGCGATGACCGGGCTCCGGTCCAGGGCGGAGGTGGCCACACCGGTGGACAGGTTCGTCATGCCCGGACCGAGCGTGGCGAAGCACGCCTGCGGTCTCCCGGTCAGGCGGGCCAGCACGTCCGCCATGACGCCGGCGGTGAACTCGTGGCGGGTGAGCACGAACTCGATGCCGTCGACCTCGTCGAACAGGATAGCCGAGGCCTCGCGGCCGACCACCCCGAAGACGTGACGCACGCCGTGGCCGTGGAGGCGTTCGAGGAGCACGGATGCGGCGGTTCGGGTCAGGTCTGAGGCCATCGTTCCATCTCCTTGAGCAGGACGGTGGGCACGCCGAGGGCGTGCCGATCGCGGAGGGATGTGGAACAGCCCCGGCGGGCCGCGCGGAGAACGTGGTGCCGGGGCTGGGCGGAGTGCTGTGCGGAAAGAGACTCGCGGTGCGGAGCGTTGCGTCGACCGCCGAGGACGGCCCGCGAAGAGCTCCGGCTCTCCGGGAGCGGTACTCGAAACCCGCTCGCCACTGCGGAACACGGCGAGCCAGGACGATCGAAGGATCGGTCAACTCCCTTGACTTAAAGGAGTGTTGATTCCGTGTCCAGTCGGTTCAGGCCAGAAGCTATGTCACGTCGCGCCACCGCACAAGACTTCTCTCGCTGAGATCCGGCCGGGTGGGGGCCGCCAGGGACGCGCCACCCTCGAACACATGGCCGGAAACCGGTATTCGGAATGCCCGAATATTTGACGCGCGCATGACCCATCGGGGACGCATCCCTCTCACCGAATACTCAGGATTCCCGCTCATGCGAGCGCGCCGACGGCATGGACCCGCCGGCGCGCCTCGCACACCCACCTCGACGCCGGGCCGCACCAACGGCCGTGGTGATATTTCGGCCAAGATGCCGCACGGATTCAGGCAATTACGTGGTGTAGTCAGCGTTCAGCCGAACGTAGCCCTCGCTGAGGTCACAGCCGTAGACGGTGAAACTTCCCTCGGCGATGCCGAGTCCGATACTGATCACGACCTCGTCCCCGCCCAGATGCCGCCTGAGCGCGTCGAGCGCCCGGTCGTCGACGTCGCCGGGGTAGACCTGGACGTCCCCGAAGGAGATCCGCACCCGTTCCGGCACGATGTCCAGGTCGTCCCGGCACTTGCCGATCGCCATCGCCACCCGACCCCAGTTGGGGTCCGCGCCGTGAACGGCGGTCTTCACCAGGGGGGAGTTGACCACCGTCTTGCCCACGCGCTTGGCCTGGGCCGCGTCCCGCGCCTCCGACACGCGCACCTCGATGAGCTTGGCCGCCCCCTCGCCGTCCCGGGCGATCTCCCGCACCAGATGCAGCGCGGCACGCTCCAGCGCCTGCTCGAACTCGTGGACGTCGACGGGGCCGGCCAGTCCGTTGGCGAAGACCGCGGCAGTGTCGCTCGTGGAGGTGTCGGTGTCAATGCTCAGGGCGTTGAACGTCCGGTCCATCACCGAACGGAAGACCCCCTCGAGCCGGTCGGCCGGCAGATCGGCATCGGTGCAGAAGAACGTCAACAGCGTGGCCATGTCGGGCTCGAGCATGCCCACCCCCTTGGCGATGCCCGTGATCGTCGCGGCGCCACACGGCACGGTGATCGTCTTGGGACGGGTGTCCGTCGTCATGATCGCCCGAGCGGCGGCGTCGAAGTTCGCCTGCCCGAAAGGCCACTCCAACGTCCGTAGCCCTGCTCGCAGTTGTTCCATCGGGTAGCGGCGGCCGATCACTCCGGTCGACGCGATGAGCAGCTCGTCCTCGTCCACGCCCATCGTCCGGGCCACCGACCGGCGCACCTCGAGGGCGTCGGCCTCGCCCTGCTTGCCGGTGGCGACGTTGGCGTTCTTCGCCACGACGACGACGCCGCGGGCCCGGCCGTCCGCCGCGGCGGCCCGGCTGATCAGCACACTCGGCCCGGCGAAGCGGGACTGGGTGAACACCGCGGCGCACCGGGCGGGGGACTCGGAGACCAGGACGGTGAAGTCGTCGCCGTCCTCCCGCAGTCCGAAGTGTGCGGTCGTGGAACGGAATCCCTGAGGGAGGCGGTGGTCTGACATGCGGGGACCGACCTTTCCGGCAGCCGCGGCTGCGCAGGTGATGTGGTGTTCGGGAGTCTACAAAGCCAACCCTCCCCCACCGGACTCGACAGACCGTCAGTTCTCATTCACCGCAAGTGATTCCGAACAGGAGTTGACACCTCCTGAGGCCCGCCCCGGGCGGGTCGGACCACCGGCAGGGAGCAACTCCGAAGCCGGGGTCGCTCCCTGCGTTGCGGCGGTGTCCGTTCGCCGGCCGGGCTCAGTACGGGACGGGGCGGTTCTCCCGTGCCCACCGCTGTTCGGCTTCGCTCCGCGCCGGCGGCGGGGCGATGCCGTCCATCATCCAGAGGTCCTGGGCTGTCTCGTCGATGTGGAACTCGCAGTACAGGCCGCGCTCCGTCGTGTGGGGGGCGACCAGGGCGGCGAGGGCCTCGCGGGTCCGCCTGCGCGCGGCCGGGTCCGTGGCGTGCCGGGCGATGTGTTCGATCACGATCCGCACGGCGTTCTGCGCGGGCTCGCCGCCCACGTAGAACGAGGAGGCCTCGACCTCGTGGAAGAGGGCCATGACGTAGAACCTCGGCAGCCCGATGCGTGCGTAGAACTCCGTGATGTCGTCGGCGAGTTGCTTCTTCTGCACGGGAGAGTAGGCACCGGGAGGGTGATAGACGTGCCACAGGGGCATGGGGTCTCCTCGATGGGATTCGATGGGGCGTCAGGGACTGCGGTTCAACGGCCGATGGCGATGGTGAGGCCTTCCACCGGACCGGAGAGTGCGGACTTGATGGCGCGCGTGACGTCGTCGACGAGCACCTCGCTGTCTCCGCGTTCGATACCGTCCAGGACCGTGCGGGCGACGTCGGCGGCCGAGATCTTCGGCACGGGCATGGCCGCCACCATGTCGGTGTCCGCGAAGCCCAGGTGCACGCCGACGACCTGGGTCCGCTGCGCCGCGAGCTCGATGCGCAGTGAGTTCGTGAGGGACCACAGGGCGGCCTTCGAGGCACCGTAGGCGGCGCCTCCGGCTCCCCAGGACAGCAGTGAGTGCATGTCGACCAGGACGCCTCCGCCGCGGGCCGCCAGCACGGGTGCGAACGCCTGGGCGATCCGCAGCGGGCCGAAGACGTTGGTGTCGAACATGGCCCGGACCTGCTGGAGGTCCGCGCTGAGCAGCGGTGCCGGGTGGAGCACGCCCGCGTTGTTGAAGACGAGGTCGACGTCCCGGGCGTGCTCCGCCAGGGCGGCCACCGAGGTGTCGTCGGTGACGTCCAGCGCGAGCACCTCCACCCGCGCGTCCGTGCTCGGGTCGGGCCTGCGCGCCGTGGCGTAGACCTTCTTCGCACCTCGTTGCAGCAGTTCCTCGACGAATGCCCTGCCTATGCCGCGCCGGCCTCCGGTGACCAGTGCGACGGAGCCCTCGATCACGCTCATGCGCCTTCTCCTCGCTCGTGGGGCGATGGTCTCGAACGTTTAGATTACTATCATCATCTAAAAGGGATGCGAAAGTGGGAGCACCATGAGGACCGCACCGGCGCCGGGTGATGCCCGCCGGCCGGAGAAGGGAACGCCGACATGCCCCGAGTGTCACGAGCCGAGGCCCAACAGCACCGGCAGCAGGTGATCGACCACACGTCGCGGCTGATCCGCGAGAAGGGTGCGGAGCAGGTCAGCGTCCCCCTGGCCATGGCCGCCGCCGGGCTGACGCACGGCGGCTTCTACCGCCACTTCTCCTCCAAGGACGACCTGATCGCCCGGGCGCTCCTGGCCGCGTTCGCCGAACGCCGCCAGGCCCTGGACCGCCTCGTCGACGAACACCCGCCCACCGGCACGGACCCGGCCGACCGGTCCGCTCGCGCCGAGTTCCTGGCGCTCTACCTCTCGACGCTCCATCGCGACCATCCCGCCGACGGATGCGCCGCGGCAGGCCTGGTCGCCGACGCGGCCCGCGCCGAGCCCGGCGCCCCGATCCGCACCGCCTTCACCACCGGCCTGCGCGACCTCGTCGACGGCTTCCAGCAGCTCACCGCCTCCACGGACGACGACGCCGGAACCGACCGCCGCACCGCGCTCGCCGAACTGTCCACCCTCGTCGGCGCCGTCCTCCTCGCCCGCGCGAGCGACGACCCCGCCCTCTCCCACGAGATACTCGACGCCGCACGCCAACACCTCGACGAGGCGTAGCGCGCGCTCCTCACGCGGCCTCCCACCGCCCCCTCCCCCGGTTACGCCCGCTCCGGGCGGGACCGGCGGTGCGGCTCGGCGTGGTGCAACGCGTAGCCGGCGAGTGCACCGCCGTAGATCGTGAAGCCGACCCCGATCAGCCAGGACTGGACCACCAGGACCGTCCCCACCGTCCCGTAGGAGACCGCGTTGGAGACGAGCAGGGGCCCGAACACCCACCGGGAGAAGAACCGCAGCCCGGCCAACGCCGCCATGGTGGCGACCGCTCCCGGCAGCAGCTTGCGCCAGGCGATCCGCGCGGAGAGCAGCAGCCACTGCAGCCACCAGAAGAACAGCACGCCACCGATCAGGGTGGCGGCGATCCGCAGGGTGGGCTGGGCGACACTGTGCTGCCACGGCACCTTGCTCCAGGCGGCGCCGACGAGGTAGCCGGTCAGTACGGCGAGTCCGAGGGTCTGGCGCCAGACGGTGTGCCATGAGCCCGGTTCCAGGTGCCAGATCCGTTCGTAGGCGCCTTGCATCGCCGAGATCAGGGATGCGCCGAAGACGGCCAGCGCGGCCAGGCTGAACGCGGTGGTGGTGCTGAGGATCTGGCCGCGGGAGGCGAAGAGCTGGTTGATCGGCCGGCCGGCCCGACCGGCGATGCCCAGCCCGTCGCTGATCCAGGCCGTGATGCCACTGCCCTGGGTCGGCCAGGCGGCCGCGATCACGATGAGCAGCGGGACCAGGGTCACGAAGAAGAGCGCGGCGAAGGCCATCGAGCGCTGCATGAGCTCGAAGTCGCGCGCCTCCCGCCAGAGCGTCGCGGCCACGGCCCGCAGCCGCCGCCACCCCGCCGCCGGAGCGGCGACCAGCGTCGCGGCACCGCGCTCCACGCCCTGCCACGGTGGATGGCTCCGTCCGGCCATCATGTTCCCCATCACGTTCCCCTGGGGTCTGCGCGCCGCCCGGTCATGCCAGGCGGCGCCTTGGGCGCCTTGGCGGCGCCCCGGGTGCCGGGGGCGGCCCCGGCCTGGTCAGGTGGGGCCACCGCGCCGGGGCTCACCGTCGGTGAGCAGGTCGTCGAAGAGGGCGCGGTAGTGGACCATGGCCCCGCGCAGTTCCTCGGTGGTCGCCGTCCCGCCACCGGCCCTGGCCTTGACCGAGTGCGCCGCCCGGTAGTGCTCCAACGTGCGGCCGTGCTCGACCGAAAGGTCCCGCACCCGCTGCTCGTAACCCGCGGTCGGGTACCCGCGCTCTCCCATCAACCTGGTCACCAGCTCGTCGGCCTCGCGGACCGCCTGGGCCGGCCGGTCCACGAAGTGCTCCTGCACGCTGTTCCAGTCCCGCGCGTACCGCTGACGGGCGCTGGAGGGCAGCTCCCTGATGTCGAGGTCGTCGTGACGCCGCTCGCGGGCACGCAGATCACGTTCGGCCGCCCCGCGGCCGTCATCCTCCGCGACCGCGCGCTCGTACTCGGGGCCGAAACGCCGCTTCAAACGGCGACGACCGTTCATGACGGCCAGGCCGACCCCGATCAGGACCAGCACTACTACCACCGCCACGACGATGGCGATGATCACTCCTGTGGACATCGGGCCCTCCAAGGTTCGGTGGCCTGCGCTGTGTCGCAGATCTGCGCTTTTCCGATGTCCCGAGATGGAAACCCCCGTGTCACGGCCGCCGTCATCGGCAGGTCCTCGGGTTCGCGGCTGGAGATCAGGACCTTGGGGCCGCTCCGGCGGACCTGGCCGAACAACCGGTCCACCGGTGTGACGAGGGGCTTGCGGGCCGTAGTCGTTCGGATCGGGGCAGCACCGCCGGAGGCTCGCCGCCGACCTGCTGTCGTCGCGGCACGGCGCTGTGATCCGCGCTCCGCAAACTGTTCAGCTGATCGGCATCTTCGCCGAGTAGCCTCGGCCTGACGGCGAAGCCAGCCACGGCTGACCGGCCGCCGTCACACTGACGTTCCGTCGGTCTGCCGGGACCGGGCGCGAAGGCCCCCTCGAACTCGGCGACTGCCCTGCCCGCTCGGGTCCCCAGGTACGGAGGAGACAAGCACCATGATCACCGCTGCCACGCACGCCGCCGGCGACCTGCTGCGCGACGGCTACGCTCGGATCTCGCTCCGCGACGGCGGAGAGGACCTGTTGCACCGGGTCCTCGGCGAGAGCCGGCTGTTCTTCGCCCGGCCGGTCGACGAGAAGGAACGCTACGCCGCCGCCGACTTCAACTTCGGCTACCGGCCGCTCGGACGGGAGTTCTCGGTCAGCGCGGAGCGTCCCGACCTCAACGACTGCTTCACGCTCTGGCACGACCGCCTCGACCTGGTCCCGAACTCCGCCGAGATACCGGAGCTGACCGGAGCTCTGCTGGCCTGGCGGGAGTACCTGTCCACGATCGTCGCGGAGACCGTCGGCGAGGTGGCCGCACAGCTCGGCGGCCACAAGGCACCGCCCTTCGAGGCGGCTTCCTACCTGCAACTGAACAACTACGCGACGGCGGACTCCGATCGCGACCTGCTGCAGGACAAGCACGAGGACGGCCACCTGATCACCGTGATCCACGCCACCGAGCCCGGCCTGGAACTGTGGCTGGACGGCGAAGCCCGCCCGGTGCGAACCGCGGCCGACGAGGTGATCCTGATGCCGGGTTCGGTCCTCACCGACCTGAGCGGCGGAAGGATTCCGGCGCTCTACCACCAGGTGCGCAACCTGCGCCTGGCGAACCGCACCGCGCTGATGTACTTCGTCAACCCGGAACTCACCGAGCCGGTCCACTCCTGGGCCACCGAACCGGGCACGACTCCGGTGGACCTGCGCGAGAGGATCCGCAGCTATCCCGCCATGTTCGGACTCCCGAACGTCCCCGCGCTCTGACCGCCCGGCCTGTGTGGTCAGCCGACCGGACTGTCGGAATCGGTCGTCCGGTGGCGGTCCGCGGCTTCGGCCGCGTAGTCGGACAAGGCGGTCCGGTGTGGCTGGCCGGTCTTGGCGAGGATGCTGGCGACGTGCTTCTCCACGGTGCGTGGGGAGATGTGCAGGCGCCTGGCGATGTCCTGGTTGCCGTAGCGGTGTGCGACCAGTTGGAAGACCTCGTACTCGCGACCGGTCAAGCCCTGTCGGCGCAGTTCGGCGGGCACGGCCGCGGAGCCGGCCCGACGTTGGGGCACGCTGGCGCCGGCCCGGCGGATCAGCTTGCGGCAGGCGCCGGCAACGGCGGGCACCTCCGCGGCGTGGAAGTGGTTCTCCGCCGTACGCAGCCAGCTGACCGGGTCGCCCCAGCCGTCCTCCAGCGCGGCCCCGGCCACCAGGCGCAGGCCGAGGTGGCGGGCCATCAGGAACGGCCGGGCGGCCTCCTGTGCCTGCTCGAAAGCCCGCAGCGCCGCGTCCGGTCGTCCGGCGCGGCCCTCATGGACGGCATGCGCGAGCCGCTCGAACTGCCGGTTCCAGCGCAGGCCGGCGGCGTGCTCGGCGGTGATCGACGCGAGCTCCTCCGGGCCGGAGAGGCCCGCCAGGGCACGCAGCAGCGGGCGCAGCCCGTACCGGCCGTTGAGGTAGAAGACGGTGGGGTTCTGCTCCTCCCACCGCCATGCGTTGTCCAGCTCGACGAGTGCCCGGTCGTGGTTCTCCTCCAGCAGGGCGCAGATGGCCTGACAGTTCCCGTGGACCAGCGGCGGGTGCAACGACTCGTCGCCGTCCCACCGGCGGAACTCGGCCAGTTCCTGCTCCATCTCGCGGCGCCGGCCCTGGTGTGCGGCCAGCGCGGCCCGGGTGACCAGCACGAACTGGTGGGTCTCCACACTGCCCAGGCGGGCGGTCGCCTCCCGGCAGCGCTCGGTGAGGTCGTGGGCCTGCTGGTACTCGCCGCGCTGGACGGCCTGGGCCGCCATGGCCGCCTCGGTGGCGTGCATCAGCCCGAGCGAGCCCAGGTCGAGGGCAGCGCGGTGGGCGCGCTCGATCCCGGCGGAGGATCCGCTGCGTATGAACTCGTTGCCGCCGAGCCGTATCAGTGCGTCGACCCGCCAGGTCGGCAGCCTGTGCCGGGAGGCCAGTGCCCGGATCCGCTCCAGACAGGCGTCGGCCCGGTCGAACCCGTGACGGCGCTCCAGCAGAGCGAGCAGTTGCCAAGCCTGGCAGGCGACTTCGGGCAGCCCGGCCTGTTCGGCTCGCTCGGCGGCGTACCGAGCCAGTCGCTCGGCCTCCGCACGGCGGTCCCCCTGGACGGCGCCGTGACCACCGAGGATGAGGTGCGCCTCGACGATGTCGACGGCCGGGGTGTGCGCGGAACCGTCGAAGCGGCCGAGCAGCCCACGGACCAGCGCGGCCTGGGCCGCCGCCTCGGCCAGCCGGCCGGCGAACACGGCGGCCCACGCGAGCCGGGTGTGCAGCGCGGCTGATCGCGCGTCGTCCAGCGCGCCGGGACTGCTGATCGGGAGGCTGCCGCCGAGCGCGAGCGCCCGGTCGAGTCGGCCGCTCTCCGCCAGGGCGTGGACCAGGCTCTCCAGGACGGCCGTGCGTTCCGCCGCGTGGGACGGATCGGCCGGGTCGCACACGGCGGTCAGCTCGTGGGCGCGTTCGAGCAGCGCGACAGCCGAGCCGAGCGCGCCGCTGCCCAGTGCGGTCCGGCCGGCCTCGGCGAACAGCAGGGCCGCGGCCATCGGTTGCCCGGCGGCGAGGCGGAGCAACGCGACCTGCTGGCGCCAGTCACCGGGCAGTCCGGGATACGCCTGCTCCACCGCGTCCGCCGCCCTCCGGGCCAAGTCGGCCCGCTCGACCGGGAGCAGCCCGGCGAGCAGCGCCTCGATGGTCAGGGCGTGCCGGAACTCGTACTGGTCGGCCATCGGGCCGCTCGGGGAGACGAGTTGCGCTTCGACGCCCGCCCGCAGGTGGACCAGCAGGCTCCGGTCGTCCAGGCCGGTGACCAGCTTGACCACGGGCAGGGCGAACCGGCGCCCCTGCACCGCGGCGGCGTACAGGAGTTCGCGACCGCCCGGGCCGAGCCGGTCGACCCGCTGGGCGACGCTGTGCACGACCGTGAGCGGGATGTCGATGTCGAGGTCGTCGCTCACCTGCCACTCTCCGTCGGCCCGGTGGCACAACGCCCCCGAGTCGGCCATCCCGCTGAGCAGTTCCTCGATGACGAACGGATTGCCGTCGGAGTCCCGGGCCAGCTTCTCGATCAACGGTTCCGGGAGTCGCCCGCTCTCGGCCGCCAGGCAGCGCTCGGTCAGTTCGCGGACCGCGGAGCGGTCCAGCGGCCGCAGTTCGGCCAGGGTCGCCGAGCGGCGCCGGCCCACCGAGCGGACCAGCTCGGCGGCCGGGCCGGCCTCCGGGCGCAGGGTGGCCAGCAGCAGGACCGGTAACCCCCCGACGTTGTCGACCAGGTACTCGATGACCGAGAGCGTCTCGGCGTCCGCGTCGTGCAGGTCCTCGACGACCAGGAGACACCCGGCCGCCCGATGGTCCGCCGGATCGTGGGCCACCGAGGCGAGCAGCCGGATGAACGCCTCGGCGATCTCGAGGATCGACGGCGAGGCGCCGGGCGGCGCGGCGTCCCGCCACTCGGGCACCAGACCGGCCAGCGCCGACCGGTAGGGGGCGAGTGAGGGTTCCTTCGGCGGCCCACCGGCCCGGAAGAGCGAGAACAGCGACTCGGCGATCGGCCGGAACGGCACGGGCGCCCCGGTGGCACTGCTGCGACCGCGGAGCACCGCCATGCCGGCGGCACCGGCCCGGTGGGCGCACTCCTCGGCAAGTCGGGACTTGCCGAGTCCGGCCTCCCCGAGCAGGAAGACCGCACGGCCCTCGCCGCGCCGTGCGCAAGCGAGGGCCGCGTCGAGCAGGCTCTGCTCGTGGTCGCGTCCGACCACCACTGGTGAGGAGAGAATCACGCCCGGAGGCTACCGGAGCAGAGTGACAACGTCCGTCCCCGGGCGGGGATCAGCCGATGGTGACACCGGTCGGAGTGGTACCGAGGAGGTCGCCGACGACGACCGCTCCCACCGCCAGCCCGCCGAGGGCGACGATCAGTGCGGCATGGCGGTCGACCCGCCGGCCGGAGCCGGCCCTGACCTCGCCGGCCGGATGTGGTACCGGCGAGTCCGCGCGGGCATCCGGGTCCTTCCACAGTCTGACGAGTTCTTCGCCGTCCATCTTCCTTCTCCTGTCGGGGTGTTGGTGAGGAACTGGTCGATGTGGCAACTGTGCCGTCACATCAACCGGTCAGTGGTCGCAGCAGCAGGACCGAGGGGGTGCGGGCCGGGAAGGCCACCCGCAGCAACTGGTAGCCGATGCCGGCGAGTCCGGTGAGCAGGCCTGGGGTGCTGACGCCGCCCGGGGTGCCGCAACGCGGCCCGTGACGGTCGAGCTCGGCCAGCAAGTGGCCGGCCCGCCCGGCCCGGTGGTCCGTTCCTGCTGCTGTCAGCGACAGTTCGACCGCCGCCGCCTCGCCGTGCCGCAGGCTGTGGTCGGGGAGCGCCCCGCCTCCGGCGAGCAGGTGGAGTGCGTGTGCCGGGAACCCGTCGCAGCTCGGGCCGGCCGGGCTTCCGCCGTCGGCCAGGGCCAGTGCGGTGCCCAGCAGTCCGCCGTGCCGGCCGACCGCCGTGGCGGACCCGTCGACCAGACACGCCTGGAGCTGGCGCATGCCGAGCTCTTCGTAGTGCGGGTCGCCGCCGGCCGCGGCGAACCGCCGCAGCGCCCAGCCGTACCCGGCCGGCCCGGTGACGAGTCCGCCGGGTACGGCCGCGCCGACCGGCCGTGCGGCCAGCCGCTCGGCGCAGCCGGCGGCGGTCGTCCATGCCTGCGCGAGCCCGGTGGCCCGGTGCACGGCGAGCATCGCCACCAGGCAGTCCACGTCCCCGGTGAGCAGGTCCCCATCGGCCTGGTCGGCCGCGGTCGCGGTGAGGCGCACCGCGTGCTCGGCCCAGCCGGCCAGTTCCGCGTCGTCCAGCAGCCGGGCCAGGTGCGTCAGCGCGTACGCGACGCCACCGAGTCCGTCGAAGCCGCCGTGGCCGACGGTGACCAGGTGCTCCGGCCGGTCGGTGAGAAGCGACAGCAGGCCGGGCAGCGGTCGGACCGCCCGGTGCGCCACCTCGGCGTAGCGTTCGGTCCCGGTCAGCTCGGCGAGCCGGGCGAGGAACAGGGCGATGCCGCAGTAGCCGTCACCGAGGCCGGGCCCCAGCGACGTGATCGCCCAGTGCCCGTTCTCGTTCTCGTTCTCGACCAGGCCGAGCCAGTTGACGCGGCGGCCGTCGTCGTGGGCGGCCGCCAGGATCCGGTCGGCCAGCCCGGTCGCCGCGGCCAGCAGCCGTTGCGGGTCCGGTGGGACCGCGGTCACCGGGGAGCAGCCGGCCTCGCGGCCGGCACCCGTCCCGCGCCGGAGGGCGAGGGAGGCCCTGACGATCCATTCCTGGTGCTGCCGGTCGGGTCCGCCCATCGCGGCCAGCCTGCGTCGGGCCCGGTCGAGACCACTCTCCCGCAGCGGCGGGGCCAGGGTCTCGCCGAGCGACCGCGCCGCCGCCGTGCTCTCGAACAGCGGGACGTCGCCGGACCAGAGCTGCGCCACCTCGCGGACGACCAGTGGCCACCGGACCGGGTCGTGCGCGGACTCCCGCCACAGCACGTCGAACAGCCGGTCGCGGTCGAGCGCGTCGCGCAGCAGGTCGGGGTGGGTCGACTCGTCCAGCAGCGCGACGTACCGAGCGGTGGGCCGCACCACCACCCGGGTCCCGTCGCCGGCGAGCCGGGCCAGCAGGCCGTCCGGGCCGGCGAGTTCGCGGCGGTGCGCGACGATCGCGTCGTAGCCGGCGCGGAACCCGGCCAGCAGGGCCTCCGCGTGATCGTCCGGCTCGGCGTCGGTGCCGTCGAGCCGGGGACGGTTGGTGGCCCCCGTGAACACCTGTGTGCCACGGACCAGCCGCATCCGGTCGGTCGCGGGAGCCGCCCACTGCGCCACCTCGGAGGGCAACACGGCGTCCTTGTCCCCCCCGAGGCCCGAGAGGTCCACCGCGCCGTGCTCACCGACCGTCAGGAACGGCAGCAGGGCCACCCGGTGCACGGAGGAGTCGAGCGCGCGCAGCGCGGGGTCGCTGTCGAGCAGGACGGACGGCGCGAGGGACGGGTGACACAGCGTCTCCAGGTCGACCAGCACGGGCTGATCGGCGACGGCTATCAGGTTCTCGCAGTGGATGTCGGTACCGCCCAGCAGGTGCAGCAGGGCGAGCAGCGCGCCCAGCCGCTGGTAGAAGCGCTCCACCTGCGCCGCGTCGGCACACGGCGTCCACTTGGCGAACTCCACCCAGCCGTACCCGGGCCGCGCCAGCACCTTCGGCGTCGCCAGGTCCAGGCCCGGCAGCCGGGAGTTCAGCCAGTGGACCACCTCGTTGAAGTGTCGGTGGACGGCCAGTGGCCTCGGCTTGTAGGCGAGCCGGGCGCCCGACTCGAAGCGCAGCAGGGCGACCGCGCGCCCGCCCTGATGGCGGTCACCGGCGTCCTGGCGGATCTCGACCAGGCCGCCGGGGTCCGAGCCGCCCAGCAGCTCGCCGACGATCGTGCTCCGGTCGGCGTGGAACCGGGTGAGCAACTCGGCCCACGCCTCGACCGCGTGCTCGCACGCCTGCGCCAGCAGCCGGGCCAGCACGGCGTACTCGGTCAGCAGCGCGGTGAGCGCCGGTCGGCCGGCGGCGTGCCGGACGTAGTCGGCGAACCGCTGCCCGGGGGTCTCGCCGTGCAGCCGCCCGGTGACTCGCCGGACGTTGAGTTCGAGCACCAGCGTGCGCTGGGCCAGCCGGACCAGGGTGGCGCCGAGCTGCTCGGTGAAGCACGTCCGCAGCGCGCCGAGGCCGCCGACCGACTCGGCCAGCCGCGCGGCGGCGAGCTCGGTGAACGGCTCGAGGATCACGGCGAAGCCCTCGTCCCAACTCGTCGTCCGCGCAGTGCCCGTGACGGGTGCGGCGGCGAGTGCTCCGCGGACGGTGGCGACCCACGCGGGCTCGGGTACCCGTGCCGCCAGCGCGGCGGGACCCTCGCCGAGCAGGGCCCGCAGCCCGTCCTCGTCCAGGCCCACCTCGGCCAGGCGCGCCGCGAACAGGCCCTCGGCCTCGTCGGCGAAGTCCGCGCGCCAGTGCCGCAGTCGACGTACCGTCAACTCGCCCGCCGCGTCGCGGGTCGGGGCGGGGTGCAGCCGATCCGCCAGGGTCAGGCCCCTGACCCACCAGAGTCCTGGTGGGTCATCGTGGTCGGTGCGCTCCCCGGGGTTCATGGCGAAGATGATGCCATCGCCACGCCGGGTGGAATATGGGGGCGGATCCCCCATATTCCGCGAGCGCGGGTTCGCCCGCCCGGACGCGGGCGCTCCCGTACGGTGGTTCGGTGCCGGCCGGCGCACGGTTCGAAAGGGGTTGATCCCCCCGGATCAACCGGCCCCTCGCACACGCCCGGCACCGCGGGACGGCCACCACCGGAACCGGCGGCACCCACCGTCACCCCACGTGGCACGGGCCGGCGTCACCGGCGTCGGGGCCAATCGGGGCTAGCGGCGCCCGGCGGCCCACTCCAGGACGGCACGCGCGCTGTGGTACTTGTTCTCCGCCTGCTCGAAGGCGATGCTGGCGGGCCCGTCGAGCACCTCGGCGGTGACCTCCTCCCCGCGGTGGGCGGGCAGGTCGTGCATGAACAGCGCCCCCGGGCAGCGCGCCATGAGGGCCGCATCCACCTGGAAGGGGGCGAACACCTCGCGCCAGTCGGCGGTCGGCTTCACGGTGCCGGTGGTCTGCCAGCGCGTGGTATAGACCACGTCCACGGGCGGCAGGTCCACCAGGTCGTGCCGCTCCTCGATCCGGGCTCCGGTGCGCCCGGCGCTGAGCCGGGCCCGCTGCAGGATGTCGGGGGCGAGGCCGTAGCCGGGCGGGGTGCGCAGGCTGAGCACGGTGCCGGCGAAGCGGGCGAGCGCGAGGGCGAGCGCGGCAGCGGTGTTGTTGCCCTCACCGACGTAGAGCACCCGCAGTCCCTCGATCCGGCCGAACCGCCGGGCCAGTGTGGTCAGATCGGCCAGCGCCTGGGTCGGGTGCTCGGCCGCGCTCATCGCGTTGACCACGGCCATCCGCGGATGGCGGGCGAGGGCGCGCAGTTCGGCCTCGCTCCCCGCGGTGCGGGCCACCAGGACGTCCAGCATCCCGGAGAGCACCGCGGCGGTGTCCTCGACCGTCTCGCCGGTGTTCTCCTGGAGGTCGCCGGGCCCGTAGGTGATCAGCCGGGCGCCGAGCCGCAGCGCTCCCGCCGAGAAGGCGGTACGGGTACGGGTGGAGGTCTTGCGGAACAGTACACCGATCACCTCCTCCTCCAGCGGGAGCTCTCCGTCGAGGCGGCCCGCGGCGTACTCCTCGCCGCGGCGCACGATCCGCCGCAGCTCCTCGTCGTCGAGGTCGTCGATCGAGATCAGGTCACGGCGGGTCGGGTCGGCCACCGTCTCCTCCTGAAGTCCGTCGGTGGTTCCGGTCGTCGTGGCCACGCCTCAGCCCGCCAGGAGCGCGTCGTGCAGGATGCCGAGCCCGCGCTCCAGCACCTCGGCGTCGATCGTCAGCGGCGGCAGGACCTTGACGACCTCGTCGTCACGCCCGCACAGCTCGATCACCAGCCCGTGTTCGAAGGCGTACTTCTGGACCCGCTCGGCCCGCCCGGGGCCGCCCGCCCGGCCGAGGTCGACGCCCAGGGCCATGCCGCGACCGCGTACCACGATGTCCGGGTCGACCGCCTGAGCCGTGGCGCGGAAGCCGGCCAGCTGCTGGGCGGCGGCGGCACGCGCGGCGTGGAAGCCGTCCTGCCGCCACAGCCCCAGCGCGGCGGTGGCGGCGACGAAGGCGAGCTGGTTGCCGCGGAAGGTGCCGGTGTGCTCGCCGGGCTCCCAGACGTCGAGGTCGCGGCGGATCAGGGCCAGCGAGAGCGGAAACCCGTAGCCGCTGATGGACTTGGAGACGGTCACCAGGTCCGGGACGACGCCCGAGGGTTCGAAGCCGAAGAACGTGCCGGTGCGGCCGCAGCCGGTCTGGATCTCGTCCATGATCAGCAGGATGCCGTGCCGTTCGGTCATGGCCCGCAGTTCGCGCAGCCAGCCGAAGGAGGCGGGGTAGACGCCGCCCTCCATCTGGACCGGTTCGAGGATCACCGCGGCCGGCAGGGACACCCCGGAGGAGCGGTCCACCAGTAGACGCTCGATCAGTCCCAGTGAGTCGAACGGGCCGAGCGGGCCGTCCTCGTACGGGACGAAGGTGACGTCGGCGCCGCCGACCTGGCCGGCCCGCCGGGCCCGCCGGCTGCCGGTCACCTCCAGCGAGCCCTTGGACATGCCGTGGTAGCCGCCGGTGAAGGCGATCACACCGCTGCGCCCGGTCGCCCGGCGGGCGATCTTCAGGGCCGCCTCCACCGCGTCGGTGCCGGTCGGCCCGCAGAACTGCACCTTGTGGTCCAGCCCGCACGGGCGCAGCACGACCTCGTCGAGCGCGGACAGGAAGTCGCGCTTGGCCACGGTGTGCATGTCCAGGCCGTGCATGAGGCCGTCGGCCGCGAGGTACTCGGTGATCCGTCGCTTGACGGGCTCGGGGTTGTGCCCGTAGTTGAGGGTGCCGGCGCCGCAGAAGAAGTCGATGAACCGGCGCCCGTCCCCGGTGTACAGCTCGGCCCCCTTGGCCCGTTCGAACAGGACGGGGAACTTGCGGCAGTACAGCCGGACTTCGGACTCCAGCCGGTGGAAGACCGACAGGTCCTCCGTCGGGTGGGGAGGGCTGGTCATGGGGCACTCCAATCAGGTTGCTCGCGGGTGGGCCGGCGCCGGGCCGGCCACCGGGCGGCGCGTCTCGACGAAGCGTGCCGGCCGGCGGGTCGGGGCCGCCAGGGACGCGGCAGCAGTCGTGGGCTGCGGGTCCTGCTGCGTGTTCCTCCCTGGTCCCGGACCGCCGGCGCGGGCGATGCTGGAGCGATCGGACCGTTCGTGACGCAGGATCAGGCCGGGCGCCCCGCCCGTGCGTACGGACCACCCGGTGGCACGCCGAAGCGGGAGGGCGGGGGCGTTCAGATCAGGCCGGCTGTTACGGCGCGGGCGACCGCGTGCGCGCGGTTGCGGACCTGGAGGCGGGCCATCATGTCGTGGACCAGGTTCTTGACGGTGTGCTCGGAGCAGGACAGGCTCTGGGCGATCGCGCGGTTGCCGTGTCCCTCGGCCATCAGCGCGAGCACCACGAGCTGGCGGGCGGTCAGCGGCCACCGGCCGGGTCGGGGCTCGGCCCGCCGGCTGTCGGCCTGGCCGTTGAGGAGACGGACCAGCACCTCGTACGGCACGCGGCCGTCCCCGTGACCGGCGCACCGCACGGCGGCGGCCAGCTGCGACGCGCTCGCCCGGTTGGAGGACAGCATCACCCGCACGCCCAGCCCCACCGCGTGCCGCACCTCGCCGGGAGTGAAGGCGTCCGCTACCACCACCATCCGCCGTCCGTCCGCGGGGGCCTCGGGCAGGGCGGTGGCGACCGCCTCGCCGACCGTGCCCGCCGCGGCCAGCACGACCGTGCCCGCCCCGGGCACGTGCTCGCCCACCAGCGTGATCCCGGCGCGGGCCAGGCGGGCCGCCAGGCTCTCGCGCACCGCCGCGTCACGCGCGCTGACGCGCACCCGCAACCGCTCATCCCCCAACACCGGCCGCTCCGCGTCCGCCACCAGCGGCTCCAGCACTGCCGCGGTGCTCACAGCAGCCCGGCCCGCAGCGCGTACGCCACCGCGTGCGCGCGGTTGCGCAGGCGGAAGCGGTGGGTCACATCGTGCAGGACGCTGGTGACCGTCCGGGTGGAGTAGCACAGCTCACGGGCGATCTCGTGGGTGTCACACCCGTCGGCGACCAACCGCAGCACCGCCCGCTCCCGCTCGTTGAGCACGGCCCCCGCCAGCCCGGGCCGGTTCGGCGCCGCACCCGACTCGCCGATGCCCTGCTCCAGCAGGTCCGCCAGCAGGTCCGGCGGCACCGTGCAGTCGCCCCCCGCCGCCGCCAGCACCGTGTGCGCCAGGCTGGTCGCGCTCGCCTCGTGACGCCGGAGCAGCCCCCGCGCCCCGGCCGCGATCGCGTGCAACACCTCGCTCGCGGCCAGATCGGTCGCCACCAGCACCACGTCAGGACGGTGCACCGCGGCACGGGTGCGCCGGATCGCGTCCAGCACCTCGTCGGTCACCCGGTCCACGATCAGGACCGTCACGTCCGCCTGCTCCCCGGGCACCACGACCGCCACCTCCGGGCAGCAGCGCAGCGCACTGGTCGCACCCGCCTCCAGCAGTGGATCGAGGGCGACCACGCTGACCCGCCTGGGCACGCCGAGCGGATCCGCCAGGAACGGGCCCGGACGCTCCAGGGTGCATATCTCCATCAGAGTCTCCTTGTTGTCGACATGTCCTCACGCCATCCGGCGACTTCGCGCGCGGAGCGGTCGCGGGAGCCCACCGGGAGTTCCCCGAGCCGTGCCGGCCTGGTACCGAGCGCCGCTGACGGCACGTGCTCGGGCCCCGCCGCTCCAGCGGCTCGCACCGCCCGACCGACCGGGGGAAGACGGCCGGTCAGGAAGCCGGCGCGCCCGGCGGCGGAAGCGGGACGGTCTCGGCCAGGTACCCGGATCCTCCCGGAACAGCGGTGCCCGACGGACGGGTGCGGGGCCGGTCAGCCCCACGGGAAGCCGGACGGCTACCGGCCCTGGGACGACCGGTCGCCGCCGCGTTCGGGGTTGCCCCGGCACCAGGAGGTGTCCTCCGTGAGCACCGTCCGGTCCTGGACGCCCCGGGGGCGCGGCGCCGCTCGGACGATGTCCGGCAGGAACCCGGCGTCCTGGTCGATGAGCTGGGTGGCCGCCGTGCCCGCACCGTCCGTCATCCGCGTGCCTTTCGTGATGGCTCCGGCGGTCGGCCCGGTGATCCGACCGCGGAGCCATTCTGGCGGCGGGCGAAGAGCGGGACATGGGGGTGCGGCACCCATCTTTCTGGGCGGGGGCGTGGCGCCGCGCCTTCCTCACCACGCCCCGCACCCCGCCGTCGCACACCGACGGGTGGGCGGGGCCCGGCACACCTCACGTCCCGTCCGCGCCGGAGATCACCCCCTCCACCACCGCGGCCAGCGTGGCCACGTGCGGCGGCTTCATCACGCCGAAGTGGTCCCCGGGCACCCGGTGCACCGTGACACCCCCGGTGGCCAGTTCGCGCCAGCGGTCCAGGTACTCCTCGAAGGCCTGACCGTACGCCACCTCGTGCTCGCCCTGCGCCAGTTCGTCGCTGACCACCAGGTGCAGCCGGCCCGGGTAGGCGCGGTGGCGGTAGGCCAGGTCCATCTCCATCACCTCGCGCCACACCCGCGCCGCGCGCGGCCACTCGCTGCCCACGCCCCGCTCGGGCAGCGTGATCCCGGTCTCCTCGTCCACGTCGTCCACCAGGTGGTCCAGCAGTTCCAGGATCTCCCGCCGCCGGTCCGGGGTGTCCGCCGCGGCGCCCTGCTCGGCGATCTCGGCCACCAGCTGCTCCAGTCGGCGGATCTTGCCCAGCTCGCGCCAGGACTCGGCCCGCTGGTGCATGTCCACCCCGGGGTCGAGCAGCAGGAAGGTCACCTGCTCGCCCGCGGCCGTCAACCGGTTCGCCAGCTCGGTGGCGATGCCGCTGCCGCCGCACCAGCTGAACAGCAGGTACGGACCGCTGGGCTGGGCCTCGCGCAGTTCGGCGAGGTAGCGCTCGGCCATCTCCTCCGCGCTGGGCGCGGTCGGCGCGGTGTGCGGGCCCGGCCACTCGAACGCGGCGACCGGTCGGTCCACCGCCAGGTGCGGGGCCAGCCGCAGGTACCAGTGCGCGCTGCCGCCGCCCGGGTGCACGCAGAACAGCGGGGTGCGGCTGCCCTCCCGGCGCAGCCAGAGCAGCGTGGACCGGTGCTCCGGACCCACCGCCGTCAGGCTCGCCGCCAGCGCGGCCACCGTGCGGTGCTCGAGGAACGAGCCGAACCGCAGCTCGATGCCGTGCCGGGCGCGCAGCGTGGCGACGATCCGCATCATGGCCAGCGAGTGTCCGCCCAGCTCGAAGAAGTCGTCCTGGGCCCCGACCCGGGTCACCTCCAGTGCCTCGGCCCAGGCCTCGGCCAGGGCGCGTTCCAGCTCCCCGCTGGGCGCGGTGTAGGCCGAGGCCAACTGCGGCCGGTCGCCGTCCGGGACCGGCAGCGCGGCCCGGTCCACCTTGCCCGCCGGGGTGAGCGGGAACTGATCGACGGTCAGGAAGTGGCCGGGGATCAGCGCCTGCGGGATCCGGCCGCGCAGGTGCGCCCGCAGCTCGGCCGCGCCGACCTGCTGCCCCGGCACCGCCTTGACGTACGCCACCAGGGTGGCGGCCGCCGTGCCGGCCCGGTGCGCGGTCACCGCGGCGGCGGCCACGGCCGGGTGGCCGAGCAGCAGGTGCTCGATCTCCCCCGGCTCGACCCGCAGCCCGCGCACCTTCACCTGGTGGTCGAGCCGGCCCAGGTAGCGCAACGCGCCGTCGGCCTCGCGGCGGACCAGGTCGCCGGTCCGGTACAGCCGGGCGCCCGGGATCCGGCCGTAGGGGTCGGGGACGAACCGCTCGGCGGTCAGCGCCGGGCGGCCCAGGTAGCCCCGGGCCACCCCGGCCCCGCCGACGTACAGCTCGCCGTCGACGCCATCGGGCAGCGGCCGCTGGTCCCTGCCCAGGACGTAGCAGCGCACGCCCGCGATCGGCCGGCCGATCGACGGTGCGCGGGTCCCGTCGCCCGCCGCCACCGGGGCGACGGTGGCGCAGACCGAGGTCTCGGTCGGCCCGTAGGCGTTGATGAACGCGGTGTGCCGGGCCCAGCGCGCGGCCTGCTCGGCGGGGCATGCCTCACCGGCCGAGACGAGCACCCTCAGCTGCGGGAAGTCGGCCGGGTCCAACCGCTCCAGCAGCGAGGGCGGCAGGGTCATGTGGGTGACCAGTGGAGCCTGCCGGCGCAGGTCGCCCGGATCGGTGTCCGGGGGCGGCAGCACCAGCTCGGCCCCGTTGCCGAGCGCCATCAGCACCTCCCACACCGAGGCGTCGAAGCTGGGCGAGGCGAACTGGAGCACCCGGTCGCCGGGCGCCACCCGCAGCGGGGCCAGCTGTGCCTGACGCAGGTTCAGCGCGCCGCGGTGCGGGACGCCGACGCCCTTGGGCAGACCGGTGGAGCCGGAGGTGTAGATCACGTAGGCCAGCTGGTCCGGATGGATCGGGACCGTCGGCGCCCGTTCGGGCAGCGCGCGGTAGGCCGGCTCGTCCAGCACCTCGACGTGCCCGGCGAGGTGCGCCGGGAGCCGGTCGGCGAGCTCGGGCGTGCTGAGCACCACCGCGGCCCGCGCGTCCTCGAGCATGTGGCGCAGCCGGTCGGCCGGGTAGGCCGGGTCCAGCGGCAGGAAGGCCCCGCCGGCCCGCAGCACGGCCAGCAGCGCCACGAACAGCTCCGGGGTGCGCGGCAGGTGCAGACCGACCACCCGGTCCGCCCCGACGCCCAGCGAGCGCAGCCGGTGGGCGAGCCGGTTGGCGCGCGCGTCCAGCTCGGCGTAGCCGACCGTCCGCTCGCCGCAGCGCAGCGCCACCGCACCGGGCGTGGCCCGGGCCGCGGCGGCCACCAGGTCCGGCACCGGGAGGTCCGCGGGCGGCGGCGGCGCGGAGTCGTTGCCGGCCCGCACCGCGGCGGCCAGGTCGGCCGGCGGCAGGGTCAGCCCCGCCGCGTCGCCGTCCGGGTCGGCCGCCATCGCCTCCAACACGTGCCGGTAGCAGCGGGCCAGCAGTTCCAGCTGCCGGCGTCCGACCCGCTCGGGCCGGGCACCCAGGCGCAGCACCCCGGGGAAGGTCCACACCTCCAGGGCCAGTTCGCTCGGGCTGAAGTCGTCCACCATGCCGACCTCGCCGGACTCCCAGTCCAGCACGTGGAAGTCCAGGTACCCGAAGGCCACCTCGATCAGCGGCTCGGCACCGCCCCACTCGCGCTGCATGGCCGGCATCGGGTAGCGGCGGTGCGGCCACAGCTCGGCCTCGCCGGCGAAGACCTCGGCGACCAGGGCACGCCAGGTCGGTGCGGACAGGTCGGCCGGGAACGGCACGGTGTTCAGGTACAGCCCCAGCACCTCGTCGCCGCGGGCCAGTTCCGGCCGGCCGTTGCAGACCAACCCGTCGAAGAACCGCCGGCGGCCGGTGACCACGCCCAGCGCCTTGAGGTGGGCGGCGTGCAGCACGCTCTTGAGCGAACCGCCGGCCGCCGCGGCGAGCCGGCGCAGGCCCGGCAGCAGGTCCTGGTACGGCACGTCGAGGATGACGGCCTTCTCGTCCGCGGCCTCGCCGGCCCACCCGACGGGCAGTTCGAACCGCTCCCGCCCGGTGATCGTTCCGGCCCAGAACGCGCGGTCCGCGGGCGAGTCGAGCGCCCTGCGCTCCAGCGCGACGAAGTCCGCGAAGCGCGCCGGGGGCGGCGGCGGGAGCTGCGGGGTGTGGCCCCGCCGGAGCGTGCGGTACAGCGCGAGCAGCTCGGCCACGGCCGAGGTGTGGCTCCAGCCGTCCAGGATCGCGTGGCACTCGGTGTGGGTCAGCAGCCACTCCTGATCGCTGATCAGATGGACGTGGTAGCGCAGCAGCGGGGGGCGCGCCAGGTCGAACCGCCGACGCCGTTCGGCCAGCAGGAACCCGTCCAGCACGGCCTCCCGGTCGGCCTCGGGCAGGGCGCGCAGGTCGTCCAGACCGACCGGGAGCTCGGCCTCGGCGTGCACCAGCTGCAGCGTCTCGGTGAACCCGGACAGGTCGAAGGAGGTGCGCAGGATCTCGTGGCGGCGGGTCAGCAGCCGGGCCGCGGCACGCAACGTGGCGAGCTCGAACGGGAGCTCGTCGCGGACCCGGTAGCAGGACACGTTGTGGTAGACCGCCTTGTCGGCGGCGGCCAGCAGCTCGTAGACCATCCCGGCCTGGGTCTGCGCCATCGGGTAGGCGTCCACCAGGCCGGCCGGCAGCCGCCGCCGGTCCTCCTCGGTGAGCTGCGCGAACGGGGCCACCGGTGTGCCCTCCGCCGAGCGGGCGCCGGGTGCGGTACGCACCAGGGCGGCCAGCTCGGCGACCCGCTGCCGGGTGAAGAGGTCGTGCACGGCCAGCTCGATACCCTGCTCGCGCAGCGCGCCGACCGCCCGGATGGCACGCATCGAGTCGCCGCCGAGCTGGAAGAAGCTGTCCCGGACGCCCACCTTGTCCAGGCCGAGCGCCTCGGCGAAGGCCTCCGCCAGGGTCTGCTCCAGCGCGTCGCGGGGAGCGAGGTACTCCCCGCCCAGCTCCGCCCGGCTGGTCCCCGGCTCCGGCAGGGCCCGGCGGTCCACCTTGCCGCTGGGCGTCAGCGGCAGCGCGTCCAGCAGCGTCCAGTGCACCGGGACCAGGTGGGCGGGCAGCCGGCGGCGCAGCTGCTCCCCGGCCCGCTCGGGGTCGGCGGTGGCGGGGGCCAGGTGGGCGACCAACTGCTGTCGGTGCACGGTGACCGCGGCCGCCGCGACGCCGGGCACCTCGATCAACGCCGCCTCGATCTCGCCCAGTTCGACCCGCTGGCCGCGGATCTTCACCTGGTGGTCGAGCCGGCCCAGGTACTCGATGGTGCCGTCCGGCCGCCAGCGGGCCAGGTCGCCGGTGCGGTAGAGCCGGTCACCACCGGGTCCGGCGGCGAACGGGGACGGGACGAACCGGTCCGCGGTCAGGCCCGGCCGGTTCAGGTAGCCGCGGGCCAGCTGGACGCCGCCCAGCAGCAGTTCGCCGGGCACCCCGACCGGGACCGGGCGCAGCTCGCGGTCCACCAGGTAGGTGCGGGTGTTGGCGATCGGACGGCCGATGGTGACCGGTCGGCCCGGCTCGCAGCGGATCGCGGTGACGTCCACCGCGGCCTCGGTGGGCCCGTACAGGTTGTGCAGGTCGCAGTCGAGCCGCGCGTGCACCTGTTCCACCAGGTCCGCCGTCAGCGCCTCGCCGCTGCAGAGCATCCGGCGCAGCGACGGCAGCACGGGCAGCGGGTGGGCCAGGAAGGCGCGCAGCATCGACGGCACGAAGTGCACCGTGCTGACCCGTTCGGCGGCGATCACCCGGGCGATCTCGGCCGGGTCGCGGTGCCCGCCGGGACGCAGCAGGACCAGCGCGGCGCCGGTGGTCAGCGGCCAGAAGAACTCCCAGGCCGAGACGTCGAAGCTGTACGGCGTCTTCTGCAGCACCCGGTCCTCGGCCGTCAGACCGTAGGCCTGCTGCATCCAGTGCAGCCGGTTGACGATCGCCCGGTGCTCGACCAGCACCCCCTTGGGGGTGCCGGTGGAGCCCGAGGTGTAGATCAGGTACGCCGGGTGGTCCGGGCCGGCCGCCGGTGCGGTGGCCCGCGGCGGCGGGTCCTCCGTCCCGCCGAGCAGCACCGGCTCGGCGGCCTGGCCGGCCAGCGGCGGCGCGAGCTCGGCGTCGGTGATGACGAGGCGGGCGCCGGAGTCCGCCAGCATCAACGCCAGCCGCCGCGCCGGGTACTCCGGGTCCAGTGGCAGGTAGGCGCCGCCCGCCTTGACCACGCCGAGCAGGGCGACCACCAGGTCCGGGCCGCGGTGCAGGCAGACCCCGACCACCGACTCGGGCCCGACGCCGCGGGCGCGCAGCCGCCGGGCGAGGTGCTCGGCCCGGGCGTCCAGTTCGGCGTAGCTCAGCACGGCGCCCTCGAAGACCGCGGCGACCGCGTCCGGGGTGCGGGCCGCCTGGGCCTCGAACAGACTCGCCAGGGTGCCGGTGGGGTACGGCCGAGCGGTGTCGTTCCACTCGCTCAGCACCAGGTCCAGCTCACGCTCGGGGAGGATCTCGAGCTCGTCGATCGGCAGCTCGGGGGCTTCGACGGCACTCTCCAGCAGCCGCACCAGCTGGGCGGCGAACCGCTCGGCGGTGCTCCGGTCGAAGAGCGCCGAGGCATAGGTCACCCCGCCGGCCAGCGAGCCGTCGGGCTGCTCGGCCACCCCCACGGTCAGCTCGACCTTGGCCGAGCCCTCGCCCACCGGCAGCGGTTCGACCAGCAGGCCACCGGCGGCTCGCGGAGCGTCGCCGGCCGAGCCGTCCTCCCAGAGCACCATGGTGGCGAAGAGCGGGTTGCGGGAGGGATCGCGTTCCGGCACCAGGGCGTCCACCAGCTGTTCGAACGGCAGGTCCTGGTGGGCGTAGGCCTCCAGCGCGCCCTCCCGCACCCGGCGGATCACCTCGGCGAAGGACGGCGCCCCGGACAGGTCGGTGCGCAGCACCAGCGTGTTGAGGAAGAGGCCGACCAGCTCCTGCGCCTCGGGTCGGTCCCGACCGGCCACCGGGGTGCCGACCGCGATGTCGCGCTGCCCGCTCCACCGCCCGAGCAGCACCGTGTGTGCGGCGAGCAGCGCCATGAACGAGGTGGCGCCCTGGGCGCGGGCCAGCTCGGCCAGCCGCCGGGCCACGGCGGCCGGCACGGTCAGCGGCACCTGGTCGCCGGCCGTGTCGCGCACGGTCGGCCGTGGCCGGTCGGTGGGCAGCTCCAGCGGGGCCAGGCCCGCCAGGCGCTGCTGCCAGTACCCCAGCTGGTTCTCCAGCAGCTCACCGGCGAGCCGCTCGCGCTGCCAGAGCGCGTAGTCCGCGTACTGCGGTCCGGTCTCGGGCACCGCCGCCGGGCGGCCGGCCACCGCGTCCTCGTAACTGCGCGTCAGCTGACGCAGCAGGAGCTGCTCGGACCAGCCGTCGGAGGCGATGTGGTGCACCGTCAGCAGCAGCGCGTGCTCCCGGTCGGCCAGCCTGACCAGGGTGGCCGAACAGACCGGGCCCCGGGCCAGGTCGACCGGCGTGCGGTCCCAGGTGGCCAGCGCGGCCAGCCGGGCCTCGGCACCCGCCCGGTCCGGTCCGCTCAGGTCGAGCTCGACCAGCGGCACCGGAGCGGGCTCCTCGATCAGCTGCACCGGCTCGCCGGCCACCACCGGGTAGCGGGTGCGCAGTACCTCGTGCCGGGCCACCAGGGCGTCCAGCGCGGTGCGCAGCGCCGCGCGGTCCAGCTCGCCGGTCAGTCGCAGCGCGGCGGTCATCAGGTACTCGGTGCCGCCGGGCTGCAGTTGGTCGAGGATCCACAGCCGGCGCTGGGCGAAGGAGAGCGGCAGCGGGCCGCCGCGCGGCGCCCGGCGGACGCCGTCCTCGCGCGGGGCGGCGGGCACCGCCCCGCTCAGCCGCCGGCGCAGCAGCTCCTGGCGCAGGGCGGCGCGGTCAACGGTCTCGGTCATCACCGGACCCCCTTCTGGGCGAGGAGGGCCTCGACCTCGTCATCGGTCAGCCGGGCCACCTCGGCCGCGACCTCGGTGGACACCGCGTCGGCGAGCTCCGCCACGGTGGTCGCCTCGAACAGCAGGCGCAGCGGGAGGTCGATCCCGAAGGCCCCCCGGATTCGGGCCAGCACCCGGGTGGCCAGCAGCGAGTGGCCGCCCAGGGCGAAGAAGTCGTCCAGCACGCCGACCCGGTCGACCCCGAGCACCTCGCACCAGAAGCCGGCCACCGCCTCCTCGACCGGGTCGCGCGGCGCCAGGTGCTGCCGCCGCTCGGCCGGCTGGGCCAGGGCCGGTAGTGCCCTGCGGTCCACCTTGCCGCTCGGGGTCAGCGGGAGGGTGTCCAGCACCGCCCACTGCGCGGGGATCATGTACTCCGGCAGCAGATCGCGCAGGTGCGCCCGCAGCTGCGCGAGCCCCGGTGCCGGGTGGTGCGGCCGGGCCACCAGGTAGCCGGCCAGCAGGCTCTCGCCGGGGGCCGTGCGGTGCGCCAGCACGGCCGCCTCCTGCACGTCGGGGTGGCGCAGCAGCGCGGCCTCGATCTCGCCCAGCTCGATCCGCAGCCCGCGCAGCTTGACCTGCTGGTCCAGCCGCCCGAGGAACTCCAGCACGCCGTCGGCCCGCCGGCGCACCAGGTCGCCGGTCAGGTAGAGCCGGCCGCCCGGCTCCGCGCCGAAGGGGTCGGGCACGAAGCGCTCGGCGGTCAGCCCGGGCCTGCGGTGGTAGCCGCGGGCCAGCCGGGTGCCGCCCAGGCAGAGCTGGCCCGGCACCCCGGCCGGGACCGGCCGCAGGTCGGCGTCCAGCACGTACGCCCGGGTGCCCGCCACCGGTCGACCCAGCGGCATGGTGGCCGTCGGCGCCTGGTCGGTGGACGCGCCGTCCACCGGGTGCAGCAGGCAGGTCACGGTGGCCTCGGTGGGCCCGTAGTTGCACAGGAAGCGACCGGGCAGGCCGAGCGCCGACCAGCGCCGGGCGTCGGCCGCGGTGACCACGTCGCTGCCGACGTTCACCAGCTTGAGCGAGGTCAGCTCGCCCACGGCCGGCGCCTCCAGCATCGCCCGGTAGTAGGACGGGGTGATCTCCATGATCGTCACCCGGTGCTCGGACAGCCGGGCCGGCAGCTCGGCCGGCGTCCAAAAGACCGGGTCGCCGACCACCACGGTGGCGCCGGCCGTCAGGGTGGCCGCGATCTGGTCCATCGCCACGTCGAAGGTGAGCGCGGAGAGCAGCACCACCCGCTCGCCCGGGGCGATCCCGTAGGCGTCGGCGATCACCCGGCAGTGGTGGGCGTAGGAGCGGTGACTGATCATCACGCCTTTGGGCCGACCGGTGGAGCCGGAGGTGTAGATGACGTAGGCGAGGTTGTCCGGCAGGGCCGCCGCCGGCCGCGGCACGGCCGACACCGGCGCGGTGTCGGTGTCGGTGTCGGTGTCCGCGACCAGCACTCGTCGGTCACCGAACCGGTCACCGAACCGGTCGGCGAACTCGGAGCTGGTGACCACCAGTTCGGCCCGCGCGTCGTCGATCATGAAGGCCAGCCGCTCGGCCGGGTGCCGCGGGTCGAACGGGACGTACACCCCGCCGGCCTTGAGCACGGCCAGCAGCACCACCACGGCCGCCGTGCCGCGCTCCAGGCAGCTCGCGACCACCGTCTCGGGACCCACGCCCAGGGCGCGCAACCGGTGCGCGAACCGGTCGACCCTGGACCCCAGTTCGGCGTAGTCGAGCTGCTCCGCACCGCAGACCAGCGCCACCGCCCGGGGTGTCCGGGCGGCCTGCCGCTCGAACAGCCGTGGGACGGTCACGTGGTGCTCGGCCGCCGGATCGAGCCGGTCGGCCGCGTGGTCGGGCCCGGGAGCCAGCAGCACCCGGCGCTCCGGCTCGGTCAGCATGGCGAGTTCCGCGATCCGGGCGCCGGGGTCGCCCGTGCAGGCGGCCAGCAGCGTCAGGTAGTGCCCGGCCATCCGTTCCACGGTCGCGCGGTCGAACAGCGCCGTGGCGTACTCGAAGCAGCACTCCAGCCGGCCGTCGGCCAGCTGGGCGACGGTCAGGGTGAGGTCGAACTTGGCCACGGCCGGGCCGGCCTCGACCAGTTCGACGGCCGCCTCGCCGAGCGCGGTCGGCAGGTCGGCGAGGTGCTGGAGCTCGAACATCACCTGGAAGAGCGGGTTCCGGGACAGGTCGCGGTCCGGCAACAGGGCGTCGACCAACTGCTCGAACGGCACGTCCTGGCGGGCGAAGGCGGCGAGGCAGGTCTCCCGGACCCGGTCCAGCAGTTCACCGACGGCCGGGTTGCCGGCCAGATCGGTGCGGAGCACCAGGGTGTTGGTGAAGAAGCCGACCAGTTCCTCGGTCTCCGGCCGGGTCCGCCCGGCAACCGGGGTGCCCACCGCGATGTCCGCGCTGGAGGTGTAGCGGCCGAGCAGCACCTGGAAGGCGGCCAGCAGGGTCATGAACAGGGTCACGCCCTGCCGGTCGGCCAGCGCCCGCAGGTCGTGGGCGAGCTGCGGGGGCAGGCCCACGTTCAGCGTGGCACCGCGGGCGTCGCGCAGCGCCGCGCGCGGCCGGTCGGTCGGCAGCTCGACCGGCGCCAGGGCGGCCAACCGGTCGCACCAGTAGTCCAGTTGCTCACGGGTCTCATCGGCCGGCTGGCGCTCGCGCTGCCAGTGCGCGAAGTCGGCGTACTGGATCACGGGGGCGGTCAGTGGAGCGGGCTCACCCGCCACCAGCGCCCGGTAGGCCTGGTCGAGGTCGCGCAGGTAGATCTCCATCGACCAAGCGTCGAAGGAAATGTGATGGAGCGTCAGGAGAAGCAGGTGGTCCTCGGGTGCGATCTTGACCACGGTCGCCCGCAGCGGGCACTCGCGCGCCAGGTCGAAGGGCACCCCGCCGGCCTGGTCGACCAGGGCCCTGGCCCGGTCGGCGGCCCCCGGCCGGTCGGACACGTCGTGCACGGTCAGGGCGACCGGGCCGGCCGGGTCCACCACCTGACGCGGGTCACCGGCACCGGGCAGGTAGCGGGTGCGCAGCACCTCGTGCTTGGCCACGGTGGCGGTCAGGGCGCCGCGCAGCGCCGCCAGGTCCAGCGGACCGCGCAACCGCAGCGCCAGTGGGATCAGGTACTCGTCGCTGCCGGGCTCCAGCTGGTCCAGGAACCACATCCGCTGCTGCCCGTAGGAGAGCGGCAGTTCGCCGCCTCGGGGCACCGGATGCAGCGCGGTGCCGTCCCGGTCGGCGACCGCGCCGTCCACCCGGGCGGCCAGCGCGGCGACCGTGCGGGTGGTGAACAGGTCGCCCACCGTCAGCTTGATCTCGAAGGCCCGGCGCAACCGCAGCGTCAGCCGGATCGCCAGCAACGAGTGACCGCCCAGCCGGAAGAAGTCCTGTTCGACGCCGACCCGCTCGACGCCGAGCACCTCGGCCATCAGCTCGGCCACCGCCCGCTCGGTCGGGGTGCGCGGGGCGGCGGCCGGTCCGAGTTCCGGCTCGGCCCGGCGCTCCGGGGACGGCAGCCGCCGGCGGTCCACCTTGCCGTTGGGGGTCAGTGGCAGCGCGTCCAGCGGTACCAGCACCGAGGGGATCATCGCCTCCGGCAGCCGGGCCGCCAGGTGCTCGCGCAGTTCCTCGGCGCTCGTCCCACTGCCCTGGGCCGGCACCAGGTGGGCGACCAGTTCGAGCTCGCCACCGGCCGGCCGGTGCGCGGTCACCACGGCGGCGGCCACCGCGGGGTGCGCGACCAGGACGGCCTCGATCTCGCCGGGCTCGACCCGCACGCCGCGCAGCTTGATCTGCTCGTCGACCCGCCCCAGGAACTCCAGCACGCCGTCCGCGCGGCGCCGGACCAGGTCCCCGGTGCGGTACCAGCGCTCACCGGGCCGAACCGCGAACGGGTCGGGGGTGAAGCGGTCGGCGGTCAGCGCGCCGCGCCCGAGGTAGCCGCGGGCCAGGCAGACTCCCCCGACCCGCAGTTCGCCGGGGACTCCGACCGGCACCAACTGGTCCTGCGCGTCCACCACGTAGCAGCGCACGCCGGGCAACGGACGACCGATCGGCACGATCTCGCCCGCCCCGCCGTCCTGGTAGCGCCAGGCGGTGGCGTCGATGGTGCACTCGGTGGGGCCGTAGGTGTTGACCACGGCGACGTCCAGCACGGAGCGGAGGCGTGCGCACAGCGCGGCGGGCAGCGGCTCACCGGCCGCGCAGACCGCGCGCAGCGAGGTGCAGTCGGCCAGCGCCGGCTCGTCCAGCAACAGCCGCAGCACCGACGGGACCAGTTGCAGCACGGTGACCCGGTGCTCGGCGACGGCCCGCAGCATCACCGCCGGATCGCGGTGCGCCTCCTCCGGGGCGCACACCACGGCGGCGCCGCTGAGCAGCGGTGACAGGAACTCCCACATCGAGGCGTCGAAGCCGATCACGGTCTTCTGCAGCACCCGCTCGCCCGGGCCGAGACCGTACTGGTCCACCGACCAGAGCGCCCGGTTGCGCAGCCCGCCGTGGGTGACCACCACGCCCTTGGGCCGCCCGGTCGAGCCGGAGGTGTACATCACGTAGGCCGCGTCGTCATCGTCCACGTGCACCGTGGTGAGCGCGGCCGCGGACGACCCGTCGATCTCCTGCCGGGCGGCCTCCACGGTCAGCGGCGCGGGGTTGGCCGGGAGCCGGTCGAGCAGGTCCTGCTGGGTGAGGACCAGTTCCACTCCGGCGTCGGCGAGTTGGAAGGCCAGCCGCTCGGTCGGGTGCTCCGACGGCAGCGGGACGTACACCCCGCCGGCCGCCAGCACCGCGAGCAGGGCCGTCACCAGGTCGGCTCCGCGCCGCATGGCCACGCCGACGGGGGTGCCGCGCCCGATCCCGCGCGAACGCAGCAGCGCGGCCAGGTCGGCGACCCGCTGGGCCAGTTCGGCGTAGTCCAGCCGCTCGGCGCCGTCCACCACGGCCACCGCGC
This sequence comes from Kitasatospora sp. NPDC052896, assembly GCF_044547075.1. Classification (NCBI taxonomy): domain Bacteria; kingdom Bacillati; phylum Actinomycetota; class Actinomycetes; order Kitasatosporales; family Streptomycetaceae; genus Kitasatospora; species Kitasatospora sp. NPDC052896. Next base: position 60,725 of record NZ_JBITZU010000030.1, read on the forward strand.
GCGGGGTGGCCCCGACCTGGGCGAGGAACAGATCGAACAGCGACTGACCCGGCGCCCCGGCCTCGGTCCGGTTCCAGTCGGCGAGTTGGCCGAGCTCGCCCTCGGTGAGCAGGTCCAGCAGCCGCACCGGCCGCGCGGGGTCCTCCGCCACGGCCGTCAGCAGCCGCAGCAGGTGGTCGGCCATCCGCTCGATCCGGGCCCGCTCGAACAGGGCCGTCGGGTAGAGGAACCGGCCTGCCAGCGAGCCGTCCGGCTGCTCGGCCAGGTACAGCGCGAGGTCGAAGGCCGAGGCGGCGGCCGCGCTCTCGCACGGTTCGACGTCCAGACCGGGCAGCGCGAAGGGCTGCCGCTGCGCCCGGTGCAGCCCGAAGCCGACTTGGAAGAGCGGGTTGCGGGACGGGTCGCGCTCGGGTGCCAGGTCCGCGACCACCCGCTCGAAGGGGATGTCCAGGTTCTCGTGCGCGGCCAGGGTGGCCTCCCGCACCCGGGCCAGCAGTTCGGTGAAGCCGGGCCCGCCGGCCAGGTCGGTGCGCAGTACCACGGTGTTGAGGAACATGCCGATCAGCTGCTCGAGCCCCGGCTGGTCACGGCGGGCCACCGAGACGCCGACGGCCACGTCGGTGCGGTCGGCGTAGCGCCCGAGCAGCAGCTGGAAGGCGGCCAGGTGGACCATGAACGGGGTCGCTCCCACGGTCCGCCCGAGCTCGGCCAGCCGGGTGGCCAGCTCGGCCGGCACGGTGAAGCGGACCGAGTCGCCGGCCGGTTCCCACACCGGTGGCCGGCGGTGGTCGGTGGGCAGCTCCAGGGTCGCCAGGCCGGCCAGCCGCCGCTGCCAGTAGTCCTGCTGACGGAGCATCAGCTGCTCGCGGGCCGTCCAGTTGTCCCGTTCCCACCCGGCGAAGTCCGCGTACTGCACCGGCAGCTCCTCCAGCGGGTCCGCCGCGCCCGAGCTGAACGCGGCGTACAGCGCCTGGAGTTCGCCGGTCAGCACGGACCAGGACCAGTTGTCGAAGGCGATGTGGTGGACGGTGACCAGCAGGACCACGTCGTCCGGCCCCAGTTGGACCAGTACCAGCCGCCACGGCGCCTGGGTGCGCAGGTCGATCGGGGTGGCCGGCTCGGCGGCGGCGAGCTCGCGCAGCCGCCGTTCCCGCTCGTCGGCCGGGAGCGGGCCGAGGTCCACCGCGGCGGGCACCACCGGTGCCGGGTCGTCGACGAACTGGACCCCGGCGCCGTCCGCCGTGCCGTAGCGGGTGCGCAGCACCTCGTGCCGCTCGGCGATCCGGGTGAGCGCGGCGGTCAGCGCGTCGCGGTCCAGTGGGCCGCGCAGCCGGAACGCCTCGTGCAGCAGGTACTCGGTACTGGCCCCGCCGCGCAACTCGTCCAGGAACCAGAGCTGTTCCTGGGCGAAGGAGAGCGGGTAGCCGAGGTCAGCGGTCTCCATCGGTGGTCTCCCTGGATGCGGAGTCGGACTGGTCCGTGTGGGCCTCGGCCATCGCCACGGCGATCCTGCGCGGACCGGTGAAGGGCTCGCGGGCGTGCGCGGCCAGCATGTTGTCCACCAGCAGCAGGTCGTCCTGCTGCCAGTCGAACCGGCGCTGCTCGGCGCGGTAGCAGTCGCGCAGGTGGGCGACCACCTCGTCCGGGATCGGCGCGCCGTCGCCGTAGTAGGTGTTGGTCGGCAGGTCGGCCTCGTCGTACACCTCGCGCAGGCCCGCACAGATCTCCGGCGCGAGCGTGGTGACGTGGAAGAAGGTCAGGTGGTTGAACCAGACCGCCTCCCCGGTGGCCGGGTGGCGGTGCACGGCCCGGCGGCGGGCCCGGGTGCGCAGCCCGTCCGCACCGCGCCACTCGATCTCCACTCCGTTGCGCGCGCAGTAGCGGGCCACCTCCGCCCGGTCCTCGGTGGTGAACGCCTGCTGCCACGGCACGCCGAAGCCCTCGGTGAAGTTGCGCACCACCAGCCAGCCGCGGGCCTCGAACTCCGCACGGACCGCCGGGTCGATCGCGGCCAGCACCCGGCGGGTGTCGGCCAGCGGCGTGGCCCCCAGGGTGGCCGGCGGGCGGACGCAGGCGAAGAACAGCGTGAGCGGCCAACTGGCCTGGTAGGAGTTCTCGTTGTGCAGGAAGATCTCCTCGTCGGCCGGGTAGTCGGTGGAGGTGTAGACCCGCCCGCTGATGGTGCTGCGCGGCGAGGAGCGCTCGGCGTAGGCCAGCGGTTCGCCGGCCAGCGTGCGGACCGCCTGCTCGAAGCCGGCCACCCCGCCCAGGTCGAAGCCGCGCAGCAGGACCGCGCCGTGCGTGCGCAGGTGACGACGGACCAGGTCGCGGACCTCGGGCAGGGCGTCGGCCACCGGGGCGCCCGGGGTGTCGGCCGTCAGCACGAACGGGAGCGTCGCCGCGGCGGCGTCCGGCCGGGCGGGGGCGGCAGGCGGCGCCGCAGCCGGTGGCGTGGTCATGCTTCCACTCCTTCTTGGGGTCGGCCGAGGCGGTCCACCGCCAGCTGTGGGTGTGCGGCGGCGGCGCGGACGAGGTCCACGAAGCCGGTGGCCAGCCGGCGGGCCGCTTGCTCGCTCAACAGGTCTTCAGGGCAGCGCAGTTCGCCGTCCAGACCGGCGCCACGCTCGCGCAGGGTGAGCAGCACGTCGAACGGATGGCCGCCCTGGCCCTGCGCGTAGGGGACGGCCTCGACCCCGGGCAGGTCGATCCGGCCGGCCAACGGTCCCAGGGTCTGGAAGGCGGCCTGGGCCACCGGGTTGCGGCTCAGGTCGCGGGGCGGACGCAGGGCGCCGACCACCTGGTCGAAGGGCAACCGCTGGTGGCGGTAGGCGGCCAGCGCGGTGCGCCGGGTCCGCGCCAGCAGCTCGTGGAACGACAGCTCCGGGAGGACCGGGAGCCGCAGCGCCAGGGTGTTGACGAACAGCCCCACCAGGTCCTCCAACTCCACGCTGGTGCGGTTGGCGGTGAAGGTGGCGACCACCAGGTCCTGCTGGCCGGTGGTGCGGGCCAGCACCGCGGTGAAGCACGCCAGCAGCGCCATGAAGGGCGTGGCGCCGGCGGCCGCGGCGGTGCGGTGCAGCGCGGCGGTCACCGCCGGGTCGAGGGTGAAGGCCACCGTGGTGTCGTGCCCGCCGCGCCGCGGTGGCCTGGGGCCGTCGACGGGCAGCGCGAGTGGCGGCGGCGCGGGCCGCAGGTGCCGCCGCCAGTGCGCCAGGTCCGCCGCCCGGCCCGCGCTGCCGCGCTCGGTGTGCTGCCAGGCCGCGTAGTCGGCGTAGTCGACCGCCAGCGGCGGGAGTTCGACCGGTTCGCCGGACCGCTCGGCCCGGTAGCAGGCCGACAGGTCCCGCCAGAACACCCCCATCGACCAGTCGTCGGCGACGATGTGGTGGACCACGGCCAGCAGGACGTGGTGCTCCGGCTCCAGGGTGAGCACCACCAGCCGCAGCAGCGGGCCGGTGTCCAGCGCGAACGGCTGCCGGGCGTACCGGTGCAGCGCGGCCCGGGCCCGCCCCTCGCGCTCCGCGGCCGGCGCTCCACTCAGGTCCACCACCTCCAGCGGCACCGGCAGCTGACGGTGGACCAGCTGGCTGGGCAGCCCGCGGTGGGCCGGGAAGGTGGTGCGCAGGGTGGCGTGGCGCTGGACCGTGCGGTGCAGGGCGGCGGCGAGCACGGGCAGCCGGAGCGGGCCGCTCAGCCGGTGCGCGTCGTACATCAGGTACTCGGTGCTGCCCGGGTTGAGCCGGTCGAGGAACCAGAGGCGGTGCTGCTCGGCGGAGAGCGGCACGGGCCCGTCCGCGCGCGGCGGGATCACGCCGGCCTCCGGGGCGGTGGCGGCGGGCAACGCGGCGGCGAGCTGCGCGACGGTGGGCGAGGCGAGCAGCTCGGCCGGGGTCAGCTCGGCGCCGGTCAGCTTCCGCAGCCTGGCGCACAGGCGGGTGGCGATCAACGACTGGCCGCCCAGGTCCAGGAACCGGTCGTGGACGCCGACCGGGCTGATGCCGAGCAGTTCCTCCCACAGACCCGCCAGCATGGCCTCGGTCCCGGTGCGCGGGGCCAGGTAGCCGGTGCCCAGCTCGGGGCGCCGCCCGTCCGGCGCGGGCAGCGCGCGACGGTCGGTCTTGCCGCTGGCGGTCAGCGGCAGCGCGGCCAGCCGCACCCAGGCGGTCGGCACCATGTACGCGGGCAGCAGGCCGCGCAGGTGGGCCCGGAGCGCGCCGATCTCCGGCACCGCGGGCCCGGTGCCGACCAGGTAGCCGACCAGCCGGGCCTCCCCCGCAGGCGGCTGGTCGGCCGTCACGACGGCGGCGCGGATCTGTGGATGGGCCGTCAGTGCGGCTTCCACCTCACCCAGTTCGATCCGGAAGCCGCGGATCTTGACCTGGTGGTCGAGCCGCCCGAGGTACTCCAGCCGGCCGTCCCGGGTCCAGCGCGCCAGGTCGCCGGTCCGGTACAGCCGGGAGCCGGGCGGACCGGACGGGTCGGGCCGGAAGACGGCCGCCGTGGCACCGGGGCGGCCCAGGTAGCCGCGGGCCAGCTGGACACCGGCCAGGCAGAGTTCGCCCGCGCCGCCGGGCGGCAGCACCTCGCCGTCCGGATCGAGCACGTGGGTGCGGGTGTTGGCGACCGGCCGGCCGATGGTCACCGGCTCGCCGGCCCGGCAGCGGGCAGCGGTGACGTCGACGCTGGCCTCGGTGGGACCGTACAGGTTGTGCACCTCGCAGCCGATCGACTCGGCCACGCCGCGCACCAGATCGGCACCCAGCGCCTCGCCGCTGCAGATGATCCGGCGCAGTGCGGGCAGCACCGCTCGCCCGTCCGGGGCCTCCTCGCGCAGCGCCGCGAGGAACTCCCGCAGCATCGACGGCACGAAGTGCACGGTGTCCACCCGCTCGGCGGCCAGCACCGCGCGCAGGTAGCCCGGGTCGCGGTGGCCGCCGGGGCGGGCCAGCACCGAGGTGGCGCCGACCGCCAGCGGACCGAAGAACTCCCAGACCGAGACGTCGAAGGTGGCGGGCGTCTTCTGCAGCACCCGGCTCCCGGCCGTCAGACCGCAGTCGTCGCGCATCCACAGCAGCCGGTTCACCACGCCGCGGTGCGGCACCACCACGCCCTTGGGCCGGCCGGTGGAACCGGAGGTGAAGAGCACGTAGGCCGGGTTGTCCGGATCGGCCGCGGGCGCGGGGTCGGCGGCGGACAGACCGTCCGGCAGCCGGTCGACCAGCAGGGGCAGCCCTCCCGCGGCCCTGACCACCGGGGCCAGCGCCGTGTCGGAGACCACCGTGGTGATCCGGGCCTGCGCCAGCAGCTCGGTGATGCGTGCCGTGGGATGCTCCGGGTCGAGCGGCACGTAGGCGGCGCCGGCCTTCAGCACCCCCAGCAGCGCCACCACCAGGTCCAAGCCGCGCTCCAGGCAGACGGCCACCAGCGACTCGGGGCCCGCCCCGGCCGCCCGCAGCAGGTGGGCCAGGCGGTTGGCCCGGGCGTTCAGCTCGGCGTAGCTGAGCCGGCCGGCCCCGGCCACCAGGGCCGGTACCCCAGGGCTGCGGCGCACCTGCTCCTCGAAGAGCTGGTGGACGCACCGGTCGGTGCGGTAGGGCCGCTCGGTGGCGTTCCAGTCGGCCGGCACCCGCCGCGGCGGTGCGGGGTCGGCGGGGAGGAGTCGGTCGGGGATCAGCATCGCGGCGCCTCCGTCACCGGGTCCTTCCACAGGTGGCTGACCGCGCCGAAGTGCTCGGTGGCCCAGGCGTCGCTGTAGATCGTGTCCAGGTAGCGCTCGCCCCGGTCGGGCAGGATCACCGCGCAGACCGAGCCGGCCGGGATCCGGCCGCGGACGGTGTCCAGCGCGCTGAGCACCGCTCCGGAGGAGCCGCCGGCCAGGATCGCCTCGCGGCGGGCCAGCCGGCGGCAGCCGACCAGGCAGTCCAGGTCGCCCACGTGGACCACCTCGTCGGCCAGGCCCGGTCGCATCAGGGCGGGCCGCACCGAGGCGCCGTGCCCCGGGAGCAGCCGGGCCCCCGGCGGCTGGTCGAAGATCACGCTGCCGATCGCGTCGACGGCGACGATCCGCACCGGCAGGCCGATCTCACGCGCGTACTCCGCGCAACCGCGCAGTGTGCCGCAGGTGCTCGTGGCGCAGAACAGGTAGTCCAGCCGGCCCGCCAGCTGCTCGACGATCTCCCGCATGGTGTGCCGGTGGGCCAGGGCGTTGAGCGGGTTGCCGTACTGGTCGGGGCAGTAGGCCAGCGGGATGGTGCGGACCAGTTCGCGGACCCGGTCGATCCGGGCCGGCAGGAACTCGCCGGTGACCGGGTCCGGCTCGGTCACCACCTCCACCTCGGCGCCCAGGGCCCGCATCACGGCGATGTTCTGCGGGTTGGTGCGCGGATCGACCACGCAGACGAACCGCAGCTCGTAGTACTGGCAGGCCTGCGCCAGGCCGATCCCCAGGTTGCCGGAACTGGACTCCACCACCACCGACTTGCCCGGTACCAGGTCCCCGGTGCGGATCCGCTCCAGCAGCATGCCCAGTGCCGAACGGTCCTTGACGCTCCCTCCGGGGTTGTGCGCCTCCAGCTTGGCGAAGGTCCGGAAGGTGCTGCCCGGGAAGATCCTGGTGAGCTCGACCAGCGGGGTGTCGCCGATCGCGGCGAGCACGCCGCCGGGCGGACGGGTCATCAGGCGCTCGCCAGGTCGCCGCGCGCGGTGCGGGTGCCGGGCACCGGCTCGGCCGGGTCCCCGCTCTCCCGGAGCACCCGGTTGGCGGCGTCGACCATCACCACCCGGGGCACCAGCTCCCGGGCGGTGGCGTCGTCCACCGTGGTGTAGCTGATGACGATCACCAGGTCACCGGTGTGGATGAGCCGGGCGGCGGCGCCGTTGATCCCGATGATGCCGCTGCCGCGCGGCCCGGGGATCACGTAGGTCTCCAGGCGCGCCCCGTTGTCGATGTCGACGATGTGGATCTGCTCGCCCGCCAGCAGGTCGGCGGCCTCCATCAGGTCCTCGTCGATGGTCAGCGAGCCGACGTAGTGCAGGTCGGCCTGGGTCACCGTGGCGCGGTGGATCTTGGACTTGAGCATGGTCCGGTTCACTGCGAAACCTCGAGGTCGGGGTGGGTTGGGATGGTGTGCGGTGGTTCGGGGGCCGGCGGCGTGCGCACGGCTCCGGCCAGGGTGACCGCGGCGGCCAGCAGGACCATCCAGCCGGCCAGCACGGCGAGGGTGGTCGCGGTGCCGGCGTACTGCAGCAGCAGTCCGCCGGCCAGCGAGCCCAACGGCAGCGCGCCGCCGCTGAGCAGGGCGCCGGCGCCGAGCACCCGGCCCTGCAGGTGGTCCGGGGTGGTCCGCAGCTGCTGGGTGGCCACCGCCACGTTCCAGATCGGGCCGACGAACCACATCAGCGCGTACAGCGCACCCAGCAGGTACAGGTCCCGGGTGAGGGCGATGCCGAGCGCCAGCAGCGCCCAGACCCAGTTGGCGCCGACCACCAAGGTCCGCAGCCGCAGCCGGCGCTGGCACCACGAGGCGGCCAGCGAACCCAGCAGGCCGCCGGCCCCGGCGACGCCGAGCAGCAGCCCGACCGCCGCGGGCGAGGCGCCCAGGGTCCGGCTGAACACCAGCACGGCCAGGAAGAGTGCCCGGAAGAGCAGGTTGCTGCCGGCCACGGCCAGCGTCGCGGTGCGCAGGAACGGCTGCCGCCACAGCCAGGCGAACCCGGCCGCCAGCTGCGGCAACACCGGCTCCCGGGGCTGCTCGTGGTCCACGGCGGACGGCCGCTGGAAGTCCTTGCGGATCAGCAGCAGGGTCACCACCGAGACCAGGTAGCTGACCGCGTCGAACAGGAACGGCAGCGCCCGGGCCAGGCCGAAGAGCAGCCCGCCCAGCGGCGTGCCCAGCATGGTGGCCCCGCGCTCGCGGGCCTCCGCCAGCGAGAGCGCCTCGGTCAGCCGGCTGTCCGGCACCAGGTTGGGCACCGCCGCGTGTGCGGCGAGATCGTGGAGCACCGAGAGACTGCCCTCGACCACCCCCACCGCGAGGATCTGTGGCAGGGTCAGCCGGCCCAGCGCCAGGGCCAGCACGATGCTCGCCGCGTTCAGCCCGCGCACCACGTCGCACCAGAGCATCAGGCGCTTGCGGTCGCAGCGGTCCACCAGTACCCCGGCGGGCACCGGGAGGACGAGCAGCGGGAGCAGCGCGACGAAGCCCGCCAGGCCCGCGGCGGCCGCCGAGCCGGTGACGGCCAGCACCAGCAGCGGGACGGCGACCGTCGAGGCGGTCGAGCCGGTGATCGAGAACGCGGATCCGCTCCACAGCAGGACGAAGTCGCGGTTGCGCCGCAACGGCTCCGAGGAGCTCATCGGGCCATCGATCCGTTGCGCCGGCGGGCCGCCAGCAGCGGCAGACCGGGCGCCGGCAGGTACTCCGGGTAGTCGGGCAGCGCCGCGGCCAGCGTGGCGATGGTGGTGTGGTCGAACAGCGCGCGCACCGGCACGTCCCGACCGGCCGTCTCCCGCAGCCGCAGCGAGATCCGGGTGGCCAGCATCGAGTGACCGCCCAGGTCGAAGAAGCTCTCGTGCGCCCCCACCCGCTCCAGGCCGAGCACCTCCCGCCAGGCCGCCGCGACCAGGCGCTCCGGGTCGGTCCGCGGCTCGACGAACTCCCGCCGCCCGTCGAGGCGTTCGGGCACCGGAAGGGCCCGGTGGTCGATCTTGCCGGTGACCGTCAGCGGCAGCGCCGGCAGCGGGACGAACGCCGCGGGCACCATGTAGTCCGGGACGGTGCGGGCCACCAGCTCGCGCAGTTCCTCGGCCCCGGGGGCGGGGCCGGCCGGCTCCGGCACCAGGTAGGCGACCAGTTCGACGCCGCCGGTGCCCAGGTCCACCGGGTGGACCACCGCGGCGCGCACCCGCGGACTGGCGAGCAGCACCGCCTCGATCTCGCCGGGTTCGATCCGGTGGCCGCGGATCTTGACCTGGTGGTCGGCCCGGCCGAGCAGTTCCAGCCGGCCGTCGGCAGCGCACCGGCCGAGGTCACCGGTCCGGTAGAGGCGGCCGGCGGCGTACGGATCGGGCAGGAAGGCCGCCGCGGTGAGCCCGGGCCGGCCGAGGTAGCCCCGGGCCACCCCGGCCCCACCGAGGTAGATCTCGCCCACCACGCCGTCCGGCACCGGCTCCAGGCGGTTGTCCAGCACCAGTAGCCGGGTGCCGGGCAGAGCCGCCCAGTCCAGGCCGGACCCGTCCGGTGCCACCCGCGAGACGGTGGCCCAGACCGTGGTCTCGGTGGGGCCGTAGAGGTCACGCAGCTGGGCGCCCCGCGCGGTGAGTCGTGCCGCCAGCTCGGCGGCGAGCTTCTCGCCGCCGCTCAGCAGCAGTTGGTCCGAGCCCGGCTGCCAGCCGGCGTCCAGCAGCATCCGCAGCATGACCGGGGTGGCCTGGACCACGGCCGGGGCGGTCGCCGACAGCAGCGCCACCATCCGCTGCGGGTCCCTGGCCTGCTCGGTGTCGGCCAGCACCACCGTGGCACCGACGAGGAGCGGCAGGTACAGCTCCAGCACGGAGGGGTCGAAGGAGGCCGTGGTCAGCGCGGCCACCCGGGCCCCGGCCGGCAGCTGGAGCAGTTCCCGGATGCCCGTCAGGAAGTGGGCCAGGCTGCGGCGGGTGACCATGACCCCCTTGGGAAGGCCGGTGGAGCCCGAGGTGTGGATGACGTACGCCAGGTCGTCCGGATCGGCCGGCCGGCGCGGTGGCCGGATGGTCCGCGGCACAGCGTCGCCGTCCACCAGCAGCCGCCGCTCCGGCGGAGCGGGCAGCCGCTCGGCCAGCGCCCGGTGGGTGAGCACCACCCCGGCGCCGGTGTCGGCGAGCAGGTAGCCGATCCGCTCCTCCGGCAGCTCCGGGTCGATGGGCAGGTAGGCGGCACCGACCTGGAGCACCGCCAGCATCGCGGCCGGCAGGTCCGCACCGCGGTGCAGGAAGAGTCCGACCACCTGGCCGCGCCGCACGCCGGCGTGCTCCAGCAGGGTCGCCAGCTCGGCCGTCCGGTCGCTCAGCTGACGGTACGTCAGCTCGCTTCCGGCGCAGATCAGGGCCGGCTGCTCCGGGGTGCGGGCGACCTGCTCGGCGAACAGCTCGGTCACGTCCCGCCCCGGCCGGACCGGGGCCGGTGGCCGGCGGCGCGCCAGCAGCGTCCGGCGGTCCGGCTCGGGCAGGGTGCAGCGGCGCGGATCCGCCCGCGGGTCGGCCACGATGCCGGCCAGCACCTGGCGGTAGGTCCGGGCCAACAGGTCCAGCTCGACGGCGCCGATCCGGTCCGAGGAGGCCTCCAGCACCAGCACGCCCGGCAGCGTGGAGACCGAGAGGCCGAACTCGTTGGGCGTGCGGTCCTCGACCGCCGCCGAGTCGAGGTCCGCCTCGGCCAGCACGTGCATGTCGGTGTAGTTGAAGAACACCTCCACCAACGGCCGGCCCTGGCCCCAGGCGTGCTGCATCGCGGGCAGCGGGTAGTGCCGGTGCGGCCACAGCGCGGTCTCCTCGGCGAACACCGTCCGGGCCAGCTCGGGCCAGGAGTCGGCCGCCAGCGTGATGCCGAACGGCACGGTGTTCAGGAACATGCCGCGGACCTGGTCACCGTCGAGGGTCTCGGGCCGGGCGTTGCACACCAGGCCGGTGGTGAAGGCGGTGGTGCCCCTGGTCTGCCCGCTGATCATGCCGAGCACGGTCAGGTGCGCCGCGAACAGCACGCTCTTGACCGGTACCCCCACCTCGCCGGCCAGCGCGCGCAGTCCCGGCAGCAGGTCGTGGAAGTCGACCCGGACCATCTGGTGCACCACCGGCTCGGCCGCGGACCGGCGGCTCCGGGCCGACCAGCCCTCGGGCACCCGCAGCACGGGGTGACGGGCCACCCGGTCGCGCCAGAACTCCCGGTCCCGCTCGTCGACCAGGGCCCGCCGCTCCAGCGCGATCGAGTCGGCGAACCGGGCGGCCGGCGGCGCGGCCGGCGCCGGGTCGCGGCCGTCCCGGATCGCCCGGTAGTGGCCGAGCAGTTCGGGCACCAGCGAGTTCTGGCTCCAGCCGTCCAGGATGGTGTGGGCGTAGCTGACCACCAGCTGCCAGCGCCGGTCGTCCAGTTGCCAGGCGGCCAGCCGCAGCAGGGCGGGCCGGGCCAGGTCGAAGGGGGTGAACTGCTCGCGCTCGGCCGCCGCGGTGAGCGCCAGCCGCTGGGCCGGCTCGGGCAGATGGCGCAGGTCGAGGTGGGTCAGCTCGATCAGCGCGCCACGGTGGACCAGCTGGAGCGGCTCGCCGTAACCCGTCAGGTCGACCGAGGTGCGCAGGATCTCGTGCCGTTCGGCCAGCAGCGCCGCGGCGGCCCGCAGCGCGTCCGCCGAGAACGCCGCGTCGTCGCGGACCGGGTAGCGGAGGGTGTTGAGGTAGCTCCCGCGCTCGGCGCCGGCCAGCATCTCGTAGGCCATCCCCGCCTGCACCTGGGAGAGCGGGTAGGCGTCGGCCAGCCCGGGCGGCAGCAGCGCCCGGTCGGCCGCGGTGAGCAGCTCGAACGGCGCCGGCACCGGGGCCGGCTCGCCCGCGCCCCGGGGCGCGACGGCCGCGGCCAGTTCGGCCACGGTCCGGTACCGGAACAGGTCCTGGACGGTCAGGTCCAGGCCGTGCCGGCGGAGTCGGCCGACCGTGCGGATGGCGCGGATGGAGTCGCCGCCGAGCTCGAAGAAGCTGTCGTGCACGCCGACCCGCTCGGTCTCCAGGGCCTGTGCCCAGGCCTCGGCGATCAGCTCTTCGAGCGGGGTGCGCGGGGCCACGCCGCCGGCCGGGGCGGGTGCCTCGACGGCGGGCAGCGCGCGGTGGTCCAGCTTGCCGTTGGCCGTGAGCGGGATGCGGTCCAATGCGGTCCAGCCGGTCGGGACCATCGGCTCGGGCAGCTGCGCCCGCAGGTGCCGGCGGAGCGTGGCGGGGTCGGGCGCGGCCCCGGCGGGCACCACGTGGGCGGTGAGCCGCTGCGCGCCGGGCCGCCCGGACAGGGTGACGACCGCGTCGGCGACCTCGGGATGGGCGCGCAACACCGCCTCGATCTCGCCCAGCTCGATCCGGTGGCCGTTCAGCTTGACCTGGTGGTCGGCGCGGCCCCGGTAGCTCACGGTGGCGTCGGGGTTGAGGTGGGCCAGGTCCCCGGTGAGGTAGAGGCGGCGGCCCGGGTGGCGCGGGTCGGGGTCGGGAACGAACCGCTCGGCCGTCAGACCCGGGCGGCCCAGGTAGCCGCGGGCCAACTGGACGCCGGCCAGGCAGAGCTGGCCGGGGACCCGGACGGGCAGCGGATGCAGGTCGCGATCCAGCACGTGGACACGGGTGTTGCTGACCGGCCGGCCGATGGTGACCCGCTCGCCGAGCCGGCAGGCGGCGGCGGTCACGTCGACGGAGGCCTCGGTGGGCCCGTACAGGTTGTGCAGCTCGGCGTGCGCGGTGGCCGGGTGGCGCAGGAAGGCGTCCGCCAGGTCGTCGGGCATCGCCTCGCCGCTGCACACCACCCGGCGCAGCGGTGCCAGCACGGCCTGCTCGGGCAGCTCGCCGAGGAAGACCCGCAGCATCGAGGGCACGAAGTGCGCGGTGGTGATCCGCTCGGCGGCCATCGTCCGGGCCAGGTAGCCGGGGTCGCGGTGGCCGTCCGGACGGGCGACCACCAGCGTGGCACCGGTGAGCAGCGGCCAGAACAGCTCCCAGACCGACACGTCGAACCCGAACGGGGTCTTGTGCAGCACCCGGTCCTCGGCATGCAGCCCGTAGGCGTCCTGCATCCAGCGCAGCCGGTTGACGATGCCCTGGTGCGGGACCACCACCCCCTTGGGACGGCCGGTGGAGCCGGAGGTGTAGATGACGTAGGCCGGGTTGAGCGGATCCATCTCCACCGGGATGAACTCGTCGGCCGGCGACTCGTCATGACGATCCATCAGGATGACTTCGGCCCGGTGCTCCGGTAGCCCGGCGGCGAGTTCCGCGCAGGTCAGCACCACGGGGGCGGCCGAGTCGGCGAGCATGTGGCCGAGCCGCCCCGCCGGGTGGCCGGGGTCCAGCGGCAGGTAGGCGCCGCCGGCCAGCAGCACGGCCAGCAGGGCGGTCGGCAGCTCCAGGCTCCGGTGCAGGCAGACGGCCACCACGCGTTCCGGGCCGACTCCGGCGGCGCGCAGCCGGCCCGCCAGGCGCTCGGCGCGGGCCAGCAGTTCGCGGTAGCTGAGCTGCTCGCCCTCGAACCGCACCGCGACGGCGTCCGGGGTGCGGGCAGCCTGGTCCCGGACCAGCTCGTGCAGCACCTCCCCTTCGGGGTAGCGCCGTTCGGTCGCGTTCCACGCCGCCAGCTGCGCCGACTCCCGGTCGGAGAGCAGGGTGGCACCGGTGACCGGGGCGTGCGGGTCCCGGACCACCGCCGCCAGCAGGACGAGGAACCGATCGGCCAGCAGCGCCACCATCTCCGGCTCGAACAGCGCGGTGGCGTACTCCAGTTGACCCAGCAGCGAGCCGTCGGCCTGCTCGGTCAGATGCATCGTCAGGTCGAACTTGGCACTGTGCCAAGGCAGTTCCAGGGCGGTGCCCCGAACCCCGGCGCCGCCGAAGCCCAACGAGCCCGGGCTGTGCAGCGCGAACATGACCTGGAAGAGCGGGTTGCGCGACAGGTCACGCTCGGGGGCGAGCTCCTCCACCAGGCGCTCGAACGGCACGTCCTGGTGCTCGTACGCCCGCAGCGCGGTCTGCCGCACCCGGTCGATCGCCGCCGCGAAGGACGGGGTGCCGGAGAGGTCGGTGCGAAGTACCAGGGTGTTGACGAAGAAACCGATCAGGTCACGGACCTCGGCCCGGGTCCGGCCGGCCACCGGCGAGCCCACGGTGACGTCGGCCCGGCCCGCGTGCTGGGCCAGCAGCAGCTGGTAGGCGGCCAGCAGCACCATGAACGGGGTGGCTCCCCGGCTGCGGCCCAACTCGACGAGGTTCTGGGCGAGTTCGGCCGGAACGGTGAACGGCAGCACGGCGCCGGACGGGTCGAAGACCGCCGGGCGGACCCGGTCGCAGGCCAGCTCCAGCGCCGTGGCACCGGCCAGCTGCTCGCGCCAGTACGCCAGGTGCCCGGCCATCGCGGCCTCGGCACCGGGCCGGCGCTGCCAGGCCGCGAAGTCCGCGTACTGCACCGCCGGACCGGCCGGCAGCCGGCCGGTCCCCTCGGCGCACGCCGGGTAGAGCCGGCCCAGTTCCCGAGCCAGCAGGCCCGCCGAGGCGCCGTCGAAGGCGATGTGGTGGAAGGTCAGCAGCAGCGCGTGGTGCTCCGCGGTGAACCGCGCCAACCGGGCCCGCACCGGCCCGCGACCGCCCAGGTCGAACGGGGTGCGCGCCTGGGTCTCGACCAACTCCGCCAGCCGGCGTTCGCCGCCGGCCTGGTCCAGCTCGCCGAGGTCGATCAGCTCGAAGTCCAGCTCGCCGGCCGGCAGCGGCAGTTGGCCGGGCACCGAGTCGGTCTCCAGGTAACGGGTGCGCAGCACCTCGTGCCGGTCGAGCACGGCTTCCAGCGCGCGGCGCAGCGCCGGTACGTCCAGCGGCCCGCGCAGCTCCCAGCCGATCGGCACCACGTACTCGGCGGTGCCCGGCCGCAGGTTCTCCAGCAGCCAGAGCCGCTGCTGCGCGAAGGAGAGCGGCAACGGCCCGGGCCGCGGCGCCCTGGGGATCGCACCGGCCGCCGCGGCACCGCTGCGGCCTGCGGTCAGCAGGCGCTCCAGCAGGGCTCGGCGCTGGTCGGTCGGGGCAGTCGGGTCGGTCGGGTCGGGTTCGGTCGGGAGTGCGGTCATCCCTCGCTCACCTGCGTCAGCATCGACTCCACCTCTGCATCGGATAGTTGTGCGACATGGTCGGTGAGCACCCGGGTCAGCTCGGCGGCGAGGCGGGCGACGGTGGGGTGTTCGAAGACCGCGCTGACCGGCAGCTCGACCGGGAACCGCTCGCGCAGCAGGGCCACCACCTGGGTGGCCAGCAGGGAGTGCCCGCCCAGCTCGAAGAAGTCGTCACCCGCCGCGATCCCGGCGATGCCCAGCAGCTCGCTCCAGACCTCGGCCACGGCCTGCTCCAGCGCGTTGCCCGGGGCCGGGCCGGTTCCGTCGGCGCCGGGCGCCGGGGCCGGCAGGGCAGCGCGGTCGATCTTGCCGTTCGGGCTCAGCGGCAGCTCGTCCAGCCGGACCCAGGCGGTCGGCACCAGGTACTCGGGCAGCCGCCCGCGCAGGTACTCGCGCAACGGCGGGCCGACCGGGGTGCCCAGCGCCTCGGTGACCGCGACGTGAGCGACCAGTTGCTTGTCCCCGGCCGCGGTGCGGTGCACGGTGACCACCACGGCCCGCACCTCGGGGTGGTTGCCCAACGCGGCCTCGATCTCGCCGGGTTCCACCCGGTGGCCGAGGATCTTGACCTGCTGGTCGGCCCGCCCGACGAAGTGCAGCGTGCCGTCGGCCTCCTGGCGGACCAGGTCGCCGGTGCGGTACCGCCGCGCACCCGGCTCGGCGGCCAGCGGGTCGGGGACGAAACGCTCCGCGGTCAGGGCCGGCCGGCCGAGGTAGCCCAGGCCCACCACCGGGCCGCCGACCACCAGCTCCCCGCGCTCCCCGACCGCCACCGGCTCGCCGCGCTCGTCCAGCACGGCCGCGGTGGCCCCCGGGACGGGCGGCCCGATCGGCGCGCCGGCCCGGGTCTCGGCCTCGGTGACGCCGCGTCGGACGCAGCAGAACACGGTGCACTCGGTCGGCCCGTAGACGTTGCTCAGCTCCACCCCCTGCGCCAGCAGCGCGCGGGACTCGGCCGTCGGCAGCACGTCCCCGCCGACCAGCACCCGGCGCACCGGGGCGAAGGCCAGCGGGCGGGTACGCACCACGTGCTGGAACAGCCCCGCGGTCAGCAGCACCAGCGTGACGCCGTGCTCCCGCACCGCCGCCTCGACCGCGGCCGCGCTCGGGATGCCGGCCGGCAGGATCGCCAGCCGGGCGCCGTTGCACAGCGCCCCCCACAGCTCGAAGGTCGCCGCGTCGAAGGCCAGCGAGGCCAGGTGCAGGAACACCTCGCCGGCGCCCAGGTCGGCGAACCGGCCCTCGCGCACCAGTTGGTACACGTTGCGGTGGGTGACGCCGACCGCCTTGGGCCGGCCGGTGGACCCCGAGGTGTACATCACGTACGCGAGGTCCGCCGCCGTGACCGCGGCCCCCGGCGCGCTGCGCGGCCGGCCGACCGCGGCCGGCCAGCCCTCCTCCAGCAGCACCGCGGGCCGGCCGGCCAGGCCGGGATGGTCCGCGAACTCGGGCTGGACCAGCACGAGTCCGGCGGCGGAGTCGGCCAGCATGAAGGCCAGCCGCTCGGCCGGGTACTCCGGATCCAGCGGCAGGTAGTGGCCGCCCGCCTTGAGCACCGCGAGCAGCGCGACGACCGCCCCGGGGCCGCGCACCGCACAGACCGCCACCGCCGTTCCCGGACCCACGCCCGACTCCCGCAGCAGGTGCGCCACCTGGTTGGAGAGGGCGTCCAACTCGCCGTAGCTCAACCGCCGTTCGCCGCACTCCAGGGCCACGGACCCCGGCGCCGCCGCAGCCCGCTCGGCGAACAGCTCATGCACGCACCACTCCGGCCGCGGAGCGGTGGCCTGGCCGACCGAGGTACTCATGCGCCCTGGCTCGCCTGCTCCATGCGCCGACGCAGGCTGAGCGGGCGCATGTCCGTCCAGACCCGGTCGATGTGGTCGAGGCACTCCTGCCGGGTGCCCTCGGTGCCCTCGCGGGTCCACCCGAGCGGGATGTCCCGGTCCGCGAGCCAGATGGAGTACTGCTCCTCGTCGTTGAGCACCACGTAGTAGGTGCGCTCGTCGGTGTCCTCGTCCGCCATGTCCGCCTCCTCGGCGCGCTGGTGGCCGGCACGGTGGGCCGGCGTTCCTGGGGGAAGCGTGGCCTGCGCCCTCGGTGCGGCCGTAGGGAAGATCCGGCGCAGGATCGCGCAGTCCGCGGTGTGCCGGTACTGCCGGTCCGTCTCTGTCGCGCACCACCCCGGACCGAGCAGGCTGGGGGCACCCACCCGGCAGGGGCCGCGCCGCGCACGCCCCTCCGGGCCGACCGGGCCCCGGCTGGCCGATGGCACGGCGTCGTCGCCCGGCCGGGCGACGACGCGCTGGTCCCCCTCGCTGCCGCCGGACGGGCTGGGCGGGCTCGGGTGCGGTGGGACACGGGCTGGTACGACGTCAACCCGGTCACCGCCCTGGGCACGCCGAACGCGGCGGATCCGCCGCCGGACCCGGTCGCGCCCGCGCACACGGGCCGAACCAGCCGTCGGAGGCATCCGCACAACCGGCAGCGCCGATGCCGAGGGGCTGCGACCCTGGAGAAGGCCCGCAGCACCGGGGGGACGAAGTGCGCGGTCGCCAGCCGCTGTTCGGCCGGCGGCACGGCGGCGCCCACCACCAGCGGCCCGAAGGACTCCGGTACCGACCCGACGGAGGCAGCCGGCGCCTGCCGCGGCATACGCCCCCCGGGACCCGCGCCGGCCGAGCGCGGCAGGTGGGCGAGCCGGTTGGCGCGGGCGTTCGGCTCCGCGTGGCTCAGTTCCTCGCCCTCACCGACCGGTCCGGCGTGTGCGGGGTACGGCGCGCCCGCTGCTCGAACCGCTGGTGCCCGCGGCTTCCCCACCGCTGGCGGCGCACCGGTTCATCCGACCGGGCCACCAGGTCGGTCGGGGCGTTCACCCCGCGCCGCCCGCGAGGAAGCCGGCCACCGAGGTGCCGTGTCCGCCCGCCTCGGCCGCCCGCCGCACCAGGTCGGCCACCGCGAGGTCGAGGATGCCCAGGCCGAACGGCGAGAACACCGTGACCCGCCGCCCGTCGCGCTGGTAGGGCCGGTCCTGGGCGAGGATCCCGCCGAGCGTGCCGGCGATGAACTCGCGGTGGCCCACCTGCTGTTCGGCCAGGTGCAGCGAGGTGGCCGCGCGGCAGACGTGGTCGGCGTCGTCGACCACGTTGACGGCCCCCAGCACCGCCTGCGGCAGCAGGTCACGCAGCGACAGGTGCAGCACGAGGCCTCCCGGACGGCAGTGCTCGGTGCCCAGGTGCGGCACGGCGGCGGTGGTGGCCAGGCAGACCAGCGGGTGGGCGCCCAGCGCCTCCTCGACGCGGTCGGCGATCCCGGTCTTCAGCTCCGGCTCCTCCTCGGCGCAGCGCCGGGCGAACGCGGCGGCCCGGTCGCCGTCGAGGTCGAACAGCGTGACCGTCTCGAGCTGGGGCAGCGCGGCCCGCAGGAAGCGCAGCACCTGTCGGTTGATCACCCCACAGCCGATCAGCGACACGCCGGTGTCGGGGATCTGCGCGCGCAGCGTGGCCGCGGCCAACGCGGCGCCGGCCGCGGTCCGCCGTGCCGAGATGACGGATCCCTCGAGCAGTGCCTCGGGGCGTCCGGTGCGCATCGAGTTGAGGATGATCGCGGCCGAGGCGCGCTCCAGGCCCAACTGCAGGTTCCCGGGGAAGGAGGAGATCCACTTCACGCCGGCGACCGGCTGCTCGCCGCCCAGGTAGGCGGGCAGCGCGATGATCCGGTTGCGCTCGTCCTCGGGAAAGCGCAGGAAGACCGAGTGCGGGACCGCGGTGCTTCCGCGCTCGTGCCGCAGGTAGGCGGTGCGGACGGCCGCGAGCACGTCCAGCTCGCGGCCTTCCAGGGCCTGCCGGACATCGTCGTACCCCAGGATCAGCATGCCGTCCCCTCCATTCCGGACTGCCTCCACGGATGGCGGTCGTCGGTGCTCCCGTCGGCCATGCCACCCCCCTCTCCCACCCGCCGGCGCGCCGCCGGTGTCGTGTGGAAGCGTCGCCCGCCGCGCACCCGCCGCCATAGGGAAGAACCGGTGCGGCAGCACGCACCCGCACCGCCACCACGTCTGCCGGACCTTCTCTCCCGCGCCGGCGGACGTACTGCGCCGCTGGGCCGTCCACGACGTCGGCGGGCGGCGCACGCCGCGGCGGGCCCGGCGGTTCCGGCCTGGTGAGTCTGGGCGGCCTCGTGCGACGGGTAGCCGGTGGCGATCAGGACGCGCGGCAGCACCTCCGCGCCGAGTCGACGAGTGACAGGCCGCCGACAGGGCTCGCCGTGGACAGTGGGTACCGGGTCGGCGCGATGGCCACCACGTCGGTGTCGAACACCCCTGACACGATGTCCAATGCATGCTCTGCACAGGCAGTTTGCGTCAGACGCAAACGAAGGGACGGTCCCCGGAACGGTCGGGTTCCCCGTCGCTTCCCCATCGGGCAGCAACCCTGCCCATGCGCCCCTGTTCAGCGCACGTGGTCAGCCGGTATGCAAGAGGCTGAGAGCGTTGATCTTCGGGAGAGGGAAGCCTGTGCGGACGTACGGCAGCGGCAGGTCGGGCGACGAGCGAGCGGACGCACCGCCCGCGGCCGCAAGAGGCCAGGGAGCTGTCGGACAGCTGCCCGGTCTGACGTCCACCCAGGGCATCCTCGCCCTCCAGTCCGCCGTCGGGAACGCCGCCGTGGTGCAGACGCTGCGCCAGGCCGGCCATCTCCCGGAGGAACACCAGCACGGCGCCGGCTGCGGCCACGAGCAGCCCGTGCAGCGCTCGGCGGTTCACGACGTGTTGCGCGGCGGCGGCAAGCCGTTGGACGAGACGACCCGCACCGACATGGAGTCCCGCCTCGGCGCGGACTTCTCCGACGTCCGCATCCACGACGACAGCGCCGCCAGGGCCTCCGCCGCCGAGGTCGGCGCCCGCGCCTACACCTCCGGCAGCCACGTCGTCATCGGCGACGGAGGCGGCGACAAGCACACCCTCGCCCACGAACTCACCCACGTCATCCAGCAACGCCAGGGCCCCGTCGCCGGCACCGACAACGGCGGCGGGCTGAAGGTCTCCGACCCCTCCGACCGCTTCGAGCGGGAGGCGGAGGCCAACGCGACGCGCGCGATGAGCGCCGCGCCCGTGCAGCGGTCGACCGACGAGGCGGGAGGCCGTCCGCACACGCCCGAGGCCGGGGTCGTCCAGCGGATGCCGACGGTGCCAGCTGCTGTCGCAGGGACACAGGCGCAGCAGCAGGACCAGCTCGACTATCTGGTGGCGTTCTACGTACCGGCCGAGACGTTCAGTCAGGACGGGGATGCGCCGCCCGCACCGCAGCACGCGTACTTGAGCCCGCAGGCGGGCGACGACGTGGAGGTGCTGCGGGTACAGAGCGCGTTCCAGCTGCCGCGTGCGGCTGGGCGACGTGGCGAGGTACTGCAGACCAGTTGGCCGGCAAGGTACCAGTCGTCGTTCTTCGCTTACGAGATCGAACTGATCAACGACCCAACGGGCCAGACGAGTCAGACTCTGATCGATCCCGGATTCGGGTTCCGCGTCACGAACCGAGTGGCACGCGGCTCCGGCGGCCGCTCCGGTGGGCGCACCTACGCCTTCGGTGACCGGTGGGGTCTCAACCCTGGCGCCCAGGGCTGGAACGGAGTCCCCCCGGCGCAGCAGCTGGCAACAGCCGAGCAGGACTTCGGGCTGGACCCGGACGGATACATGACGGCACAGGATGCCCAGCAGGGAGGTTTCACACCGCTTCCATTGGACCCGGATCAGCCCTTCGTGTTCTTCGTTCACCCCGGACGGCATGACCCGAAGTTCCTCGACAACAACCGGCGCTTCATGAACGCGGCGGGCTTTGACAATCTCGGCCAGCTCACCCGGGAGGCCACCGGGCTGTCCCAGAGACCGCAGGTCGACCGCCGTGACGGCCAGCGCGGCACTGCCACCGCCATGGCCAACACCCAGGCTCATCAATGGATGGGCCAGGGCAACGGGGGGGCCGTGGGGCAACTCGCCAAGTACGAATGGTGCCACTTGATCGGCGACGGAGACGGCGGCCCGAGCATTCCCGCGAACCTCGTCATCGGCACCAACGCGGTGAACACCGAACAGTTGGCCATGGAGATCGGCCTGCGGGAGGAAATCCCGCTGGTCCAGGGCCGCAACCACGACATCCGGCTCCGTGTCACGGCCGCCGTGGAGCGGGCCCCGGAAGAGCCCGCAAATCCGCCCGCCCGTCTTGGCCTCCCCGACCAACTTCAGGCCGACTGGATCAGCTACGAGATCTCCCTGGTGCCCCGGGGACAGGTCAACGGGCCGCAGACCCCCGTCCACCGTCAGATCATGGACGCGAAGCGCGGCACCATCACCGAGTCCGAGTTCGTCGCCCTGCGGGCGACGGTGAAGCAGAGGATCCGGGCCACTGTGGCTCAGCTCCCGTGACTCCGTGCTCCGGGCGGCGTGATCCGGCCATGCCTGTCGGCGGGTGACGGCGAGCTGCCGCACGAGAGGCCGGCCGGCGGACGAACGGCCATCAGGCCGCCCGTCGGGCCGGGCTTTCGGTGGTGGGCAGCGGGCCGCCGGCCCGGCCGCCGAGGAGGTCGACGAGACGTCCGGCGCCGTCGGCGGTACGGGGACGGCCCGCGGCCGGCCGTCCCCGCGGCGGATGTCAGCGCGGCCCGGCGGAGTCGGCATCGCCTACCGGCTCGGCTTCGGCGGCGAGGACCCTGGCTCGCACATCCGCCGGGAAGACGCCGTCGAAGGTGGCCGGGGGGACGCGTCCGCTCCCCACCGCGGGGAGCAGGGCGTCGTGGACGACGACGGCTCCCCAGCCGTTGCGCAGTTCCTCCTCGAGGAAGCACGGGTACCACGGCATGATCGGCCCGTGCCACTGCTCCTGGCGGAGCGACGGATGCACCCTGGTGGCCAGCGCCCACAGGAGGTCCGAGTCGTCGGAGGGATCCACGTCGTCGTCGAGGACGTAGACGACCGGGGAGAGCCGGCCGACCCGGGTGCCGTTCAGCACCTCACCGATGCGGTGGACGAACCGTGCGGTGTCCATGCCCGGCACCACCTCGCGCCAGTTCCGCGGAACCGTGATCACCGTCCAGAAGCAGGCGGCGCCGAGCGGCAGCCAGGCAGTCGTGACGGGCAGTCCCGCCTCCCGCAGGACCGCGACGACCTCGGCGGAGATGCCGGCAGCCGGCGCGACGTGCGAGTCGTCGACAGGCCGTCCGGCGGCGGCCAGCGGCCAGACGGGATCGTCCCGATACGTGATCGCTTCGATGCTGAAGAGCGGCTGTGGCGAGGTCTCGGGCAGTGCCCAGCCGTGGAACTCCGCGAACGGGCCCTCCACGGCATCGCGGGTTGCGGACAGGTAGCCCTCGATGACGACCTCGGCGGAGGCCGGCACCTCCAGGTCGTTCGTCTCGCACTTCACCACGTCGACCGGCCTGCCCAGCACCGCCCCGAGGTACGCGCCCTCGTCGACCTCGGCGGGGACGGTCATTCCGCCGACGACGGGAACGCCCGGGTCACCTCCCTGGACGAGGGCGTAGGGCATCGGCCGACCGATGGCCTCCCACTCGCGCCAGATCATGCCGAGGTGCTGACTCGGCAGCACCAGTCCGGTCATCCGCCGGCCGTCGATCATCATGATCCGGGAGATGGACCAGTTCGTCCATCGGCCGTCGGGGGTTCGAGCGACGATCACACCCCACGTGTTGACGTAGGGACCGCCGTCGCCCTGGTGGACGAACGGGATCGGGAACCGGTCGAGACGAGCTTCCTCGCCCGTCAGGACGTTCTGCTTGCAGGGTGCCGAGTCGGCTGTCACGCGCCGTGGTGGGAGCAGCTGCTCGGTGCCGGCCCGGCTGAGACGTTCGACCAGCTCGGCGGCGGTCGTCGTGTACGGCAGGCCGAGTGACAGGGAGACCCGCGCCAGTGGATGCCCGGGAATGCTCGACAGCGCGCCCGGGGCTCCGATCATGCGGAAACCCTCACCGACTCCGCCGAGGCGCTCGAAGAAGGGGGCGGGCCGGCCGTTCTCGGTGGACCGTCGTGTGACGGCCGAAGCTTCCAGGTTCGGGTCGACCACGCGCGGGATGCGCTGGATGTCTCCCAGCGCTTCGAGTGCGGAGATGTAGGAGCGGAGGTCATGGATTTCGGACATCAGTTCCTCGAGCCCTTCGATTCGGACGGGCGGGGCGTGTGGCGCGCGACGCAACGCTCGCGGGTGACTTCGGCATGATCGGGGCCTGGAGCGGGAAACTGCCGATCATGGGATTCCTCGCACAGCCGCAGTTCCACATGCCCTTCCAGTCCCGGCTCAACCCGCATGTCGACCAAGCCCGCGCGCATGCCAAGGAGTGGGCGGGGCGGATGGGCATGTTCGACGAGGAGTACCTGGCATGGCCGGAGAGGTGGAGCGAGGAGACGTTCAGCCGGGCGGACTTCCCGCTGTTCATCGCCTTGACCCACCCGGACGCTGACGCCGATGAGTTGGAGCTCATCACGGACTGGCACCTGGCACTGTGGTTTGTTGACGACCTCTTCCTGCCGCTCTTCCGGCACGACCGCGACCAGGTATCAGCCGAGGCACAGGTGGAACGCCTCATGCAGTTCCTGCCGCTGGATGGCCTTCCGCGGCCGCTCGTCCCGGACAATCCCGTGGAACGGGCCTTCGCCGATCTGTGGTCCGGCACGGCCGCGACCATGACCTTGCCCTGGCGCGACCGGTTCGTCAGCAGCGTGCGGCGCTTCCTGGACGGGGTGCTGTGGGAGCTCGAACACGTCGACCACTCCGTGACCGACCTGATCGAATACCTCGGGGCCCGCCGCGACTTCGGCGGTCTGCAGTTCACCGCCGTGCTGATGGAACACGCGATCGGCGAGCTCCCGCAGCACGTCCACGGCCGCCGAGAGTTCCGCACCGCCCTGGACGCGTTCGTGGACGGCGTCAGCCTGCACAACGACATCGTGTCGTACGACCGGGAGGTTGGCGAGGGCACCATCGGCAACAACGGTGTGGAGGTAACCCGCAAAGTACTCGGAAGTGACCGGCGCGGCGCCGAAGACCTCGTGAACACCCTCCTGACCGCCAGGGTGGACACCCTCGCCGCGGCGCCCGGAGCCGTACCGCCCGACGCGGTGGAATTCGTCGAGGCCCTGCAGGAGGCACTGGCCGGTTCGTACCGGTGGCACGAGCTGACCGACCGCTTCAGCCGGAAAACCTTCGGAGTCCTCGCGAAGCCCCGAGGGCTGGGCACATCGGCAGCCCACGTCTTCCATCCCTTCGCATCAGTCGTCTAGTGCCGCGTCAGGCAACGTTCGCCCTGTCAACGATCTGACGGAGGCGTTTGTCCGTTGCGTGCTTGTTCCGCCAGATGATGTAGCGGCGGAT
>NZ_JBITZU010000031.1:0-82056 GCF_044547075.1 Kitasatospora sp. NPDC052896
GGAACGGCAACCCCACCGTGCTGCCGCTGCCCTACCTGCGGAATCTGCTGTGGCTGCTCGCCGCGACCGCGGCGGCCACCCTGCTCGCCGAGGCGATCAGGAGGGCACGCCGGTCAGGCCGGTGGCCAAGCCGTCCAAGGCGTGCGAGCAGACGCGGTCCCCGACCTTCGGCAGCGGCTCGACGGCGCTGAAGGGCACCGTGCCCAGCCGGTCGACGTTGCCCGCGAAGACCTCCGGCGCCTCGTCAGGGGAGTGCGATCGAGTTCCTCAGCGCTCGAAGGCGTCCTTGAGGTGCTCGCCGGCCTGCTCGAGGCCGGCCCTGACCCTGCGGCGGCCCGTTCATCCGTCCCCGGCGGCGCGTCCCCGGGGAGGCGCCGGCCTCATGACCGGGGGCTGTCGACGGGGACGACGTCCATCGGCGGCAGCTCGGCCAGTTGGGCCTTGCTGAGTCGCACCCTGACCTTCCCGCCCTGCCAGGAGACCTCGCCGATCGGGATGGCGACGGTCTTCCTGCCCCACAGGTGGCCCTCCTTGAGGATCACGTGGGTCACGTCGTGGCTCTGGGGCTCGACCAGCAGGCCCTGGACGCGCCCGATCTCGCCGTCGGTCGCCTCGACCCGGTCTCCGTGGCGGATCTGGACCTCGCCAACGGGGACCCGCTCGTGGACGGCGGTGCGGGGCTCGGCCTCGCCGGGCAGCGGCCCGACCGGGAACGGGAGGGCACTGCCCGCACTCAGGCCCATGGGCGCCACGGTGAGCCACTGCCCCGGCGCGTAGCCGAGGTGCTCGCTGTCACCGGGCAGGTACTCGGTCTCCTCGGCCGGGTCGAGCTGGGTGACGGCCGCGGTGTCGCGGAACAGCCTGATGTGCTCCGGGTCACCGCCCCTCTCGTCGACCAGGTCGACGGGCACCAGGCGGTCGGTGGCGTCGCGGCCGCCGACCACCAGGTGAGTGACCCGGCCAACCTGTGGGTCGATCACCACTCGCTTCAGGTGGCCGTACGTGTCGTCCGGGCAGTGGACCTCGGCGCCGATCTCGTACTGCACTGGTGCATGCACCTGGATTCCTCCTGTCGCCGTGCCGGTCCGCGTCCGGCGGACCCGGTCGGCCCACGTCTGCCCCGCTCCGCCGGTCCGACACCCGCGGGTTGGTGACCGAGCCACGGTGCCGCGCCGGTGTCCCATCGGCCGGCGGCTTCCGCGGCCTTCCGCGGCCTTCCGCGGCATGGAACGGCGGAACGGCGGAACGGGGGGAGTCGCCCTGCGACCGGTTCATCCCACCGGCGTCGACCGCGGGCGGCGATCGTGTCGCCTCCCGCACCGATGGGCGAGGAGAGGAATCCACATGTACGTAAGTCTCGGCACCATCGTCCTCATCGTGATCGCAGTCCTGATCGTGCGTGCCCTGAGCCGCGACTGACGAAGTCACGAGGCGCGCGAGCAACCGCGCGGGCACCGCGTTCCGCCGCCGGTACCAGCTGTTGCCGAAGGCCGGGCAGCGGTGCGCGGCCGGAAGGGAGCGGGCCTCATTCCCGGAGAACGGCGGCGACCTGGTCCCGGAGCCATTGGTGTGCGGGGTCGAGGTCGTGGCGGACGTGCCATGCCTGGGACACGGGCAGGCTCGGAAGATCGACGGGGATCTCGTAGACGTGGGCGCCGGTGAGGGCTGCCGCTTGGGCCGCGTAGCCGGCGGTGATGAGCCCGGTCATGTCGGAGCCGGCGATGATGTGTGCCGCGGCGGTGAACGTCGGCACCACCGCGACGATTCTCCGCGCCAGGCCGTTCCGGCCGAGGATGTCGTCGAGTGCGCCGTGGGTCCGGCCTCTGCGGGACACGGCGATGTGCTCGGCCGCGGCGATCCGCTCCAGGGTGACGGGTCCGGTGGCCAGGCTGTGTCCGGCGGCGGTCATGCCGACGAGGCGTTCGCGGCCGACGGGCTGAACGAGGACTTCGGGGCCGAGGTCCTCGATGACACCGAGGTCGAGATCGACGAGCCCGTCACGCAGGGGTGCCAGGTCTTCGTCGCCTTCCGGCGCGAACCTCAGCGTCACGCCCGGGGCGTCGGCCCGGACGCGGGTGACGAGCCGGGCGGCGAGGCGGCCGACCAGGGCGTCGTTGGCGCGGATGGTGAAGGTGCGTTCCAGGGACACGAGATCGACGTCGCGTCCGATCTCGACGAGGGCGTGCGCCTCCTCGATGAGTCGGTGGAGGCGCTGCTGGATGGCCAGGGCCCGCGGGGTGGGGACCAGGCCGCGTCCGGCCCGGACGAGGATCGGGTCGCCGAAGGTCTTTCGGATGCGTCCCAGCGTGCGGCTGGTGGCCGGGACCGACAGGTGGAGACGTTCCGCCGCACCGGTCACGCTGCCCTCGGCCAGCAACACGTCCAGGGCGGCGAGCAGGTTCCAATCCATTTCTTGCGTCATGCGCAACAGCCTATTGCGATCTTTGCAGTAGACATCAAGCCATGGGGATTCGAGGCTTGGCTCATGCCTCGTCCAACCATCGAAACCTCCTATCACCGCCGTTGGCTCGTCCTGGCCGTGCTGTGCCTGTCGGTCCTGCTCACCGTGGTGTCGAACATGGCCCTCAACGTGGCGCTGCCCAGCCTCGGCCGGCAGCTCCACGCCGGGGCGTCGTCCCTGGCCTGGATCGTCGATGCCTACGTGCTGTGCTTCGCCGGGCTCCTGCTGCCCGCCGGTGCGATCGGCGACCGGTTCGGCCGCAAGGGCGCCCTGCAGTGCGGGCTCGTCGTCTACGGCGCGGCAGCGGTCCTCGGCGCGTTCTCCGCGTCGGCCGGAGAGCTGATCGCGGCCCGAGCGGTCATGGGAGTCGGCGCGGCCCTGGTCATGCCCGGCACCCTGTCGATCCTGGCTACCGTGTTCCCGCCCGCCGAACGCGCCAAGGCGATCGCCGTCTGGGCCTCGGTCGCAGGTGCCTCGGTCGCCCTGTCCATCACCTGGTCGGGACTCATGCTCGAACACTTCTGGTGGGGGTCGCTCTTCCTCGGCATGGCCGCCGTGGCCGTCACGGCCCTGGTCGCGGGCTGGTTCCTGCTCCCGACCTCCCGCGGCCAGAACGCGACCGGCCTCGATCCGGTCGGCGCGGCCCTGTCCGTCGTGGGCGTGACGGGACTGCTCTACGGATTCATCCAAGCCCCCGACGACGGCTGGACCACGCCCTCGATCCTGGCCGCCTTCGCGATCGGAATCAGCGGTCTGATCGCCTTCGTCGTCTGGGAACGGCGCCGCCCGAACCCCATGCTCGACGTGGCCTTCTTCGCCGAGCGACGCATGAGCATGGGCAGCCTCTCCATCGCGGCCGCCTACTTCGCCCTCTTCGGCATGTACTTCGTCCTCACGCAGTACCTCCAGGTGGTGCGCGGATACTCGACCGTCACAGCCGGGCTCTACGCACTGCCCGCCGGGCTCGCCCAGTTCGCCGTCGCCCACCTGGCCAAGCCGCTCGTCGCCCGGCACGGACTGCGCCCCGTCCTGGCCAGCGGCCTGGCCGCCTCCGCCGCCGGACTGCTCGCCCTGGCCTCCGCCGGCACCACCTCCCCGATCTGGACCGTCGAGGCCGGCCTCGGCCTGCTCGGCGTCGGCATCGGGCTGACCATGCCACCGGCCACCGGGGCCATCATGTCCTCCCTGCCACCGCACAAGGCCGGCGTCGGCTCCGCCGTCAACGACCTCACCCGCGAACTCGGCGGCGCCTTCGGCATCGGCGTCCTCGGCAGCCTCACCCTCACGCACTACCGGTCACTCCTCGCACCCGTGCTCACGCACCAGCCGGCCGAAGTCGCCGCCCGGGCCAGGGCCGGTCTCGACGGGGCCTTCGCCACCCCCGACAGCGCGCTCGCCGCCGCCCGCCACGCCTACGCCTCCGGACTCGACCAGGCCATGATCGCCGGCGCCCTCGTGGTGGCCGCGACAGCCGTCATCGTCCTGAGCACGCTGCCGGGCGGCGCAACCAGCCCCAGCCGCCGCGCCGACCAACCCCGCGCCGAGCCGGTCCACTCACCGTGATCAGGCATTCTCACGGGTCATGAGCACACGATCCGCGGTCGGTCTGCTGACCGGCTCCGGGACCACCCGACGGCCGGCCGCCTCCGGCGGTGGTACCCGACCCGCGTCGTGCGGCGTACGGCCGATGGCCTCGCCGCGGCCGCGAGCCAGTCCCGCCGTTCGGAGAGCTGAGCCCCCTGTCCGGCTCGGCCGCCCTGGGACGTGCTGGACCGATGACGAGTCACAACGCGTCCCTCGGCCCCGGCAACTGGTTACCGGTCAGCCTCAACGGTGCTCCAGTACCTGGTGCGTGGGTCAAGGAGCTGCTGCGCTCCGACCACGGCGACTCCTTCACCCTGCTCCGCCTCGGCTCCGGCGCGAGCTCGCACCGACCCGCTCCGCGGACGACCGGATCCTGGTCCTGGACGGCACCCGACACACCGCCCACCGCCGCGGAACACCTCTCGCTCAGAACCGCCGGGAACACTTCCCGGAGGTGCGGTCCTCGCCTGGGTGCCCACCAATTCGGTTGCGAGCGGAGTTGAGGCGGATCAGGGTGATCCAATGAGCGACGGAATGGACGGCGTAGCCGAAGCGATGGCAGGCGAGCTGAAGTTGATGGCTCCCCGGGTTCGGGCGTCAAGAGAGCTTGCTGGGCAACTCCTGGACCCTGAGTTCGTGGAGGTGGGCGCCTCAGGTCGCCGATGGGACCGGCGAGCGATGCTTCTGGCCCTGCCGGACAAGCCGGGGGCATCTGAGGACGGCCCGCTGTACGAGCCTGTCGGCATGGCTGGCACGGTGTTGGCACCGGGCGTGGTGCATGTGACGTACGAAGCCGTCCTCGGCGAGCGCCGATCGCGACACAGCTCCATCTGGCGGAAGTTGGACGAGGTTTCCGGGTGGCGGATGTACTACCACCAGGGCACCATCGTCCCGGCCGATCAGCCGCAGCAGTCGTGATCGACGAGCCACCTCAGCTGCACAGGCGGTCCTGACGGCCCTCAGCCTCGGAGGGGCCTGTCGAGGCGGAGGGAGACACCGTTCTCGTCGTGGATGACGTGTGCCGTGGTCAGTCGGCAGGTTCTCGCGGGGCACTGGCCGTAGAGCAGGACCATCGGGTGGCCCGACCCGGCCTCGTTGTGGTGCGTTTCCCGCCGCGGGTGGTGACGGTCCTGCTGGTCGCCTCCTGAGTCGGTTCCGTCGTCATGTGGGGGTGCTCCTTCGCCCTCGTGCTGGTCGAGTTGGCGTTGTCGGCACGTGCTCAGGCCAGAACGGCCGGGCTGAGCACGTCCGTGCACCACTGTCGGAAGCTGGTTGTCGTGCGCCCGGGGACGAGTGAACCGCCGTCATAGATGCCGTCGTCCTGTGCCGCCGCCATGTCGACCACGCCCTGCGCCCATCCCTCGGTCGCCCTGTGACGCGGCCGAACGAACGGGGCGTCAGCGCATCCCGCCGGAAGCGAGGATGACATCCCCGGTGATCCAGCGCGCGTCGTCGGAGGCCAGGAAGGCCACCAGCGGGCCGTAGTCGTCCGGGGTGCCCGTTCGGCCCAGCGGGGTGCCGGCGATCGCCTGTGCCTCCTGAGCCGAGCCGGGGAATCCCATGGCCCTGGTGCCCTCGGTGTCCGAGGGTCCGGGCATGATCGCGTTGACCCGGATGCCGCGCGGGCCCAACTCCTTGGCCGCGACGATGGTGAACGCGTTGACAGCGCTCTTGGACGCGACATAGAGCGAGGCGTACGGCGGGTGGGTAAGCGTGCCGGCCGTCGAGACGTTGATGACCGACGCGGCGCCGATGTCGTCCTGCGCGGCCAGGGCCTGCGTGGTGAGGATCGTACCCAGCAGGTTCGTGGTCATCTCGCGCTGGAACTCCTCTTCGGTGATGCCCGACAGCGGTGCGAAGGCGGCGACGGCCGCGTTGTTCACGAGCACGTCGACCGGTCCGTACTCCTCGCGCGCCCGATCGAACAGATGGCGCACGTCGTCGCCGCGGCCCACGTCAGCCCGGACCGCGATGGCCCGGCCGCCCTTGGCGGTGATGCCCGCGACGACCCGCTCGGCGCCCTCCGCATCCTCCCGGTAGTTCACCACGACGGCCGCGCCGGTCCCGGCCAGCGCCTTGGCGATCCCCGCGCCCAGGCCCTTCGATGCGCCCGTGACGATCGCCGTACGTGTGTTGTTGCTGCTGCTCACAGTGACTCCTCGAACATTGGTGCTTGCGAAAGTCACCGTAGGAAAGCTAGTTACTGCTGGGAAGTACCTACTTTTTTGTAAGCTCCTGCCATGATGGAAACCCAGCAGGTCGCGACGGCCGCCCGGCTCCTGGCCCACGACACCTTCGACAACAAGTGCGCACTCAGGCCGATCATGGATCAGACGACAAGCCGCTGGGCGACACTGATCATCTCGGCCCTCATCGCCGGCCCGCACCGCTTCGCGCAGCTGCACCAACGAGTCGGTGGCATCAGCCAGAAGATGCTGTCGCAGAACCTCAAGGCACTGGCCCGGGCCGGGCTCGTCGCCCGCCATGTCGCGCCCACCAACCCGCCCCAGGTCACCTACAGCCTGACGGAACTCGGTGCCAGCCTGGCCGGGCCGCTGACCGAACTCATCCAGTGGTTCGGCCGACACGGAGACGAGCTCCTCGCCGCCCAGGAGCACTACGACAGCCAGCAGGCGTCACCGCACGCGTAACGGGCTGGTCCCACGGGTCGGTTCGGCAGAGTCCCGCGGCAGTACCAGCCGCCCGAGCCGGAGCGCAGAGGCCCCGTGCACCAGCTCCAGGGCCCAGGCGAGGACGGCGCCCCGCTGGGTGCTGCAGGCGCCGGCCAGGTCCGCTCCAGAAGTGGAAAGTGCTGCAGCAGCCGGGCGAAGGCGACGGGGAACTTCACCACCTCACCGCTGCCGTAGTAGGCGCGCATGAGCTCGACCAGAGCGGAAACGGTGACCTCGGGGTCGCCGAAGCCCTCGGCGGCGTCGACGAGTTCCTCCGCGATCGCCGCGGTGGCGGGGCCCCTTGGGCCGGTCCTGGTTCTCGCGCAGCGCCGCGAAGAACTCGTCCCGCGAGGTGGGTGTGGTCGTCGCCGCGCATCCCCGACCGCGCGGGCAGGCGGTCGCCGTGCGGCACCCGGCCGGGTGTCAGTGGTGGCAGGCGACGGCGAAGGACAGCAGGAGCAGGATGGTGGTGGTGCGGTGGAGGCAGCCGCGGCGGCGGTCGGGGTTTCCGCGGCGGAACTCCACGTGGCCGCCCGGGGGGACGCCGGGGTGGCGCTTGGCGTAGTGGGCGATCTGCTGGTGTTCGCCCTGGGTCCGGGAGAGCCAGGGCGTCTTGAAGCCGCATTCGCCGCACCAGTAGCGGTGGGCCATGGGTCGCTCCTGTGGGGGGTCGGCGCGGTCGGGGGCGGGCAGAGCGTGGGACACGGGGTGCGGTTCGGCGTCGGCCATCCGGCTTCCTCCTCGTCGGGCGGGGCAACGCCTTGACGGGTGACCGGGGGTGGCGGCCCTGCGGCGTCGTGGCAATCCGCACGCCGGCCGCACCGATCGTCGGGTTTGCGCTGGTCAGCGAACAGGCCACGGCACCGGCCATTTGTGACCGGCCGGCACGGTAGGGTCGCCGACGGGGATACTGGCGAGTAGGGGGGACGACCCGGTGACTGATCAGCTCGGCACGTTGCTGCGCCACCTGCGCCGCCAGGCGGGGCTGACGCAGGAGCAGGTGGCGGAACGCTCCGGGGTGAGCGTCCGCACCATCCGCCGGCTGGAGACCGGGCGGTCCGCCGACCACCGCCTGGGCACAGTGAATCTGCTGGCCGACGCGCTCGGCGTCAGCGCGCAGGACCGCCTGCTGCTGGCCGCTCTGCTCGCCCGGACGCCGGACGCCGATCCGGGCCCCGGGCCAGGTCCAGAACCGGGGCCCGGATCGGAGCCAGGGCCAGGTCCGGAGCCGGGGCCAGGCGCGGAAGCCAGGACTCCGGAAGCCAGGACTCCGGAAGCCGGGGTGCCGGAGACCGCAGCCGTGCCGGCTCCCGGCTTCGCCGCCCCCGCACCGCTGCCGGTCGACAGCACGCTCGCCGAGGCCGCACAGGAGCTGGCCCGGGAGGTCCGCCGCCGTTGGCGGCACGAGGAGGAGCAGCGCCGCGTCCACGACCCGTTCCCGCTGCCGGTCCGCTGGCAACAGGCCCCGACCGGCCTGACGGACCGTTCGGAGAACATCCAGCGCCTCGGGCCGGGCGCCGTGCCGCGCAGGCTGGACCTGAACGGCGAGCTGCGCGGCGTCGCGGAGGTCTACCGGCGGATCCCCTCCGGCCGGCTGGTGATCCTCGGCCGGGCCGGCTCGGGCAAGTCGATCCTGACGATCCGGTTCGTGCTGGACTTCCTGGCGGCCCGGACCGTTCCGGACCGGGTGCCGGTCATCTTCAGCCTCGGCTCCTGGGACCCGACCACCACCACGCTGCGGGACTGGCTGATCGGCCGCCTGCTGCGCGACCACCCGCACCTGGCCCGCCGCAGTCCCGGCGGCTCGACCCTGGCGGCCGCCCTGGTCGACGCCGACCTCGTGCTGCCGGCACTGGACGGCTTCGACGAGATCGCGGAGGGCCTGCGTCGCGAGGCCCTGGAAGCGCTCAACGCCACCTCACAGCCGCTGGTCCTGACCAGCCGCCGTGCCGAGTTCGCCGAGGCCGTCCAGGCGGCGCACGCGCCGCTGGTCTGGGCCGCCGGGATAGAACTCACCGACCTGACCCTGGACGACCTCGCCGGCTACCTGCCCCGCACCGCCCGCCCGGTCGTCGACGGCGAGCGCGGGAACGACACGCTCGCGGCCCGGTGGGGCGCCCTCCTCGGCGAACTGCGCACCCGTCAGGACCCGGCGAGCGCGAACCTGACCGCCGTACTGACCACCCCGCTCATGGTCATCCTGGCCCGCACCGTGTACGGCGAGGCGCCCGACCGCGACCCGGCCGAACTGCTGGACACCGCCCGCTTCCCCACCGCGCGCGCCGTCGAGGAGCACCTGCTGGCCGGCTTCGTGCCAGCGGTCTACCGACGGCGCCCCGGGCCCGGGCCCGGCCGGGGCCGGAACCGGCAGCGCGACCGGGATCCCGAGCACGCCCAGCGGTGGCTCGGCTACCTGGCCCACCACCTGGGCCGGCTCGACCTCGACCAGCAGGACCTGGCCTGGTGGCGGCTCGGCGACTCGCTGCGGCACCCGGCCCGGATCCTCGCGGTGGTGCTGGCGACCGCGCTGAGCATCACCCTGGCCGACTGGCTGGGCTGCGCGCTGGCCACCCGGACGGGGATGGGCGAGCTGCTCCTCCAGGGGGCGTTGATGGGGCCGGTGGCCGGCCTCGCGTTCGGCTGCGTGTACGCGCTGATGGTCGCCTACCGCGGCGGTCCGGTGTTCGAGCCGGCTCGGGTGCGGCTGCGCCTGCCCGGGACCCACCGCGCGATCGGCAGGCGGACGCTGCGCACCTTCGCCGCCCGGTTCGGGGACGGGCTGCTCGGCGGCTCGGTCATGGGCGTGGGGTGCGCGTACGCGCTCGCGCTGGAGCGCGCGCTCTTCCCCGGTCCCCCGCTCACCAATCCGCACGTGATCGAGGCCACCCTGATCAACATGGTCTGCTTCGGGCTGATCTTCGGCACCGCCGCCGGGCTGGTCTTCGGGCTGGTGTCCGCGCTGGAGGCGCCGGTCGACGTCACCTCGGCGGCGACGCCGTTGAGCCTGCTGTCCGCCAACCGCGCGACGGTGGCCCGGCAGGTGCTGGTCCTGGCGCCGCTGCTCACGCTGATGATCGCGTTCGGCGGGCGGCTGATCGTCGACCTGCTGCGGGGTCCGCTGGGACCGCTGAACTGGGAGCTGTCGAGTGGGCTCTTCATCGGCGCGGTCGGCGGCATCGGCGGGTCGGTCTCCTACGGCCTCGCCTTCACCGCCTGGGGACAGTGGCTGGTGCTCTGCCGGGTCTGGCTGCCACTGACCGGCAAACTGCCCTGGGACATCGTCGACTTCCTGGACGACGCCTACCACCGCGGCGTGCTGCGGCAGACCGGCGCGGTCTACCAGTTCCGCCACATCCGACTGCAGCACCACCTGGGCCGCAGCTTCCGCCAGCAGCAGTCCCGGTACCGGCCGGCCAGCTTTCCCACCGAGCAGCCCTCCCCGTCCCGGCAGCCGTCCTAGCCACAACCGCGCCGACCCGGCCACCGGCCATGGATGACCGGTGTGCCGATGGCCGGTGCCATGGCCTGTCCATGCCCCCTGCCGGCCGCCAGCATCGGGGTGCCCGGTCGGCGGCGCCCCGACACCGCGCCGTCACGGACCGGAGCAACCACCACCGTGGACGAAGGAGTCCGATGAAGTCCCTCCGCCTGACCGCCGCCGGCGCAACCCTGCTGCTCGCCGCGCTGGCCGGCACCACCCCGGCGAGCGCGGACGCGCCGACCGCGGCCGGCATCCTCCAGACCGGCGCCCAGCAGGGCGTCGCCGACGGCTACCCGGGCGTGGTGGGCCTGGTCCGCCAGGGCGACACCACCCAGTACGTGCACGCCGGCACCGGCAACCTCGCCTCCGGTGCGCCCGCCGACCCGCAGGCGCAGTTCCGGATCGGCAGCAACACCAAGGCGTTCACCTCCACCGTGCTGCTCCAGCTGGAGGCCGAGCACAAGCTCTCGCTGGACGACACCGTGGCCCGGTGGCTTCCGGGGGCGGTCAACGCCAACGGCTACGACGGCTCGAAGATCACCATCCGCGAGCTGCTCAACCACACCTCGGGCCTGCCCGACTACGCGGGACTCCCGCAGTACTCCGGCCCGTACGTGCTGGACCTGAACGCGAACCAGGCCTACCCGCCGCAGAGCCTGGTGGACGCCGCGCTCGCCTCGGCGCCCGCGAGCGTCACGCCGGGCACGAGCTGGAGCTACGCCAACACCAACTACGTGCTGGCGGGCATGGTGATCACCGCCGTCACCGGCAACAGCCCGGCCACCGAGATCGAGAACCGGATCATCAAGCCGCTCGGCCTGACCCACACCAGCTTCCCGACCAGCGACCCGAACCTGTACGGCAACTACCTGCACGGCTACGTGCACCCGGTGACCTTCTACACCAACGACGTCACGGTCTCGAACGTCCAGCTCTACAACGCGGCGGGGGCCATGGTGTCGACCCTGGACGACCTGGCCGCCTTCGGCCGGGCGCTGCTCACCGGCCAGCTACTGCCGCCCGCCCAGGAGGCCGAACTCAAGACCACAGTGCCCATGAACAACACCGGAAACGCCTACTACGGCCTGGGCATCATGCGCGAGAAGCTGCCCTGCGGCCAGTGGGTCTGGGGGCACAACGGCGCCGTGATCGGCTACGTGAGCGCCTGGTTCAGCAGCGAGGACGGCACCAAGGAGGTCGTGGAGGCCAACAACGAGTTCCACATGCTCACCGGCACGACCGGCCAGAACGACACCGGTACCGCCCTGGCGAACGCGTACTGCGCGCTCTGATCCCGTACCGCCATCGCACCGAAAGGACGACCGATGACCTCCCTGCTTCCCAGCTGGCGCCGGCACGCGATCGCCGCCGCCGTCGCGGCGGCGATGGGCCTGACCGCACTGCTCGGGACCTCGCCCGCGCCCGCTCACGCGGACACCGGCACCCCGCCGAGTTTCACCAACGGGTTCGGCCTGACCCTGGTCGGCGCCCCCGAGGTGCACTCCAGCACCGACTTCACGCTCACCGTGGCGACCGCGCAGCTCTCCGGTACGCACAAGATCCGGATCTTCCTCCCCCAGGGCTACGCGGCCGACCCCACCAAGCGCTGGCCGGTGACCTACTTCCTGCACGGCGGCGGCGGCACGGTGGACGACGCCGCGGCCGCGCCCGCGCTGCACTCGGACTCGATGATCACGGTGGTACCGGACGGCGGTCTGAAGGGCTGGTACACCGACTGGGCCATGCAGAACACCGTCATGGGCGCGGCGAACTGGGAGACCTTCCACACCACCCAGGTCGTCCCGTTCATCGACGCCAACCTGCGCACCATCGCCGACCGGGCCCACCGGGCCGTCGTCGGACTGTCGATGGGCGGCTTCGGCGCGCTGCACTACGCCGAGGACCGCCCCGACCTGTTCGGCCACACCGCCGCGCTCTCCGGCGGCATCGACTTCGGCATGGCGGAGATCCGCGCGGCGGTCCTGGCCACGGAGCTCAACCTCACCGGCGCCTGGTGCGCGGTGAGCACCTCCAACACCGGCAAGTGCACCGGCTACGGGCCCTACGTCGACAGCGACGCGATCTTCGGCTCGCCCTACCCGGTCTTCAACGCGGACCACATCTGGAACCAGGTCAACCCCGCCGACCCCGCCAACCTGGCCAAGCTCGGCAGTACCGACATCACCCTCTACACCGGCAGCCAGTTGCCGATCGACCACTTCACCGAGATCGCCTCCAACACGGTCAAGGCCCGCCTGGACCAACTCGGCATCCCCAGCCGCTACGTCGACTACGGCAACGGCTCCTCGCTCTCCCCCACCTGCGACGGCGGCCACGACTACGGCTGCTGGGCCCCCGCCCTCGCCGACTACATCCCCCGCCTCGCGACAGCCTTCGCCGCCGCCGGCTGACCCGGTCGGCCCGGATGGCCCGGATGGCCCGACCAGCGTGCTGGTCGGGCCATCCGGGCCGGCTCGGCGGTGGCTCCAGGTCCTCCCCGCCGCAACGGAGGAGGAGCCGATGAAAGAGTCCCCGCTGTCAGCGCCGTTGACATCCGCCCCACGGCCACTCGGCGTCACCACCCGGGGGAGGTTATCCGAGGAGACCGCCCCTGACCGGAGTTCTGCCCCTTCGGGCACAAGCTGAGACTGGCATCGTGCGGGCACGGTTCCACATGGCAGCGTCCATTGGGCATGAACCGTATATGCAGGTCATTGACGATGTGTCACCAGTACACCGGTGCCAACGGCCGGGCCTTCCGGTGCACTTCCCGGACGGTGGCTGCCCCACGCAGTCCGGGTCGCTCCCACACCAAGCGGGGGCGACCCGGGAGCGGTGATCGGTGCGCCGCTCATCGCCGGCACGGTGCCCGCCCATGGGGCCGCGCCGGCCGTTGGGTCGGCCGGCGCGGCGATGTGCTGGTGCGTGCTGGCGGTGCTGCTACGAGCTGGTGTGTGCTGGTGGGGTCAGCGGCTGGTGCCGCCGATGCCCCAGGGGCCGTTCCAGGCGCCGTTGGTCACCCAGTCGTTGACGACGTTGCCGTTGGCGTCGAGGAAGTCCACGAGGTTGCCGGCGGCGTTGGTGGTGAGGGCCGAGCCGGCGCGAGCCTGGCCACCGATCGGCGCAGGCCCCTGCCAGCTGCCGTTGGTGGTCCAGTCGTTGGCGACATTGCCGTTGGTGTCGATGAAGAACAGGTGGTCACCGTTGCTGTCGAAAGCGAGCGGCGAATCGGCACGGGCCTGACCCCCGATACCCCAGGGCCCGTTCCAGGCGCCGTTGGTCACCCAGTCGTTCACCACGTTGCCGTTGGCGTCGGCGAAGGCGACGA
Organism: Kitasatospora sp. NPDC052896; assembly: GCF_044547075.1. NCBI lineage: Bacteria > Bacillati > Actinomycetota > Actinomycetes > Kitasatosporales > Streptomycetaceae > Kitasatospora > Kitasatospora sp. NPDC052896. The sequence goes on from NZ_JBITZU010000031.1 coordinate 13,527, forward strand.
GGGTACCGGCGGCATTGGTGGTCAGGCCCGAGCCGGCACGTGCCTGACCACCGATCGGCGCAGGCCCCTGCCAGGCACCGTTGCTGGTCCAGTCGTTGGCGACATTGCCGTTGGTGTCGATGAAGAACAGGTGGTCACCGTTGCTGTCGAAAGCGAGCGGCGAATCACTCCGAGCCTGACCACCGACCGTGGACGGCCCGTGCCAGCCGCCGCTGGCGTACCAGTCGTAGGCCACGTTGCCGTTGGTGTCCACGAACGCGACCAGGGTCCCGGCGGCGTTCGTGGTGATCGGCGAACCCGGCCGCGCATAACCACCGATGGGAGAGCCTCCCCGCCAGACACCGTTGGTGACCCAGTCGTTCGCGACACTACCGTCGGTACCGACGAAGAACGCGTGGTCAGCCTTGGCGTCCAGGACCACCGGCGAGTCAGAACGCGCCTGACCACCGATCCCGGCCGGCCCCTGCCAACTACCGTTGACCGTCCAGTCATTGGCCACGTTACCGTTGGTGTCGACGAACGCGACGCGATCACCAGCAGCATCGATCGACAGCGTGCTGAGCGCCGATCCGCCGATCGATATGCCGGGGTAGTAGGTGTTGAGGATCGACTGCCAGGAGTCACCGGCGACGGCGCAGTTCTGCGAGCCCCACTGGCTGAGCGTGTTCGGGTAGTTGGACTCGCCGGAGCCGCAGGCCTCGTTCTGGTTTCCGGTGAGCGTCGCCTGGAACGAGGCCTCGAAGATCGAGCCGTTCTTCGTCATCACCGAGTTCCAGGTCGCCGCTACGGCGGCGTCGGTGGCGGAGTTGTCCTGGTTGGGGATGTAGCGCTGGTAGTTGGTCGAGTCGTCGACGTTGTAGCAGGTGCCGTTGTAGGACCCGTTACCCCAGTTGTTGACCCAGTACCACGCGTAGGTCTTCACTGCCATCGCGCCTGCCTCCAGCGAGGCCGGCTGCCAGGAGGGGATCCACTCGTTGGGCAGCACGTCGTCGACGTAGGTCTGGAACGGCACGGTGAACACGCCGGTCTGGGTGCCATCCACCGGCGCCCCCGTGTTGGTGTGCTGCGAGTACTCCAGCACCTGGATGCTGGAAGGCGGGGTCGAGTTGGACGAGTAGCCACCGCAGCCGCTGCCACCGGTCGCCGCCGGAGCGACCGCCCTGGCCCGGTTGAGCGGGGCCTTCACGGGCGTGGCCTGATCACTGGCCGACTGCGCTTTGCCCGTCAGCTGCACGGTCAGCGAGTCACCGGTGTGCGCCGGAGTGACGCCGTTCAGCTGGTAGGTGCCGAATCCCGGCGCCGCCACCGTGACGGACACGGCCTTGCCGGTCGGATCCGGGTAGTCGAAGGCGAATCCACCGGTGCGGTCGGTCCAGCCCACCAGGGTGCCGTCGACCTCGATGCGTGCTCCCGGCACGGCCGGTGCCGAGGCGGGAGCGCTGATCACCCCGTCGGAGACCCGTTCCGCGCGGGCGTCCGTCACCTTCCCCGACAGGGCGATCGACGTTGCCGGCGGGTCCTGCGGCACCGGCGCCGCTGCGGCCGGGGCCACGGCCGCGCCACAGATGGTCGCCATCGCCGAGACTGCGACGGCCGTCAGGCGCAAACCACGCATGACTGACAATTCCAACTCCTGATTCATGGGGCCGCGCCGGCCGTTGGGTCGGCCGGCGCGGCGATGTGCTGGTGCGTGCTGGCGGTGCTGCTACGAGCTGGTGTGTGCTGGTGGGGTCAGCGGCTGGTGCCGCCGATGCCCCAGGGGCCGTTCCAGGCGCCGTTGGTCACCCAGTCGTTGACGACGTTGCCGTTGGCGTCGAGGAAGTCCACGAGGTTGCCGGCGGCGTTGGTGGTGAGGGCCGAGCCGGCGCGAGCCTGGCCACCGATCGGCGCAGGCCCCTGCCAGCTGCCGTTGGTGGTCCAGTCGTTGGCGACATTGCCGTTGGTGTCGATGAAGAACAGGTGGTCACCGTTGCTGTCGAAAGCGAGCGGCGAATCGGCACGGGCCTGACCCCCGATACCCCAGGGCCCGTTCCAGGCGCCGTTGGTCACCCAGTCGTTCACCACGTTGCCGTTGGCGTCGGCGAAGGCGACGAGGGTACCGGCGGCATTGGTGGTCAGGCCCGAGCCGGCACGTGCCTGACCACCGATCGGCGCAGGCCCCTGCCAGGCACCGTTGCTGGTCCAGTCGTTGGCGACATTGCCGTTGGTGTCGATGAAGAACAGGTGGTCACCGTTGCTGTCGAAAGCGAGCGGCGAATCACTCCGAGCCTGACCACCGACCGTGGACGGCCCGTGCCAGCCGCCGCTGGCGTACCAGTCGTAGGCCACGTTGCCGTTGGTGTCCACGAACGCGACCAGGGTCCCGGCGGCGTTCGTGGTGATCGGCGAACCCGGCCGCGCATAACCACCGATGGGAGAGCCTCCCCGCCAGACACCGTTGGTGACCCAGTCGTTCGCGACACTACCGTCGGTACCGACGAAGAACGCGTGGTCAGCCTTGGCGTCCAGGACCACCGGCGAGTCAGAACGCGCCTGACCACCGATCCCGGCCGGCCCCTGCCAACTACCGTTGACCGTCCAGTCATTGGCCACGTTACCGTTGGTGTCGACGAACGCGACGCGATCACCAGCAGCATCGATCGACAGCGTGGAGGTCTGGCTCGGGGCGATGTTGTTGTAGCGCAGGGCCTCGAAGTCCGAGATCGAGTAGCCCTCGAGCGTGCTGGAGTAGATGCTGCCCTGGGTCTGGTTGGCGACCTGGCCGTAGGTGTGTTCGGCGTCGTAGTTGAAGGTCCCCGCGGACTGGTTGACCCACGAGTCGAACAGCACGACGTGGTCGGCGGTGTAGTCCAGCGCGTCGCCCGGCTGCAGGTTCGTGTCACCGCTGATGTTCCCGGCAGTGACCGTCGAGACGTTCGGCAGGGTCTGGGTGACCAGGCTGTCCTGCAGTCCCCAGGCCATGGACACGAAGCCGGAGCAGTCCTCGCGGTAGGGGCCGCCGACGGCACTGTCCTGCCAGGCTTGTGTCTCGCTGTACGGGACGCTGTTGGCGATCCAGTCGTGCGCCCTGGCGATCATCTGCTGCTGGGTGATCGCGGCGCCCGGCGCGGCCGGACCGAGGGTTCCGGTCGAGGTGGGGGTGCCGAGGGGAACGGTGGAGGCGAAGACGGTGGCGGCCGGTGCCAGCGCGGCCATCGCGCCGAGCAGCGACGTGGCCGCGAACAGGGCGACGCCCCGCTTCTGCCTGCGTGTTGATGACATGGTCCTCTTCCGGGTAGCTGGTTGGTTGGTGTTCTTGGTGGATCAGCGCGTGCCGGCCTGGCTGGCCAGCAGGTTCGTGAGCAGCGACAGCACGTTCGGGTCCTGGTGCACGTCGTACGGAGCGGCCGAGGAGCCCGTGGCCAGTTCGTCGAAGTGCAGGACCAGCACGCACGTGCCGTGCGCGGCGAGGTAGAGGTGGTTGGTCTGCTTGCCAGCGGCCGAGATGCCCTCGATGCCGGTCCAGGTGCGTTCGAAGGCCGCGGCATCCGTGGCGCCGGCGGTCTGCTGTGAGACCGCGTCAGCGGTGACGTGCTTCGCGCTCTGCAAACTCTTGGACGTGGCCTGGCACGAGTTCATGCCGGAGTCGATCTGCTGGTACGCGGCGTCGGCCGCGGCCTCGGTGCCGAAGGTGTAGATCTCCAGCACTGCGGGATTGCCGGCGCTGCTCAGATACGGCTGCTGCTGCCAGGTCACGGCGCCGTGCACGCTCGCGCACTCGTTCAATGCGATGTCATGCCCGCTGACCTGGCGTACTGGACCGGCGGTCTGTGCGGTCCACGACTCGGCCGTGTCCGCGGCGAGACCGGAACGGACCGTGCCCGCGGTCGTCGTGTCGAGGGCAGGCGCCGCAACGGCGTTGCTCGATGCGGCTGCGGAACCCCCCGCGGTCGGTTCCGCCGATACCCCAGCGGCGCTCCGCGTCACGGACGCCGAGGGACTGGAGGACGCCGACGGTGCGGGGACCCAAGACGCGCCCTTGGTCGGCGGCGCTGATGCCGGATTGGAGCCCACGGCGATCGGAAGCCGTGTCCGAGCTTGCTTGGCCGGCGCGGTGCCGCAGCCGGCGAGCCCGAGTGCGGTGGCACAGGCCAGCCCGAGGCCGAGCTGCACGAATCGCATGCCCGTGTTCCGCCGGGTCCGCCGCGCAGCAGCCCGATCCGCTTCCCCGCCGACGGCTACCGCGGCGCGCACCCGGCTGGACTTCATGCGTTGCCCCCTTGGGCTGATTGGTCGGTTCTTCGTGGCAACAAGAGCCTTCCGGTGCCCGGCAACCGGGCGGGAACAGGCCGGCAACGGGCGGTGGCGCCCGGCCCGCGCCCCAGGTCACACGGCCATTCGCTCGCCGACCGGTCGCCACTGTCGGAGATCGGCAACGGCGCAGTAACATGCGGGCAACGGGCCATCGTCCACGCGACGGCGAGCCCACTGGTACTGGGGGGGACCACGGATGCGCTTCAGCCTGCTCGGACCACTGACCGTCCATGACGGCACGTCAGCTCGTACGCTCGACGGGCCGAAGACACGGGTGCTGCTGGGGGTTCTCCTGCTGAACCCCAATCAACCGGTGACCAACGATCACCTGCAGGAAGCCCTGTGGGGAGAGCATCCGCCAGTGACAGCGAGTGCCTCGCTCAAGAACCACATCGCCCGCCTGCGCCGGGCCCTGACCGAGGACAGCGACGACGAGCCCCGGATCAGGTCCGTCCCCGGGGGCTACGTCCTGCACGTGGGGTCGGGCGAACTCGACACCGACGACTTCACCAGCGCACTCGCGACGGCCCGCACCGCCTACCACCGCCAGGACTGGCTCACCGTCAGCCAGGAGACGAAGCGGGCGGTCTCCCTGTGGCGCGGCGCACCGATGCCGGAACTCGCGAATCTGACCGATGCTCAGCCGCACGTCGAGCGCTACACGCAGGCTCGCTGGCAGGCGCTGGAATGGCACATCGACGCGGAGCTGGCGCTGGGCCACCACCAGGGCCTGGCCCCCGAACTCACCGGACTGATCGCCGAACAACCCCTACGCGAGGCGTTCCACCGACAGCTGATGCTGGTACTGCACCGCACCGGACAGCAGGCCGAAGCCCTGGCCGTCTTCAGCCGGCTGCGCCACACGCTGGTCGACGAGCTCGGCGTCGAACCAGGCGCCAGCGTGCTGGCCGCCCACCAGGAGATCCTGCAACCCACCGCCACACCAACCCCCGCCACCCCACCCCACGCACCAGGACATGAACAACCCGGCTGGGACGGATCGAGCGACGCCGCACCCGACGTCGCCGGACCCGGCCAGGACTCCAAAGCGTTCGCCGACCCGTCGGGGACGTTCCCCCAGCAGCCAACGCCCCCACCTGCCCCAGCGCAGCTGCCCGCCGACACACCGCTGTTCACCGGCCGTCAGCACGAACTGCACCAGCTCTGCCATGCCCTGACGGACCACGCTGAGCCTAACCGTCCACACGTCGTGGCGGTCACGGGCATGGGCGGCATCGGCAAGAGCGCACTGGCTGTCCACGCGGCCCACCTGCTGCGCGACCACTTCCCCGACGGACAACTGCACCTCGACCTCCACGGTTTCGGCACCCACTCGCCGCGCCCGCCGCGCGAGGCACTGGCCACGCTCCTGGCCGACCTGCACCGCCCCGGCCACGACACGCCCGTCTCCGCCCTGCCCGAGCACACCGACGACCGCGCCACGCTGCTGCGTACCACCCTCGCCGGCCGGCGTGTCCTGATCGTGCTCGACAACGCCCGCGACAGCGCCCAGGTCCTGCCCCTGCTGCCCGGCACCGGCCGCAGCACGGTGATCGTCACCAGCCGGGCGAGCCTGACCGACCTGCCCACCAGCCATCACCTGCCGCTGGCCCCCATGGACATCGAGGAGCAGCGCGAACTGCTGACGGCGCTGTGCGGGGTGGAACGCGTCCAACAAGACCTGGAAGGCGCGCTGCGGCTGCTGACCGCCTGTGCCGGACTGCCACTGGCGCTGCGGATCGTGGGTGCCCGCCTGACCGCCCGCCCCGCCTGGCCGCCGGCCGCCTTGGCCGACCTCCTCGGCGACGACCGCCAGGGGCGGCTCGCCCGCCTGACCGCCGGTCACCTGGGCGTACGGGCGACTTTCGATTCCAGCTACTGCGCACTGACACCGGAGGCCGCGCGCGCCTTCCGCCTGCTGGGCCTGTGGCCAGGCCGCTCCCTCGGCACGAAAGCAGCCGCAGCACTGCTCCAGCGCCCATGCGCCGAAACGACCCAGCTGCTCGAGCACCTGGTGGACGCCCACCTGTTGGAGAGCCCCGAGCCGCAGCGCTACCGGTTCCACGACCTGCTCGCCGAGTACGCCGCCGAACGAGCACGGGCCGAAGAGCCGGTGGCCGAGCGCCAGGCGGCCCACCTACGGCTGTGCGTCTGGTACACACTCGCTCTCCAACACGCTCGCCAGGCCATGCGTGTGACCAGCCAACCCCAACCATGGCTCGACGAGGAAGCGCCGGCGCCGCTGCCAGCCTTCAACGACGAGAAGGAAGCCATGGACTGGTGCCGGCTGGAACTGGCGGACATCGGCGAGGCGATCCGGATCTCCGGTGAGGGCCCGCGGCCCGACCTCGCCTGGCGGCTGGCCATCTGGCTGTTCGGGTACATGCGCACCAACTGGTGGACCGGCCAGTGGGAGGAGTACCTGAACCAGGCGCTGCGCATCGCCGAACAGCACGACGACCGACTCGGTCGCGCCTGGCTGCTGCGCAGCCTGGGCAGCTGCCACGGCTTCGCCCGGCGACCGGACAAGTCCATCGAGGCGCTGGAAGCGGCGCTCGCACTCTTCGACGACCCCGCGAGCCGGGTCGCGGTCCTTTCAAACCTCTCACTGACCTACAGCGACGCAGGCCAGGCCAACCAGGCCCTCGCCCACGTCCGCGAAGCCCTCGAGCTGCATGGGCGGACCGGTGGCCGGTCCCGGCCGACTGCTGGCCTGGTCAGTGTCCTGGCCAATGCGCTCCGGGCGACCGGCCAGTACACGCAGGCGGAGACCCACTACCGCGAGGCGCTCGAACTCTGGCGTGAGGACGGTGACACCGGTCGCACGAGCGTCATCCTGGCCGACCTCGGCGACGTCCTGCGTTGTCTCGGCCGCCGAGCGCAGGCCGTCGCAGCGCTCCACGAAGGCCTCGAGCTCGCCATCGGGCTCGGCGCTGTCCCCCTCGCAGCGGACGCCCTGATCGCCCTCGCCCGAACCCACGCCCACTTCGCTGAGTGGCCCGCCGCCCGGGCCCGGGCCTGTGAGGCCGTCGCCCTGGCCGAGCGCCATCAGCTGGAGGTCTGGTGCAGAGAGGCACACGACCTGCTTGCCACCATCGAGCAGCACACCGTTCCAGAGCCTGCCAGCACTGCTCAGCTCTGACCGAGGGTGGCGGGAGGACGGATCTTTCGGTGAACTGTCGTGGCGTTACTACGTTTCAGGGATTCGGCACGCATCGGCTCTTCACTCACAACAGCCTGCGGGTCCGCCCCTGGTGAGAGCCGGTGAGCGGTGATCCACCGGATGCCGACTGCGTTGCCGAGTCGGCGCCCCGGCGTGACTGGGCCTCACGAGTGCGGGAGCGGCGATGAAGGGTGACGGCGGGGGGCGTTCCTCGGGACCATCCCTACGAGTGCGGGAAGCAGCGAGCATCACCGGCCACTGCCTGACACCATTTCGCCGACGCCGCTCACAGGGCCCTGCTGTGCGCCTGCTGAATGTCCCATCCAGCCGAAGAGTGGAGGCGGCGACCTTGACACCGGGGAGGGCGAGTTCGCCGTGCACGCGCCCGTAGCCCCATGGCGGGTTCTCCCGGAACAGGCGCAGAATCAGCACACGGATCGATCGGACGGTACGCGGGCGCCCTGATCGCTTCAGCTCGGCGGTACGGGCGTGGCGCTGTTTCATCAGGTCTCGGTGCCAGCGCAGCACGGTGTCCGGCTGGACCAACAGCCGCAGGCGGCGCAGGACCTCGCGCGGCAGCGGGGCGAGGAGCGCAGCAAGGAATGCGCGGTCCTCCGGAGTGAACCCCACCCTGTCCGCACCGAGCTACCGCTCAAGGGCGGTGAGCTGACGGCGCAGGGCAAGGATCTCCACATCCTTGTCCCGGCCACTCAACCAGCAGCCGCAGGGCGGCAAGCACGCTGGTGACAGTCAGGTACGCCAGACGAAGCAACACGAGCGATCACCCTGCCGCAGCCACCAAGCAAGCCCTCGAGCAGCATGGATGACACTCTCGGCGGGCGCACTGCTGTTCGCTCAGTTCGGCGTCCTCGTCGCCCTCGGCCGGCGGCTGGATTCCGGGGAAGCAGTTGTCCCCCTCCAACACCGCGTCAGACCGTGCGGGCTCTCACCCCCGGCCCGGCGAACTTGCCGCCGTTACCAGGAGCGTGCAGCGCGTGCGCGCTCAGCGGTCGTCCCGAAGCGAAGGCCGCCGCTGGCTGCGCGTGTGGAGGCTGACCCCTTCCTGGCTCGGCAGTCTGTGCGACGAGCGCGAGCGCTCCGGCGCGTGGACGATGGCAGTGCGACTCGTAACGGGAGAGTGTGCCTCGCTCGGACCGACGGGTCGGCCGGAGGCCGGTGGCCGCCGGGCTCCGGCCGACCCATGCTGTTCAACTCGTGGTGACGCAGACGCTGTTCTCCACGAAGTAGTCCTGGTGGTAGACATCCCAGCGCCAGTCGACGGCGCAGTAGCGGCCGGTGCCCGCGGCGGGGTGGCTGACGTTCCAGTTGGCGGGAGCCGAGAGCAGTTGGTTGCCGGTGCGCACCAGTTCGCCGGCGGGGCCGTCGATCTCGACCTCGCCGTACCAGCCGCGCCCACCGGACTGGACGACCAGGGTCGCGGTGACGGTCTGCTGGTCGACGCCGAGGCAGATCTGTTTGCCGTAGGGGACGACGGCCGAGCAACTGGAGGCCGCGGAGGCGGCGTTCGCAGGTGGAACGGCGAGCGCGAGTGCCGCGGTGGAGAGGACGACCGGCGCGGCCAGGCGTGGAAGGTACCTCATGGGTGGCGTGCTCCTTGTGCTCGGTTCGCTGACGGGTCCGGCCGGTCAGCGGGTGGACCTGGTGAGTTCGGCGGAGGTGGGGCTGCTGAGCCAGGCGAGGCGGCCGAGCCGGGGGCGGAGTCTGGTGTCGAGGCTCCAGGTGGCTCCGGCGGAGGCGTGGAAGAGGGCGAGGGAGGCGAAGATGTAGGCGGCGGAGGGGCCGAGGTCGGTGATGCCGGGTGTGGTCCAGGGCAGGTGGAAGGCTTCGGCGGCGGACCAGATGCCGAGGGAGAAGACGGCGCTGCCGATGAAGACGAGGTTGCTGAAGACGCCGAAGATCAGGCCGAGAGCGATGCAGCTCTCGGTGAGGGCCGTCCCGACGGCGAAGAGGCCCGGTTGGGCGCCGGCGGTGTTGTGCCACAGCTCGATCCACTGGTGCAGGATCGGGGCGTGGATGGTGGCGGCCTTGCCGAGTTCCTTCTTCAGGGTCTGGCCGTGGATGAAGCCGGGCAGCCACTTGAAGGATGCGTCGATGGCCCACAGGAGTCCGAAGGCGATCCGGACGGCGGCCGCTCCGTGCAGTCGGCGAAGGGCCGCGTCGGCGGGCCGCGTGTGGCCCTGGGATCGTGCGCGGCCGGAGTTGGCTGCTGAGACTGATGCCACTGGGAGTTCCTCTTCCGCGAGGGGACGGGTCGGCAGGAAGCGAACAGGCCTGGGTCATGGCATACCGGCGGGTGTGCGGGAGTCCATGCCTGCCAGGCCGGTTCGACGCTGTCGGATGCCGGTGGGGCGGGGGTCGGGGCATCCGGGATGTGGTGGCGCGGGGTCTTCGAGCAAGGTGCCGTGGAGCCCGGTGGTGGGGGGTCACCGTGCGCAACTTGACGAGCTGCGAACAAGTGTGACGAGGCGTCAGGCTGGATGCCAGCCCTCGTTTGCTATGAACTTCCTATGAATGGGCCCGCCTGCTGTTCGCATGTGTTGTGAGTGGATTTAATATCCCGCGTCGATTCGCGGATTGGCCGTTGAAGGGACGTCTCCCGGCCGCTCGGGCGTGCATCTCACGGGGACTGTGCGCCAGCACAGGCCTCAAGGGTCCTTTGTGTCAGAGCAGTTGCCACGATGAGCATCGTCGTGAGGTCACCGCGCCGTTCAGGCGGTGGCCTCGACGCCGAGGTCGGTGAGCAGGCCGCGGATGCGCCGCTCGATCTCGTCGCGGATCGGGCGGACGGCGTCCACCCCCTGGCCCGCCGGGTCCTCCAGTGCCCAGTCCAGGTACCGAGTGCCGGGGAAGTACGGGCATGCGTCGCCGCAGCCCATGGTGATCACTACGTCGGACGCCTTCACCGCCTCGACGGTGAGGATCTTCGGGACCTCGCTGGAGACGTCGATGCCGACCTCGGCCATGGCCTCGACCACGGCCGGGTTCACGGTGTCGGCCGGGGCGGATCCGGCGGAGCGGACCTCGACCCGGCCGCGGCCGAGGTGCGTGAGGAAGGCGGCGGCCATCTGGGAGCGGCCGGCGTTGTGCACGCAGACGAACAGCACGGTGGGGACGGAGGGAGCGCTCACGGGTTGTTCCTTGAAGGTGGTCGCGGGCGGGTTCAGTGGTGGGAGGCGGCGGGGTGGTACTCGCCGTACGGGACGACCACGTCCCCGGCCGTCGAGGCGGGGCGGGCGAACAGCACTGCGACCAGGACGACGCCGAGGACCAGGCCGCCGAGCTGTGCGGCCATGAACGGCGGCACCGAGGCGGGGGCGATGCCGGCGAAGGTGTCGACGAACTCGACCGCCACGCGGCGCCCGAGCGGGGCCATCCCGGTCATGTCGCACGTCCCGCAGCCGCGGCGGTGGTGCCGGTCGGGGCCTGGAGCAGGGAGGAGAGCTTGGCCAGGGCGGCGGGCAGTACCCAGTAGTAGACCCAGGTGCCGCGCCGCTCGGAGCCGACCAGGCCGGCCTCGCGCAGCACCTTCAGATGGTGGGAGATGGTCGGCTGGGACACGTCGAAGGGGCCGGTCAGGTCGCAGACACACGCCTCGCCGCCCTCGTGCGAGGCGATCAGGGAGAGCAGCCGCAGCCGGACCGGGTCAGCGAGCGCCTTGAACATCCGCGCCAGCTCGACCGAGGACTCTTCACCAAGCGGCTCGCGGACCATCGGCGAGCAGCGCACGACAACCTCGTCCTGCCCGAGGACGCCCAGCTCTGACTTCGACATGCGTCTATGTTGACAGCTATCTAACCAGGAGCCAAGCCTGACTTTATTGATATCCGTCGATACAGGCGGCCTCGGATCGGCGAGACCGCCATGTCCCGTATTCAGCTCGTCCTGCGCGCCGCCGACCTCGAAGGCTCCGTCGTCTTGCGCACCGAGCTCTTCGGTGTCGAGCCGGCCAAGCGCCGCCCCGGCTACGCGAACTTCGCCATCACCGAGCCCCCGCTCAAGCTCGTCCTCATCGAAGGTGAGCCGGGCCACGACACCCGCCTTGACCATCTCGGCTTCGAGGTCGCCAGCACCACCTCCGGTGTCGGTGGCCCACTGGGCCGGGATGAACGGGGTTACTGGGAGCTGACCTGCCAGGTGCTCAACGAGAGCTTGACCTCTCCGGTCTGTACGTCGGCGGTCTCGATGGTCGCGATCGCGATGCTGTTGGTGGTGCGGTCGCGTATGCAGAGCAGCCGGCCGCCGTTCACCTGGGCGAAGCCGACGTTGGCTTCGGGCTGGGTGTCGATCGCGGCGTTGCACTGGGCCGGGGTGGACGACGGGTCGGTCAGCACCGCGAAGTCGGAGAGGTCGAAGCCGGCCGCGCCGAAGGAGTCGGCCGAGGCACCACCGGTGGGGCTCTGGTGCGTCAGGGCGAGCCCCCACTTGGGGGTGGTGACGGCAGGGGCCGTCTTGCCGCCCACCAGGTCGACCTGGTACGCCTCGGTGGCGTACAGGCTCGCCGGGATATTCAGTTCGACCTTGCTCACCAGCGGGGTGTAGCTCCCCGCGGTGGCGGGCGCCGAGCCGCCGCCGACCGAGCCGGGTGCGCTGGGCGCGCCGCTGGCCGACGAGGCGCCGGCGCTCGCCGCGCCGGCGGAGGCGCTGGTGGACGCGGTTGCGGGAGCCGTCGTGGGTGCGACCGGGGACTTCGCAGCGGCCGGGGCCTGGGCGGCGGTGCCGCCGCTGGTGGTCGACTTGTCGTTCCGGGTCAGCAGCACCCCGGCCAGCGAGCCGCCGAGCGCCACCACCACGGCGATGGTCAGCAAGGTCTTCCAGGAGACGCCGTTCGCCTTGGCCTGCGGCGGCGCGAGGGGCGGCGCGGCCTCGGCGAGCGGAGCGGTCTGCTCCGGATATCGCGCGTGTGTAGTCGGCATGTCGCTGAACGGTGGTGGGGGAACAGCCGCCGGGGTCGACGCAGGGGCGCCGAGCGAGGGTGCCGTTGCCAGCACGGTGGGGTCCGGTGCCGTCCTGGGCAGGTCGGAGCGCCGGGTGATCTCGGAGGACACCGGCGCGGGGAGCCAGTCGTCGGCGAACCGCAGTTGCCCGCCGACCTCGGGGTGGTTGCGGGCGATCTCGATGATCTCGGCCGGCGTGGGGCGGTCCTCGGGCGACTTGGCCAGGCAACGCTCCAGCAGCGCGCGCAGCTCGGCGGGCACCGCCTCCAGCGCCGGTGGCTCGTGCACCACCCGGTAGAGCACCGCGGTCTCCGGCCCCTCGCCGAACGGCTGCACGCCGCTCGCCACGTAGGCGGCCAGCGCGCCCAGCGCGAAGACGTCGGTGGCGGGGGTGACCGCCGCGCCCTGGGCCTGCTCGGGCGACATGAAGGCGGGCGAGCCGATCCGAAAACCGGTGCCGGTCAACGCGGTGGCGTCGGCGGCCCGGGCGATGCCGAAGTCGATCACCCGCGGGCCGTCAGCTGCGACCAGCACGTTGGCGGGCTTCAGGTCGCGGTGCACCACGTTGACGCTGTGGATCGCCTGCAGCGCTTCGGCGATGCCGCCGAGCAGCAGCAGCACGGTGCGCACCGGCAGCGCGCCGTGCTCACGCACCACCTGCTGCAGCGAGGGGCCCGGCACGTAGGCGGTGACCAGCCAGGGAGCGTCCGCCTCGGTGCCGGCGTCGATCACCTGGGCGGTGTAGAGGCCGTGGATCCGCTGAGCGTTGGCCACCTCCTGGGTGAACCGGCGGTGGAACTCGGGGTCCTCGGCGAACTCGGGGCGGACCACCTTGAGGGCCACCGGACGTCCGCCGGGGGTGTAGGAGAGGTAGACCCGACCCATCCCGCCGGCCCCGAGCCGCGCGTACAGCCGGTAACCGGCTACTTCGGTCGGATCGTCCGTCTGGAGGGGCTGGAAGGCAGGCGGCGGCGATGCGACGTGGTGCAGATCGTCTGCAGGCATGGGCAGGGATTAGCCTTACTGTGTGTCAACTACGGAGATTCAGACGGCCCTTGAGTTCGACTGGAACGCTCTGTCGGGTCCGGCCTCGCGTGGATTTCCGGATGGCATTCACATGCCGCGAACAAAGGTTGCTCCGTGGTTCGCTTCGTGATCGTGCCTGCCGATCGGACCCGCGAAAGCAACGGTGCCGGCAGGCGGCAGCCGCGTTCCACCAGGCCGGCCGTTTCGCCTCACGATTGCCGCCTGGCTCGGCCATCGCCTCGTCGCCACCTCCCAGCCTCCACTCCCGTCGCCCTGGGCAAGCTTCCCCGGCGACGAGGCCCGCGGGCATCGGTAGAACTACGCATTCCGGCTACGCAATTCACCGGGTCCCGCCGGGCCGACCACGTGGACGTCGATGTCGCCCGCGAGTTCGACGGTCGTCTCGCCGACACCGCGTCCGGTGAGCGCGTGGGCGAACCAGCCGTGGTGGCTCGCCCCGAGGACCAGTTGGGTGGCGTGCTGAGCGCGGGCGAAGTCCAGCAGGACGGTCGGCACGTCCTCGCCGACCAGCCAGTGGAAGGTTCCGCCGAGGCCGTCCACCAGTCGGCGCTGCGTGGCGAAGCCGTCGGCGGAGGTGTCGGCGAGACCGTCGCCGCGCGCGACGTGCACGGCGAGCAGGTCGCCGCCCGGGCTGCGGGCGGCGATCCGGGCGGCGCGGCGGATGAGGGTGGCGTCCTCCGGCCCGCCGGCGAGGGCGACCACCACCCGCTCGTGGGTCTGCCAGACCCCGCCGGGCCCCTGCTCCGCCCGGTGGGCCCGCAGTCCCTCGTCCACCTGACCGGCGAGCCAGATCAGGGCGAGTTGACGCAGTGCGGTGAGGTTGCCGAGCCGGAAGTAGTTGGCGAGCGCCGTGTCGACCTCGTCGGCGGCGTAGACGTTGCCGTGCACCATCCGGCGGCGCAGGCCCTCCGGCGGCAGGTCGACCAGTTCGATCTGGTCGGCACGGCGGACCACCTCGTCGGGGACGGTCTCGTGCTGCGGGACCCCGGTGATCCTGTGAACCACGTCCTTGAGCGAGTCCAGGTGCTGGACGTTGAGCGTGGTGACGACCTCGATCCCCGCGGCCAACAGCTCCTCGACGTCCTGCCAGCGCTTGGGGTTGCGCCCGCCGGGGACGTTGGTGTGGGCCAACTCGTCGACCAGGGCCACCTCCGGGTGGCGGGCGAGGGCCGCGTCGAGGTCGAGCTCGGTGAACCGGGCTCCCCGGTAGGTGCGGTGGGCGCGCGGCACGGCCTCCAGGTCGCGCAGCAGGTGCTCGGTGCGCTCCCGCCCGTGGCACTCCACGAAGGCGACGACCACGTCGGTCCCGCGGGCTCGGCGGCGCAGCGCCTCGTCGAGCATCCGGTAGGTCTTGCCGACGCCCGGGGCCGCACCGAGGTAGACCTTCAGACCCGCCCGTCCAGCGGGCACCGGGGGAAGCACCGCGCGCCTCCTTCCTCGGCGGGTGTCAGCCCAGCCGCGCGAGGGCGAGGTTGAGGGCGACGACGTTGACCCGGGGTTCGCCGAGGAAGCCGAGGGTGCGGTCCCGGAGCTGCTGCCGGACCAGCCGGCGGACCTTCGCCGGGTCCAGACCGCGCGCCGTGGCCACTCGGTTGACCTGCTCATAAGCGTAGGTGGGCGAGATGTCCGGGTCGAGGCCGGAGCCGCTCGCGGTGAGCGCGTCGGGGGGCACCTCGCCGGCCGCGACACCGTCGAACGCGGCGATCGCCGCACGGCGGTCGTGGATCGTCCCGGTCAGCTTCCGGTCGTTGGGGCCGAGGTTGGACGCCCCCGAGGCGGTCGGGTCGTAGCCGTCGACGCCCGCCGCCGAGGGACGCGGCTGGAACCAGCTCGGGTCCGGCCGGACCGGCTCGTTCGGGTCGGCGGGGTTCCTCTTCGGCAGGTTGAAGTTCTGGCCCAGCAGGCTGGAGCCGACGACCCGGCCGTGCTGGCGCACCTGCGAGCCGTTCGCCTGTCCGGGGAGGGCGAGTTGGGTGATCCCGGTGATCAGCAGCGGGTACGCCAGGCCGCAGATCACGGTGAAGACGAGCAGGACGCGCAGACCGGTCAGGTGCAGTCGGACGAGTGGGGGCATGGACCTCGCCATGGACGTGCTCCTTCGGTCGGTCGCGGCCCGCGCCGGTCAGCGCAGGCCGGGGATGAACTGGACGACGAGATCGATGGCCTTGATGCCGACGAACGGCATGACCAGTCCGCCCACGCCGTAGATCGCGAGGTTGCGCCGCAGCAGCGCGGAGGCCGAGGACGGCTTGTAGCGGACACCGCGCAGGGCCAGCGGGATCAGCCCGACGATGATCAGCGCGTTGAAGACGATCGCCGAGGTGATGGCCGACGTGGGGCTGTGCAGCCTCATCACGTTGAGGTGCCCCAGGCCCGGGTACACGCTGGCGAACATCGCCGGGATGATCGCGAAGTACTTCGCGACGTCGTTGGCGATCGAGAACGTGGTCAATGCCCCTCGGGTGATGAGCAGTTGCTTGCCGATCTCGACGATCTCGATCAGCTTGGTGGGATTGGAGTCCAGGTCCACCATGTTCCCGGCCTCCTTGGCGGCCGAGGTACCGGTGTTCATCGCCACCCCGACGTCCGCCTGGGCGAGCGCCGGGGCGTCGTTGGTGCCGTCGCCGGTCATCGCGACCAGCTTGCCGCCGCCCTGTTCCCGCCGGATCAGGGCCATCTTGTCCTCGGGGGTGGCCTCGGCGAGGAAGTCGTCGACGCCGGCCTCGTCGGCGATCGCCCTGGCCGTCAGCGGGTTGTCCCCGGTGATCATCACGGTCCTGATGCCCATCAGGCGCAGGTCCTCGAAGCGCTCCCGGATGCCGTGCTTCACCACGTCCTTGAGGTTGACGACCCCCAGCACCCGCGCCGGTTCACCGGTCTCGTGGACCGCCACCACGAGCGGGGTGCCGCCGGCCGCGGAGATCCCGTCGACCAGGCCGCCGAGCTCCTCGTCCGGCCGCCCCCCGTTCCGCTCCACCCAGGCGACGACCGAGCTGGCCGCGCCCTTGCGGATCCGCCGGACGCCCCCGTCCTCCGCCAGGTCGGCGCCGCTCATCCTGGTCTGCGCGGTGAACCCGATCCACTCGGCGTGGCCGATCTCGGCCTGGGTGCGGGCCCGCAGTCCGTACTTCTCCTTGGCCAGGACCACGATCGAGCGGCCCTCGGGAGTCTCGTCGGCCAGGCTGGACAGCTGGGCGGCGTCGGCGAGCAGGTTGACGTCGGTACCGGCGACCGGAGTGAACTCGGCGGCCTGCCGGTTGCCGAAGGTGATGGTGCCGGTCTTGTCCAGCAGCAGCGTGGAGACGTCGCCCGCGGCCTCGACCGCGCGGCCCGACATGGCGAGCACGTTGCGCTGCACCAGGCGGTCCATGCCGGCGATGCCGATCGCGGAGAGCAGCGCGCCGATGGTGGTCGGGATCAACGCCACCAGTAGGGCGACCAGCACCACGATGGTCTGTTCGGCGCCCGCGTAGCTCGCCATCGGCTGGAGCGTCACGACCGCGAGCAGGAAGACGATGGTCAGCGCGGCGAGCAGGATGTTCAGCGCGATCTCGTTGGGCGTCTTCTGCCGGGCCGCGCCCTCGACCAGCGCGATCATGCGGTCGATGAAGGTCTCGCCGGGCCGGGAGGTGATCTTCACGACGATCCGGTCGGAGAGCACCTTGGTGCCACCGGTGACGGCCGAGCGGTCACCACCGGACTCGCGGATCACCGGTGCGGACTCGCCGGTGATGGCCGACTCGTCGACCGAGGCGGCGCCCTCCACGACGTCGCCGTCGCCGGGGATGAGCTGCCCGGCCTCGACGATCACGTGGTCGCCGAGCCTCAGCTCCGCCGCCCGGACCACCTCCTCGGCGAGGTCGGTGGTGCCGGGGCGCCACGGGCCGACGATCCGCCTGGCGACGGCCTCGGTCTTGGTCCGGCGCAGCGTCGCGGCCTGGGCCTTGCCACGGCCCTCGGCCACCGCCTCGGCCAGGTTGGCGAAGACCACCGTCAGCCAGAGCCAGACCGTGATCACCCAGGCGAAGGCGCTGCTGTGGCGGATCGCCGAGTACGTGGTGAGCAGCGAGCCGACCTCGACCACGAACATCACCGGGTGCCTGGACATCACCCGCGGGTCGAGCTTGCGGACCGCGTCGGGGAAGGAGGCGAGCAGCTGTTTGGGGTCGAGCAGTCCCCCGGAGACCCGGTGGGCCTCGTGCGCCGCGGAGGTGGGTTCGGGCTCGGCGCCGGCCGGCTGGAGCGGGGAGGTGGACATCAGCGCAGGCCCTCCGCGAGCGGCCCGAGGGCCAGGGCGGGGAAGTAGGTCAGGCCGACGACGATCAGCACCACGCCGGAGAGCATCCCCACGAACAGCGGCCGGTGGGTCGGCAGCGTGCCCGCGGTCACCGGGACGGGCTTCTGCCGGGCCAGCGAGCCGGCCAGCGCCAGGACGAAGACCATCGGCAGCAGGCGGCCGAACAGCATGGCCAGACCGAGCGCGGTGTTCCACCAGGTGCTGGTGGTGGTCAGGCCGGCGAAGGCGGAGCCGTTGTTGTTGGTCACCGAGGTGAAGGCGTACAGCACCTCGGTGAACCCGTGCGGACCGCTGTTGAGGATGGCGGCGCGCTCGCCCCTGAAGGTCATGGCCACGCCGGTGCCGACCAGCACGATGGCCGGGGTGGTGAGGATGTAGAGGGAGGCGAACTTCATCTCCCGGCCGCCGAGCTTCTTGCCCAGGTACCCCGGGGTGCGCCCGACCATCAGACCGGCGACGAAGACCGTGACCACGGCCAGGACGAGCATCCCGTACAGGCCGGACCCGGTGCCGCCGGGAGCGATCTCGCCGAGCATCATGTCGAAGACCGCCACCCCGCCGCCCAGGGGCGAGAGGGAGTCGTGGGCGGAGTTGACCGCGCCGGTGGAGGTGAGGGTGGTGGACGAGGCGAAGAGGGCGGAGCCCGCGATGCCGAGGCGCACCTCCTTGCCCTCCATCGCGGCCCCGGCCGCCCGCAGGGCGGTACCGCTGTGCTGCCACTCGAAGAACGTCAGGAGGGACGCCGAGCCCACCCAGAACAGCGCCATCACCGCGACGATCGCGTACCCCTGGCGTCGGTCGCCGATCATCGTGCCGAAGGTGCGCGGCAGCGAGAACGAGATCACCAACAGCAGGTAGATCTCCAGCCAGTTGGTCAGCGGATTGGGGTTCTCGAACGGGTGGGCCGAGTTGGCGTTGTAGAAGCCGCCACCGTTGGTGCCCAGCTCCTTGATGACCTCCTGCGAGGCCACCGGTCCACCGGTGATGCGCTGGCTGCCGCCGCTGAGGGTGGTGACCTGGGTGGCCGCGTGCAGGTTCTCGATCATCCCCGCCGCCACGAAGACGATCGCGAAGACGACCGAGACCGGCAGCAGCAGGCGCACCGTCACCCGCACCAGGTCCACCCAGAAGTTGCCGACCTGATCCGTGCGGTTGCGGTGGAAGCCGCGGATCAGCGCCGCCACCACGGCGATTCCCACCGCGGCGGAGAGGAAGTTCTGCACCGCCAGACCGGCCATCTGCACCAGGTGGCCCATGGTCGACTCCCCCGAGTACGACTGCCAGTTGGTGTTGGTGACGAAGGAGGCGGCGGTGCTCCACGCCAGTGCCGGGCTCACCGCGGGGAAGCCGAGGGAGAGCCAGAGGTGGTTCTGCAGCCGCTGGAAGGCGTAGAGGAAGAGCACCGAGACGGCGGAGAAGGCGAACACACTGCGCAGATACGCCGTCCACCGCTGGTCGAAGTCACCGTTGACGCCGATCAGCCGGTAGATGCCGCGCTCGACCCGCAGGTGCTTCCCGCTGGTCAGCAGGTGCGCCAGGTAGTCGCCCAGCGGACGGTGCGAGAGCGCGAGCGCGGCGACCAGGAGCAACGCCTGCAGGAGACCCGCGAGCGTGGGGTTCACCTCAGAACCTCTCGGGGTGGACCAGCGCCAGCACCAGGTAGCCGAGGAGCGCCACCGCGACGACCAGTCCCACGATGTTGTCGACGGTCATCGCGCCGTCCGAACGGCGGGGCGCCGCGGTCGTGGGCTCACAGTCGCTCCGCCCCCTTGGCGATCAGGGCGAGGACTGCGAAGACGAGGATCGTGACGCCGATGAAAGCGAGGTCTGTCATGGGAGGCTCCGGCCGGGGTGTCGGTCTCCTCGATTCTCCGGCCTGCCGCCTGGAGTTGCTCACCGCTCATGGGCCGTTGGGGCGAATGTGCCGAGCCGGGGTCAGCGGTCCGCTCGGCGCAGGCCGAAGACGAAGGTCGTCCCCCCGCCAGGGGTGGGCTCGACGGTGAGTTCGCCGTCCATGGCCTCGGTGAAGCCCTTGGCGACCGTCAGGCCGAGGCCCACACCGGCGACCCGCCGGCCGGCCGGGTCCGCGCCGCGGTAGAACGGCTCGAACAGTCGCAGCCGCTCCTCGGCGGCGATTCCCGGCCCCCGGTCGATGACCCGGACGTCCACCCGGTCGGCCACCGCGCCGGCGTCCACCCGCACCGTGGCCTCGGGTGGCGACCAACTCCGCGCGTTGGCAAGCACGTTGGCCAATGCGCGTTCCAGGAGTCCGGGGTCCGCCACGACCTCGGGGACGTCCTCGGCGACCTCGATCAGCACTGGTGCTCCGCTGTCCGGCAGGCTCGCCACCGCCGTGTCCAGAACGTCCCGGACGACGGTGGGCGCGAGGGTCACCGGCAGCTGGCCGGCGCGCAGCCGGCTGAGATCCAGCAGGTTGGCGACCATGTGCGCCAGTCGGTCCGACTCGACGTCGATGATCTCGCAGCTGCGCCGGACGTCCTGGGCCGGCCGCTCCGCGTCCGCGGACAGCACGCTCGACACGGCGGCCCTGATAGCGGCCAGCGGGGTGCGCAGGTCGTGCGAGACCGCCTCCAGCAGCGTGGTGTGCAGCGCGTCCGTGCGGGCCAGCGTCCGCGCCGCCGCGGCTTCCCCGGCCAGTCGCTCCCGTTCCTGGGCCAGTCTCAGCTGGGTGACGAACGGGCCGAGCAGCCGGGTGTTCTCCTCGCTCACCGCACCGCCGGCCAGCACCAGGACCGCGCCCTGGTCCAGCTCGGCGGCGAACGGCGCGTCCTCGGGGTTCGCGGGCAGCGGCCCGCCGGAGGAGGCCGCGATCCGCCAGCCGTCGCCGTCCGGGACCACGATGCCGGCCGCCGGCAGGCCGAAGGTCCGCCGCAGCTCCACGAGCAGGCGCGGCAGGGCCCGGGGCCCGGTCTGCACCGTCGCGCCCGCGAGCCGGGCCAGCGCCCGTGCCTCGGCGGTCGCCCGGGCGGCCTGCTGCGAGCGCCTGGCCAGCCAGTCGATCAGATGGCTGATGATCCCGGCCACGGCGAGGAAGAGCGCCAGGGCCACCGCGTCCGTCGTCCGCCCGACCGTGAGGCTGTGCCGGGGCGGGGCGAAGAAGAAGTCGCCGGCCAGGGCGGCCGCCAGCGTCGTCCCGGCGGCCGGCGCCAGACCGCCGATCCGGGCCACGGCGGCGACCAGGAGCAGCAGGCAGAGCAGCGCCCCGGACAGGCCGAGCGAACCGTTCAGCGGGGAGAGCAGCGCGGCCACCGCCACCGCTCCAGCCGGTCCGAGCAGCCAGCCCGTCCACCGGCGACGCGGCGGGACGGCCGCGGGCCGACGGCGGCGCGGCGCGCCCGGCAGCGCCAGCATGCCGGGGCCGGGCGGCGGCAGCACGCGGACGTCGATCGGGCCGGCCAGCCGGATCACCCGGTTGATCACCGATCCGCTGATCAGCTCCCGCGGCCGCGAGCGGCTGGTCGGGCCGAGCAGGAGCTGGGTGGCACTCTCGGTCCGGGCGAAGTCCACCAGGGTCCGCGCGACATCGGTGCCGCTGATCTCGACGTAGCCGCCGTGCAGCTCGTGCAGCAGCCGCCGCTGCCGTTCCAGGGTGGGCGGCTCGGGCCGCAGCGCTTCCTCGTCGCTCCTGACGTGCACCCCGATCAGGTCGCCGTGCACCCGGGCCGCGGTGCGCGCGCCCCGGCGGATCAGGTGTTCGCCCTGCGGAGCCCCGTTCAGGGCCACCATGATCCGCTCCTTGGTCTCCCAGGGCGCGCGGATGCCGTGCCGGGCCCGGTAGTCGGCCAGGTCCTCCTCGACCCGGTCGGCCAGCCAGAGCAGCGCCAGCTCGCGCAGCGCGCCGAGATTGCCGGCGCGGAAGTAGTTGTCCAACCCGATGTCGATCTTGTCGGGCGGGTAGACCTCGCCCCGCGCCATCCGGGTGCGCAACGCGTCCGGGCTCAGGTCCACCAGCTCGATCCGGTCCGCGGCACGCGCCACCGCGTCCGGGATCCGCTCCTGCTGGACGATCCCGGTGATCTGCTCCACCACGTCGTTGAGGCTGTCCAGGTGCTGGATGTTCAGCGTGCTCACCACGTCGATCCCGGCGCGCTGCAGCTCCAGCACGTCCTGCCAGCGCTTGGTGTTCCGGCTGCCCGGCGCGTTGGTGTGCGCCAGCTCGTCCACCAGTGCGAGCGCCGGCCGGCGGGCCAGCAGCGCGTCCACGTCGAGCTCGGTCAGCTCCAGACCCCGGTGGCGGACCAGGCGGCGGCGCAGCACCGGCAGATCGCCCAGTTGCTCCTCGGTCCCCCGGCGCCCGTAGGTCTCGACGAAGCCGACCACCACGTCGACCCCGTCCGCCCGCAACCGCCGCCCCTCGGCGAGCATCGCGTACGTCTTCCCCACGCCGGGTGCGGCACCCAGGAAGACCCGCAGCTTGCCCGTTGTGGCCACCAGGAGGTCCTCCCTCGGCTGTGACGCCCCGCTCTCACTCTCGCACGCTCCCCGCCGCAAGGGTCGCGTCAATAACCGCCCGGGGCGGTTGTCGGGTGCGCTCGGGCTGCTACACCGGTACGCAGGAGGTGCATCATGTCTCGGTACCTTTCGAGAGGTCCGATGTCGCTTCTCGCCGCCGTGGTGGCTCCGCTGGCGCTCAGCGCGGTACTGCTGCCGTTCCGGAGCCAGCTGGCCAACACCAACGTGGCGCTGCTCCTGGTCGTCGTGGTGGTCGCGGTGGCCGCGCTGGGACACCGCGTCGCCGGAGCGGTCGCCGCGGTGACCGCCGCCCTGTGGTTCGACTTCTTCTTCACACGTCCGTACGAACGGTTCGCGATCAACAAGTCGTCCGACCTGACGACGGCCGTCCTCCTGCTGCTCGTCGGACTGGCGGTCTCCCAGCTGGCCGCTCGCGCCCGTCGCTTCCGGGTGATCGCCATCACGGACGCCGACTACATGACGCGGATCCACGACACGGCCGTGCTCGCCCGGTCGGCGAGTTCACCGCTCACCACGGTCGACCACGTGCGAGCACAGTTGATCGACCTGCTCCAGCTGCGCGGCTGTCGCTTCGAGTACGGATCCCTCCTGGGGCATCCGCCGCGTCTGGAGCACGACGGTTCCGTCGTGCTGGGGCGCCGGCAGTGGGACGCGGACCGGCTCGGGCTGCCGTCCGAGGAGGTGGAGCTGCGGCTGGTGGGCAACGACCGGTACCTCGGCCGGTTCATGCTCGAACCCACCCCCGGGGCCGTGCCCTCCCGACAGGCACGGCTGGTCGCGGTGACCCTGGCCGACCAGGCCGGTACCGCGTTGGACTCGTTGCAGCGGGCGACGGAGGCCGGTTGACCCGTCAGCCCGCCCGGTCCGCACGGGAGCTGTCGCGTGGCGCAGCACTGCGGCCGGACACGAGGGGGGCGGATCCGGCCGCAGCGGCGCCCGGGGCAGCGCACGGGCTGCCGACCGTGGCGGCCCCTGGGGGGGTGGGGACCGCTGTGCCGGGAATGCTAGCCGCCGTGCGGATGGCTCCACCAGGCCTGTGACCAGGCATTTTTCCCGCCACGGACATGCCAGCACGCCCCCGGCACGGCACCTCCGCCACGGACCCGGACAGCACGCCGCTGCCGCCCCGCGCCCCAACTCACCTCCCCGGCAGGGGAGATCGGGTGGATCGCGACGGGCGCCACA
Source organism: Kitasatospora sp. NPDC052896 (assembly GCF_044547075.1). Classification (NCBI taxonomy): domain Bacteria; kingdom Bacillati; phylum Actinomycetota; class Actinomycetes; order Kitasatosporales; family Streptomycetaceae; genus Kitasatospora; species Kitasatospora sp. NPDC052896. The sequence goes on from NZ_JBITZU010000031.1 coordinate 36,961, forward strand.
GGGCTACCACCGGCACCACCCGCACCCGTGGTCCCACCGGTGAACCACCGGCGGCACGCCACCGGCGGCACGTGCCATCCGGAGGGTTTGCGTGGGAGGGAAGCGCGCCAGGTATGGAAAGGTGACTGATCCCACCTCCACCCCCGAGCCCGCCCCCACCCGGCCGGCCGGTGGCCCCCCGGTACTGCTGTCCGAAGAGGTGCGCGAAGCCCTGGAGCGCGGCGCGCCGGTGGTCGCCCTGGAATCGACGATCATCGCGCACGGCCTGCCCCGGCCGCGCAACCTCGCCGTGGCACGCGAGTTGGAGGGCCTGCTACGGGACCGGGGCGTGGTGCCCGCGACGATCGCCGTACTGGACGGCGTCGCGCGCGTCGGCCTGGATGAGCACGGCCTGGAACGGATCGCGCACCAGGACAACCTGCGCAAGCTGGGCTTCCGCGACCTGGCACCGGCCCTGGCCACCGGGGCGAGCGGGGCGACCACGGTGGCCGGCACCGCGTTCCTGGCCGCCCGGGCCGGATTGCGCGTCTTCGCGACCGGCGGCCTGGGCGGGGTCCACCGCGGTTTCACCCTCACCCAGGACGAGTCCGCCGATCTCACCCTCCTCTCGCGCACCCGGATCACCGTCGTGTGCGCGGGGGTCAAATCGATCCTGGACGTACCCGCGACCCTGGAACGCCTCGAAACACTGGGGGTCGCCGTCCTCGGCTTCAACACCGCCCGGTTCCCCGGTTTCTACCTGACCTCCTCGAACCAACCGGTGGACTGGACCGTCCAGGACGCCGAGGAGGTCGTCGCGGTCATGCGGGCCCAGGACACCTTGGGCGGCCTGGAATCGGCCCTGCTGATCGCCAATCCGGTACCCGGCACGGACCAACTCGACCCGGCACTGCACGACCGGGTCCTCGCCCAGGCCCTGGAAGCCGCCGAGCGCGCCCGGGTCACCGGACAGGCCATCACCCCCTTCCTCCTCGCCTACCTGATCGAACACACCGCCGGCGCGTCCCTCGAGGCCAACCTCGCGGCCGTACGCGGCAACGTACGCCTGGCCGCCGAGATCGCCACCACCTGGGCGCACGAGACGCGAACGACACCGTGACCCGGTCGACGGAACATCCCGACACGACGGCTCCGGGAACGCTGCTGGTCCTGGGAGACGTGGTGACCGACATCGTCGCCCGGCACCAGCACGCGCTGGCCCCAGGCACCGACACCGCCGCCAGGATCGCGGTACGCCCCGGCGGCTCCGGAGCCAACACCGCCGCCTGGGCCGCGCACGGCGGCGCCCGCACCCGGCTTCTCGCCAGGGTCGGTTCCGACAGCGCCACCTGGCACCACCGGGCGCTCGAAGCCACCGGGGTCGACCCGGTACTCACCGTCGATCCGGACCACCCGACCGCGGTGGTGATCTGTCTGGTGGACGCCACCGCCGAACGCACCCTGGCCACCGACAGCGGCGCCGCGGCCCACCTGGGCCCCGCCGACTGGGACCCGGCCCTCCTGACGGGCGTGGCCCACCTGCACCTGTCCGGCTACCTGTGCTTCACCGCACCGGGACGCGCCCTGGCCGCCCGGGCGATCGCGGACGCGACGGCGCGCTCGGTACCGGTCAGCTGCGACCCCGCCTCCACCGGCTTCCTCCGACGCCTGGGGACCGCCGCGTTCGAAGCCGCGATCGAGGGCACCAGCCTCCTGCTGCCCAACCTCGCCGAGGCCGTGTTGCTGTCCGGCACCGACGACCCCGTGGCCGCCGCCGAACGCCTCAGCGCCCGCTGGGGCGAAGCCGTGCTCACCCTCGGACCCGACGGCGCGCTCGCCGCCCGTGCCGGCACGCTCCAGGCCCACTCCCCCGCCCCACCCACCACCGCCATCGACACCACGGGCGCCGGCGACGCCTTCACCGGCACCTTCCTCGCCGCCCGCCTCGCCGGCACCCGGCTCACCCAGGCCCTGAGGACCGCCTGCCACACCGCGGCCCTCGCCACCACCCTCGTCGGCGGACGTCCCGCGACCCGCTGACCGCCCCGGGGCGCTCGCGTCGCCCGGACGGCGCAGCGGCGGGGCACGAGCTGTTGCCGCCCCTCGGAGCCTCCCGTTCACTGGAGCAGTTCGATGCCACGTTCAGCTCGACGATCGGCTCCGACGTTCGACTCCGACCTGGGGCCCGCGTCCACCAGGTCGGGCGAAGGATGGCCCAGATGCTCTCAGCACGCAGTCTGTTCCACGAGATCCACGCCCACGACGAGGCGTTCCGCCTGTTCTGTTCGATCGCCGCCAAGGGCGAGGACCAGGGCGGCTGGGAGAACGGCCGCATCGCGCACCTGGTGGCGGACCCGCACCTCGCGCCCAAGATCGCACGGCACGGCGCGGACGAGGACAAGCACGGCCGGATCTTCGCCGCCCTCCTGCACCGTCGCGGCCTCACCCCCACCGAGGTGCCGCCGGAGACCGACTACACGATGCTGCTCGAACGGCAGGGCATCGGCCTCGCGCACACCCGCCTGCGCCGCAACGAACCCCTCGACGACCACGACGTCATCACCTACCTCGCGCACAGCCGCGTCACCGAGCAACGTGCCGCAGAACAGATGCGGCTGCTACACGGCGTCTTCGGCGACCATCCCGACCTCGGCCGAGCCATCACCATGATCGCCCACGACGAGGACAACCACCTCTCCTACTGCCACGAAGAACTCCTACGGCTGGCCGCCGTCGGCCACCGCCAGCTCATCCACACCACGCTGCGGCGGACCGCGCGCGCCGAGATCCGCACCTACCGCGACGTCAGCCTCGCCGTCATGGCCCAGATGGGCGACATCCTCCGCTGGCCGCGCACCAGACGGGCCACCCTCGACGCCGCCATCCAGGCCCGCTACGCCTACGAGCGGACCGGTGGCTGGCGACGCATGACCACTCTCCGGATGCCACGGCACCGCAACGCCCTCGGCGGCACCCGGTCGTAGCGGTGGGAGTCGGAGGGACCGCGGGAGCCGGGGGAACGGTCAGTCCTGCTGGACGGGGCCGATGCTCAGGGCGTGGATGGTCGGGCCGGCGCAGTGCTGGGTCTGCCACGGCACGAAGAGTGCGGCGGTCTCGTTCGGCGGGTAGATCCGCAGGCCCTGGGCGGGGGCGAGTTGGCACTGGGTGGGGTCGTAGCCGCCGACGCCGTTGCTGTCGTGCAGGACCGCGCTCGCCCGGCCGCCGGGCCTGAGGGTGACGGTGGCCACCGTTCCGGTGTCGCGCACCGCGGCGTTGCCGGACTGGACGCCGTTCGTCGCGACGTAGGAAACGCCCGGGTAGCCGGTCAGGGTGCAGTTGGCGGCGGAGGTGTTGGTGAAGACCAGGGTCGCGTAGTACTGACCCGCGCCGACGCCCGGGTTGGCCAGGACGGCCGAGAGCTGGGAGCTGGTGCAGGCCCGCGTCGAGCCGCCCACCGCCGCCGCGGACGATGCCGGGGCACCGGGCGCGGTGGCGGGCGCCGTCGGGGCGGGAATGGCCGGCGCCGCCGGCCCGGTACCCGGTACGGGCGCGCTCGGCGCGGCCGTACCCGGGGCGAGCGGCGACGCGGCCGGGGTCGTGCCGGCCGGCGCGGCGGCGGACGGCGCGCCGGCGGGGGTGGGCGAGGACGACGAGCAGGCCGTCGCCGTCAGGGCGACGGCCGCGACCACGCCCGGCAACAGGGCCCGGCGGGCGAGCGCCCGACGACGGTGGGCGGTTTCGACTGGCATGGCTGGCATGGCTCTGCTCCTTGCGACGGCCGGCCCCGGGCCGGCGACCCCGGTCACTCCGAGTTTGCCCACTCCCGCGCCCGACAGCGCACGCTGTTACCCGCCCGTGGCGCGGGAGGGACAGCGCTGGGACGCCCGCGGTGCCGCCGCCCCACCCGCCGACGACCCGTCACCCCTCGCGGCGGCCCACCCGACCGCTCCGGTGGCCGGCGACGTCCGGCCCGGCGGTGGCCAGGACGTCCAGCACGGCCTCGGCCAGCCCGGCGGCCTGCTCACGGATCTCCGGCATCGCGGTGGTCTCCAGCAGCTCGCCGCGACGCAGCAGGCCCAGCGTCCACAGCGGGGCGACGGCCCGGTCCGCGGTCGGGCGCAGGCGTCCGTCGGTGGCGGTGGCCAGGCCCAGACCGGCCGGGCCCACGGTGGCCAGGCCGCGGCGGAGCAGGGCGCGGTGCAGCGGGTCGGTGCTGCCGGTCAGCTCGGCGGGAGCACCGGTGCAGTTGACGACCGCGGCGACGGTGAGCACCCGGCCGTCGCTGAGCCGGACCTCGACCGACGGCCCGGCCTCCCGTGCGTCGGTCACCTCCGCGGCGGCGACGGTCAGCCGCCCCTGGTCCCGCAGCTGTTGCACGGTGGCGGCGGTGGCGGGGGCCAGCCGGTGGCGGTGGACCTCCCAGCACCGCAGGTCCTCGCGCAGGAAGCGGACCCGGTCGGCGTCGGACAACCGCTGCCACAGGGCCACGGTGCACGGCCGCAGGCTGTCGACGCCCGGACGCCAGTCCCCCACCGTGCGCCGGGTGCGGGCCAGGTGCCGCAGCACCGCACGCCGTAGCCCCGCCAACCCCTCCGAGTCGACCAGGCCTTCCAGCGCCGGGGGCAGTGGCACGGCGACCCGCGAGCCGGAGCGGTGACCGTACGGGGCCAGGCCGTGCCGGGAGACGGCGTGCATCACCCGGTCCGGGCCGGCCAGGCTGAGCGCGACGTCCGCCATCGTCAGCCCCGTGCCCACCAACAGCACCTCGCCGGTGGCCGGCACCGCCTCCAGCGCCCCCGGCGCCCACGGGTCGGCGACGAAAGCGGCGTGGCCGCGCAGCACCGGCGGCGCCCAGGCGCACCCCGGCGGACGCAGCCCCAGCGCCAGGACGGCCGCCTCGACGGCCAGCCGTTCCCCGTCCGCCAGCACCAGCACGACGCCCTCCGCGCCGCACCCGGCGTCCACCACGTCCACCACCCGCCGGCGCACGTGGTGCAGCCGGCCCCAGACCGCGCTGCCCTCGACCGCCCGTTCGAGGACGTGCGTGAGGTAGCGGCCGTAGGTGCGCCGGGGCACGAAATCCCCGGGTGCGGCCGGACAGCGCTCCCAGGCCGCCAGCCAGCGCAGGAAGTGCCCCGGATCATCGGGGAACGCGCTCATCCCGTCGGCCGGCACGTTCAGCAGGTGCCGCACGTCGCCCGTGCCGTAGGCGACCCCCGGCCCGGCGTCGGCCGGGTCCACCAGGTACACCTCGAGCGGCACCCGCCGACGGGCGGCGCGGTGGAGCAGCTGCACGGCGGTCAGCGTTCCCGCCGCGCCCGCGCCCACCACGGCGACCCGCCGCGGCACGTCGGGTCCCGTACCGGGCCGGGGTGCGGATGCGGGCCGGGTGGGTGTCGTGGGCGTGCTGGTGGGTGTGGTGACGTTCATCCGGGCCCCTTCAGATCAGGCTCATCCGTCGGACGCGCCACCCCGGCCTCCCGTTCGGTCGGTGGACGCCCACCCATCATGCGCGTGACACGCCGCCAGGCCAGTCATGGCTGACGCCTCGTCAATCCCGGCCTCGGGCCCCGCCCCCGCACGGCGCACATGCGGGCGGCCACGTCACTCTCCCGGCGCTCGTTCACGGCCTCGCGCTCCTCCGCTCGCATCCCGGAGCGGAAGCCGCGGGCAACGGCCGGCAGCGAATCCAGGGCCAGCTCGCGGCAACCGGCGACCAGGGGCGTCAACCCGGCCTGGTCCGGTGTCACCCGGCCACCGTACGAGCGGGGACTTCGACGCGTGGGCGGTGGACGGAGGAACCGTCAGACCGGGTCGGCGGCGGGCGCGAGGCGGGGGAAGAGCGCTTCGGCACTGCCGCGGTTGACGGCGTGGAGCTGGCCGGGCTCCCAGTTCCCGTAGGTGTCGAGGTGGCGGTTGAAGTAGGCGCCCGCGTCGATGGGGGCGTACGGCCAGTCGCTGCCGTACAGGACGTGGCCCGGCTCGGCGAAGGCGAGCAGGGAGGGGAGCGCGGTGGGACTGCCGGAGAGCGCGGTGTCGAAGTAGAAGCGCTTCAGGTCGGCGAGGACGCCGTCGACGGTGTGCTTCACCGGGTCCAGCAGGTTCGCCGCGACCGCCACCCGGTGGGCGACGTAGGGCAGGGAACCGCCGGCGTGGGAGAGGATCACCTTCACCCGGGTGTGGCGGGACATCACCCCGTTCAGGACCAGCTGGACCGCGGTGCGGGTGGTGTCGAAGGTGTAGTCGACGACCGGGGCCGGGATGCCGGGGAGCATCGGCATCGCCAGTTCCGTCGGGTGGACGAAGACCACGGCGGCGCGGGCGTCGAGCTCGGCCCAGAGCGGCTCGAAGGCCGGATCCCCGAGGTAGCGGCCGCCCGGGCTGGCCAGCAGCACGACGCCGTCCGCGTGCAGCTCGTCCAGGGCGTGGGCGACCTCGGCCACTGCGCCGTCCACGTCCGGCAGCGGGATGCTGGCGAACTGGCCGAAGCGGTCGGGGCGGTCCTTGGCCAACTCGGCGACGTACTCGTTGACCTGACGGGCCAAGGTGCGGGCCTCGGCGTCGTCGCCGAGGTGGACGCCGGGGGTGCTGACCGAGAGGAGGCCGGTGGCGATGCCCTGGGCGTCCATCATCGCGATGGCGTCGCCCCTGCTCCAGGCCGGGATGGACCAGCCACCGGAGTCCAGTCCCCGGTCGGCCAGCAGCTTGCGGTAGGCGGGCGGGACCACGTGCTCGTGGACGTCGACGCGAGCGGGAGAGACCATGATCGAAACCTCTCTTAGCCACCTATTGTTTAGCTTGCTAGTTATTTGTTCAGTAAGCTAGCACTCATGCGCAACGCCGACAAGCACAGACCGGACGACACCGACCACGGGACCGGGGTGGAGGAACTGGCGCGCGCCGCCGACACCCTCTTCCTCGCCATGCGGCGGGCCCGCTCGGCCGGGGCGGACCAGGCCGGCGAGCTGTCGTTGGCGCAGCAGTCCATGCTCGAACCGCTCGCGCTGGAGGCGGGGCTGCCGGTCGGACGGCTGGCCGCCGACGCGGGGGTCAGCGTCCCGACGGCCACCCGGATGCTCCAGCAGCTGGAGACCAAGGGCATCGTCACCCGCCGCCGCTCCCCCGAGGACGAACGCCGAGTGCTGATCGCCCTCACCGACGACGGCGCCGACCGGCTCGCGCGCATCCGCAGCCACCGGCGCGAACGCCAGGCGCTCGGCTACGCCACCTTCAGCCCGGAGGAACGGCTGCAACTCGCCCGGCAGCTGCGCCGGCTGGCCGACATCATCGACGACCTCGCCTGATCCGAGGCGTTGCGGGTGGCTCAGGCCAGGCTGCCGCTGCTGCCTTCCAGGACGAGCAGCAGCCGGCTGAGCGCGCGGGCGAGGTCCTCGCGCTCCTCGGGGGTCAGGCCGGCGAGCAGCGCACGGTCGTAGGCGAGCAGCTCGGGATAGATCCGGTCGACCAGGGCGCTGCCGCCCTCGGTGAGCGACAGGTGCGAGACCCTGCGGTCACGGGCGTCGGCGCGGCGGGCGACCAGGCCGCGCTCCTCCAGCAGCCGGAGTCGCTTGGTGACGGCCGCGCCGGAGGCGAAGGTCTCGCGGGCCAGCTGGGTGGGCGTCAACTCGTGGCCGATCCGGCGCAGCGCGCCCAGGATGTCGAACTCGGGGCGGGCGAGTCCCTCCCGGGTGAGCGGGCCGCCGCCGCCCTGCTGCAGCAGCGAGGCACAGCGGTTGATCCGGCCGATGACCGCGACCGGCTCGGTGTCCAGACCCGGGAACGCCCGCTGCCACTGCCGCAGCACGTCCGCGACGGCGTCCTCCACGTGCGCTGCTCCCCTCTGCCACCCCGGGCGTTCGACGGTCGGCCGCACCGCCGGGTGAGCACGGCCGGCCGGACACCTGATCCTAGGGGCAGGCGGGAGCGAGGTGGTGGGCGGCACAGTGGTCGAGCAGGGCCGCGAGTGCCAGGTGACCGTCCCGTTCGGCCGCGGCGATCCGGGTCTGCGGCAGCGCTCGCTGCCACCACTCACCGGAGGCGACCTCGGCCGCCGCGCGCAGCTCCACCAGCGCGCGCGAGAGCCCTTCCCGGGCCACCGGGACGGACCCGCCCGCCACCGCGCCCGAGGACACGGCCGACCGGGCCGCGTCGGTGGCCGCGACGAGCGCGACCAGGGCGACGTCCAGGCGGCCGGCGGTACGACGGTTGGTGACCAGGAAGCACGCGGCGAGGCCGAGCACGGCACCGACGCAGGTGTCCAGCCAGCGATCGGCCACCAGCGTCCTGGCCGGCTGGTAGCCGACGAACTCCGTCATCAGCAGCGCCATCGGGGTCACGAAGGTGCTCGCCAGCCAGTAACTGCGGGCGATCGTCGCCTCCGCGCAGAACTGGCAGGCCAGGCCGAGCAGGATCAGCGCCGGCTCGCCCGAGCGGGAGACCGGCAGCAGCGCGGTGAAGAGGACCAGGCCGAGCAGGTTGCCCAGCACCCGCTGGAGCGCGCGCGACCAGGACATCCCGGCGCTGGCCTGGAAGACCGAGGCCGCGGTGACCACCGCCCAGGCCGGGCGTCCGACGCCCAGTGCCAGCGACACCCACCCGGCGGCGGCACAGCCGACCGCCACCCGCAGGGCGATCGGGAGCAGCGGTGAGCCCGGACGCAGCGCGTCCCGGAACCGCGGGCCGTGACCGTGGCCGCGTCCCTGTCCCCGGGCGGCCGCCGACGCGTCGGCGGCCGCCGTTCCACGCAGTTCGGCGTCCTCCGCGGGGGTGAGGGGGACGGCCGGCAGCGGACCGTTCCGCCGCAGCTCGCGGGCCCAGTCGTCGTAGCGCGCGGCGGTTTCGGCGGACGCCGTCGAGAGCACGGCGGGCGAGGACGACGGGCACGCGACGGCGTCCGCCGCGCCCAGCGCGGACTCGCAGCGGACCAGCAGCCGCTCCAGACCAGCCAGCTCCCGGCGGCGCGCACCGGCGCGGCCGGAGGAGAGCGCCAGGGTGTGCCGAGCCGCGTTGACGGCGGCGGCCAGCGCCGTCCGGGTCGCCGGCCGCCGGGCGGGTTCGCCCCGCAGCAGCCGAGCGGCCGCGCACAGCGCGCGGGCCGTCACGATCCGTTCCGGACCGAGCGGGCGGACCAGCACCGGAGCCATGCAGACCAGCCAGGCGACCGCCGCACCGAGGGCGGCGAGCGCGACGTGGCCGGGCACCTGACCGAGGTGCTGCGGCACGAAGGCGCAGCTGGCGGTGGTGAAGGTCACGATGATGTTGCCGGGCGGGCCGATCCGGGCCGCGTCGCAGGCCGTCCTGTGCAGCGCGGCCAGGGCGGCGGCCACCGCGACCAGCCCGGCGGCGGAGTGGGTGAGCGAGGCCGCGGTGAGCGCGATCGCCGTACTGAGGACGGCGCCGAGGGTGACCCACCCGAGCGTGCGGGCCCGCGCCGGGTACGGGAGCCCGTGGCCGTAGAGCGCGCAGAGGGCGCCGGACGAGGTGTAGAGGGCGAGGTCGAGCCGGCCGAGCCCGAACAGGGTGAAGTCGAGCGCGGCGAGGGCGACGACCGCGCTGACGGCGGGCTTGTGCCAGATGTCCGCCGGCGCCCCCAGCCGCAGCGTGTGCCTCAGCGGCGGCAACGGGAACCGGCGGAGGCGGGGGTCGGTCGGGGCGGGATCTGACGGTGCGGCCATGCGAAAAGCTTAGCAACTAATTTACTCGTGAAATATATGCCCGCTCCGGGCCGGGTCGCTCGGCCGCGGGACGCCCGGCCCTGGGCCCGCCCGGACGGAGGGCCGCTCAGGCGTAGGACGCCGGCAGGGACGAGGAGGTGCTCGACGGGCGGGCGGCCGTGAGGGGGGCGCTCGCCAGCACGGAGCCGTCGTCCCCGACCAGCAGGACCCCGGTCACCGGGGCGGCGCCGGCCGGGTAGGCGACGCTCCAGTGGCCGTCGCCGCTGGACAGGTCGAAGGTGCCGACCGTGACGGTCGACCCGTCGGCGCGCTGGAGCCGGCACTTGACCGCGTGGCCCAGTGGTCCGCCGGTGTGCATCGACAGGTACATCCACGGCGAGTGCGAGGCGAAGACGAAGACCTGGCCCACCATGTGCCCGGCCATCCTGAACTGGGCCGTGAACATCCCGTGCCCGTCCGCGGAGGCGGGCGCGGAGGCCGCCGGGACGGGAGCCGGCCCGCTGGTGGAGTTGCCGATCGCCCAGCCGACCGCACCGGCCGCGAGGGCCGCCGCGGCGGCGGCCGCCGGGACGGCCAGCCGCAGCCGCGCCCCGGGGCGCCGGGCCGACCACCGCCGGCCCGCCTGCTCCCGTCGCGCCGACCGGGGCGACCGGGGCGACCGGGGCGACCGCCTGAGCCACCCGAACCGCGCACGCTCCGCGGACGGCACGGACGGCGCGGGCTGTTCCAGGCGCAGCCCGACCCGCTGGAGCACCCGGGACTCGAATCCGACCGGCGGCTCGCGGCCCGGGATCAGGTCGAGCAGCCCGTCACAGGCGAACGCCAGCCGGCGGACGTACTCGCGGCAGGCACCGCAGCGCTGCAGGTGGACCATCGCGCCGGCCCGTTCGCGCGCCAGCAGTATGCCGAGCGCGAGTTCCGCGCCGATCTCGTGGAGTTGCTGACAGGCGGGGCTGTCGGTTTCGGTCATGGCCGCCACCGTCCGGTGCCAGGGTGCTTGAACCATCCCCATGGCCGCTTCAGCGAAGGGCCGGTCCGGTCCGTTCCGTTGCGTACCTCTATTACGAACCACCCGTTCGGAAGGATTGCCGCGGCGGAGCACCGAACGCCGCGCCGCGCGGGAAGTCGGCCGCCGTCAGATTTCGTGACCCGCTCGGCAATCCCTGCGGGTGACTGATCCGTATGGGTTAAAGGGCACGGGAAAGGTTCGACTCCCGTGCGTCGACCGCGGGGATCCGCGGCCAACGAATCCGTCGGGCGTTCCCACCGCCCGACCGATGCGGAGAAGGGAGCCATGATGAGCGTCTTCCGCTCCTTCGGCGGCCGTACGCGGCGCAACTGCCGTCGCCACCACCGTCGTCACCACCGCTGGTAATCGCGAAGGGGAAGGCAAGGGGGAATCTCCCTGCCCACGGGGGCCGACGGCATGCCGTCGGCCCCACTTCCTGCCCGCGGGAAGCACTCCGGAAGCACTCCGGGGAGGAGACGACCGTCGTGGATCCCGTGCCGAGCGGAGCGGACGGGCCGAGCACTCCGCAGGTGGTGGCTCCGGCGCCGGTCGTCCCGGTCCGCGAGGCCTTCCGGCGCTTCTGGCCCTGGGTGCGCCCCGACGCGCCCTGGCTGCTGGCCGGCGCCGTCCTGCTGGTCGCCGGCACCTTCGGCGAGGTGGTGTCGGTCTGGCTGTTCAAGGACCTGATCGACGAGGTGCTGCTGCCCCGCCGTTTCGCGGACTTCTGGCCGCTCGCCCTGGCCATGGCCGGCGCCGCCGCGCTCGCCGCGTTGCTGGTGTTCGGCGGCAGCTACACCGCCACCCGGGTCGCCGAGCGGTACGTGCTGCGGCTGCGCACCTCCGTCGTCCGCCACCTGCACACCCTGCCGCCCGACACGCTGGAGCGCCGCCGGCACGGCGACGTGGTGTCCCGGCTCACCTCGGACATCTCCGCGATCGAGCAGATGGTCGCCTCCGGCCTGGTCGAGGGCGGCTCGGCGCTGCTCGGACTCCTGCTCTTCGCCTCGGCGGCGGTCTACCTGAGCTGGCCGCTCGCACTCGCGGCACTCGCGGTGGCACCGCTGTTCTGGGGCAGCGCGCGGTTCTTCGGCGGACGCATCCTGGACCGCGAGCGGGAGGCCCAGCGACGCACCGGCACCGTGACGGCCGCGCTGGAGGAGAGCCTGCGCAACTCGGTGGTCACCCGGACCTGCACCGCGGAGGAGCGTGACGTCGCGCGGGTGCGACGGGAGGGCGAGGCGCTGCTGCGCGCCGAACTCGCCACCGCGCGGCTGGCCGACCTCTATCCGCCGCTGCTCAACGTCCTGGAGGTGGTCGGCGGTCTGATCGTGGTCGGCGTCGGCGCGTTCGAGCTGGACCGCGGCGTGCTGAGCCTGGGCGGCCTGCTCGCCTTCGCCGCCTTCACGGCCCAGCTCTTCGAACCGGCCCAGCAGCTGGCCGGCCTGGCCGCGGTGGTCGGTGCGGGCGGTGCGGCGGCCGAGCGGGTACTGGAACTGCTGGACACCGAGACGCCGGTGCGCGAACGCCCCACCGCCCACCGGGCCCGGGCGGTCAAGGGCCGGCTGTGCTGCGAGGACGTCCGGGCCGGCTACCCGGACCGGGCCGGCCGCCCGGTGCTGGAGCACGTCAGCTTCGCCATCGGGCCCGGCCAGGTGCTGGCCGTGCTGGGGCCGAGCGGCTCGGGCAAGTCGACGCTGGCGAAGCTGCTGGTCCGTTTCCTCGACCCGGAGGCCGGCGCGGTCCGCCTCGACGGCGAGGACATCCGGGACCTCACGCTGGTCTCGCTGCGCCAGGCGGTGACCCTGCTCCCGCAGCAGGCGCCGCTCTTGCGCGGCACGATCCTCGACAACATCGCCTACGGCCGGCCGGACGCCTCGTGGGACGAGATCGAGCGGGCGGCGAAGGACGCCGACGCCCACGACTTCGTGACGGAACTCCCGCGCGGCTACCAGAGCGAGCTCGGGCTGGACGGCTTCCAGCTCTCCGGCGGCCAGCGGCAGCGGATCGCGATCGCCCGGGCGTTCCTGCGCGGCACCCCGGTCCTGGTGCTGGACGAGCCCACCGCGGGACTGGACGACGAGTCCGCCCAGCGGGTGATCGCCCCGCTACGGAACCTGATGGCCGGCCGCGCCACCGTGCTGATCACGCACGACCAGGCCTTCGCCCGCTCGGCCGACTTCGTCCTCACGCTGCCCGGCCCCCCGGCGGGCTCCTGACGGACGCACCCGCCGCCACGCTCCCCCACCTGCCCGGGGAGAGCCGCTCGACCTGGGCAGCCAGCGGCGCCGGCACCCCGGTCCGGGCGTCCCCGCCGACCTCGCGGACCAGCTGCGCGCCCCGTGGCGGGCGGCCCCGAGGAGTCGCCGCGCGGCAGCTGGAGCTGATCGCTCCGGTCGGACCACGGCTCGTCCGGCCCCCGTCCGGGCCCGGCTGCCGCGCGGGCAACAGCGGGTTAACCTGAGGCGCAGGCTGCGGTGCGCGCCGCACCCGCCGCAGCCATGACCCGACGCCCTTCGGAGGGTCGATGACCCGACGCCGTCCCGCCCGGCCCGCGAGCGCCGACGACCTGCTCACCGAACTCGGGCGGCTGACCGCCCAGGCCCTGGAGCGGGCGGAGCTGCAACGGGCCCGGGTGGAACTGGCCGAGGCGCTCCAACGCGAGCTGCTCCCCGGCGCGCTGCCCGAACTCCCGGGCCTGCGGACCGCGGCCCGCTACGCGCCCGCCCGGCACGGGCTGGCGATCGGCGGTGACTGGTACGACGGGTTCCGGCTTCCCGACGGGGCACTCGGCTTCTCGGTCGGCGACGTCCAGGGCCACGACGTCGAGGCGGCCGCGTTCATGGGTCAGATCCGGATCGGTCTGCGCGCGGTGGCCGCGACCGCCGCCGACCCGGGCGAGGTGCTGAGCCGCGCCAACGAACTGCTGATCTCGATGGACTGCACGCTCTTCGCGACCTGCAGCTTCCTCCGCTTCGACCCCTCGACCCGGGAGCTGGTGAAGGCGAGCGCCGGCCACGTGCCGGCGATCTGGGCCACCGCCGACGGCCGCAGCGGGGTCACCCAGGACGAGAGCGGTCCGCCGCTCGGCATCCTCCCCGGCGAGACCTACCCCACGGCCCGCCGCCGACTGCCGGCCGCGAGCGCGTACGTGCTGGTCACCGACGGTGTGGTGGAAGGTCCGTCGTTCCCGATCGAGGCGGGCCTGGAAGAGGTCGAGCGGGTGGTCCGGGCCGGGATGGGGGCCGGCCCCGCGGAGCTGGCCGCCGAGGTGATCAAGGTGGCCGACCTCACCGGCCACACCGACGACGCGGCCGTGCTGGTGCTCTGCCACGACGCCCCGGGCGGCGATGCCGGATGATCCGTGGCGTCCCGCGGGTCGCCGTGGCGGTGCTGGTGAACCTCGCCGTCGCCGCCTGCTACTTCGTGTCCGGGCGGCTCGGCCTGCTGGAGCGAGTGACCATCGGCGCCGCGGTGGTCACCCCGCTCTGGCCACCCACCGGAATCGCCCTGGCCTCGCTGCTCTTCCTCGGTCTGCGGGTCTGGCCGGGGATCGCGCTCGGCGCGCTGGCGGTGATCCTCACCATCAACCCGTTCAATCCCGCCTCCTGGGGCATCGTGGTGGGGAACACCCTCGCGCCGGTCGGCGCCTACCTGCTGCTGCGCCGGGTGGACTTCCGGGTCCGGCTGGACCGGCTGCGGGACGGCGCGGCCTTGGTGTTCCTGGGCGCCTTCACCGGGATGCTGATCAGCTCGACCATCGGCAACACCGTGTTGCTGCTCGACGGCGCACTGCCCCCGAGCGGGTTCTGGGCGGCCTGGTCCTCCTGGTGGACGGGCGACGCGATGGGCGTCCTGGTGGTCACTCCGCTGCTGCTGGCCCTCCGCACCGCGCGGCCGCCGTGGGACGGGGGTCCCCACCGCTGGGCCGAGCTCGCGCTCCTGCTGGGCGGCACCGCCGCCGTCACGCTGGTCACCAGCCGCAGCGCGCTGGAGCTGCTGTTCCTGGTGTTCCCGCTGCTCATCTGGGCCGCGCTGCGCTTCCAACTGCTCGGAGCCGCGCCCTGCGTACTGCTGGTCTCGGTGCTGACCGTGGTGGCGGCGACGGATCACAACGGCCCGTTCGCGCACCACGGGCTGCTCGGGGTGATGGTGACCCTGCAGGCCCTGAACGGCGCCGCGGCGCTCACCGGGCTGCTGCTCTCCGCGGTCATCGCCGAGCGGGAGAACACCCACCGGCGGATCGAGGAGGCGTGCCGGGGGCTGGCCCAGGTGGTCGCCCGACTCGCCCCGGGCGAGACCGAGCACCGCTGGCCGCCCTCGGGCGACGACGGGCTGCGCTGACCGCCACCGGCCGGCCGTACCGACGCGCCGCCCGGGCCCGGTGGCGCGACGATGGAACGGGCATCCGAGGTGAGGAGAGCGCGATGGTGTTCCAGGTCGAGGACATCAGGGAGTGGCGCGGCCACGACGTGGTGGACGCCGAGAACCGAAAGATCGGATCGCTGGAGGCCATCTACGTGGACACCAGCACGGACGAACCGGCTTTCGCCACCGTCATGATCGGACTGCTCAACAAGCGCCGTCTGGTGTTCGTGCCCCTCGACGGGGCGACGGTCGGGCCGGGCTACCTGAAGGTCCGCTACGCCCGCGGCCTGGTCAAGGAGGCGCCCTCGATCGGCACCGACGACATCCTGCCCGCGGACGAGGAGCCAGCGGTGTTCGCACACTACGGGCTCCCGTACGCGACCGGGGCCGGTGGCGAGCGCAAGCTGGCTCGCCCCTGAGCCGGTGTGCGGTCGGCGCTCCGCCGACTCGCTACCAGTAGTGACGCCGTCCGGCCACGGCGTGGCCGAGCGCGCCCAGCACCCACAGGACCAGCCCGATGGCCACCAGGATGATCCCGATGGTCCACAGGATCGCGAAGTGGGCGACGAATCCGATGATGAGCAGGATCACTCCAAGGATGATCACGATGACCTCCTGTCTCGGTCCCCGTTCGGGCGGTTGCCCGACATCGCGGCGGCCAAACCGCGCGGGGCGACGCGCTCACCGCGGCGGGTCGGCCGGTGCGGGGCCCAGCGTGGTCCGGCCGGGGGCGGCGCGGTGGACCAGGCCGGTGCGGTAGACGTCCAGGGCGGCCTCGGTACGGCCGGTGCGGCGCAGCAGGTCGCCGAGCAGACGGCAGAGATCGGCCAGGTCCCCTGCCGCGCCGGCCGGTTCGAGCAGGGTCAGCGCGGTGCGGTAGTGCTGCTCGGCGCCGGCGAGGTCGCCACGCTCCTCGGTGATCAGCCCGAGCAGCCGGTGCGCGCCGCCCGCGTGCACCGCGCCGCGGGCGACGGTGAGCTCACCGAGCAGCTGGGAGAGCAGCCGCTCGGCCTCGGCTCCGTGGCCGCGGCGGCGCAGCACGTCGGCGAGTTCGACGTCCAGCTGCGCGGTGTACAGGGTGGCACGCGGACGGGCGAGCAGTTCCCGCGCGGTCCGCAACTCCCGCTCGGCCTGGGCCACTTCACCGTCCTGGGCGCGCAGGTAGCCGCGCATCCAGTGGCAGTGGGCGAGTTCGCTGCGGATGCCGAGCTGCTGGTAGAGCTCCTGGGCCCGGGCCAGTGAGGCGTCCGCCTCCACCGCCCGCCCCTCGGCCAGCAGGGTGCGGGCGACGCCACGGTGCATCCGGGCGACCAGCGCCGGGTCGGCGACCTGCGGTGCGAGCGCCAGGGCCAGTTCGGCCGCCCGAGCCGCCCGGGCCTGGGCGCCCATGTCCATGTAGGGCGCGATGACCGTCGAGTAGAGCAGCAGCAGGGCGGCGGGGTCCGGCAGCCCCTCGGCGTTGAGCCGGTCGATCGTGCTCTCCAACAGGTAGCAGGAGTACCGTAGTTCGCCCGCGAGCAGGTGGGCCACCGCCCGGCCGCGCAGCGCGGGCACCCGCTGCGGGAGCGGGGCGTCGGCCAACTGGTCCTCGGCGGCCTGGAAGTGTTCGATCGCCCGGTCCAACTCACCGGTCTCCAGCGCGCAGTCGCCCAACCCCACGAGCGCGATGGCGTGTTCGGCCGGCAGGCCGAGCCGGTGCGCCTCGGCGGCCAGCGCCGCGTACCGCTCGGCCGCCTCGGCGCCGTCGCCCGCGCAGAGTGCCTGCCGGGCGTCGGTGAGCCGCAGTCGGAGGTCGGTGGCCAGATGCGCGGGCTGCCCGGTGGTCAACTCCTGGAAGCTGACGCCGAGCCGGTCGGCGAGGTAGCGCAGCGCGGTCTCGGAGGGGCGGACCCGCCCGGCCTCCAGGGTGGAGATGTAGGCGGCGGTGTAGGCGGGTTCGGCCAACGCCCGCTGGGTCAGGCCGCGTTCGGTGCGCAGCCGGAGCACCCGCCGGCCGATCACCTGACGGTCGTCGTCCGGCTCGTCGGGTTCCTGTCGTCTCGCCCGCTTCGCCACGATGCTCCTCACCCTCCGCCGTCCGCTCCCGGGGTCGTCCCAGGGTATTGCGTGGCCCGATCCGGCACAGCTACGTTAAGCCGCAAGGTAAGTGAAGTTATGTCACGGATCAACCCGGTGTCGAGCAGCATCGCCTCGTACCGGCCACCGCTCCTGCCGCCCCCACCGGATGGGAACCGTCCATGCGCATATCCCGCACGCTCCTCGCCGGCGCCACCGCGCTGACCGCAACCCTCGGTCTGCTCTGCGCGAGCCCGGCCGCCCGGGCCGCCACGCCCAACACCCCGACCCCGCACGTCGCACCGGCGCCGCTGCCCGACCTGCTGCCCTCGGCCCAGGCCCCCGCCGCCGCCGGTTCGGGGCCGGTCTGCTGGTTCGGCGCCTGCTACGACTACGTCTCGGGACGGCAGCTCACCGACGTGTCCGGCGCGAGCATCCGGATGCTCCAGGCCGAGCCGCGGATCAAGCCGGGCGACACCGAGTCGCACTCACTGCAGGAGCTGGCCCTGCAGTCCGCCGACCAGAAGTCCACCGTGGAGATCGGCTGGACCGTCGACCTGGGCCTCAACGGCGACACCCGCCCGCACCTGTTCGTCTACCACTGGGTGAACGGCGCCGAGAGCTGCTACAACGGCTGCGGCTTCGTCCAGGTCTCCCGCACCGTCAAGCCCGGCATGGCCGTTCGGCCCGGGACGGCGGCCGGGTTCGCGATCGAGAACCTGGCCGGCGACTGGTGGGCCTTCTACGACGGACAGGCCGTCGGCTACTTCCCCGGCGCGCTCTGGCAGGGCGGCTACACCCGGGCCCAGCTGGTCACCGCGTTCGGCGAGGTGGCCCACGCCACCGGCAGCACCTGCGAGCAGATGGGCGACGGCCGGGACGGCACCCGGCACGGCTCCTCCTGGATCGGCGACTTCCGGCTGACCGGCTCGACCGACACCCCCGCCCTGACCGTCACCGCCACCAGCCCGAACCTGTACGACGCGGGCCGGCTGACCCGGACGTCGTTCCGACTCGGCGGCCCGGGCAGCGGACCCTGCTGACGCTGCCCCACCGACGACTTCGGTGGACCGCCCCGCCGCCGGTCCGTCCGCGCGTGGACCGGCCGCGGGGCGTCCGGGCCGGTCGGACATCAGGTCGCGCGCGGCGGGCGGGTTCGGCTCACGCCGGGCGGTTCGGTGCGCTCCCGGCGGCGATCAGGGCGTCGATGCCGGCCATCGCGATGTCCAGGGCCGCCTCGAACTGCCGATCCCGGCCCGCGGCCACGCCACCCTCGACGCTGGCCCTGACCAGGTCCTCGTTCTCGACGAAGCGGGGATCGACCCGCTCGACGATGCCGTGGACGACCCGGTTGAACTCGTCCTCGCCCAGTCCGGAGGCCCGCACCCGCAGCGACCACTGCGATTCCAACATGGCGAAGCCGTAGGCGAAGTTGAAGAGCAGCGCCAGCGCCCCGGCGAGCTGGTCCCCGGAGAGCCCGCTGCGGGTCGCCGCACCGATGGCGCTGCTGGAGAAGACCAGCGAGTTGGGCCCGATCGCCAGGAACTGCGCGGCCAACTGCGCGGCCCACGGGTGGTGTTGGAAACAGTGCCGGTACTCGTGGGCCAGCGCGCGCAGATGCCGCCGCCAGTCGCCGTGGTCCTCCAGCGGCTCGACCCGCATCTCACCGAGCACCTCGTCGAGCGCGAGTTCCAGCAGCCCGTCCTTGGTGTCGACGTACCAGTAGACCGACATCGCGGTGACGTCGAGTTCCGCCGCCAGCTTGCGCATGGAGAACGCCTGGACGCCCTCGGCGTCGAGCAGGGCCACCGCCGCGCGGACGATCCGGTCCCGGCTCAGGCCGGTGGGGGCGCTGCCCCGCCCGCGTCCCTTGGGCGGGGCCACCCAGATGCTGCCGCCGGGGTCGCGGGGCTTGTCCACGATGCTCTTCCTTCTGTTCTCGCCGCACGGCCGGGAAGGACCGGCCGTGCAGCGATGGTAGGGGTGCGGTCAGCCTTCCTGTGTGACCGGCTCACCCTGCTGAGCAGCGGGTACGGGCTGCGCCGTGCCCGCCCGGCTCAGCAGCCAGGCGGCCAGGAACCCGCCGAGCAGCACGGCGACGGCTCCGATCAGCTGGCTGGTGGTGAGGCTGTCCGCGAAGGCGGAGCGCACCTGGTGGGCGGCGGACGGCCCGGCGGCGGCGAGCGCCTCGGGCAGCGAGCGGGCCGCCGAGTCGGGCAGTCCGGCGGGCAGCGACCCGGCGAACCCGGCGGTGAGCACCGCGCCCAGCACGGCGACGCCGAGCGAGTTGCCGAACTCGCTGAGCGTGCCCATCAGACCGGAGCCGATGCCGGCCTTCTCCGGCGGTATCGACGTCATGATCGCGCCGGCCATGGCGGGCTGCGCGCAGGCCACCCCCGCGCCCATCAGCACCAGGCCGAGCAGGATCCCCGGGTAGGAGCCGTCGCGCCCGAACTCGGCGATCGCGGCCAGGCCGGCCGCGAGCAGGGTCAGGCCGCTCGCGATGGCGATCGGCGGGCTGAGTTTCATGGTGAGGCGCATGCCCACGCCGGTGAGGTTGAGCGCGATGACGGTGAGGGCCATCGGCGCGGTGCGCAGGCCGGCCGAGAGCGGACCGTAGCCGAGCACGAACTGCAGGTGCTGGGTGAGCAGGAAGAGTGAGCCGCCCATGCCGAAGCTGACCAGCACGCCGCCGGAGATCGCGCCGCGGAACCGGGCGTTGCGGAAGAACGCCAGGTCCAGCAGCGGGTGTTCGATCCGGCGCTCCCACAGCACGAAGGCCAGCAGGAACAGCAGGCCGAGCCCGCCGGCGACCAGGGTGCGTGAGCCGGTCCAGCCCGTGCCGGGGCCCTGGATGATCGCGTACACCACGCCGACCAGCCCGGCCGTGGAGAGCACCGCGCCGAGCAGGTCGGGCCGGTCGCCGCGCGGGTCCTTGGACTCGGGAACCAGCCAGGCGACGGCGATCAGGCCGAGGGCGGCCACCGGCAGGTTCACCAGGAAGACGGAGCCCCACCAGAAGTGCTCGATCAGCACCCCGCCGATCACCGGTCCGAGCGCGACGCCCACCGAGGCGATGGCGGTCCAGATGGTGATGGCTTTGGGCTGCTCGTCCGCGTCGAAGGTGCGCACGATGATGGCGAGGCTGGTGGCCAGCAGCAGGCTGCCACCCACGCCCATGCCCGCGCGCGCCGCGATCAGCTCCCCCGGGTTGCCGGCCAGCGCGGCGCCGAGCGACCCGACCCCGAACAGCGCGAGCCCGAGCAGCTGCACCTTCTTGCGCCCGTACCGGTCGGCGAGGCCGCCGGCGGCGATCAACAGCCCGGCCTGGGCCAGCGAGTAGGCGCCGATCACCCACTGGGTCTGCGCGGTGGTGGCGCCCAGCTCCCGGGTGAGGGAGGGAACGGCGACGTTGAGGATGGTGTTGTCGAGCACCACGACGAGTTGGGCAAGGCAGATGACGGCGAGAATCAGCCATCGGTCCGCCCGGCGCTCGGCCTGGGACATGCCCGCTCCCCCTTCTTGTACGGCGTATATGTCTTCTACAACGTATAGGGAGAGGCCGGCCGAGGTCGAACGAATTACCCGCGGGGCTCCGGAGCAGCGGGTCGACGCGGAGGTGAAGGTCAGGCGGGGCCGGTGGCGGACCAGCCGGGGACCTGGAAGCGGGGGGCCACGTCCGCACGGTGCACCCGCCGTCCGCAGGCGCGGCAGCACAGCACCGGGTCGAGGTCGGCTCCGCAGTCGTGCTCCCAGACCACCGGCGCCACCTCCGCCAGGTGCCGGTCGCCCCACTCCTTGAGCAGCAGCAGGACCGGCCGCAGCTCCTGCCCGGCCGCCGTGGCCCGGTACTCGTAGCGCGCCGGGCGCTCCTGGTAGAGCACCTTCTCCAGGACGCCGGCGTCCACCAGCTTGCGCAGTCGGGCGGCCAGGATGTCGCGCGGCGCCCCCACGTTGCGCGCGATGGCGTCGAAGCGGTGCACGCCGAAGAAGACCTCGCGCAGCACCAGCAGGGCGTACTTGTCGCCGACCACCGCCAGGGTGTCGGCGATCGAACAGGGGCGGGCGGTGGCTGCTGGACTCATGCGCCCAGCCTAGGACACAGTCCATTGGATTTTCCAACCCACACGGCCTCCGCGCCCACGCCGGTGGAAGGCTCCTCCCGCCCGTTCATCCGGCCATCACCGCGCAGTTGGCGACCGGTATCCCGTGCGCATCTTCGGCGGTCGGACCTCCGTCGACTGTCGACGCGTCAGATCAGACACAGAAAGTGGACACGACAAGTTCACCGCAGAGGCCTTTTCAGGCGTTCTACGCGCGTGGTTCTCTGAATTGACGAGGCGTCCCCTACCGCCTGACAGTCGACGATCCGTCATGTCCCCAGTGATACCCCCAGGAGTTGCATCCATGATCCGTGCTTCCATACGTCGCGCCGCGGTCACCATCGCCGCCTGCGCCGTCACGCTGAGTGCCGGGTTCCCGGCACACGCGGCGACGACGTACTCGGCGTTCGCGTTCGACCTGGGTTCCAGCGAGCCGACGATCTACTCCTTCATCAACTCCGCCACCAAGACGCTCGACATGACGATGTACGAGCTCAGCGACACCACGGCGGTCAACGACCTGATCGCGCGGGAGAGAGCGGGTGTGGACGTCCGGGTCATCCTGGACGAGCGGGAGAAGTCCACCAACGCGGCGGCGTACTCCGCGCTGCAGGCGGCCGGGGTGGGCGTGGTCTACTCGTCCACCACGTACTACTACACGCACCAGAAGACCATCACGGTCGACGGCACCGAGTCGCTGATCCTCACCGGCAACCTCACCGCCAAGTACTACCCGACCAGCCGCGACTACGGCGTCTTCGACAACGACGCCAACGACGTCAACGCGATCGAGCAGGTCTTCAACGCCGACTACGCGCACACCGCGATCACCCCGAGCGACGGCGACAACCTGCTCTGGTCGCCCACCGACTCCGAGAGCCGGCTCCTGAGCGTCATCAACGGCGCCACCACCAGCCTCGACATCGAGGAGGAGGAGTTCAGCGACCAGGCCGTGGTGGACGCGATCGCGAACGCGGCCTCCAACGGCGTGACCGTGCGGATCGCGCTGGAGAACCCCTCCAGCTACTCCTCGGAGATCTCCGAGGTGGAGAACGCCGGTGCCACCGTGGTGGGTTACTCCTCCAGCACCGGGTTCTACATCCACGCCAAGGCGATCGTCGCCGACTACGGCCTCTCCACCGAGACCGTGGAGGCCGGTTCGATGAACGTCACCAGCAACTCGCTGGGCAGCAACCGCGAGCTCGGCATCATCCTGCAGGACCACGGCGTCGCGTCGGTCATCGAGTCCAGCTTCAACAGCGACTTCGCGGGCGGCACCCCCTCCTGACGGCGGTAGCAACGACGAAGTGCCCGGCCGCTCCAGGAGCGGCCGGGCACGGTCATGTCCACCGACGTGGCGTCAGGAGACGTTGAGGGCGGTGTCGTCCAGCACGAAGCTGGTCTGCTCGGGCGAGCTGTTCTCGGTGCCGACGAACTTCACCGTGATGCTCTTGCCGATGTAGGGCGCGAGGTTGACCGAGTACTGGGTGTACCCGTTGTTCGCGTTCAGGTTGGAGTAGGTGGCCAGGGTGGTCGTGCTGGAGCCGCTGATCACCTCGACCTTGAGGGTGTCCTGCGCCTGGCTGGTGGTCTTGTCGGTGTCGACGTGCAGCCAGTAGGAGAGCTGGGCGTTGACGCAGCCGGTCGGGACGGTGACGGCCTGCGACAGGGTGTCGGTGTGGGCGGCGCCGTAGCCGTCCAGCCAGGCGTCCCAGTTACCGGAGTGGGACGGCTCGTCGATCATGTCGTTGTTGATGACGCCGGCGGTCGCCGTCCAGGGCGCGGCGGTGCCGGTCTCGAAGCCGGGGTTGCCGAGCAGCTGGGCGGAGGTGCAGCCGCCACCGGAGCTGGCGATGGTCCAGCTGAAGCTGGTGGAACCGGTGGCACCGGTGCTGTCCTTCGCCGTCACCGTCACGCTGTAGCTGCCCGCGGCACTCGGGGTACCCGAGATCAGACCACTCGACGAGATCGACAGACCCGTCGGCAGACCCGTCGCGGAGTAGCTCAACGTCTGACCCGACGCCGAGTCAGTACCACTGATCTGCAACGACGCGGCCGTACCGACCGTGCCGCTCTGGTTGCCCGGGTTGCTCACCGACACCGTGTTGCCGGTGGAGGTGCCGCTGGAGAACGCGGTGATGCCGTTGGGGGTGCCCCAACCGGTCGGGCCGTCGTAGCCGACCTCCGCGGTGCAGAGGTAGGCCGGCGTGCAGGTCGCGGTCGAGCCGGTGGTCACGTCGTTCAGGGCCGAGGTGTGGGCGTAGATGTCGGAGGCCGGGGTGGAGCCGGCCGCCGGGGTGCCGCCCAGCGCGTAGACCGAGGCGATGATCGGTGAGGCCACCGAGGTGCCGCCGTAGACGTTCCAGCCGCCGTTGCTGTTGTACGTGTCGTAGACGGCGACGCCGGTGGCCGGGTCGGCCACCGCGGCGGTGTCGGCGACGGTGCGCATGCTGCAGCCGGTGTCCTTCTGCCAGGACGGCTTCGGGTCGTCGGCCGAGCAGCCGGAGCCGGCGCCCTCGGTGGAGGAGGTGCTCCACACGGACTCGGTCCAGCCGCGCGCGTTGGAGGCGGTGGAGAGCGAGGTGCCGCCGACCGCGGTCACGTACTGGGACGCGGCCGGGTACTCGACGCCGTAGCCGCTGTCACCGGAGGAGGCGGTGACGGCGACACCCGGGTGGTCGTAGTACTCGCTGTCGTAGGTGGTGTCGTTCGACGCCTCGGAACCGCCGTAGCTGTTGGAGACGAACTTGGCGCCCAGGTTGACCGCCGCGTTCACCGCGGTGCCCAGGTCGTCGTTGCTCTCGGAGCTCGCCTCGACCAGCGCGATGTGGCAGTTGGGGCAGATCGCCGAGACCATGTCGACGTCGAGGGACTC
Organism: Kitasatospora sp. NPDC052896; assembly: GCF_044547075.1. Classification (NCBI taxonomy): domain Bacteria; kingdom Bacillati; phylum Actinomycetota; class Actinomycetes; order Kitasatosporales; family Streptomycetaceae; genus Kitasatospora; species Kitasatospora sp. NPDC052896. Next base: position 61,021 of record NZ_JBITZU010000031.1, read on the forward strand.
CTCCCCCGTCCAGTCGTCGCTCGACGGCGCCGGCGAGGGCAGCGGGCTGGCCTGGCCGTTCTCGTTGACCTTGGTGAAGCAGCCGTTGGCGGTGGTGCAGGCCGGCAGGCCGTACTGGCTGCGGTAGACGGCCAGGTCGCTCTCGGCGTTGGGGTCGTCGAAGGCGTCCACGACGGCCACCGTCTCGCCCCCGCCGTTCGCGGCGGCGGCCGAGGCCAGGTTGTAGGCGGACTGCAGGTCGGTCGGGCCGAAGCCGGACACCGTGGCGTTCGGCGAGGTCGAGGCGAGGTGCGGGTGGACGTCTGTGCGCTTCAGCGCCAGGCAGGACATCTCACCGGGGTGCGGGGCCGAGCAGACCTGGTGCACGTCGGCCGGGAGCGCCGTGACGGCGGGGGTGCCGGCCATGGCCGGCGCGGCGGCCGCGAGGCCACCGGTGATCAGGGCGCCCACCGACGCGACGGAAAGCGCTGTTCTACGCAGGCTCCGTCGCGGCGCGGAACGGTTGGCGGTGTGCAACTGACAGCCCTCCCAAGGGAGTGGGGGCGGCACTGGGTCAACACCCGTGTGGGGTCGCCGATGGACGTGCCGGCCCGGGGACAGGGAATCGCGCACGTGCAGACCATGCCCACGCCGAAGGAACGGACGGGTTACGCCCTTCCGTACGGAGAGTGACAGATCATGGGCATGACATTGTGGGGGCCGGTACCCCACCCGATGGGGCATGGGTCCGGGGAGACGAAGGTAGCGGAGCCGGTTGCGGGCCGACAAGGCACAGCGCATGGACGGTAATGCTGCGGTAGAGGGCTTTTACGGCCTATGGCGGGATTGACACCGCGTCACTCCCGGTTCCCACACCAGCCGACGCGCGACCCGCGCCGAACCGAGCTGCCAGCTCACGCCCTCGCAGGGCCAACCCGCCAGTAACCCCCGGTGACTGACGGGCCGGCGGCACCGCCAACCTGTGGGCTACCGGGGCCTAGATGAGAATTTCCGGGGTACGGCCCCGACTCCCGGCCGGCGTGGTCAGCCCAGGCCGATCGAAGCACCGGCCGCGGCCAACCGCCGTACCCCCTCGCCGACTTCGTCGACGTTGGCGGTGTCGGCGAAGCTCAGTCGCAGATGCGGCGCCGGGGCCTCGGCCACGAAGTACGGGCGACCCGGCGCGACCGCCACGCCCTGGCTCAGCGCGGCGGCCGTCAGCGCGGTCTCGTCGGTGCCGAACGGCAGCCGCAGCCACAGGTGGTAGCCGCCGCTGGGGGCGTACTCCGGTTCCGCGCAGGGCAGTTCGCGCCCGAGGGCGGCAAGCAGCGCGGCGCTGCGCTCGCGCAGGCCGGCCGCGACCGCGCGCAGGTGGCGCGGCCAGGCGGGCGCGCCGACGAGTTCGAGCGCGGCCTCCTGGAGCGGGCGCGGCACGAAGAAGCTGTCCACCACCTGGATCGCGCGCAGCCGTTCCAGCACCGGGCCCCGGGCGATCAGCGCGCCCACCCGCAGGCTCGGCGAGGTGGGTTTGGTGAGCGAGGTGACGTGCACGACGGTGCCGTCCTGGTCCTCGGCGACCAGCGGCGGTGGCAACGGGCCGCCGTGCGCCAGGCGGCGGGCGAAGTCGTCCTCGACGACGAACGCGCCGGCCGCCCGGGCGATCCCGACAACCTGGCGACGCCGCTCGGCGCCGAGCACCGTGCCGGTCGGGTTCTGGAAGAGCGGCTGGCAGAAGAAGACCCGGGCGCCGGTGGCCGCGAAGGCCTCGGCGAGCAGGTCGGGGCGCACGCCGTCGGCGTCCACCGGCACCGGGACCGGGCGCAGCCCGGCCGCGCGGGCCACCGCCAACGCGCCGGGGTAGCTGGGCGACTCCAGCAGGACCGGTGCGCCGGGTGCCGCGAGGGCGTGCAACGCGGTGGTGAGCGCGGCCTGGCCGCCCGCGGTGATCAGCACGTTCGCCGTGCCGACCGTGCCGCCGGTCTCCCGGGCGAACCAGGCGCGCAGCGGGGTGAGCCCGGCCATCGGCGGCCGGTCCCAGGCGCCGGGGCGGCGGGCGGCCCGGGCGAGCGCGGCGCCGAGGGCCTGCTCGGGCTGGAGCGTGGGGTGCAGGTAACCCCCGTTGAGCGCGATCACGCCGGGTGGCGGGGCGGTCAGGGTGGCGAGCACGCCAGAGGCGTCGACGGTGCGCGGGGCCGCGTCGCCGGCGCCCTCGGCGCTGAGCGCGATCTGCTGCCAGGAGGTGTCGGCGGGACGGACGGGGACGGCGGGGACGGCCGGCCCCCGCGCGCGGTAGGTGCCGGCGCCGGGCCGGGTGACCACCAGCCCCTCGGCGGCCAGCACGGCCAGCGCGCGGGAGACCGTGACCGGGCTGGAGCGGAACCGTTCGACCAGCGCGCGACTGGACGGCAGTCGCTCGCCGGGCGAGAAGCGCTTCACCTCGTCACGGAGCAGTTTCGCCAGATCCTCCGCGCTGATACCGTTATTCATGAGAACCAAAGATAGCGTTACAGCCGACCTCGGGATAGCGGTTCAGGCCCGGCCCAGCCGTCCGGTGCGCGGGACGTCGCTCGCCGCGCTCGGGGTGGCGATCTTCTCGTTCACCTTCCCCGCCACGCACTGGGCGCTCGGCGGGTTCGGACCGTGGAGCACGGTCACCCTGCGCGCGGTGCTCGCGGCCGGTGCGGCCGGCGGCTGCCTGCTGGCCGCGCGGGTGCCACCGCCCGAGCGACGGCACTGGCCGACACTGGCCGTGGTCGGGCTCGGCGTCGTCGTCGGATTCCCGCTGCTGACCACGCTCGCGCTGCGGACCACGCAGACCTCGCACGCCGCCGTCGTGATCGGCGCCCTGCCACTGGCCACCGCGGCGCTGGCCGCGGTCGTCACCCGGACCCGGCACTCGCGCGCCTTCTGGCTCGCGGCGCTGACCGGGACGGCGGCGGTGGTCGTCTTCGCGCTGGCGCAGAGCCAGGGGCGGCCGACCACCGGGGACCTGCTGCTCTTCGCCTCGCTGCTGGTCTGCGCGGCCGGCTACGTGGCGGGCGGGCGGCTGGCCCTGGTGCTGCCCGGGTGGCAGGTGATCGGCTGGGCGCTGGTCGGCGCACTGCCGCTGACCGCGCCGGCGGCCGCGCTGGCCACCCTCCTGGAGCCGGTCCACCCCACCGGGCAGGCCGTGCTGGGGTTGCTCTACCTGGCGCTGGTCTCGCAGTTCATCGGGCTGATGGTCTGGTACCGGGGGATGGCCGAGGTCGGGGTGGCCCGGGCCAGCCAGCTGCAGCTCGCCCAGCCGCTGCTGACCCTGGTGTGGTCGGCGGCGCTGCTGGGCGAGCGGCTGGGCGCCGCGACACCGCTGACGGCGGTGGCGGTGCTGCTCTGCGTGGCGGTCACCCAGCGGGCCTGATCGGCGGGTGCATCACCCGTTCGGCCGAGCGTCCGATCGGCGCGGACGGCACGTCAGCACCGATCGGAGGGGCATTCGTCCGCCCGAAGACGTCGCGCGGGTGTGGGAGGAGGCCGCGTAGGCTGGGCCGCCCGGCCCGGGTGCCGGAACCGACCACCAGGCCGGAGCCGTCCCGGGCACTGTGAACCACAGGAGAACGACCTTGTCCTCGCCCGCCCGCTGGATGGTCGGCTGCTGCGTGCTGCTGCTCACCGCCTACGCGTCGGTGCAGGAGTCGGAGGCCCAGCGCGAGCCTGCCCAGTCGCGCGCCAGCCGGCCGCCGGCCGTCCCCGCGTCCCCGTTCGCGGCCTCCTCGCCGAGCACGGGGCCCTCGGCGAGCGACCCGTCAGCGGGCGCGCCGGGCACGACCACGGCCGGTCTGACCCCGCGGCAACTCGCGGGCCAGCGGGTCGTCTACTCCTACTCGGGCCTCACCCCACCGCAGTCACTGCTCCAGGACATCCGGGCCGGCCAGGCCGCCGGGGTGATCTTCTTCGGGGCCAACTACCACGACCCGGACCAGTTCCGGGCAGCCGTCCAGACGCTGCGGCAGGCCCAGCAGCAGAGTCCGGTGCACTCGCCGCTGCTGCTGATGACCGACCAGGAGGGTGGCCTGATCCGGCGCCTGCCCGGCGCCCCGGAGCTGTCCGAGCGCCAGATCGGCCAGACCGCGCCGGCCGCCGCCGCGGCGGCGGCGCAGGCCGGGACCGGCGCCGGGCAGAACCTGACCGGCTTCGGGTTGAACGTCAATCTCGCGCCCGTGCTGGACGTCTACGACCAGCCCGGCAACTTCATCGACCAGAGCCAGCGCTCCTACGCCCAGAGCCCCACCAGCGTCGCCACCCTGGGCAGCGCCTTCATCGCCGCCCAGCAGCAGGCCGGGGTGGCCGCGACCGCCAAGCACTTCCCCGGGTTGGGGACCGCGCCCACCGGCCAGAACACCGACACCGGCCCGGTCACCCTGGCGGAGTCCCTCCAGCAGCTGCGCGGCACCGACGAGGCGCCCTACCCGGCCGCGATCGGCGCCGGGGTGAAGCTGGTCATGCTCTCCTGGGCGGTCTACCCGGCGCTGGACGCCACCCGGCCGGCGGGCCTCTCCCCCGCCGTGGTGCAGGGCGAGCTGCGCGGCCGGCTCGGCTACGACGGTGTCACCGTCACCGACGCGCTGGAGGCCGGCGCGCTGCGGGCCTTCGGCGACACCGGCCAGCGCGCGGTCGGCGCCGCGTCCGCCGGGATGGACCTGCTGCTCTGCTCGGCACAGGACCCCGGCGAGGGCGAGCAGGCCACCGACGCGCTGGCCGACGCGCTGAGCGCGGGACAGCTCGACCAGACCGGCTTCTCCGCCGCCGTCGACCGGGTCACCGCGCTGCGCGACGGCCTGCACTGACGGCCGTCCCCGGCGGCGGGCGGTGAGACGACGGCGGACGGGCCGCCGCTGTCGCGTGGGGTTCCTACAGGTGCTGCCAGGCGGGCTTGGCCGCGTAGGTGGCGCGGAAGTAGTCGGCGAGCTTGAGCTCGGAGGCCGCCGCCTCGTCCACCACCACGGTCGCGTGCGGGTGCAGTTGCAGGGCCGAGGCCGGCACCAGCGCCGAGAGCGGACCCTCGACGGAGAGCGCGACCGCCTCGGCCTTGGCCTCACCGGTGGCCAGCAGTACCAGGTGGCGGGCTTCCAGGATGGTGCCGATGCCCTGGGTGATCACGTGGTGCGGGACCTCGTCCAGGCTGTCGAAGAACCGGGCGTTGTCCTCCCGGGTCTGCTGGGTCAGCGTCTTGATCCGGGTCCGGGAGGCGAGCGAGGAGCAGGGCTCGTTGAAGCCGATGTGCCCGTCGGTGCCGATGCCCAGCAGCTGCAGGTCCACGCCGCCGGCCTCGGCCAGCGCGCGGTCGTAGGCGGCACAGGCGGCGGCGATGTCGGCCGCGCCGCCGTCCGGGCCGAGGAAGGCGTCCTCGCTCAGGCCGAGCGGGGCTACCACCTCGCGCAGCACGACCGAGCGGTAGGACTCGGGGTGCCCGGCCGGGAGTCCGACGTACTCGTCGAGCTGGCAGACCCGGGCCCGCGAGACGTCCACGGCGCCCTGCCGGACCTTGGTCGCGAGGGCCTGGTAGATCGGCAGCGGGGTCGAGCCGGTGGCCACTCCGAGGAGCGCGTCGGGCTTGCCGGTGAGCAGGTGCGCGATCGCCGAGGCGATCAGCTCGCCGCCGGCCGCCGCGTCCGGAACAATCACAACTTCCATGCCGATCCCCGTCTCCGAAGCATCCTCTAAGTGGTGTAGACCAATCTAGCAGAGCGGCGATCACCCGGACGGCCCAGCACCGTCCCACCCTTCACGAGGTGCGGCGCGCCCATGCCCGCGCACACCTCGGCGCACACCGCCCCGCCGCTACCATGCGTCACGGATCCCCTACGGACGGAAGCGGTGCCCATGCCGGTCAGCCCCCTGCTCGCCCCCGCCGCGGCGCTCGTACTGGCCCTGGTGGCCGGCACCGCCAGCGCCGCCCCGACGCCCCCACCGGCCTCCCACGGCGATCCGGTCTTCCCCACTCTCGGTAACCACGGCTACCACGCGCTCGGCTACGACCTGGACCTCGACTACCACCCCGTCCCTCGTACGGTCGACGCCACCGTCACGCTGACCGCGCGCAGCACCCAGCACCTCACCCGCTTCGAACTCGACTGCCTGGGCCTGGACGTGCACCAGGTCCGGGTCGACGGCCGGCCCGCCGCCTTCACCCCGCACGACGAGAAGCTGACGATCGTCCCGACCCGCCCGATCGCGGCCGGGGCCGTGCTCACCGTCCGGATCACCTACACCGCCGACCCGCGCAGGCCCCTCCCGCACACCGGCTGGGTGCCCACCCCCGACGGCTTCGCGCTGGCCCCCCAGCCCGCGAGCGCCCACACCGTCTTCCCCTGCGACGACCTGCCCGCCGAGAAGGCCGCCTTCACCATCCACCTCACCACTCCGGAGGGCACCGGCGCCGTCGCGAACGGCTCACCGACCGGCGAGCTGCGCCACGACGGCCTGGTCACCCGCACCTTCGTCTCCCGCGACCCGATCGCCCCCGAGCTGGTCCAGGCCGCGGTCGGCTCGCTCACCGTGATCAGCCACCCGGGACCGGACGGGCTGCCGCTGCGTGACGCCGTGCCGACCGCCCGGGCCTCGGAGCTCGCCCCCGCCCTCGCCCTCACCACCGGCCAGCTGTCCTGGATCGAGCAGCGCCTCGGCCCGTTCCCGCTGGAGACCTACGGGCTGCTGCCGGTCAACAGCGACGATCCCAGGGCCTTCGGCTTCACCGGCCTGGAGACCCAGACCCTCACCCTCTACAAGCCGGACTTCCTCAAGCAGCCGGAGCGGCTGATCGGCGCGCACATGATGCACGAGCTGGTGCACTCCTGGTTCGGCGACAGCGTCAGCCCGCGCACCTGGGCCGACCTCTGGCTGAACGAGGGCCACGCCGACTTCTACGGCCTGCTCTACCGCTACGAACGCGGCTGGCCCGACGGGCTCGGCCTCACCACACTGGACGCCCGGATGCGGGACACCTACGCGCGCGGCGACCAGTGGCGGCACGACTCCGGCCCGGTGGCCGCCCCCGGCCAGGCGGACCTCTTCGACGACCAGCGCTACCTGGGCGGTGTGCTGGTCCTCTACGCGCTGCGCGAGCAGGTCGGCCCCGGCGTCTTCGACCGGATCGAGCGGACCTTCCTGCGGCGCTACCGCAACTCCAGCGCCTCCACCCGGGACTACATCGACACCGCCAGCGAGGTCTCCGGGCAGGACCTGCACGGCTTCCTGACCGCCTGGCTGTACGGGAGCCGGACGCCGCCGATGCCGCACCACCCCGACTGGACCACCACCGCCGTGACCACCGGCCCGGCCGCCGGAGCGCACCGGCAGGACGAGGCCGCGCCCCCTCGCCGGCCGTTCCCCACGCCGGCCGCGGCCGGTGACTCCCCCGCCGCGCCGGGGTCTCAGCGCCGCCCACAGGGGTAGGCGGTACCACACCGGGGTCCGGGCGACACCGCCCGGACCGTGCCGACAGCGACCGACAGCGACCGGAGGCCGACATGGGCAGCAGCGACAGCAGCATCGAGAACACCGGGAGCCCGACCAGGAGCACAACAGCCGGCCCGGGCCGTCCGGCCGGGGCCGAGGAGCCGACCTGCTGGGCCGCCTGGACCACCAAGCACCTGAACTCCGGGCCGGGCGGAGTACGGACCGTGGAGGTCGGCGTGATGACCGGCGACCTCACCGTGCACACCACCTGGACCGGCTCCGAGGCCGTGTTGACCGTTCAGTACACCGGCGCGCTCGACTGGCACACCCTGGAGGGCAGTCCGCTGCCGGCCGGTGACGAGAACACCGCCCGGGCGCTGCACCAGCACGCGGTGGAGGCCGTCAAGGCGGGCGGGGGCACCGGCCTGCTCCGCTGAGCAGCTCACCGGTCCGGCCGCGCCCCTCGCCGGGCGCGGCCGGACCGGTGCCGATCGCTACCGTCTGACCCTCCGCTTCAGCCACATCGGGCTGACCAGGCCGACCAGGACGACCGCGAAACCGATCTGCAGCAGGTGCCGGATCCAGTCGATGCCGGAGGTGTGGCGCACCCCGATCCAGCCCGACGCGGCGTTGCCCAGCAGCGCGCCCGCGACACCGAGCACGATGGTGAGCCAGAGCGGGATCGGCCGCTTGCCGCGGAGCAGCATTCGGGCCAGCACGCCGAGGATCAAGCCGATGATGAGGATCCACACGATCTGGAACATGACGCCTCCAGTTGGCCGAACGGCCCTCACAGGCTAAGCCGAGACCGGTCGACCCGGCATCCGCTGCCGGGCGGCAGACCGTTCGCATAGCCGTGGACACGGAGGGTAAGAGGCTCGTACGGAGCGTGTATGACGCGCCGATCACCCCTGCCCGTCCCGGAGGCTGTCATGGCCTGGTGGTCTGATATCTCGTCATGGTTGTCCCGGCTGACCGGCTCAGTCGCGCCCGGCACCCAACCCGAGCCGCCTCCCGACACCGGGCCGACCTCCCCGACCCCGACCGGACCCGACCCCGCGGCCGGGCGCGCCACCGTCTTCACCGCCGACTTCGGCTCCGCCCGGCAGTGGATGGCGGGCCGGACCAGCGCCTATCCGCGGATGGGACCGACCAACCGGTCCGACCACAAGCTCGACCACCTGACCGTCCGCGACTGCTCCGACGGCGTGTTCGCGGCCACCCCGCGCCGCGGGGACGACCTCTGGGACTGCGACCTGCTGACCACCGAGGGCAGCCCGCAGGCCTTCCAGGTCCGCGCCGGCGACGTGGTGCGGGGCCGGTTCACCCTGCCGACCGGCATCGGGGCCTGGCCGGCGCTCTGGACCTGGCGGGACGGCGACAACGAGGTCGACCTCGTCGAGTACCACCCGGACCACCCGGCGATACTCGAACTCTCCAACCACCTCGGCGGAACCCAGCTGTACTGGAACGACCCGAGCGGCGAGGTCGCGCCGGGCGCGACGATCGACCTCACCGTCGTGCTCGGCGCGCACGCCGTCACCTGGTACGTCAACGGCTCCCAGGTCTTCGCCGACCAGCGCGGGGTCGGCACCTCGTTCAGCGCCTACCTGATCATCAACATGTCCGTCAGCGACGGCACTTACCACCCGCGCCCGGATCCGGCGCACCCCGGCGGCCTCTCCTGGACCTGCCACTCGCTGACCGTGCTCCGCTGAGTCGGGCCCCGCTCAGAGCTTGCGGCCGACTCCCGCGTACATCCAGCGGGTGGTGCCCTCGGTCGGGCCCTCCGGACGCCAGAGCGGAACGAAGTCGACGCCCGGCTCCTGGATCTCCCAGCCGTCCAGGTACCGGGTCACCTCCGCCCGGCCGCGCAGCCGGATGCCGGAGGCCGTGTTGTCCCAGGTCTTGACGACCTCCGCGGCCCGCTCGGGGCTGCCCTCGTGGGTGCTGTGCGAGAGCAACAGGTAGCTGCCGGGGGCGACCCGGCTGCGGACGTGCTCGACCGCCGCCCGGGCCTCCTCGTCGCCGACGAAGTGCAGGACCGCGAGCAGCAGGACCGCCACCGGCTGGTCGAAGTCCACCAGGGCACGCAGCTCGGGGCGTTCGAAGAGTTCGTCCAGCTCGCGGATGTCGCCGGTCAGGACGGTGGTGGTGCGGTTGTCGGCGAGCAGCGCCCGGCCGTGGGTCAGCACGATCGGGTCGTTGTCGACGTAGACCACCCGGGCGTCCGGCGCCACCACGTGGGCCGCCTCGTGCACGTTGCCCGGCGAGGGCAGCCCCGCGCCGACGTCGACGAACTGGCGGATGCCCGCCTGCGCGCACATCCGCACCGCGCGCCGCAGGAAGGCGCGGTTCTCCCGGGCCGCGGCCGGGATGTCGGCGGCCGCGCCGATGGCGTGCTCGGCGGCGGCCCGGTCCGGCGGGAAGTTGTCCTTGCCGCCGAGCCAGTAGTCGTAGATCCGGGCGGGATGCGGGCGGTCGGTCTGAAGTCCCGTCATGTCGCGTTCGTTCTCGGACTGCTGCACGTGCGCCCCCTCGTGGTTCGACCGCCCGTTCGCGGTTGGCCGAAGCATAACCACGCCGCGCGCCACCCCCTCCCACAGGCCCCGCGACCGCCGACCCGGCCCGGCCGAGGCCCACGTTCCGGCCGGGGTACCCGAGCTGACCGTCCACCAGCTGCTCAGCCACACCGCCGGGCCGGCCGCCTGGCCGCCTTCCTCCCCGCCGGCGACGAGGAGGTGTTCGCCGAGCCCACCCCCGCCGAGACGCGCCGGCCCGTCGCCGCGGACGGCGAGGAGCTGACCGCCGGCTACGGCCCGCCCCGCGCCTCGCGGTTCCGATCCGAGCCGGAGGGCCACTACCGGGGCCGAACCCCGCAGGTGGTGCGGACCGCCGAGGGGGCGGTCGGCCGCCCGGGGATCGGCGGCCCCGTGCTGCCCCGCGAGCCGTGCGGACCGGGCGAGACGGTGCCCGGCGGCGTCGATCCGCGGGGTTGGCGGACGGGCTGATCGATGTGCCCCCTCCCGCACACCCGGTGAGGTGGGGCGTTACGGTTCTGTCCTGGTTCGGCGGCTGTCCGGTCCGGTCGGCTGCGCCCGGCCGGAGCTACCGCATAGGGTGCCTTGTCGGACCTCACCGGGGGGCCTCCGCCAGGAACGCCGGACCGGCCGGACAGGAACGGGTGTGGACGCATGACGGAGTCGTGGAGCGGGGCGGGTCTGCCGCCCACCGCCGCGGCGCGGGTCGCCGAGGGGCGGGCCAGCGGGACGTGGTCGTCGGCGCTGTCGACGGGCGAGTTCGCCGCGATCAGGTCGGTCGGGTTCGAACCGGTCGGCCAGGTGATGGGGTCGGCGGTCTACCACGTCGGCCGCAGCGGCCAGTACTGGGGCTACCACTCCTGCCTCTACGCCGGCGCGGGTCGCCTCGGCGGCGGATACGGCACCGCCGGAATCGCCCTGTCGGGCAACGGCGCGCCCTCCGCCGGGCTGGTCCAGGTGATGGACTCGGCGCGGCGCACCGCGCTGGGCCGGATGACCACCGAGTGCGCGGCCCTGGGCGGCGACGGCGTGGTGGCGGCACAGCTGACGATGGCTCCCTTCCCGGCCGCGCCGAACTGCCTGGAGTTCAAGGTGATCGGTACCGCGGTGCGGGCGATCGGCCCGGTGCGGCCGCGCCGCCCGTTCACCTCGCACCTGGACGGCCAGGGCTTCGCCAAGCTGATCACGTCCGGCTGGGTGCCGGTGGACCTGCTGGTCGGGATGTCGATCGGGGTGCGCCACGACGACTACCTGACCCGGCGGCAGAACTTCTCCTGGTCCAACCAGGAGATCGACGGCTGGACCGCCCTGATCCACCACGTCCGGGCCGACGCCCGCGCCCAGCTGCACCACCAGGGCGTGCGGCACGGCGGCGACGGCGTGATCCTGGCCGACAGCGATCTGCGGGTGTGGGAGGAGCCCTGCATCCGCAGCTCGCAGAACAACGAGCAGACGGACCACATCGCGGAGAGCACCCTGGTCGGCACCGCGATCGCCCGGTTCGCCACCCGCCCGGCCGAGCCGCGGACGCTCACGGTCATGCCGCTGAGCGGCGGCGACCGGCTGCGGCGCCGCCTCGCCCAGGCCGCCCGCCGCTAGTCCAGCTCCGGCCCGGCGCCGGTACCCGCCTCGTCCGGCCCGTCGTCAGGCCGTCCGCCATCAGCACAGTCAGGGGAGAACGACCCACATGAGCACCTTCGATCCCACCGCGCAGGGTGTGCCCGCCGACGCGATGCGGCGGCTGGCCGAGCTGGAGCCCGGCAAGCCCGGCTCGATCTTCACCAGCGACCTGTCGGTCAACGAGTTCCTGCTGGTCCGGGAGGCCGGGTTCCAGCCGATCGGCCTGGTCCTGGGCAGCTCGATCTACCACGTCGGGATCCAGCTCGGGCGCTGGGGCAAGAACCAGGAACTGGAGACGCTCAGCCAGGCGATGTACCACGCGCGGGAGCTGGCGATGACCCGGATGGAGGCCGAGGCCGCCCAGCTGGGTGCGGACGGCATCGTCGGGGTCCGGCTGAGCGTGGAGGCCCGGGAGTTCGGCTCCGACATCGCCGAGTTCATCGCGATCGGCACCGCCGTCAAGGCGGACCAGCCCGCGCCCGGCGGCACCAGCTGGCGCAACAACAAGGGCCTGCCGTTCACCTCCGACCTGTCCGGCCAGGACTTCTGGACGCTGATCCGGGCCGGCTACGCGCCGCTCGGCATGACCATGGGCACCTGCGTCTACCACATCGCGCACCAGAGGATGGGCTCGGTCTTCTCCAACATCGGCAAGAACGTGGAGATCGAGCAGTACACCCAGGCGCTCTACGACGCCCGTGAGCTGGCGATGGCGCGGATGCAGGCGGAGGCGGAGGAGCTGCACGCGGAGGGCATCGTCGGTGTCCAGCTGAACGCCCACAACCACCGCTGGGGCGGGCACACCACCGAGTTCTTCGCGATCGGGACGGCGGTGCGGCCGCTGCGCGCCGACCACGAGATCGAGCGGCCCACCATGGTGCTGAGCCTGGACGGCTGACGCCGTAGGCTGCTGGACCGGCGGGGCGCCCTGTTGTGGCGGCCCTGCCGGTGGCGCGGCGGGACCTGCCCGCCGTGTGCCGGACGAACCGTCAACCGATCGTCAAGCGATCGCATCAAGGAGCGACATGACCGACCACGGCGAGCTCGAACCGGCTCCGGAGGACCCGGGCTCGATCGACCTGCTCGCGGCCGCCCTCCGCCGGGACGCCGCCGACCTGGAGGTCTACACCCAGGTGCTGACCGGCGCGCTCGCGGACGCGCTGCCGGCCGACGCGGTGGCGGTCGAGCGCAAGCGCAGCATGGGCGACCGGATGGCCGGCCGGCCCGGGCGGATCGAGCGGGTCGAGGTCTCGATGGAGGACCAGCGGCTGATCCTCAGCGTGGCGCACGGACGGCCGGCGGGTGAGGTGTGCCGGGTGGTCCGGGGCGTGGTGCTGTCCCGGCGGCCGGTGCCGCTCGACGAGTGGGCCCGCGAGCTGGCGGCGGCCGTGACGGCGCGGGCCCGGTCGGACGCCCGGGCCCGCGCGGCGCTGGAGCGGCTGATCCTCGGCGACTGAGCCGGCGTCCGACCGTTCGGCGGCGGGCTTAAACGTGATACAGGTCACACAAGTTGTACAATCACCCCCGGCCCACATACGGTGCTTCTCGTTCGTTCCCATACGAACCCCGTTTCCCGGAACGCCGAATCCTGCCGCCGGACGGAACGGGCACGTGCAGAGCACCACGGCAGGGGCGGGGGACCCAAGGTAAGCCGCCTCACCCGGAGTTGATCCGGGCGGGGCTAGGGGTGAAGTCGCGCCTTCCGCGCGGCCGGGCAACTCCAGCCCGAATCCGACAGCTCACCTCGCAGGCGTGGGAGAGGAACCACGCTTCATGATGTCCTTCAACGGCCGTCCCACCCTGCCCAGCCGCAACACCCTCAAGCGCGTCGTCGCGGCCGCCGTGGTGGCCGGTGCCGGTGCCGGTATCACCGTCGCCGCCGCGGGTGGCGCCACCGCGCAGACCGCGCCCTCCTCTCCGGCCGCCGGGTCGGCCTCCGCGCAGTACACCGTGGTCAGCGGCGACTGGCTGTCGAAGATCGCCACCGCGCACAACGTCCAGGGTGGCTGGCAGAAGCTGTACGCCCTGAACAAGTCCGTGCTGACCAAGGGTCCGGACGTGCTCTTCCCCGGCCAGCAGCTGACCCTGACCGGCAGCCTGCCGACCTCCGGCGCGCAGCAGCAGGCCCCGACCGCCGCCAAGCCCGCTCCGCAGCCGTCCACCGCGCCGGCCGCCAGCACCCAGGACGCCAGCCAGTCGACGACGGTCGCCAACGCTCCGACCGGTGGCCAGGTCACCGCCGTCCCGGTCGCCGCCCCGGTCGCGAACACCCCGGCCAGCCTGCAGGCGCTGGCCGCGACCATCGTTCCGGCCGACCAGCTGGCCTCGTTCGACCAGATCATCACCCACGAGAGCGGCTGGAACGTCACCGCGACCAACCCGTCCTCGGGTGCCTACGGCCTGCCGCAGGCGCTGCCCGGCAGCAAGATGGCCTCGGCCGGCGCCGACTGGCAGACCAACCCGGCCACCCAGATGCGCTGGGCGCTGCAGTACATGAACACCACCTACGGCAGCCCGAACGACGCGTGGGCCTTCTGGCAGATCCACCACGCCTACTGAGCCACCGCGTCAAGCGCTGGCGTAGGCCGATGACCAGGCCTGCCGAGCAGGTCTGACCGGCGGATCCGCCCCCAGGGATCCGCCGGCGAGGGCCGGTCGGCCAGCCCGCTGGATCCGGTCCACTGATCGGGACCGTCCAGCGGGGCCGTCGACTCCCTCCGTCGATCGGGAAAACGTGTGCCGGCCTGTCCGGCGGGCCTGCGGGTCCGCCCGGCCACGGGCCACCGGTCGCCACTCGGGGCCCGGTTCGCCGTCGTGCGAACCGGGCCCCGCGGTCGTTCCCGGGTTCGGTGCCGCCGGGCCGGCGGGTCGAGGCGGCGTCAGTCCGCCTGGCCGTAGCGGACCAGGTACGCGGCGAGCCGGGCGACGTCCTCGTCCGACCACTCGGTGAAGCGCTCGGTGAAGGACTGCCGGCGCTGCTGGTAGGCGTCCCGCAGCAGGGCCAGGCCGGCCTCGGTGGGTCGCAGGATCTGGCCGCGGTGGTCCTCGGGGTCGGTCTCCCGGCGCAGCAGGCCGAGCTTCTCCAGCGAACCGACCTGCCGGCTGACCGTCGACTTGTCGAGCATGAAGTAGGAGGCCAGGTCGGCCGCCCGGCAGCCGCCGCGCTCGTACATCAGGTCGAGCATGCTGTAGGTGACCAGCGAGAGGTCGGGGTGCAACTGGGAGGCCTTGTGCCGGGCTCGCCGGGCGAAGGCGGTCAGCTCACGCTGGATGATCTCGATCGACGCGTCTCGGCCGGTCACGACTGCTCCTAGCTCTCGGTTGTGCGCTACAACTGTACGGCCCGGGCGGCCCCGCCGCCGGAAGCCCTCGGCCGCACACCGCCGTCACCCACTCCGGTGACCGTGGCGCCGGCCTTTCGTCACAGCCGGTAACCTGTCGGCGACTGATCGGGGCGGCTCCGGGTGGGGCTGACGTACTGTCACGGGGGTGCGCGTGGACGGGGATCCGCCGGTGGCCGGATCGGCCCCCGAAACGGAGGAGTTCGGCGCCGCGCTCCGTCGGCTGCGGACCTCGCGCGGCCTCTCACTCACCGATCTCTCCCGGCTGGTCCACTACAGCAAGGGGTATCTGAGCAAGATCGAGAACGGTGGCAAGCCCGCCGGGTCCGATCTGGCCCGGCGCTGCGACCAGGTGTTGCGGGCCGACGGGACGCTGCTGCGGATCGCCGAGCGGCCGGTGGCCCCGCGTGTGGTGCCGGCATGCGACGTGCCGCGGCTGCCGCCCGAGCCGGACGTGCCCTGCCCGTTCCCGGGGCTGGCCGCCTTCCGGCCGCACGAGGCGGCCTGGTTCGCCGGACGCGACGGCGCGCTCGGCGCGCTGCTCGACCGCCTGGGCGAGCGGGCCGGGCGGGGGCCGCTGGCCCTGGTCGCGCCCTCGGGGGCCGGGAAGTCCTCACTGCTCAACGCGGGGTTGCTACCGGCGCTCGAGCGGGCCGGGTCCGCCGCCCGGGGCGGGCTCGGCCGGCGCCGAGCGGTGGTCTGCACGCCGACCGCGCACCCGCTGACCGAACTGCGCCGGGCCCTCGGCGGGGTCGGGCCGGCCGAGGAGCTCCTCCTGGTCGTCGACCAGTTCGAGGAGGCCTTCACCCTCTGCGCGGACGAGGAGGAACGACGGACCTTCGTCCGGGTGCTCTGCCTGCTGGCCGCACCCGTCGGGCCGGACGGCTCCGGGCTCTCCGCCGCCAACGCCGCCGCGCTGGCCGCCGCGGGCCTGACCGAGCTGGTCGAGGCCGCGCGCGGCGGCCGGCCCACCGGCGCGGCGGTCGGCGCCGCGGCAGGGATCCCGCACCAGGCCGGGCCGGTGCCGCCGGTCGCCGAGCCGGTGCCGGCCGGCTCCGCCGGTACGCCCGAGTCCGCCGTCCCGGACAGCGCGGACCGCGCCGCCACCGCGCCGCCGGTGGTGGTGCTCGGGGTCCGCGCCGACTTCTGCGGTCGCTGCCTGGAACATCCCGAACTGGTCCCGGTCTTCACCCACGGTCTGCTCGCGCTCGGCCCGATGACCGGCGCCGAACTCCGCGAGTCGATCACCCGACCGACCACGAGGGCCGGTCTGCTGCTGGAACCCGGGCTGGTCGAGGTCCTGCTCCGCGATCTGGGCCTGCCCGCCCACGACGCCGGAGCCGACCCCGGTCTGCCCGAGCCGCACTCCGGCCCCGGCCCGACCGGCGTGCTGCCCCTGCTCTCGCACACCCTGCTGGCGACCTGGCAGCAGCGCGAGGGCCGGGCCCTGACCGTCGCCGGCTATCTGCGGACCGGCGGGATCCACGGCGCCATCGCCGCCACCGCCGAGAACGTCTTCACCCGGCTCTCCCCCGCCGAACAGCAGACCGCCCGGCATCTGCTGCTGCGGCTGGTGCACGTCAGCGACGACAGCGAGGAGACCCGCCGCCCGGTCGGTCGCGAACAGCTGTTGCAGCAACTGCCGAAGCCGGGCCCGCCCTACCGCTCCGCCCTGGTACCCGACGCCACCGTCCCGGCCGGCGCCGCGACCTGGTCCCGGCCCTCCCCCGCCGCCGTGCTGGACGCCTTCGTCCGGGCGCGGCTGCTCACCGTGGACAGCGAGACGGTCTCGATCACGCACGAGGCGCTGCTCCGGGCCTGGCCGCGGCTGCGCGGCTGGCTGCACGCCGACCGCGCCGGTCTCCTGGTCCGCCAGCAGCTCACCGAGGCGGCCGCCGAGTGGGAGCGCGAGCGGCGCGATCCGGCGCTGCTGTACCAGGGCGCCCGGCTGGCCGCCGCCCGTGAGTGGATCCAGGATCCGAGCCGGTTCACCGCCCTCGCGCCGCGCGAGGCCGCCTTCCTGACCGCCAGTCACGACCAGGAGTACCAGCGCCGGCGCACCGCGCGCCGGCAGGTCCGGCGCGACCGGCAGTTGCTGGTCACCCTGGCCGCGCTGCTGGTGCTGGCGGTCGCCGCCGGCGGCCTGGCCTACCAGCAGCGGGCGGCGGCCTTCGCCGAGCGGCGGATCGCGCAGTCCAGGGCCATGGCGGCCGAGTCCGCCGCGCTCGCCGCCGGCCGGCCCGAGGCCTCGATGCTGCTCGCCGACGAGGCCTACCGGACGGCGCCGACCGCCGAGGCGCGCAGCGCGCTGCTCAGCACCCAGGCCCAGCCCTTCGCCGGGCGGTTGCTGGGCCACACCGGACCGGTCAACGCGGTGGCGTTCAGCCCCGACGGCACCCTGCTGGCCACCGCCAGCTCGGACGGCACGCTGAAGCTGTGGACGGTGGCCGATCGCCGATTGGAGGCCACGCTGACCGGGCACGGTGGCTCGGTGAAGGCGGTGGCGTTCAGCCCGGACGGCCGGACGGTCGTCTCCGGTAGCTCGGACGGCACGGTCCGGCTCTGGGACGTGGCGGATCGCCAGCCGACCGTGACGCTCTTCGGCCATGGCGGCGTGGTTCGCACGGTCGCCTACAGCCCGGACGGCCGGACCGTGGTCTCCGGTGGCGCCGACCGGACGGTCCGGGTCTGGGACACCGCCAGCCACACCCTGCTCAGCACCCTCACCGGCCACACCGACGAGGTACTCGCGGTGGCCTGCGGCCCGGACGGCCGGACCATCGCCTCCGCGGGGGCGGACCAGACCGTCCGGATCTGGGACACCACCAGCCACACCCTGCTCAGCACCCTCACCGGCCACACCGACGAAGTACTCGGCCTCGCCTTCGGGCCGGACGGACACACCCTCGCCTCCGCCGGAGCCGATCGGACCATCCGGCTCTGGGACCCGGCCGGCCACACCCTGCTCGCCACCCTCACCGGCCACAGTGACGACGTCAACAGCGTGGCCTACGCGGACCGGGGCGCGACCCTGGTCAGTGCGAGCGGCGACGGCACCGTCCGGCTCTGGGACGTGGCGAGCCGCCGCCCGGTCGCCACCCTGTACGGGCACACCGACTACGTCCAGGGGGTCGCGGTCAGCAGCGACGGCGAGTTGCTCGCCAGTGCGGGCTTCGACCAGTCGGCGGTGCTCTGGGACCGGGGTGCCGCGGCGCTCACCCTGCATCCGTTCTCGGAGATCTGGCAGTCCGTGGTCAGCCCGGACGGCCGGACCGTCGCGGCGGCCGACGCCGACCACGCCGTCACGCTCTGGGACGTCGCCCGGCGCACCGTGGTCGCCACCCTGCGCGGCCACGGGAGTTCGGTCTTCGGGGTCGCGTTCAGCCCGGACGGGCGGCTGCTGGCCTCGGCCGGCGCCGACGGCACGGTCCGGCTCTGGGACGTCGCCGAGGGCCGGCAGGTCGCGTTGTTGAGCGGCCACCGCGGCTCGGTGTTCGCCGTCGCGTTCAGCCCGGACGGGCGGCTGCTGGCCTCGGCGGGCGAGGACCGGACCGTCCGGCTCTGGGACGTGCGGGCCCGGCGACCGTTGGGGATCCTCAGCGGGCACACCGACTTCGTCAACGCCGTCGCCTTCGGCCCGGACGGCCGGACCATCGCCTCGGGGAGTGATGATCTGACGGTCCGACTCTGGGATGTGAGCGGTCGGCGCCCGATCGCCACCCTCACCGGTCACACCGGGGCCGTGCGGGGCGTCGCCTTCGCCCCCGACGGGCGAACCCTGGCCAGCGCCGGCAACGACGGCACCGTCCGCACCTGGGACACCGCCGGCCAGCGGCTGACCGCCACGCTCACCGGACACACCGGATCCGTGCGAGGCGTCGCCTTCGCCCCCGACGGGCGAACCCTGGCCAGCGCCGGCAACGACGGCACCGTCCGCACCTGGGACACCGTCAGCCACGAACTCACCACCACGCTCACCGGACACGGCGGCGCCGTGTGGTCCGTCAGTTTCAGTCCGGACGGCGGAACACTGGCCAGCAGTGGGAGCGACGGCACCGTGCGGCTGTGGACCTTCGGGACCCGGGATCGGCAGAACGGGATCTGCCGGGAGCTGGCCGGCGGGCCCGACCGGTGGGCCAAACTGCTCCCCGAACAGCCGTACCGCTCGCTCTGCGGGTAGCGCTGGCCCCAGGGTTTCCGCAGCGTTTCCGCAGCTCAGCGCTGTTTCCCCAGGTGTTTCCCGTTTCCCGGCCGACTGGGCGACGGGCGTCCCCTGGACACCACCGGGCAGCACCGGCCACTCTCGAACCACCGGCGGCCGGACCGACCGCCCACGGTCCCGCCGACCGCCCCGGTCCGGCCGCCGAGCCCCCTCCCTGACGCCTGTTGACGCCTGTTCGGGCCGCTGATCCGTGCTGCCCGCAGCCGGTCCCCGGCCTGCCGGATGTCCGCTGACGAACCCGACGAACCCGACGAAGTGGAGCAGCACCATGAACCTCCGGATCAACGGACGCCACCGGGCCGGCGCCCCCCTCCGGGCCGACCGCCACCACCGCGCCAGGACTGCCGGCACCGTCCTCGGCCTGCTGGCGCTGGCCGCCCTACCGTTCACCGCGACCGCCGCCCGCGCCGCCCCGGCCGTCGGCCCGCTGACGGTCAGACCGGCAGCCGTCGGCGCCCCCGCCGACGACACCTGCGACGTCCTCGCCCCGGGCGCTTCGGCCGCGGCCGAGAGCGCGGTGCGGGCGGCCTGCCAGCAGATCGGGGTCTGGTACAGCTGGGGCGGCGGCCACGGGCCGGCCCCCGGCCCGACCTACGGTCAGGTGGACCCGACCGACCCGGCCAGCAACGACGACCCCTCACGCCTCGGCTTCGACTGCTCCGGCCTGGTCCGCTACGCCTACGCCCGGGCCGCCGGGCAGGACCTCCTGAACGGGGACGCCGGCCAGCAGTTCCACACCGTCCACGCCGACCAGCGGTTCACCGCCGCCCAGGGCAGCGGCCCGCTGCTCCCGGGTGACCTGCTGGTCTACGGCACCTCCGACAACCTCCATCACATCGCCGTCTACCTCGGCGCCGGAAAGGTGGTGGAGGCCCGCCAGTCGGGGACGCGCGTCATGGTCAGCGACGCCCGGCTGGACGGCGACTACTACGGCGCGGTCCGGATCAACACCGGGCCGGTGACCGGCCCGACCTTCCAGACCTGGGGCGAGGGCGTCTGGACGCACAGCCGGGCATCCACCACGAGCCCGCGGGTCTACGCCTTCAGTGGGTCGACCACCGTCCGGGTCAGCTGCCAGGAACACGCGGAGAGCGTGACCGCCGAGGGCGTCACCAACGACGCGTGGTCCTACCTGCCGGACTACAACGCCTGGTTGAGCAACATCTACGTCCAGGGACCGGCCTGGCTGGACAACGTGCCCAGCTGCACCTGACACCGGGTCCCTCCCCTACCTCCTCCGCACCCTCCCCGCGGGGTGGCCCGGCCGCCCCGCGACAACCCCCACCACCAGGAGAGAAACATGTTCAGGTTCCGAACCGCAGCCGTCGCCTCGGCCGCCCTCGCCCTCGGCGCCGGCCTGCTGATCGTGGGCCCGGCCGGCCCGGCCACGGCCTCCGCCTCGGACTGCGCCGGCGGCGCCAACGGCTTCGTCGACGTCCCCGACAACGCGAGCGGCACCGTCGAGCGGTCGGTCACCCACGACGCGGACACCATCTCGTTGCAGCTCGCGGGTGGTCGCGGCTTCGCCAGGATCGAGGGCTCGACCCGGTCCGGCGAGAGCGTCTGGATGGACTGGACCCGCGACGGTGGTCGCACCTGGTTGCAGTGCGGTCCGTTCGCGGTCGACCACGGCGACAACTCGTCGAAGACCTCCCCCTCCAAGGCCACCAGCTCCGACCCCAACTACCGGTTCCGGGCCTGTGGTCTGACTCTGGACCAGGCCATCACCTGCACCGACTGGTGGTAGGCCGGCCCTCGGTCGGCCGGAGCGGGTGAACAGACCGTAGTCGGGGGGGGGGGGGGGGGGGGGGGGGGCGCCCGCCCCCCCCCCCCCCCCCCCCCCCCCCCCCCCCCCCCGAGTGGCTGGTCGGTCCAGGTGCGAGACCTACTCGCAGAACTG
>NZ_JBITZU010000032.1:0-69625 GCF_044547075.1 Kitasatospora sp. NPDC052896
GCACGGCCGTACCGCACCGAGCAGGAACGGCGCGACGCCTACCCCGCCTGGCTCCACACCTACAATCACCACCGCGGACACACCGCGCTCAAGGGCCAACCACCCGCCAGCCGCGTCCCCAACCTCACGGGTCAGAACAGCTAGGGCCTGGTCACCCGCCCGGTCGGCCGCAGCAGCCGCCAGGCCAGCAGCGCGCCGGCCAGCACCAGCAGCGCCGCCAGCCACGCGGCGGTGCCCAGGCCGTGCACGAAGGAGCCCCGGGCCGCTTCGGTGAGCGCAGTGCCGGTCGCCGCGGGCAGCGTCCGGGCGGCCTCCATCGCCGCGCCGAGCGACTGCCGCGCCTGCTCGGCCACCGCCGGCGGGACGTCCGCCGGCACCCCCACCCCGCGGGTGTAGACGGCGGTCAGCACCGAACCGAAGAGCGCTATCCCGAGCGCGGTGCCCAGCTCGTACGCGGTCTCCGAGACCGCCGAGGCGGCCCCGGACCGCGCGGCCGGCGCGGCGGTCAGCACCATGTCGGCCGAGAGCGTGTACACCAGCCCCTCGCCCGCGCCGACCACCGTGAAGACCGTGGCCAGCAGCAGGTAGCCGCTGTCCTGCTGGAGCCAGCCGAGCGCGCCGAGCGCCAGGCCCAGCGCGGCCATGCTGCCGACCAGGGTGGCCCGGGCACCGGCCGCCCGGGCCAGCCGCGCGGTCAGCACCGCGGTGACGGTCGCGCCCACGAAGGCCGGCATCTCTGCCAGGCCCGCCCTGAGCGGCGAGTAGTCGCGGACCAGCTGGAGGTACTGCGACATGAAGAACACCACGCCGGCCAGCCCCAGCACGGCCACCAGCGCGCCGACCACGGCCGCGGTGAACCGTCGGTCGGCGAAGAGCCGGACGTCCAGCAGCGGGGTCTCCAGCCGCAGCTGGCGACGGACGAAGAGGACCAGCGCGGCCGTCCCGAGCACGGCCGTGACCGGCACGTTCCAGTGTCCGGGCCCGTTCGCGGCGGCCTCCTTGACCGCGTAGACCACCGCGATCACCCCGGTCATCGACAGCAGCACGCTGAGCACGTCCCAGCGGCCAGGCCTGGGGTCGCGCGACTCCGGCAACAGCCAGAGGCCCAGCCCGATCAGCAGGGCCATCACCGGCAGGTTGAGCAGGAAGACCGAGCCCCACCAGAAGTGCTCCAGCAGGACCCCGCCGAGCAGCGGCCCGGCGGCGGCGCCCGCGGTGGCCGCCGCGCCCCAGATGCCGATCGCGGTGGCTCGTTCCCGGTCGTCCGGGAAGAGCGCGCGGATCAGCGACAGGGTGGACGGCATGATGGTCGCCCCGGCGACGCCCAGCAGCGCCCGGGCGGCGATCAGCCAGCCCGCGGCGGGGGCGTAGGCGGCGAGCAGCGAGGCCGCGCCGAACGCGGCCGAGCCGGTCATCAGGAGGCGCTTGCGGCCGATCCGGTCGCTCAGCGAGCCCATGCTGACCAGCAACCCGGCCAGCACGAAGGAGTAGACGTCACCGATCCAGAGCAGCTGGGTGGCGCTGGGCCGCATGGTCTCGGTGATCTCGGGGATCGCGAGCACCAGCACGGTCGCGTCGACGACCACCAGCACGATGGCGAGGACGAGCACCGCGAGGCCGGCCCACCGGCGGTTCCGGCCGGCGGACGCGAGGGAGGTGGGGCTGAGGGCGCGGGTGGTGCTCATGGGGAAGTGCTCCTGAGGGCTCCGCCGAGGAAGAGCTCGATGAGGGAGAAGACGCTGTCGCGAGGAGCCAGCCGGCCGTCCTGGACGGCCCAGCCGACGCCCGCGAGCAGGTCGAAGAAGGCCTCGCTGAGCCAGCCGGCCGACAGCTCGATCCGGAAGACCCCCTGCTGCTGGCCGCGCAGGAAGAGCGCGCGGACCCGGGCGTCCTGCTCCTCCCAGAGTGTGCACAGCTCGGCGTCGTCGAAGAGCTGGTTCTCGCCGGCCAGGAAGGCGCAGAGCGCGGCGTCCGGCACCAACACCTCGGCGAGCCGGCGCAGCGCGGCCTCGGCGTCGCCCTCCTCGATCGCGGCGGTGTCCAGGGCGGCGTTGTAGGTCCGCAGGCCGAGCAGGCCGACCTCGCGGATCAGCGCCTCGCGGCCCGGGAAGATCCGGTGCAGCGAGGCGCGGCTGATCCCGGCCGCCCGGGCGATCTCGTCCAGGTGGGCGGTGGGCTGCCGGGAGAGCACGCCCACGGCGGCGGCGAGGACGGAGTCGCGGTCGATGGCCATGAGAACAGAGTAGCTCATGTGAGACATACATGTCTCACATGAGATTCCGGATTCGCGGCTGCGACGCTCGGTGAGCGGCTGGGGGCGGCAAAAAACCGGAGGCGGCCTGTCGCCACCTCCGGTTCGCCGGGCCCGCGGTCCAGCTCAGCTCTGGTTGTAGAACCCGCTGTCGTCCAACGGCCGGTCGATCACCGTCACCTCGACCTCGGCCGGGGTGAGCAGGAAGACCCGGCGAGCGATCCGCTCGATCCCGCCCTGGGTTCCGAACACCAGTCCGGAGGCGAAGTCGACCATCCGCTTGGCCTCGGCGTCGTCCATCTCCGTCACGTCCATGACCACCGGGGTGCCGGACCGGATGTGCTCGCCGACCGTCCGGGCGGACTCGAAGCCCGTCGGCTTCAGCGAGACGATCTTCGCCATCTGGGGAACCGTCGGCGTCGCGTCCGCGCTCGTCCACGGATCCTCGTACACCGCGGCGGGGTAACTCCCGGAGGGCATCAGCCACCCGTTGTGGTGCTCGTCGCGAAGTGCTCCCATGCCGCGCCTCCCTGTCCTGTCACTCGTCCGGTCCCGTGCGCCCCGCGGCCTCTGACGCGTCATCCAGTCGCCGGAACTGTCCGAGTATCGCACTGATCACCACTGCGGCGCCCGCCCAGGCACGCCGTTCAGCGTAGTGGCGCATGCCATCGGCATCCGCCGTTCTCACAGTGATCGGACGAGCCGGCCGGGCGCCCGGTTGCGGGTCTGCGCCAACTGAGTAGGCAAGCTCACCCGATTGACGCCACGTCACTCACCTGTTCGGCCGTCGATCGCCTCGCGCAGCAGATCGGCGTGCCCGTTGTGCCGCGCGTACTCCTCGATCAGATGGGTGAGGATCCAGCGGAGTGTCACGCCCCTGTCACGCCCCCCGGTGGCGGCGACGCGCTCCAACGGCAGACCGCGGAGGGCCCGGTCGGCGAGTTCGACCTCCCGGCGCCAGGTCGCGAACGCCTCGGCCGGGTCGGCGGTGTCGACGTCGTCGAAGTCGCCGTCCGGCTGCTCCGGCGACCAGTAGAGCGGATCCGGCCGCTCGCCGAGCAGCACCTCCTGGAACCAGTGCCGCTCCACCGCGGCCAGGTGCCGCACCAGGCCGAGCAGGGAGAGCGTGGACGGCGGCACCGCGCGGTGGCGCAGCTGCTCGTCCGTCAGTTCGGCGCACTTCCGGGCGAGCGTGGCCCGGTGGTAGTCGAGGAAGGCCAGCAGGGTGGCCCGCTCGTCGGCGGCCGGCGGGGGATCGGTGCGCACCAGGGCGTCAGGGCTCGTCATGCCGGCCATCCTCGTGGATCGTCCGGCTGCGGGCGAGGGGATTTGACCGGACGGTACGCTCCTCGCAAGGGCCGGCGTCGGCCCACCGGACCGAGGGAGCCCCCCATGTCACGCCCCGTCACCATCGTCACCGGCGGCGGCCGCGGGATCGGCGCGGCGATCTGCCGGCGGCTCGCCGCGGAGGGGCACGATCTGGCGGTCGGTTACCGGCACGACGAGGCGGCGGCCGAGGAGGTGGCCGCCGACGTCCGGGCGGCGGGCGGCCGGGTGGTCACCGTGCGGATGGACACCACGGTGGAGGCCGACGTCGACCGGCTCTTCGACACCGCGGCCGGCGAACTCGGTCCGGTCACCGGCCTGGTCAACAACGCCGGGGTGACCAGCCCGCTGGGCCCGCTCGCCGAGGCGCGAGCCGAGGACCTGCGCCGGGTGGTGGACGTCAACCTGGTCGGTTACCTGCTCTGCGCCCGGCGCGCCGCCCGCGACCTCGGGCCGGGCGGAGCCATCGTCAACATCTCGTCCGCGGCGGCCACCCTGGGCAGCCCGGGCGACTACGTGCACTACGCCGCGACCAAGGCGGCCACCGACGCGCTCACCGTCGGGCTGGCCAAGGAGCTGGGTCCGGCCGGGATCCGGGTCAACACGGTTTCGCCCGGCATCGTCCACACCTCCCTGCACACGGACTCCGGCGAGCCCGGCCGCCCGGACCGGCTGGCGCCCGGCATCCCGCTGCGCCGGGCGGGCGAGCCGGACGAGATCGCCGGCGCGGTGGCCTGGCTGCTCTCGCCGGACGCCTCGTACGCCACCGGCGCGAACCTGCGGGTGGCCGGCGGAATCTAGTGGCAGGCCCTAGACCGTCGCGGTGGCCCGGCGTCGGGAGCGTCGCATCGCCAGCAGGCTGAGCAGGCCCAACAGCACGATCACCGCGGTCGAGGCGAGGAACGCGGGCGAGCCGGGGGAGCCCGCCGCCGAGCCGGCCACCACGTAGGCGGCGGTCCCGGGCAGCACGCCCAGCGCGGTGCCCGCCAGGTACGGGCGCAGCCGCGTGCCGGAGAACGCCGCGCCCAGGTTCACCGCCTGGAACGGCACCCCGGGCACCAGCCGCAGCAGCAGCACCGAGCGGAACCCCTGCTCGGTGAGCCGCCGGTCGAGCGCGGTCAGCGCCTGGCCGCGCAGCAACGGACGGACCGCCTCCCGCCCCAGCCCGCGGCCCAGGCCGAAGGCGAGCGCGGCGCCCAGCGTGGTGCCGAGTACCGCCACCGCGACGCCTCGTTCGGCGCCGAACAGCAGCCCGGCGGCCACGTTCAGCGCCGGCTTCGGCAGGAAGGCCAGCGTGCCCAGGGCGAAGAGCAGCACGAAGGCGGGCGCCCGCCAGGCCCCGGGCACCGCGTCGGCGGCCCGGCTCGGGTCCCAGAGCAGCACCGAGCCGGCGGCCGCGGCCAGCAGCAGCGCCAGCAGTGTGAACCGGACCCAGGGCGAGCGGGCGGAGCGGGTGAGCATCCGGCGAGCGTAGTGCAAGGCGTCGCCGGTCCGTGCGGCCCGGGTTCCGCCTCCGCCGCCGGGCGCGGCGCGAGCGGCGGTCAGCGCCGGGCCGAGCCACCCCGGGCCGAGGCGCGGCCGTCCATCAGCCCGACGGGGCCGCACCTGCGACGAGGACCTGGGCGCTCAGCGGTGCTCCGCCTTCGGGCGCAGCAGGGCCACACCCACGCCGAGTCCCGTGGTGGAGGCGAGGTGGACCAGGAGCGCCTTGCGGTTGGGTGCCCACACGCCGGTGGTCGGCCCACCGGACCACATCGCGGCGCCGATCCCGGCGGCCGCGGCGACCATGCCTCGCCACACGGCGGGGCTCCTGTCCCGACCGGCCAGGACCCCCGTCACGAGGACGCCGACCGAGCCCGCGGTGATCAGTACTTCACGTGCCATGTGGTACTGGACGTGCCCCTCACCATGGCGAACCTGCGGCGCGCGGTACGTCTCGTCGGTGATGTGGGTGGCGGTCTGCCACACCGAGGGCGCCACGGCGGCGACCCCTGCCAGGGTGACCACGGCCCCGGCCCGCTGTCGTGCCGAACTCATCGGTTCCCGACCTTCCTGGGTGCGAGCTGCCTGGGACACGAGCTCTCCGGACACGAGAGCATTCATATAATGACCCTCATTTCATCGCTGGAGCGTGATCCAGCATCAGAAGGGGCAGCAGATGAGGCGGACGCCACGCACGGACCATGTCGACGACATGGTGGAGGTCCTCGCCGGCGCGTTCGACCCCGAGCTGTTGGAGGCCAAGGCGCTCGCCTACCGCCTGCGGCGGATCAGCCACTGGCTGGAGACCGAGATCAAGCGCGAACTGGCTCCGCACGAGATCGAGTTGTGGGAACTGGAACTGCTGGCCTGCTTGATCCGCGCCCCTCACCAACGGCTCACCGCGGGTGAACTGGCACGGCAGATGCAGTTGACCTCCGGTGCTGTCAGCAACCGGGTGGGCAGGCTGGAGGCGAAGGGGTGGGTGCTGCGTGACTTCGCCCTCCACGATCGGCGCTCGGTGACGGTCACGTTGACCGAGGAAGGCCGCAGTCGAGCCCTGCGGGTGTTCGCCACCAAGACCGAGACCGAACTGCGGCTGCTCTCCGCGCTTCCGCCCGAACGTCGGCGCCGGGTCAACGACGATCTGCGCACCGTGCTGTCGGACCTGGAGGCGGGGAAGGACGCCGTCGGCGCACGGTAGGCCGGACGTCGTCACCGCGTGTTCTCCCGGTCGGCGTCGCGGACCGCGGGGTCGGGCGCCGACCAGCTGCCGAGCAGGCGCAGGGCGTGTGCGGAGGGACTGTCGGGTTCGGCGGTGTAGAGGTAGAGGGCCTGGTCCGGGTCGTCGGGCAGGGTGAGGGACTCGTAGTCGAGGGCCAGTTCGCCGACCAGGGGGTGGTGGTAGTGCTTGGTGCCGTGGGTGTACTCGAGGACGTCGTGATCGGCCCACCACCGGCGGAAGTCCTCGTCGTGCACGGACAGTTCGCCGACCAGCCCGGTCAGGCGGGGGTCGTGCGGGTGGCGCCCCGCGTACAGGCGCAGGGCGGCCACGGTGCCGCGGGCCGCGGTCTCCCAGTCGGCGAGCAGGTCGCGGGCGGTCGGGTCGAGGAAGATGAACCGGGCGAGGTTGCGGTCGCGGTGCGGCAGCGCGTCGAAGTCGGTGTACAGGGCCTTGGCCAGGGTGTTGGCGGCCAGCACGTCCAGCCGGTGGCCCATGATCATCGCGGGGGTGTCGGTCAGGGAGTCGAGCAGCCGGAGCAGACCGGGCCGCACCCGCTGCGCCGGCACCACGCGGCGCCGGGCCGAGCCCGGCCGGGGGCGGCCCAAGTCGAACAGATGGGCGCGTTCGGCCGCGTCCAGGCGGAGCACGCGGGCCACGGCCTCCAGGACCGACGCCGAGACGTTCGAGTTGCGCCCGCGCTCCAGCCGCACGTAGTAGTCGACGCTGATGCCGGCCAGCCGCGCGACCTCCTCGCGGCGCAGCCCCGGCACGCGACGCCGGCTGGTCACCGGGCCCAGGCCGGCCTCGTGGGGACTGATCCGGGCCCTGCGCGAGCGCAGGAAGTCGCGCAGCTCAAGATTGGGCTCGCGCCCCGCTGACGTGCTCATTCGTTCAGGTTAGGGCGGTGTGCGCCGTCGTGGCACGGTGAGAGGGGGGTCTGGCGGACCCCCCGTGCGCCCTGCCCCCGCTGCCGGTGCGCGGCACGCTCCCCACGGTGGTCTCCTGGAGTACGGCACACCGTTCGTACCTGTCTGAAGAGGGATCGCCTTGTCCAAGCCCCTGATCGTCATCACCGGTGCCAGCTCCGGCATCGGCGCGGCCACCGCCCGCCTCCTGTCCGCCCAGGGACACCCGCTGCTGCTCCTCGCCCGGCGACTGGAGAAGCTGGAGGAGCTCGGCCTGCCCGAGACCCTGTGCCGCAGGGTCGACGTCACCGACCGGGACGCGCTGCGGGCCGCCGTGCGCGAGGCCGAGGAGCGGTTCGGGCCGGCGGACGCGATCGTCAACAACGCCGGGGCGATGCTCCTGGGCCGGATCGCGGACCAGGACGCCGAGGAGTGGGACCGGATGGTCGACCTGAACATCAAGGGCGTGCTGTACGGGATCCGGGCCGTCCTTCCCGGCATGCTCGCCCGTGGCACCGGCACCATCATCAACGTCAGCTCCATCGCCGGCCGCAAGACCTTCCCGAACCACACCGCCTACGTGGGCACCAAGTTCGCCGTCCACGCCATGTCGGAGAACCTGCGGGAGGAGGTCGCCTCCCGCGGCGTGCGCGTGGTCACCATCGCCCCCGGGGCGGTGGAGACCGAACTGCTCTCCCACACCAGCGACGAGCAGATCAAGAGCGACTACGAGGCATGGAAGAAGTCCGCCGGCGGCGCCCTGGACCCGCAGGCCGTCGCCGAGGCCATCGCCTACGCCTACCGCCAGCCGCGGAACGTCACCATCCGCGAGATCGTCCTCGCCGCCACCGGCCAGGAGGCCTGACCAGCGTGACCCGGACGCGCGGCCGGTCGCCCCGGGGCGGTCAGCGGCCGATCTGTTCCAGGCGACGGAACCGGGCCGCGGACCAGGTGGCGTCCAGCGAGACGAGGCTGACACCGTGCCAGCCCAACTCGACGAAGGCGGGCATCAGGGTGTCGCGGCCGAGGTCGCTGACGCCGCCCTTGCGGTAGGCGATCCAGGTCCTGGTGGTGTCGGGGGTGGCCGACAGCACGGCGGGAGCATCCCGGTGCAGCTGCCGGCTGTCCTCGGCGAACAGCACGATCACGTTCGCCGACTCGCCGCCACCGGGCGGCTGGAGGGTGACGCCGTCCGGCAGCGGTCCGAGGACCGGCGGTTCGGTGTCCGGTGCGTTGATGACGGTCAGCACGTCTCCCGGTTTGATGCCGAGTTTCTCGGCCTGCGTCTTCGGCATGAGAGCTCCCCAAGTGCGAGGTTCGGACGGATCGGGTGGCGACGACGATCCGGTCGCCGTCGGACTCCTCGATGATCGCCCGGGTGCGCCGGGCGGTCTTCTCGGGTTCCTACCGGAGGGTGCCACCTGCCACCGTCAGACGGGCACAGACGTGCTCCGCGTCGGCGATCCCTCGCGGGCCGCTGGGCGCGATCCCGGGCGCGCCAGGTGCCTCCCGCCCGCCGTCGGGGCTCACCGACACCGCGGGCCCGCACCCGGCCGCAGCCGTGACCGCACGGTTCGTCCCGGTGCTGCGGCCGCCGTGGCGCGGTTCCACGGCGGCCGCGATTGATCGGGTCTGATAGAAGATTTATAGAACTGCTGCTGATTCCTATTCCTTGTCTCTCGATAATGAAATCTCTGCCGTTCGAATTCATGAGACGGTGATCATGGCGGGATTTTGCGGTCGCCGGAATTCCGGATACTCATTAGATGGCCATCTGGGTCTCATTCGGTCTTCAGTCGCGGGCGTTTCATCCGATGGCCAACGCCTCGGGTTCGCTCTACGGCCCGCCTGACCGGCGGATTGGCTGTCCGGGCCGGGTGGCAAATATGAGAATCCGATGATCCAGTTGCTCGAAGCGACTTTGGGGTTTTAGTTTTCTCGTGAGGGCAGCGAGGCGCCGGTTGGACTTCCTGAGTTCCTGGCCGTGCCTGGTGGGTTTCACACTCCTGCGGTTTTCCGTGAAGTGCGGCCGGCCGTTTCGACTGTTCTCGGGGGATGCCTGGGGGCGCAACCCGACTGGATCGTGTCCTTGTCAACGAAAGGAAAATGATCATGCTGACTCAGATGGATTTGGAAAAGCAGGGAGCCGGCCTGCTGCCGGGGCGTGAGGCGCTGGCGGTGATGCGGCTGGGCGCCGGGAGTCACCAGCCGTGCCCGCCGGTGCACCACCAGCCGGCGCCGTGTCCCCCGGCCCCGGTGCACCACCAGCCGTGCCCGCCTACCCAGCACCAGCCGGCTCCGGTGCACCACCAGCCGTGCCCGCCTACCCAGCACCAGCCGGCTCCGGTGCACCACCAGCCCATGCCGGTCCAGCACCAGCCGGCTCCGGTGCACCACCAGCCCATGCCGGTCCAGCACCAGCCCATGCCGGTGCACCACCAGCCCGCGCCGGTCCAGCACCAGCCCGCGCCGGTGCACCACCAGCCCATGCCGGTCCAGCACCAGCCCATGCCGGTCCAGCACCAGCCCATGCCGGTGCACCACCAGCCCGCGCCGGTGCACCACCAGCCCATGCCGGTCCAGCACCAGCCCGCGCCGGTCCAGCACCAGCCCATGCCGGTCCAGCACCAGCCCGCGCCGGTGCACCACCAGCCCATGCCGGGTGGCAAGTGCTGACCGGGTGATCGGTCCGGCTGGCCGCTGAACTCGGCGCTGTCGCCCTGGGCCGTCGCCCGGCTCCTGACACCGGACGACGTGCGGGTCTGATCTCGACCACCCGCACGGGCACCAAGGCGCGGCCAACGGGGGCGAGCAGTCGGTCCGAGGACCGGCAGGACCCGCCGGCGGCCTCCGGACGAGGGTGACAGGCCGAGCACTCCGGTCGCCACGACCGGTCCGGCCGCCACCGCCGGGCAGTCCTGGCCGAGCTGCCCGAAGAAGTCCCGGCTCGAAAGACCCGGGATCGAGACTCCCTCGCCGCTCTCACCGGCGAGGGAGTCTCTCCATGAAATCCGCCGGGCCGTGGTACCGCGGCCGCCGTCATCCGGCTTGTCTCCACGGCCCGGCGGTTCGGATCGCTCGCCTCCCCACGGGGAGGCTCAAGACGTCACGGTGTTCGCCGGGCGGGGAGGACGGCCAGTGGACATGTACGCCCCTGGAACGGAATTAATGCCACCGGACGGGCCACCGCCGAGTGAAGGTGTTATCGCCCTGACGCAGGCCTACCGATGGAATACCGACCGGCAGACGCTGAGGCTGAGAATAGCGCAGGTGCCACAGCTCACCGACGGGCTGGAACTCCATGGCCTTTACCACGGCTCCGGATTCGTCGAACCGCTCTACACCGCACGCCGGGGGGACGGCCAGGTCGTCCACCTCTCCCTGCTCCTCTACCAGACGGCCCGCGCAATCGACGGAATCCGCGACACCGAGCGGATCGCCGCCCGGGTGAGCGCCACCTTCGGCCAGGAGGTGAGCGCGGAAAACATCGCCTATCTCGTCGAACAGAAGCTGCGACCGCTCGGAGTCGTCGCCCATCCCGCCCACGGCACCGCGCTGGCAGCCGATGTCCCGGGCCTGGACATGCTCGTCGACCTGCGCGGACGGGGGACCCTGCTGCGCCCTCGGGCGGTCAGGACCATCGCCCGCCTACTGGCCCGGCTCCACCACCCGCTGGTCGTCACACTGGTCCTGGCCGCGGCCCTGGGCATGGACTTCTGGTTCTTCGCCGTCCACGGTGCGGTGCCCGCCCTGCTGACGGTCCTCAACCAGCCCGCCACCCTGCTGGCCGTCCTCGCCCTGGTCGCCCTCTCCCTGGTCTTCCACGAGTTCGGCCACGCCTCGGCCTGCCACTACGGTGGCGCCAGCCCAGGACGCATCGGCTGCGGCCTCTACCTCCTGTGGCCGTCCCTGTTCACCGACGTCACCGACGTCTACCGGCTGCCCCGCCGGGGACGGCTCCGCACCGACCTGGGCGGTGTCTACTTCAACCTCGTGTACATGCTCGCCCTGGTCGGCGCGTACGCGGCCACCGGCCGCCCGTTCCTGCTCGCCGCCGTCTACCTGGGGCACTTCGAGGTCCTCGAACAACTGGTCCCCGCCGCCCGCTTGGACGGTTACTACATCCTGGCCGACCTCGCCGGCATCCCCGACCTGTACGGACAGATCGGCCCCGTCCTGCGCGGGGCGATCCCGGGACGCCGCGAGGACCCGCGGGCCCAGGCCCTCACCGGTCGGGCCCGTACCGTCATCACCACCTGGGTCCTCGCGGTGTTCCCCCTCATCGCGGCCGACCTCGGGTACACGTTGTGGAACCTGCCCGGCATCGGCGCCACCGCATGGCACTCGATCAGTGCCCAGGCCGTCGCACTGGTGCGGGCGCTCGACCGCGGCCAGGCGACCGGTGCGGTCGCGTCCCTCACCGGACTGCTCATGCTGGTCGTCCCGTTCGCGGGCACCGCGCTCATGCTCGTCGGCCTGGCCAAGGCACTGGCCCGAGGAGCCGCCGGGATCAGGGCGCGCCGGTCGGTAGCCCGGCGGCGCCCGCACCGGCGGCCGGCCGCGACCGCCCCCGACCGCCGCCGGCGCAAGCGCGACGGGGCGGCATGAGCGGCCAGGCATGGAGCGCACTGGTCGGTGGCCTCCCCGCCCTCCTCGTCCCGCCACCGGCCGACCCGGTCGACCGACCCGTCCGGGCCCGGGACGGCTGGTACGACCAGGACCAGCCGTGGAGCCTCGCGGCTCCCCACCGCGGGTGGCAGGCCGTGCTGCGCGGGGAGCGGGCCCTGACCGTCAATCGGCCCGGCGGGTCCCTCTGGTACCGGGGGCACCCCCACCTGCCGTCGCACTGGCGCAGGGCGGCCCACACCCAGCACGTCCTCCTCCTCGTCACCGGCCCCTTCCAGCGCCTCACCGACTTCCCCCGGGCCGTCGAGGCCAACGCGCTGAAACTCCTCCTCACCCCGCTGCGCGTCCAGGCCCTGTCAGCCGGCCAGCTGCGGGATGACGGATCCTGTGACGCGTGCGGGACAACCCCCTGACGCATGATCACGCGGGTCGGTCAGCCATCCGTGATTCGGTCGCGGCGACGCACCCGTCGACGAGGTGCGGGCGCCAGTGGATCCGGTCGGGCTCACGCCCGACCGGAACGGCCGGACGGGTCAGCTCGCCGGGGCGGTCGACTTCGCGACGGCGGCGGCGAAGTCCGGCTGGACGCCCAGTTGGGCGAGCATGACGCTCAGTCCGACGTAGCAGTTGAACTCCTTGATCCTGCCGTCCTCGATGTACCAGAAGTCGGCGGTCGGGATGCTGAGCCTGGCACCGGTCGGCTGGACGGTGCCGGCGGGCGTCTCGAACGGCCCGGTGAAGGTGCCCTCGATCGTCAGCTCGACGGCGACGAGGTCGCCCATGACGTGGAAGCGGTGGAGCTCGCGGTGGATGTCGGGCGCCAGCCGGCCCATGAAGACCACTTGGTCGCCGAGGCGCTCACCCCGGTAGCTCTCGCCCGCGACGACGTTGTTGAACACGCCGTCCTCGGCGAACAGGTCGATGAACCCCTGGACGTCCAGGACGCTGCCCTCGGCCGCGTGGTACGCCGCCCGGACCACGGCCGCTGCGTCGGTAGTCATTGCCTCCCCTTCCGATAGAACAAATCAAACGCTTGCTTTAAATTGTGCGCACGGCCCGACCCCTGTCAAGGAGTCGTCCGGATTCTTCGGGTCCGATGGGCGCCAGCGCGAGCCAGTTCAGCAGGCCGGCCGCCTCAGGCCTGGAGCGTCAGTTGCGGCAGCTCGCGCAGGGACTGGCCCGGCAGGACGCCGCGGCGCGGATCACCGAGCTGCTGGTGGCCGAGCGGCCCGCCTTCCGGGTGCGGACCTCGGAGGCCGCGCGCGCCTTCACCGCGGTGAAGCCCGCCGACCTCGACGGCTCGGCCGTGCAGGCACTGACCGGCGCACGGATCGCCCAGGGTCGCCAACGGCGCGAAGCGAGCACCGCGCTGCCGGGTGCGTTGCGCGAAGATCCGCCGCGGCGGCCGGACCGCCTCGACCTCCCGTGCCCACACCGGGGAACCGGGCGCGAGCGGGTGTCAGCCGCTGGGTGACGAGCGGTGCCGCCACCGCTGATCAGGCCCCGGGCTCGTGCTGCCTCGTGGTCATCCCGGTGATCGTGGCGGTCAGGATCCTGGCCAGTCGGGGTTCGACCTCGATGACGGCGTGGGCGAGGCGGGGGTCACTGCGGTAGAGGGCGGCGACGTCCGCGGGCGGCGTCGCGATCTGCCACAGCGCCCCGGCCAGCGCGACGGCGGTCGCGATCAGGTCGCCGGCGTCCTGCTCGTCCAGGGTGGGCAGTTGCTCGCGGACGGCGGCGATGATCGGCCCGCGGGCGGCGAGCGTGGCGAGTTTGAAGTCGCGCACCGCGTCCAGCGAGACGTTGCGTTCCAGGTTGAGCGGGGCGTGGGCGAGCAGGTCGCAGAACATCCCGCGGGTCGCGAGCGTGGCCGCGAAGGCCCGCGCCACGCTCTCCGGGCCCGGATCCGCGCTCGCACGCAGCTGCTCGGACAGCTCCCGCGACCACTCCTGCCAGCCCTCGGCGGTCAGCCGCAGGAAGATCTCCTCGCGCGTCTCGAAGTACCGCAGCAGGGCCGACTTGTGCATCCCGACCGCGGCGGCGATGTCCGTCAGGGTGACGGTCCTGATGCCGTGCTCCCGGCCGAGCGCCTGGGCGGCCTCCAGGATCGAGGCCTCGCGCAGACGCTTGGCCTCGGGGGAGCGGGCGCGCTGAAACTCCGAGGCGTTCACCCGAGCATGGTATCGGAACGCCGTTGCGTTATTAGCAGAACGCTGTTGCGTTATTAGCGCAACGGTGTTTCACTAGCTGCATGCAACAGACCTGGTTCATCACCGGCTCCTCGCGCGGCTTCGGCCGCACCCTCGCCACCGCGGCCCTCGAGGCCGGCGACCTGGTGGCCGCGACCGCCCGGCGCCCCGAGCAACTGGCCGACCTGACCGAGCGCTTCGGCGAGCGGATCCGCCCGATCGCGCTCGACGTGACCGACCCGGCGGCCGCACGCGAGGCTCTCGCCGAGGCGCGGCAGTACTTCGGGCGCATCGACGTCCTGGTGAACAACGCCGGCTACGCCAACGTCTCACCGATCGAGACCACCGAGGACAGCGACTTCCGCGCGCAGTTCGAGACGAACTTCTGGGGGGTCTACAACGTCACCAAGGCCGCGATCCCGCTGCTGCGCGAGCAGAAGGGCGGGCTGGTCATGCAGTTCTCCTCCATGGGCGGCCGGGTCGGCGGCTCTCCCGGGATCGCCTCGTACCAGGCGGCCAAGTTCGCCATTGACGGGTTCAGCCGCGTCCTGCGCGCCGAGACGGCCCCGTTCGGCGTCAAGGTCCTGGTCGTCGAGCCCAGCGGGTTCCGCACCGACTGGGCCGGTCCCTCGATGACCGTCCACGACGTCCCGGCCGCCTACGCCGAGACGGTCGGAGCCATCCACGCCCGGCTGCGGCGGAACAGTGACGGACCTCCCGGTGACCCCGTCCGCGCCGCCGAGATCCTCGTGCGGATGGCGAAGCGGCGCGACATCCCCCACCACCTGCCGCTGGGCGTCAACGCGGCCGAAGGCTCCATCGCGATGGACCGCCAGCTCCTCCACGAGGACCTGACCTGGCGCGAGGTCGCCCGCTCGGCCGACTCCACCGAGCCCTATCCCGCGCCCTTCCCGCCCGACACCGTCGGCTGACCCCTCGCGGCCGAGGCGGCCGGTGATCCGGCCACGACCGTTCCGTCGCCGCGCGCGGTGCGGTGCGCCGTCGCACGGGAGTCGCCGGCGGGGGAGCAGCTCGAGAGGCCACCTGGCGCTGCGGCCTGAGGTCCAGTGCGCGGGGCTCGCTCTCAGACGAGGTTCAGCGCGTCCAGGAAGTGGTCCGCCACCTCGTGGTCGCCGGTCACGGTCGTACGCTCGCGCCAGGGCAGCCGGGTCGTGGCCCAGCCCGTGAAGTCGTGCGCGGTCGACTCCACGGTGGCAGCCGCGGGAGGGTCGGCGGTCGCCCGTGTCACGGTGATCCTCCCTCGGCCCGGGTCGAGCATCGACTCGCCACCGCCCGGCCCGGTCAGCCTCAGCCGGATGGGCCCGGCCAGGCTGTCGACGAGGCCCGGCTGCATGTTCGGCAGGCCGGCCAGGAGCCAGTTCACGGCAGGCCGCAGCCGGACCTCGTCCGGTTGGGGCAGCCGGCTCCGCAGCGGGCCGCGGGGAGCCAGGACGTCCCAGCGCAGATGGTCGTGGAAGTCGAACGCGCAGAGGTCGGCCATGGTGTGCAGGGGATAGGTCCCCAGGTCGAGGTAGGGCGCACGGGTGGAGGCATACGGCTCGTTCTGCAGGGAGCCGAAGACCGTCAGGGCTTCGGCGGACCGCCGTGTGAAGTCCCTGAGCACGTCGTCGGGGGGCCAGTCGGCCTTCTCGGACACGTGCAGGTCGTTGAGGCGCTCGATGCCGAGGTCGGTGTCAAGGACGTCGCCCCTCACCGCGGCCATCAGGATCCCCAACAGATCAGCCAGGTGAGCGGCGACGTCCTTGACCGACCAGCCGGCGGCGGCGCTCGGGGCGGTCCATTCGTCGTCGCTCAGCGGCCGGAGCACTCCCAGGACGTCGTCGGTGGTCACCCGCAGGCCGGCCATGCCCTCCACACTCATCTCATCCACTCCTCGGCGCGGACGACGCGTGCATGCGAACCGCTACATCCATGCTCGTGCCGACTCGTCGGCGTGGCATCACGCACCGACGCGATCGCATGGGACACCGACAAGAATCCGTGGCCACTTCTGGCGAAGATCACCATCACCGACTGGGGCCCGCTCGCCGAGGATGTGAGCCGGGCCCGTCCGGTGCGAGCCCCGGGGCATCGACAGCCTCGTCCGATCGAAGTGGTCACCGCCCCGGGGGCGCGTTCGGCAACGTCGTCCCCGACGAGGCCACCGTCCCGCTGGAAACCGTCGACGACGTCCGCCGCGGCGTGGAACCGCTCACTGCCGCGGCAACCTCCATCTCCGCACCCGAAGGGCCCCACGAGTGAGCCTCCGCGAGATCAAGCCCGGCAACCGCGGCTACCTCTACGTCAACAGCCATCCGACCGGCTGCAAGACGGTGGTCGACCGCATGTGGCAGCGGACACCGGACCCTGCTGGCGACCGGCCCGGCCCGGTCGCCCTCGTCATCGGCTCCAGCGGCGGCTACGGACTGGCCGCGACCCTGGTCGGCCTGCGCGCCCACCGGATGCGCGGACTCGGCATCGCCTTCGAGTCCACGGCGACCGAGCGCCGCACCGCCAGCGCGGGCTGGTACCGCACCGCGCGGACCGCCGAACTCGCCGCCGAGGCCGGCGCCGACTTCACCTTCCTCAACGGTGACGCCTTCTCCGACGGCGTCAAGGACGAGGCCGCCGACCAGCTCGCCGCCCGCTTCGGCAAGATCGACCTGCTCATCTACAGCATCGCGGCCCCGCGTCGCACGGACCCGCTGACCGGCGAGGTCCACCACTCCGTCATCAAGCCGCTCGGCGCCGACTACCAGGCCAAGACCCTCGTGTTCGAGGACGGCCTCCCGCGGATCGGCGAGCTGCACCTGCGGGCCGCGGACGAGGCCGAGCGCGACGCGACCGTCCAGGTCATGGGCGGCGCCGACTGGCAGCTGTGGATCGACGTCCTGCGGTCCAAAGGCCTGCTCGCTGAGGACTTCCAGACCGTCGCCCTCTCGTACGTCGGATCCGACATCACCGCCCCCATCTACCGGGCCGGAACCATCGGCGCCGCCAAGCAGCACCTGGAGGACACCGCCCGCGCCATCAACACCCGGCTCAGGGGCACGGGCCACGCCTACACCGTCGTCGCCGGCGCGGCCGTCACCCAAGCCTCCACCGCCATCCCGAGCATCGCGCTCTACACCAGCATCCTTCACCGCGTAGCCGGTGACAGCTGGCAGACCACCGTCGACCAGGCGGCGGCCCTGTGGGACCGGCTCGCCGGCGACGCCGAACTCGACCTGGACGACGAGGACCGCATCCGGCTGGACGGCTGGGAGATGACCCCCGGCGTTCAGGCTGCCGTCCACGCCACGTGGGACCAGGTTGACGCCGACACCGTCGCCACCAGCGCGGACACCGGTTGGTTCCGCGACCAGGTCGGCCAGCTCCACGGTTGGGACGTTCCCGGCGTCGACTACGAGGTCGCGACCGAGACCACCGTCCCGTGGCCCGCTGTCCCGTCGTCCGACGTCTGATCACCGAGGACGTCGGCGAACGGCTCCCCCCGGCTGCCCCGCTGCCGGGGGCCGGTCTCAGGTGAAGCGGTGGAGCCATCCGCTGACGAGGCCGTCCAGCCGGTCGGCCCGCAGCCGGTAGACGCGTTCGCGTCCCTGCAGCTTGACCTCGATCAGTCCGGCTTCCTCGAGGAGGCGGAGGTGCCGGCTGGTGGTCTGCCACGTGTTGGTGAACAGATTGGCGATGGCGCCCGAGGTCATCGCGCCGCCGTTCGTGTGGAGCACCAGCAGGATCGCCCGGCGGGTGCGATGGGCGAGTGCGCTGAAGACCCTGTCGAGCTCCTCCAGTTCGACGAGGCCGCGCATCGGCTTGTCGCTCACTGGTCGAGCGTGACCGGGCGGTAGGCCGGGAAGGTGATGCCGACGGGGTCGGTCGGGACGGCCCGCGGTTCGACGAGGCGCTTGATGGCCTCCCAGAGCGGGATGACGTCGGGGTGCACGTGCGCGGGGTCCACCCCGCCCGGCTCCCAGGTCATGACCTCCACGTACACCGGAGGCTCGGAGACGCTGCGGAGGACCAGGGGGCGGTCGTCCGTGACGAATCCCAACGCGTTGAGCGTGGGCCAGTTCCTGGCCAGCACCTGTTCGAACTCCGCCTCGGCACCCGGGCGCACGAAGTACGTGCCGATGACCGTCTCGCGCCTGTCGTTTTCATCAGTCATATGGCTTAGATTAAGCGACTCTGCTGAGAGTCACAAGCGGTTCCGCCCCTCGACCGCGGGCACCGCGGCGGGCCGCCGCGGCGCACCAGTGCTCCTCGGTCTCGCTGCTGCGGTGGTATGGCCCGTTCGGGTGCCTGCTGGACCGTGGGGATGTCGCTGGGGGGTCTGAGAGCCGGTGGGGTGGGGTGCAGGTCGATGGTGGCGTTGATGGTGAAGGCGGTTGCGGCGGATCAGTAGGTGCGCCTGCCATCCGGGGTGGCGTCCCCGGCCCACTCGGCGATGGTCCAGCAGTTCCCGCGAGGCGGATCCGATAGGAGGTCGAGCACGAACTGCCGTATCCACCAGTGGGGTTCGACCCCGTGAACCGGTCCGCGATCCGGTCCGCGATCCGGTCCGTCAGGGCCTCGAATGCCTCCTGCCGGCGGGCAGGGTCTGTGGTGTGACCCGCCGACGCCGTGTGATCGCTTGTCTTCATTCAATGCCGGAGGAGTTCGCAGAAGCGGTCCAGGGCGCGGTCGGTGCGGCGGCGGTCGCCGGTGGTCGTGAGGTCGAACAGGAGGCCCCGGATGACGGCCATGACCAGCGTGGGAGCAACGGTGTCGTCGGGGCCGGTGGCGATGTCGCGGAACGTGGCGCCGAGGGTGTTGAACCAGTCCGTGATCGCCTCGGCCTGGTTCGGGTAGTTCTCGGGGTGGGCCAGGCCGTCTGCGTGCACCTCGAAGAACAGTCGGACGAACGCGGCGCGCTCGGGTGCGCTGATCCAGGCCCAGATGCCGCGCAGGCGTTCCTCCGGAGAGGCTGCCTCCGGCGGGAGGTTCTCGGCCAATCGTGTCGCACCGCGGCGCCGGGCCTCGGCGAGGACCGCGGACACCAACTCCTGCTTGCTGCCGAAGTCATAGAGCAGCATCCGCGGGCTGGTGTCGAGAGCCGCGGCCAGCGGCCGCAAGCTCAACCCGGCCAGGCCATGAACCAGTACGTAGTCGGTCGCCCGCGCCAGCGTGCGCTCCCGCCGCGCGGGATCTGGGGGTCGCCCCACGGTGGATCATCCTCTCGGTCCCACGGATCTGAGCCAACGTCAGTATATGGTACGACTGTTTCAATAATGGGAAGGGGACAGTCATGTACACACTCGATCGGGCACTCGCACTGGGCGCTGGAGGCCCCGTTGGCGCGGCCTGGATGGCCGGACTGGCCTGCGGACTGCGCCGCGGCGGGGTGGATCTCAGCGAGGCCGATCTGATCGTCGGCACGTCGACTGGCGCGATCATCGGCGCAGTCCTGGCCACCGGCCAGGACCCCGGCCGGCTCGCCACCCCTGTGCGCCCCGCCGACTCCGACGGCACCCCGCCCCAGGTGGACGGGCGCCGGCTGGGCGAGGCGTTCACCGTGCTCGGCGATGCCGCCTCGAACCCGGCCGAGGCGTGGCGCCGGGTGGGCCGGATCGCACTCGTCGCCGAGACCGGTCCCGAGCAGGCGCATCTCGACCGGATGCGCGCCATGGTCGGCGCGGACCAATGGCCGGACCGGAAGCTTCTCATCACTGCGCTGGACGCCGAGACCGGCGAGCAGGAGATCTTCGACCGTGCGAGTGGCGCACCGCTGCCCTCCGCCGTGGCGGCAAGCACGGCCTTCCCCGGCATCTACCCACCGATCACCATCAACGGCCGTCGATACATGGACGGCTCCCTGCGGTCGGCGACCAATGCCGGACTCGCGGTCGGAGCCCGCACGCTCGTCGTCATCGACCCGCAGGCGCACCTGTTTCCCCGTGAGTTGCTCCTCCAGGAGCTGATGGGCGTCGGGGCGCACACAGTGGTGACCATCGAGCCCGATCCAGCATCAGTACGCGCCTTCGGCTCGGACCTGAACGACCGGAGGGCCTGGGAGCCGGCCTACCAGGCGGGCCTTCGCCAGGCCGCCGATGCTGCGGTGCGGCTCCGCCTCGCGTGGAAGACCGGATCCGACACGGACTGATCGCCGCCCGATCTCCGGAGTGGTGCTGCCCCGCCCTCGGCCCTGGCCCTGCCGATGGCTGATCCGCGACCACTCACCGACCGTCAGCAGGCCGGCCGGTCACGGATGCAGCTGGGGCAGAGCCGGTTACCAGGGCATGTACGTCTGCGTGGCGCTGGTGTCCACGTGTACGCCGCAGTACCCCTTGTTGTTCCCGTTGTGGTTGACGGTCCAGGATGGCGTCACCTGCTGATGGTTGGAGCCACAGATGGAGATTCCTGCGAAGTCAATGTTGCCGCTGGCTGGGAGCTGGTTGCAGCCCTTCATGCCGTAGAACTCCATGATGCCGCCCTGCGCGGAGGTGAAGGACTGCCCGGCATTGATGCTGAGGTATTTCTTAGGAGGTGGGCTGTGTCGGGCCTCAGCTTGATGTTGAACGTCGCTGGTCACCCGACCGGCTGACGTGCGGTTCTTCTCGGGACAGCAAGAGCAGCCGTCCCCCGCGCTTCGGGATGTCGGGTAACGAAGCAGAGGAAGTCGGCCGCTGATGACGAGTCAGCCCGTCGGGCCGCCGCCCGCTGTCGAGGCCTTGAATGATTACGAACCAAAGGCGGGTGGCCGGTTACTGACCCACGCTCCTGGCCGAGTCCCGAACCCTCCTGCAGTAACTGTCCGTTGATATCGGAAAGTTCCGGAGGCATCCCAGTTGGTTTGATCGACAGGACGTCAGGTACTCACTCTCCCGATCCGATTCGGCCCGGCGGGCGCGACTGATCGAATCCGCGACAACCTCGTTCCCCCTCTCGTCGAGGCCGAGCGCGCGGGCTGGCTCGGCGAGCCCGAAGGACCCAAAGGCAACCCCGCTGGCGCCGAGGACAAGCTCGCCAAGTTGGACACCACCGCAGCCCGCACGGCCACGGCGGTCGATCTCGAGATGCCCAGCTCGACCCAGATCACCGGGCGTTCCGGGGACACGTGAAGACGGATATGCTTCGGCGACTCAGCAGATCGGAAGCGCAAATCTGGGGGTGTCATGAGTCTGCCGTTGCTGTTCCTCGACGTCGACGGACCCCTGAACCCGTATGCGGCGAAGCCTGAGAAGCGCCCGGAGGGCCACACCACCCTCCGCGTCCCACGGGAGAACGGGGTGGCTGGGGAGCCCGGGAGGCTGCGGACCCGCACGAGGCCACTGCGGGTGTGGCTCAACCCCGATCACGGGCGGGCACTGCTGGCTCTCGGCTACGAGATCTGCTGGGCCACAACCTGGATGAGCGACGCGAACAAGTGGATCGGACCTGCGCTCGGTCTGCCGGAGCTGCCTTTCGTCGACTTCGGTGACGCCCTGTTCAACGAGCGCCCCGATGGCGTTCATTGGAAGTCGGAGCCATTGGTGGAGTACGCCAACGGCCGACCGTTCGCTTGGGTGGACGACGAACAGGGCGAGGCGGATCATGCACACGTGGCTGCCAACCACCGCGCACTTGCCTTGCTTCACCACGTCAATCCACGGATCGGTCTGCGGAACGACGACTTCACTGCCCTCGCGGCCTTCGCCGCATCCATCGGCACGCCGACGCACACTCCCTGAGCTTCAAGCGACTAAGACCGATCGGCAAATGGCTCACTTGAGGCGGTGGGTGGTGGGGCGCCTGGCGCCACCTCAGCGCGGTCTGAGGCCGTCCATGAGCAGGTCGAGCAGGCGTCGGGCCTGGGCGGGTTCTCCGGACTTGGCGGCGACGGCGAGCATACCGAGGATGCTTGCGGAGACGTCGTCGGCGCGAGCATCGGCGCGGATGTCCCCAGCGGTGGCGCCGGCGTCGAGGATCGTGGTGATGGCCGACAGGAGCTCCTGTCGAGTGTGGGCGAGGGAGATTTCGCCGGAATCGATCATGGCGAGCAGGGTGTCGGTCATGCCGTGCTTGGTGGCCTGCCATTCCGCGAACAGGTCCATCCACAGGCGCAGCGCCTGCGCGGGCGGGTGGCTGGCGAGCAACTCGCGTGCCCCGGCCGTCAGTCGGACGACCTGGTCTTGATAGACGGCGTCGACGAGCGCTTCCCGGGTCGGGAAGTGGCGGAAGAGGGTGGCGACGCCGACGCCCGCCTGTCGAGCGATAGCGCGCATCGATGGCTCGGTGTCGGAGGTGGCGAAGGCGCGGGTGGCCGCAGCGAGCACGGTCTCGCGGTTGCGCGCGGCGTCGGCGCGCAGCTGCTGGTGGGCTGCCGGGGATGGTTCGGTGGCCATGTCTAAGCGGATCACGTTCCATTTGAGTCGGTCCTGGGGGTAGTCTAGGCCCGAGATAAACGGAACACGTTCCGATTAACCCTGGAGGAGACCTCATGGCCGAACCCGCTTCCGCGCCGGGCATCATGCGCACGGTGCGCTTCCACGAGAACGGCGAGCCCGTCGACGTCCTGCGCCTGGAGACCGCTCCCGTGCCCGAGGCGGGACCCGGCCGCATCCGTGTCGCCGTGCACGCGTGCGGACTGGCCCCGGCCGACTGGGCGCTGTGCCGCGGGCTCTTCCCCGGGAGCCTGCCGCGCGGCATCGGCTGCGACGTCTCGGGCACCGTCGAGGCCGTCGGCGCGGGCGTCACGGACGTGGCCGTCGGCGACCGCGTGTTCGGCACCGCTGACTTCGCCGGCCAGCCGAGCGCCGGCGCGGCGGACCGCGCCGTGCTGGACCACTGGTTCGCCGTGCCCGAGGGCCTGGACCTCACCCGGGCCGCCGCGCTCCCGATGGCGCTGAGCACCGCATCCTGGCACCTCGCGCGACTCGGCTTGGCCGCGGACCGCACGATCCTGGTCAACGGTGCCGGAACCACCATCGGCTACGCGGCCGTGCAGATCGCTCTCGTCCGCGGGGCGCGGGTGATCGCGACCGCCGGGGAGACCTACACCGAGCAGTTGCGCGACCTGGGAGCCACGGTGGTTGGCTACGGCGAAGGCCTGGCCGAGCGGGTCAAGGCCCTCGGCGTCGGCCAGGTCGACCTCGTCTTCGACACCGCGCCGCCCAACGGCGCCCTGCCCGAACTCGTCGAGATCGTCGGCGGCGATCCCAAGCGTGTGCTGACCTGCTCCGACCTCGCCGCGGCACCGGAGATCGGGGTGCGCGACACCTTTCACGAAGACCCCGCGAAGCGGACCGACGACGAACTCTTCGGCGTCTTCCCCGAGTTCGCCCAGCTGGCCGCCGAAGGCAGGTTCACCGTGCCGGTCGCCGGAACCTTCCCCCTCGCGGACTGGCGCAAGGCCCTTGAGATCAGCCTGACCGGGCGCGCCCGCGGGAAGCTCCTGCTCCTGCCCGCCGTCGGCGCCGATTAACGACCTGGTGCGTGATTGCGACGGCGATGTGACTGCCCGATCGCCCGTCCTCGGTCAGGCGGTGGCGGTACGGTCGGAGACGAGGCCGGCGATGGCGAGGTAGGTGGCGGGGAGGGTGTCGCGGCGGTGGGTCCAGCGCGCCAGGCCCTTCCAGCGTTTGTGGTCGGCGAGGGCGTGCTCCACGGGGATGCGCTGGGACGAGTGCTCGTGGCGGGCCTGCTCCCGGGCCTCGTGG
Organism: Kitasatospora sp. NPDC052896; assembly: GCF_044547075.1. Taxonomy (NCBI): domain Bacteria; kingdom Bacillati; phylum Actinomycetota; class Actinomycetes; order Kitasatosporales; family Streptomycetaceae; genus Kitasatospora; species Kitasatospora sp. NPDC052896. The sequence goes on from NZ_JBITZU010000032.1 coordinate 23,676, forward strand.
ACTTCCGGTGCGGCGATCTTGTTCGGCTTCCTCGGTGGTGTGACCGCCTTGCCGGGATGGTCCCTCCGCAGACCCAAGTAGCCGTCGTCGAGAAGCACTTGGACTTTGGGGAACTGTCGGAAGAGGTCGTCGATGCCCTCTCCGCGTATCGCGGTGGTGTCGTGCATGCGTCCGGGGCGGAGGTTGCCGGCCCAAAGGGTGCGGCCCTTCGCGTCGGCGATGACGGTGGCCTTCATCGTGTTCTGCTTCTTCTTGCCGGAGACGAAGGCCCGCCGCCCGCCCCGGTGCGAGGCCGGGCGGCGGACCTGGACCTCGGTGGCGTCCAGTCGCAGCACGACGCCCTCGGCCTGGGCATAGGCGAAGACGTCTGCCAGGGTCCGTAGCCGGACCCCGGGACGGTCGGGCACCGCGAAGCCGCGGGCGGCGAGCAGGCCCCTGACCTCGCTGATTGCCCGGGTTACGGTGGAGCGGTCGACGCCGAAGAGCAGGGCCAGGACGGCGTGGGGCAAGTCGTGGCGCAGGTGGATGAGTGTGACGGTCACCCGGTCGACGAACACGAGCCGATGCCTGGCACCCGCGCCGGCCGCCCGTTGCCGTGCTCCACCACGGGAAGCGTCGCGTCGGCCCTCGACCACGGCCTGCCACGGAGTAGCCACTTCGACGACCAGATCCGCCAGATGCCGCCGCGAGACGCCAGTCAGCACACGATGGCTGAGGACCGCGCGGTTCACCTTGATCGTCACACCGTCAAATCATGCCGCCCACAACACCCCTGGTCACATCGCCATCGCAATCACGCACCAGGTCGTAAGTAACCGGAGAGACCACCCGGGCTCGAGACATTCACCGCACTCAGGGCGAGCCCGACCGCAGGCCGACCCAATGGGCGGGTCGCCGCCCGAGAATACGACGCCCCCGGAATAGGACCGACCGGCGATGGGCGCTGGAGGGCTGGGGCGGGCGGCAACGGGCACGGCCCTACGCGATCATGGAGTTCTCTACGTTCTGTGAGTGTGTCCGAGGAGGAGCTCGATGTAGGACGAGTTGCTTGTTGCGGAAACCTGTTCCTGCACTACGCGTTCGACTTGTGGCTGGGTCGGGAGTTCCCGACCGTGCAGTTCGAACGCTACGCGGACGACGCGGTGATCCACTGTGTGACCGGGCGTCAGGCCCACGGGGTCTTGGCGGCACTCGGGGACAGGATGGCGGAGGTCGGGCTGCGGCTGCATCCCGACAAGACCCGAATCGTCTACTGCCGGGACGGGCAACGACGGAGCTCATACGAGCACACGTCGTTCACGTTCCTGGGGTTCACGTTCCGACGCCTCCAACTGACGATAGGTCAGTGTGCCACCGCTCGCGCAGTCGCCGACCGCGACCCGTTCGGGCCAGCGCCGCGCCGACGCGCGCAGGAGCTCGGTCAGCGTCGCCGGCGCGTGGTCCTGGGCGCGCGTGCTCATGTGGTTGCCCTTCCCGTCGTCTTCTCGGGTCCAGACTGCGTACCGGGCTGACGACCGTGCCTCATCAACTTCTGGTGATCCGTCCGGCCCGGCGTTTGTCACGCGGTCTGGATGACGCCCGGTGATCAGAAGTCCGGCGATCGTAGGCCGTGTTGGAGCCTCGACCGGCGCGGACCAGCCTGAGACGGACCTGGAGGCAGATCCATGTCCCAATTGCCCAATGGTGCTTCAAACACCGGTGGATCGTCGTCGGCGGCTGGCTGATCGCCCTGGTCGTCGTCCTCGGGCTCGCGAAGACGACGGGCAGCGACTTCAACTCCGACTTCACGCTGTCCTCCACCGATTCCGGGGCGACCGTGTCCCTGTTGCACGAGGACTTCCCTGCGGCGTCCGGGGAGAACGACCAGATCGTCTTCCGGGCGACCGGCGGCGCCACGACCCGCGCGTCCGCCGTGCGCGCCCGCGTGACCGCCGCGCTCGAGCGGGTCACCCACGGGCCGCGCAGGCCGATACGGCCCGGGAGAAGATCGCGGAGCTGACAGCGCTGCTGGACGGGCTCAACACCGCCGCCGAGGAGATCCGGATCACCCGGAAGACGCTGTTCGAGCTGCTCGATCCACCACAGCCCGTGCCGCTGGACGCCAAGCTGTCGGACCGTCCGCCCGTCCGCCCGCGCGCCCGTCAGGCTTCGTCCTGGTCGACGCGCTCGATCTCGGCCAGGAGGGTCAGCCCGGTGGCGTCGCGGCGGACGGTGAGGGTCTTCACCTCGGCGTGGGCCGCGGCGTGGACCACGGCGGTGATGTCGTCCTCCTCGCGTTCGATCAGCGGCCAGTTGGCGCCGTACTTCATGGCGACCGCGAGCGGGTTGCCGGTGGCGATGTTCGAGAAGTAGAAGGTCCCACCGGGTCGGACCAGGCGCTTCAGGGCGGCGCGGATGAGGACCTGGGCGGGGCGCTCGTCGAGGTAGTCGAACAGGCCGCCGGCCAGAACCAGGTCGAACGGGCCCGCGTCGGCGGCGAGTTCGGCGGACTTGCGCAGGGCGTTGCCCGGGACGGTGCTGGCGTGGGCGGCGGTTTCCGCCGGGAGATCGGCCAGCGCACGGGTCAGCGCGTCGGGGTCGATGTCGTTGAGCACGATCCGGTCGTCCGGTTGCAGCAGCGCGGGATCGACGCGGCGCAGATCGGCGGCCGCACCGCAGGCGATCAGCAGGATCCTGCGGGGCGGCCGGGATTGGCCGCCGGACAGGCATGCCGCTATCAGCGCGGCCTGGTGGGCGATCTTGTTGTGGTGCTGCTGCGCGGCGTCGGAGTGCAGCAGGAAGTCGTCGAACGCCCGCCCCCAGCTGCCCGGTTCGCCGTCCGGGTGCCGCGCGAGCAGGTACTCGATGATCTCGAAGTCGCCAGCGTAGCCACGTGGTTGCCGCTGAGCCCGGTGGACCAGGGCGGAGGCGGACGCCACGCCGGCCAGCGGCGCCAGCGCGGTGGCGAGGTCCTGCTCGCTCACCGCGGCCCCGTGGGCCTGCCGCACGGTGGCGGGGAAGTCGCGCAGCAGGAAGTCGGCGAAGACGGCGCGCGCCTGCTCCTCGGTCAGCTCCTGGGTGGCGGGCAGGGCTTGGCAGTAGTGCTGGGCGAAGTCGGACACGCGATCCAGTGCACTATCGGCGCAGGCGAGTTCGGACGTCATGACGGGGACCTTCGGCTCGGTGATCACGGACGTGAGGACCGTGGCATCATCGCGCGCCGGGGAGCCCCGTTTCACACCGGACCCCCCGGTCGCGGGCACCCCCGCGCCGATCCGCCGAATTGCCCGGCCCGACCGGTCAGCCGGTGTAGGTGTACTGGTCCCCGCTCGCCACCGGGCTGAGCCCGCCTGCCGTGAGCACCCGGACGTCGACCGTACCGGTACCCGCCGGAACCGTGGCGCTGCACAGGTTGGTACCGCAGGAGGAATCGGCGGCCGGCTTGCCGCCGACGAGGACCAGGCCGCCCGCCAGATTGCCACCCGCCAGGTAGATCGCGTTGCCACCGGCGGCCGGCCCGCTCGTGACATACAAGGCGGCCAGCGCGGGGGCCGGGGGCGCGGGCGGCGGCGGGCCCGTGTACAGGAAGGCCGACGGGGTGTACGCGGTACCGCCGGGCGTGACCACCGCGACCGGGACGAGGCCCCGGCCGCCGGGCGCGGTCGCGGTGCAACTGGTGTCGGTGCAGGAGACGTTGGTGGCCGGCGTGTCGCCGAAGAGCACCATGCCGTTCGCCAGCGAGGTGCCCGCGATCGTCACCACGGACCCGCCGACCCCGGGGCCGGTGCTGGTGTCCGAGCTGACGGCGCGCGGCGCGGCAGGGATCACCGGCGGCGGGGCGGCCTCGCCGCCGATGCCCGCGGTGGCCACGTTGTTGGCCGGATTGCGGTCGCCGGGATTGGACACGGTCGCGGTGATCACGCCGGGCGGGATGGTGAGGGCCGAGGAGACGCGCGCCTGCAGGATCTCGGTCTGCCCCGGCTTCTGGGTACCGGTGTACAGGGCGGTGAGTTTGTGGCCGTCGGGCGAGATGGTGTAGCTGAAGGTGTAGGTGGGTTCGTCGGTCATCATGAGGCTGCCGAAGGTCATCCAGGACGGCAGGTCGAGGGTGATCTGGGTGGGCCCGGTGGTGTCGACGGTGCCCACCGCCGTCCAGTGGACGTCCACCTCGCCGTAGCGCGGGACGACGTCGGGGTAGACCGTGACGGTCTCGTCGGCCCCCTGGACGGGAATGACACTTGCAGCGGGAGCAGTCGGTGCAGCGGCCACGGCCGGCACGGTGCCCGCCAGGACGCCGGCCATGGCGAGTGCCGAACAGGCCAGGCCAAGTTTGAGCTTCATCCGGTTCCCCTCTCGAAGCTTTCGCGGGGCCTCCTTATATCGCATCCAGATGCCAGTTCGACGACCTGTAAGGAAATTGACAGACCATCAAGTCTGCTTTGAGTCGCCCCCCTGATGCCGACCGGCCCAGAGGCACGGACCTGCGCGGTGGGTGCGTTGCGGATGCGCAGCTGCGCCAGCTCAGCGCCGGACCCGACCAGCAATAGACGGACGATCTCTGGTAGTTCGCCGCTAGGTCCGTCGCGTCTGGCCCAGGCGTCGAGGTCGCGGGGTTACAGCAGCAGCGCATCGAACCGGTACTCGGGCGCGGTCAGCGGTTGCTCGGACCAGATGACCTTGCCTCGGGCCGTGTACCTGGTCCCCCACCGCTCGGCCAGCTGGGCCACCAGGAACAGGCCCCGTCCGCCCTCGTCCGTGCTGGCGGCGTAGCGCAGGTGCGGGGCGGTGCTGCTGCCGTCGGATACCTCGAAGACCAGGCTGCGGTCGCGCAGCATGCGCACCCGGATCGGCTCGGCGCCGTGGCGGATGGCGTTGGTGATCAGTTCGCTGAGGATCAGCTCGGCAGTGAAGCTCAGCTCCTCCAACCCCCAGGCCTCCAACTGGGCGACGCATTCGTTCCGGACGCGGGACACGGCGGCAGCCTCCTGCGGTACGTCCCAGGTAGCCACCTGGTCCGGCTCGAACAGGCGGGTGCGGGCGACGAGGAGTGCGATGTCGTCGCTGGGGTGTGGCGGGACCAGCGCGTCGAACACCGTCCGGCAGGTCTCCTCCGCGGATCCGTCGGTCTGGGTGCCGGCCAGGGAGGCACGCAGGGCGGCGAGCCCGTTCTCCAAGTCGCGGTCGTGGGACTCGACCAGCCCGTCGGTGTAGAGCACCAGCGCGGTGCCGGGTGCCATCCTGAGTTCGGCGCTTTCGAAGGGCAGGCCGCCCACTCCGAGCGGCGGGCCGGCGGGCAGGTCGACGAACTCCACGCTGCCGTCGGGGGTCACCAGCGCGGGCGGTGGGTGACCCGCCCGTGCCATGGTGCAGTGTCCGGAGACCGGGTCGTAGATCGCGTACAGGCAGGTGGCGCCCGTGACACTGGCCGTCTCGTCGTCCTGGGTGGCCTCGCCTTGGTCGAGCCGGGCGATCAGTTCGTCGAGCCGGGCGATCAGTTCGTCGGGTGGTAGGTCGAGGGCGGAGAAGTTCAGCACGGCGGTGCGCAGTCGGCCCATGGTGGCGGCGGCGTGCAGGCCGTGGCCGACCACGTCGCCGACGACCAGTGCCACGCGGAAGCCGGGCAGTGGGATGACGTCGAACCAGTCCCCGCCGACCCCTTGCTGCGCCGGCAGGTAGCGGTAGGCCGCCTCCAGGGCGCTCTGCTCGGGCAGTCCCCGGGGCAGCAGGCTGCGCTGCAGCGTCTCGGCCATCCGGTGTTCGCGGGTGTAGCGGCGGGCGTTGTCGACGGTGATCGCCGCGCGGGCGACCAGTTCCTCGGCGAAGGAGACGTCCTCCTCCCCGAACGGCTCGGACTCCGCCGCGCGCCAGAAGTTGACCATGCCCAGGGTCAGACCGCGCGCCTTGAGCGGTGCGGAGATCAGCGAGTGGACCCCGTACGCGAGGATGCGGTCGGCGGTCTGCGGGTCGCGCGCCCGCCAGGCGGGCGCCTGGTGCAGATCGGCGGTGAGCGCGGCGCGCCCGGTCGCCAGGGCGCTCTCCTCCGGTGTGCCGGGCAGCGGGCTGATCTGCGAACCCACGGGGTAGAACGGCCGGTCCTCGCTGATGCCGCTGGCGGCCGTGCGGCGGATCCGTGGACCCTGCGCGCTGCCCGTATCCGGGAGGGGCTCGTCGCCGTGCAGCACCGGGTCGGCCAGCTCGACCGTGGCGAAGTCCGCGAAGCGCGGAACCGCCACGTCGGCCAGTTCCTGGGCGGTCCGCACCACGTCCAGGGTGGTGCCGACCCGCAGCCCGGCGTCGTAGAGCAGCCGCAGCCGGGTCCGGGCCGCCTCGGCCTGCCCGGCCAGTGCCCGCAGCTCGGTGGTGTCCCGGATGGTCGCGACGCTGCCGGGCTCGCCGCCGAACGGCGCGGTCGGGCGGCTGCTGACGGCGAGCAGCCGGTCTTCGGCCAGGTGCACCTCGTCGGTGACAGCCCCCCTGGACGCCAGCAGCTCGGCCAGAGCGGGATCGAGCCCCAGGTCGGTGACCGGCCGCCCCTCCACCTCGGGCGGCAGCTCCAGCAGCCGCCGGGCCTCGTCGTTCGCCAGCACGACCCGCCCGTCCCCGCCGACGATCAGCACACCCTCGCGCACCGCGTGCAGCACCGCGTCGTGGTGCTCGTACATCCGCGTCATCTCGGCCGGCCCCAGGCCGCGAGTCTGGCGGCGCAGCCGCCGCCGCACCAGCGCCGCCCCGCCCGTGCCCACGGCGAGCGCGGCCGCCGCACCACCGAACAGCACCGGCAACTGCCGACTCACCGCGCCGCCCGTGTCCTTGACGTAGTACCCCACCGAGAGGAAACCGGCGACCGAACCGTCCGGCCTGGTGATCGCCGCGGTGGTGTCCACGTCGGGTCCCAGCGGTATGTTCTCGGCCACGGTGTACGGGCCCTTCAGGGCGTCGTGGTAGTCGCCGTAGACGTGCTTTCCGATCAGCTCGGGATGGGCGGTCTGGGCGTAGCGGATCCCGTCGGGGCGAAAAATCACGATGTAGTCGAAGCCGCCGCTCCTCTGTACGTCCAAGGCCAGCGGCTGCAGCACGGCGGTCGGATTAGCGCTGTCCAGAGCAGCCGCCATCCCGGGATAGTGCGCCAAGGTGACGGCCGCGGCGCGCGTGCGGTGCTCGGCATCACGCGTGGCGTAGCTGCGGGCCTGCAGGATGAGCGCCGCCAGCGCCGCGGCGACCAGCAGCACCACCACGACCAGCAGCCACAGGAACACCTGCCCGGCGACACTACGCACCCGCAGCCGTGAGCGCAGCCAACCCCAAGCAGACCGGTGTTCCTCCGGTCCGCCCTGTGCCTTGCCCTCAGGGGCAGGGCTCCCTGTGTGCATCCGGGCCGTCCCCGCGCATCTGGATCCTTCTCTCCCACGCTGCCACCCTGCCCGAAGACACGCACGCGAGAAGCCACCGCAGGGCCGGACAGACCGCCCGGCAGGCCGGCGACTGGTCCGCCAACTGATCCGACTCGGCTATCGGGTCACCCTTCAACCTGCAGAGGCTGCCTGACCTGTGACAACAGGCTACGAGGGGGCTGCGTATACCGTTGCTGCACGCGATCGGGGGCGACGATGTGACCACGGCGGTGGTGGACTGTTCGGTGCTGACGTTCTGTGACTCGGCGTGGCTGAACGTGTTCCGGCATGCCCGCTTGATCGCCGAGGAGGCCCGGGTGGAACTGCATCTGGCGGCCCTTCCTGGACGGGTGGCCCGCCTGCTGGAGGCGCCGGCGCGCGCTGGTGGACCAGCGCCGACCGGAAACCGCCAGCTCGACGGGATGATTCCATGATGGTGTCATTTCATCGTGCTCTACTCTCTGCCCACGCTCGAAGACGCCGATCAGACGGTCCTCACGGAGATCGAGGGGATGCGGGATCGGCTGCGCCTGCGCCTGCGCATGCCCCGGCGCTGGGAGGGGCAGCTGCGGCGCAACCTGATGGCGCGGGCGATCGCCGGGTCGAACACGATCGAGGGCTACGCGGCGAGCGTGTCGGACGTCGAGGACATCATGGTCGGCGAGGCGCCGATCGAGGCGAGCGAGACCGTCGCGGCCGAGATCGAGGGCTATCGGCAGGTGATGACCTACATCCAGCGCCTTGCCGGGGCCGGGGAGGACTTCGCCCACAGCAAGGGCCTGCTCGACTCGCTGCACTTCATGTTGCAGGGACACCACCTGCTCAAGCGCCCCGGCTGGTGGCGCTCGGGGCCGGTGTACGTCACCTCGGCCGAGGACCCGACGATCGCTGCCTACACCGCGCCGGACGCCGAGCAGGTGCCGGCACTGACCGGCGAGCTGGTGGCGTGGCTGAACGACGGCGACGTCGACGCACCCGGGCTGGTGCGGGCGTCGATGGCGCACCTGAACCTGGTGGCGATCCACCCATGGGCGGACGGCAACGGTCGGATGTCCCGCGCCCTGCACACTCTGGTGTTGGCCCGCGAGGGGATCACGGCGCCCGAATTCTCCAGCATCGAGGAATGGCTGGGCCGAGCCCGCAACACCTACCGCTACTACGACATCCTCGCCGAGGTCGGCGGCCCCATCTGGACCCCGGAGCGGGACACCCTGCCCTGGGTGCGGTTCTGCCTGCGCGCCCACCACCAGCAGGCCCAGACCGTCGCACGCCAGGTCAACACCACCCGCGAGGTCTGGAGCGCCCTCGACGAGGCCGTCGAGCAACGCCGGTGGCCCGACCGCATGCTGTACGCCCTCTACCCGGCCGCCATGGGCAACCGCGTGCGCCGCGCCACCTACCAGGCCGATGGCATCGGACGACGTCGATGCCGGCGGCCGGGCCGGGAGGTGGGTGGGTAGCGGTGTACGGGGGGTCAGTGCTGCTGCCAGCTGAGGTTCGTGGCGATGGCCGTGAGCTGGTCGATGGTGAGGGCGGGCGCGCCTTCCCGGATGTCGTAGCCGTTGCTGCCGTTGGTCTCGTCGATGGTGACCCCAGTGCCGTCCGGCAGCATGACCTCGACCGTCCATCGGGTGGCGGGGCCGCCACTGCCCGTGGTGGCGGCGGTCGTTGAGGTGATCACGCTGCTGCCGTTCGCCGCGCGGGTCAGCTGCTGGCCGGGCTGGACGCCGCCCTCGAAGGCCCGCCGGGGATCCCCGGCGCCCTGGTCCAGGCGGGGATCGACCGTGATCACCAGCACGCTGGTGCGCCCGGCGGCGGTGACCGTCAGATGCGCCTCGCCGGCGCTGATCTGCGGTGTGCTGCCGTTGTCGTGCTGCACACCGGCGGGCAGCAGCCGGTCGGCGTCGGCCAGGATGTCGGCCGGCCGTGGCGCCTTCGGCGAGGCCTGCCCGGATGCCGGGGCGGAGACCGGACGGGCCGTGGTGACCAGCCGGTCCCAGGACCTGCTGGTCACCACGGCGGTCAACTGCTCGGCGGACAGTGCGGGGTCGGCCCCGGTCACCGGAGGAGTCCCCGTACGGGAGTTGTACTCGTCGAGCTGCACCTGCCGCCCGTCGGTGCCGGTGTACACCGCGCTCCAGTTCTTGACCGGGTTGGCGGGCGTCGGAGCCGACTTGTCGATGACCAGGATCGAGCCGTCCGCCCGGACGGTCCGGGTACAGACCTCGGTGGGCACCATGAACGGGTCCTGACACTGGGTGCCCGCGGCGTCGCCGCCGAGCGGCAGGCCGACCGTGGCGGTGGACAACTGCAGCAGCGTGGCGCCGCGGCCGTCGTCGAAGACGAGCTTCGCCGCCGGCCCCGGGCCGGTCACGTGGTCAAGGCCGTTCTGATCGCTGGTCCGGCCCGGCGGGAGCAGCGGGAGGAGGGTGGCGAGCACCGACTGCGGTCCCGGAGCGGCGGTGCTGTGCCGGCTCGCCGGCGTCGTCAGATCGCCGCCGGGGCGCAGCTGGACGGCGGCCAGGCCGGCTACGGCCAGCGCGGCCACAGCGCCGGCCACGGCGGCCCGGCGGCGGGCGACCCGGCGGCGGCCGCGCCGCTCGCCGGCGTCGGCCAACAGCTCGCCGGGTGTGTCGGGGGCAAGGTCGGCGGCCTCGCTCAGGAGTTCTGTGAGGGAATCCTCAAAGGGCATGGCGGAGAGGGCCTTTCTCGGTGGCGGGGATGGTGCGCGGGGCGTCCGGCCGGGTCAGGGGCGCGGCAACTCGTCCAACTGGTCGCCGAGCACGGCGCGCAGCCGCTCCAGGGCCCGGCTGCTGCGGGAGCGGACCCCACTGGCGCTGAGCCGCAGGACCACGGCGGTCTCCTCGACGCCGCGGTCCTCCCAGAACCGCAGGACCAGGACCGCGCGGTCCTGGACGGGCAGTTGGCCGAGCGCGCGGAGCAGGGTGAGGCGCAGGGCCGGGTCGGGGTCGCTGACGGCCCTCTCCGCGAAGCGGTCGGTGACCTGCTCCGTGCTCGCACGGCGCCGACGGTGGGAGAGGAAGGTGTGGAACAGCACGGTCTGGGCGTAGCCCGCCGGGTTCTCCAGCCGGGATATCCTGGGCCACTTGCCGTAGATCCGACCCAGGGTCTCCTGGGCGAGATCCTCCGCGAGATGCGCGTCACCACCGGTCAGTAGGAAGGCCGTTCGCACCAGCCGGCGCCCCATCGCGGCGGCGAACGCCCGGAATTCCAGCGGTTCCGGCGAAGCGGAACTCGTCGTTGTGCGGTCCATACCTGGATAACGCGGTGGGGCAGAACGCGCGTCCCAGACCGCGCACGACGACGTCCCCCCGGCGCGTCGAGTGCGTCCAGGGCGCGTATTTGGTCGTGCTCAACGGGGGCCCGGGTGAGGTCTCTGATCCAGATCATCGAGGCGCGAAGGTGGAGGCCTGCGAGGTAGCTCTCCGGGGTCCTGTCATACCGGGTGGCGATGCCTCGCCAGGCCTTCCTGGCAGGACACGCTCAGGGCGACACGCCGCCGGGAAGATCACGTTCGGTAGTCGGTGGGTAGTCGAGCTTGTCTGGCCGTAGATCTCGGGAAGTTCGGAAGGTTTCCGGTCAAACTCATGCAAGCCAGGACGTCGGCGACGGTGTGGCCCTCGACCTGGCCGAGCAGCCAGCCGTGACCGAGGGCGTCGACGAAGCCGGTGCGCCACCGGTCCCGGGTCAGGCGCCACTGGCCGGTATCCGCATCCTGTTCCCAGCGGGGCCGTCCGCGCCGGGTCTCGTCGATGCCCAGGACTGTGACCTGCGGTAGTGGTGCCTCGGTGACGTTGCGGGCCTGCGTGCGGAAGGCTTCCATCACGGTCGGCCAGGACAGATGCAGATCCCGCGCGGCCTGGATGACCGTGGAGCCGGCATCACGTAGGCGGCGCCCGGCCGCGCCCCGCAGCCGGGCGGTCGGCCTGGCACCGGCCGGGATCTGCGGGATCTGCTCGGTGAAGGACCGGCGAGGGCAGCCGGCCTCGCGGCACCACCAGCGGCGCTCGTGCCAGCGGAACTCCAATCCGCCCTCGCCGTAAGGGAGATCGCGCGGGCGGGTCACCGCCGTGCCCTTCACCCGGGTGGCGAACACCCCGCAGGCCGGGCAGGACCTGGCTGTCTCGTCGGCCGTGACCAGGCGAACTCAGCGCCTTCCGTCGGCCAGCCGCTCAACCCGCGCGACGGACACCCCGTCGAGGTCGAGCGGCAACGTCGTATCGTTGAGCACGCCTGTGGCTCCTGCGTGATCGTTCTGGGTCGAGAACAGGGATGATCACACAGGTCCACGGGCATCCTGCATCCGGAGCCGTGCCCGAATGCGTCACGACAGTCGGCCGGGTGTGGTTGGCTGCTGGGGTGACTCAGGACTTGGAGATCGTCGCATTCGAATCCGCCGAGGCATTCCAGGCGTGGCTCGGCGAGAACCACGCCGTCTCGTCCGGCATCTGGCTCAAGCTTCGCAAGAAGGGCCCCGGGATCGTCGCGCTGGACTACGCCCAGGCGCTCGACGTGGCACTCTGCTACGGCTGGATCGACGGCCAGAAGGCCAAGTTCGACGACCAGTGGTGGCTCCAGCGGTTCACCCCGCGCAAGCCGCGCGGCAAGTGGTCCAAGGTCAACCGGGACAAGGTGGCCGCCCTGATCGAGCAGGGCCGGATGCATCCCCAGGGGCAGGCCGAGGTCGACCGCGCCAAGGCGGACGGCCGCTGGGAGGCGGCCTACGACAGCGCGAAGACCGCCACGGTGCCGGACGACCTCGCGGCGGCCCTGAACGCCGACCCGGCCGCGGCCACGTTCTTCGAGACACTGGGCCGGCAGAACCGCTACGCGATCCTGTACCGGGTCCAAGACGCCAAGAAGCCCGAGACCCGGGCGCGCCGGATAGAGAAGTACGTAGCGATGCTGGCGAAGGGCGAGAAGCTGTACCCGTAGTCCCGGAGAGGGACCGCAGCCGTGTAGTGGCCCCGGGCCCGGCGCGCCTGCGTCCCCGGCCGCAGCCACCAAATGCCCTCACCGCTCTCCCCACACGACGGCGAAGACGAGATCACCTCTGTCACCAAAGCCGCTGTAGCCGCACTCACCAGGCGGCACGACGGGATCAGAGGGTAAGGACGAGCTTGCCCTGGAGGTGACCGCTGTCAAGCAGTCGGTGCGCGTCGGCGACGTGCTCGAAAGGGAACGTCCCCTGCACGTGGACCCGGAGCTTTCCCTGTTCGACGAGCTCGACGAGACCGCGCAGGGCGACCGGGTCGGGGTCGACTGCGATACCGCTGAAGCGCATGCCCGCCGCCTCGTATTTGGCGATGAGCTCCAGGTCATCATCGGCGGTTGCCGTCACCAGGTGACCGCCGGGGCGGAGCACTCCGAGGGACCGCTCTACGGTGTCGCCGCCGATCGTGTCGAGCACGACGTCGATGTCGCTGACCGCGTCGGTGAAGTCGACCGCCGTGTAGTCGATCACTTCGTCGGGACCGAACCCTTCGACGAACTCCCGCTTGCTCCCACTGGCGGTCGTGATCACATGCGCGCCAAGGGCCTTCGCGATCTGGATCGCGACGTGGCCAACCCCACCGCCCCCGCCGTGGACCAGGACGCGATCACCCTCGCTGACGCCGGCGAGGTCGACGAGCCCCTGCCACGCCGTCAGCCCGACGATCGGGAGCGCAGAGGCTTCAACGTGGGAGAGGGAGGTCGGCTTGCGTACCAGGTGCAGCGCCGGCGCCGATACAAATTCGGCGTACGCGCTCGCCGGCCGCGGGAACAGCGGCATCCCGAACACCTCGTCACCGGGCCTGAACCGCCACGTCTGCGGTGACTCCTCGACCACGCCGCTGATGTCCCAGCCGAGGACGAACGGCGGCCGGCCGATCAGCGGGAACTCCCCGGCGCGAAGGCGCGCCTCCAACGGGTTCAGCCCGATCGCCTTGACCCGCACGAGCACCTCGGTCGGGAGAGGCTGGGGCTCGGGCGCGTCCACGATGGTGAGCATCTCGGGACCGCCGAGCGTCTGCTGGGTGATGACTCGCATGACTCTCCTAGCTTGGGAAGAGGGACGGATTCCAGGCTAGGTTTCCGATAGGAACCAGCAGGTACCTTTGAGGCCGACAGGTACCGTTGGCGCCATGAGCAGTTTCTCGCCCGGTGATCCTTTTCTCGCCGACTGTCCGGCGCGGCTGGCGGTCGAGCTGATCGCCGATAAATGGACGGTGGTCGTGCTCTACGGCCTCAGCCAGGGCCCGGTTCGCCATGGCGAGCTGCTCAAGCTGATCGGCGACATCTCCCGCAAGATGCTCACGCAGACGCTCCGACGGCTCGAGGCGCACGGGCTCGTCCGCCGCCACGCATACGCCGAGGTCCCGCCCCGCGTCGAGTACGAGCTCACCCCGCTCGGGGCGACGCTGATCGATCCGATCCACATACTGACCGAGTGGGCGAGAGCAAACGGCGACGCAGTGCTCGATGCGACCGACGCCGATCCCGAGCCGGTCGCCCAGGGCCTACCGGGCCGAGACTGAGGAGCGGCTGAGAGGGCACTCAGTGCCTTCTTGGTCCCAGTGGGTGAGGCAGACAGCCGAGGCGCGCTCGTACCGCCACATGACGCCCTTCATGAGTCCTGTCCAGTCCCGTCGTCGTCCTCGTCCAGGTCGAGCGCGTTCGGGTCGCGTAGCGGGCGCAGGGCACCGGCGGCCAGGACGCTGGCTGTGAAGCTGTAGCGGCCGAGGAGGTTCAGGTTGCGGTGCTTGAGCGGGGAGAGCCGGGCAACGTCCTCCTCGCGAATCTCGTGGCCCGCCCGAAGGGTGTCTCTATTGTTGCTACGGTTGCTGATCTGCGGCTTTGCGCGTGGGCGGGTTCTGGGCATGATCGCTGACCGTGGTTCTTCGACTGCTTTACTTGATCTTCTGTCGGGTGCTGGGCTGGCTGGCCCTGCTGGGGCGTTCCTCCGCCGTGAAGAACGTCGAGATCCTGGCCCTGCGCCACGAGGTCGCCGTACTGCGCCGCCAGGTGGGCAGGCCGCGGATGTCCTGGGTGGACCGCGCCGTGCTCTCCGCACTGGCCCGCCAGCTGCCGTCGATGCTGCGTAGGCATCGACTCGTCACTCCGGGCACGCTGCTGGCCTGGCACCGGCGTCTGGCGCGTTGGAAGTGGCGGCAGCCACCGGCCAAGCTCGGCCGTCCGCCACTGCCTGAGGAGATCGTCGCGCTCATCCGGCGCTTGGCCAGGGAGAACCCGACCTGGGGGTACGTCAGGATCCAGGATGAGCTGCGGCGGCTCGGCCACCGGGTCGCCGCTGCCACCATCCGTCGAGTCCTGCGCCGTCTGGGCCTGCCGCCCGCTCCCCAACGCGTCGGTCAGCAGAGCTGGCGGACCTTCCTGCAGGCGCAGGCTCACACGCTCCTTGCCTGCGACTTCATGCACGTGGACACCGTCTTCCTCCGGCGCCTCTATGTCTTCTTCGCCATGGAGATCAAGACCCGGCGGGTCCATGTCTTCGGCGTCACAGCACACCCGACGGGGGAGTGGGTGGCCCAGCTCGCCCGGAACTTGCTGATGGACCTGGGAGACAGAGCCGGCGAGTTCCGGTTCCTCGTACGCGACCGTGACGCGAAGTTCACCACCGTCTTCGACGCCGTCCTCGCCGGCAACGGCACGAGAGTGATCCCAACCCCGCCGCAGAGCCCACGCTCGAACGCCTTCGCGGAACGGTGGATACGCACCGTGCGCGCCGAATGCACTGACCGATTGCTCATCGCTGGTGAACGACACCTGAGCGCCGTGCTCGACGAGTACGCCAAGCACTACAACGCCGGACGGGCCCACCGCAGTCTCGATCTGCGTGCCCCGGACGACGCCCTGAACGTCATCTCCATGACCGTTGCCGCGGTCAGTCGCCGCCGAGTGGTTGGAGGCCTACTCAACGAGTACCACGCCATCCCGACGCGTCCACCCGTCGACCCAACGGAAAGGCCCAGTTCAGCGGCCTGATCGGAGTTTTGACACCCTTCACGCCACACCCGCCACGTCAACCTCGCGCTGCGCCATCTCCTCCAGTCCTACCGCGACTCGGTCGCCCCCTCGCTCGAAGCTCGCATCGAGACGCTGTGCCACCTGTTGAGCGTCCTCGTACTGAGCCTGGCCCACGCCTGCCCCGCCCCAACCTCCGCCGGTGCGGCCAGCGAGGTCTTCCGCAGCTTTCGCGCCGCCGTTGAAAGGGACTTCGCGCGCTCCCACCACGTCGCCGACTACGCCGCCGCGCTCGGCTATAGCGTGCGCACCCTGACCCGGGCCGCCCAGGCCGCCACAGGCTTCACCGCCAAGCAGTACATCGACGCCCGCATCCTCCTGGAAGCGAGGCGCCTGCTGGCCCACACCGACGCCACCTCCGCGGAGATATCCCGCCGCGTGGGCTTCCACGACCCCAGCGATTTCGCGAAGTTCTTCCGCACGCGCGACGGGAACGCACCACTGCGCTTCCGTGAGGTCGCCAGAGGGCGGACCCCCGGAGTGACCTCGCGGCCCCACGCCGTCGTGACTGCGGCCGGTCCGGTCGAGGTCACGACGGAGCGGGTGGGCCGCCAAAACGGGACGTCTCACCTGAAACTGTCACAGAGGGAGCCCGATCCTCTCACCTAACCGCCGACGCCCGGTCCGACCCTATCCACGCCGGGTATGGCACGTTTCCGACGTATTCCGATTGGCGCCCTGCCGGCCGCTGGCGCACCCGATCCGCACGTCGTCAGCTGCGGCGGGACGCTGCGTGACCGGTTCCATCGCCGGAAGGCGGACCGGATGGCCGGGGGAGAGTCATCTCGGTTTCTCCGAGCGGGAGTTCGAGCCGACCGGCCTGGGTGGAGGGTCGGCCCGCTGCCGGGGCCGGGAGGACCTCGCCGGCGGAGCGGGCGTAGTCGGTGGGGGTCTGTCCGTAGTGGCGTTTGAAGGCGCGAGTGAAGTGGCTGCTGTCGGTGAACTGCCAGTGGGCGGCGAGTTCGGAGATGCTCGGCCGGCCGGGCATCGTGGTGAGGGCGAGCCGGGCCTCTTCCAGCCGTCGGCGGCGGATGTAGGCGGACACCGACTCCCGGGTGGTCGCGAAGGCACGGTGCAGGGTGCGCACGGAGACGTTGAGCCGACGCGCCAGCAGCGCCGGGGACAGCTCCGGATCGGTGAGGAGGCGGTCGGCCATGTCCTTGGCGGCCTGGGCGAGCGCGGGAGCCAGGCGGGGCTCGGCCTCGTCGAACCGGTGCAGGGCCACGGCCTTGGCCAGTTCGATCAGTGTGCTGTGGGCGGCCCGCAGGCCGACGGGGCCGAGGCCGGTGCGGGTGGAGTGGATCATGTTGGCGTGGGCGACCAACAGTCGTACCTCGGCGGCGTCGGCAGGTCCTGTGACGATCCGGTTCCCGAGCAGCGGTCCGAGCGCGCCGGCAGGCAGGACCAGAACCTTGGCCGTCGTGTGGGGTGCGGTCTGGAAGTGCGTGGGCCGTCCGACGTGCCGGAGCAGGACCTGCCCGGCCTCCACGGTCTGCGCGGCATGGCGGGGCGAGTCGGCCAGCGTCCACGCGCCGCGGTACACCGCGTACATCCGCACCTGATCCTCGACGTCGCCCAGGGCGCCTTCGGTCCGCAGGACCGAGGCGCACCTCATATCGGTGATTGCCGCGTCGCCGACCCTGGCAGCCCGGGCCTTGACCCGGAAGTCCCCGACCGTGGCGGGCGCGAAGCTCGGCATCGGGAAGCCGTCGCCGACCTGCGTGCGCCACGCATGCAGGAAGGTGTCGAAGGCCCGCGGCGTGGCCTGCGGGGCCGTGAAGTCGAGGCTGAACGCCCCGGTGGCGTCCGTGTCGTCCGTGTTCATCGCATCTCACCGCCAGTGGCACTGATGTCCCGTCAGGATGGCGCTGCCGTCCAAGCGTGCGCCACTGCGATCGTCCTAGCCTGTGGCCGTGGCCGCAATCCCCGGCCGCGACGCGCGCTGTCTCCAGCGAAGGAGGAGGCCGATCATGTCCCGTGGTGAAGCGCCATCCAACTCCCGTGCCCGGTGCGGCGGGATCGCCCTGCTGATACCGGTCCTGGCACTGCTGCTCGGCCTGGCCACGGCGGTCCCGGCGGGAGCCGAGGTGATCCCGCCGGGATCCCCGGTGTACGGCAAGATCTACGGGCTGGAGAGCAGTCCCGCCAACTGCGTCGACGTCTGGGGCGGCACGCCGGCCAACGAGCAGCCCGTGGACGTGTACGGCTGCATCAACGAGGACAACCAGCAGTGGACCTACAACATCAGCGACAACAGCATCCGCTCCGGGATCCAGGCCGGGCCGGTCGGACAGTTCTGCCTGACCGCCCTGCAGGGCTCCGAAATCGGTGATCCGAGCTTCCCGAACGCGGTCGTCATCAACGTCTGTGACGGCGGCGCCTGGCAGGTGTGGCGCATCGTCAACCAGACCCTCTACAACCCTTCGACCAACACCTGTCTGGACGACACTGCCTACGGCGGCCAGGGGACCTTCCTGGAGACCTGGCCCTGCAACGGCGGCTCGAACCAGAACTGGGACGTCGTCGGGTACTCGTCCAACTGAGGCCGGCCACGAACATGGCACCGAAGTCCAGGCATGAGCCCTGCCGGCCTCCTTGCCTTCCGGCCTGGGCGCAAATCCTCTTCCGACTCGACACTCACGAAAGTTGAGGGACTCGTGATCCACCGTGGTTTGGGCCGCGTGGTCGTCATCACAGGCGCCGGTACGGGCATTGGAGCCGCGACCGCGGCCCGGTTCGCCACCGACGGGTACACCGTGGTGCTCGTGGGCCGCACCGAGGCGACCTTGCGCCGGACCGCGCAGGAGGGGCCGGACGGCGCGGACATGCACCCCTGGGTCGCGGACGTGCGCGACCCAGGCGCTGTCACCGCGGCCGTCAACGGCGTGGCCGAGCGGTTCGGACGCTTGGACGTGCTGGTCAACAACGCGGGCACGGTGACCGCGGGCACGGTCGACCAGATCGACCTCGCCGGCTACCGGGCCATGATGAGCACCAACGTCGACGGTGCCTTCTACGCCTCGCGCGCCGCGCTGCCCCACCTGCGGGCGGTGCGCGGCTGCATCGTCAACATCGGCTCCGTGGCCGGCTTGCGCGGCGAGTGGAACCAGGCCGCCTACAACATGACCAAGGCCGCGTTGGTGGGTCTGACCAACTCGATGGCGCTGGACCACGGCCGGGAGATCCGGGTCAACGCCGTCCACCCCGGCGTGACGCTCAGCAGACGCGTCCTGCGCGAGGCCCTGGCCGAGGGCACCACGCTGCACGAGCGTTTCGCGGACCGCGTGCCCATGGGGCGACCCGGCGAACCAGTCGAGGTGGCTGCTGTCGTCGCGTTCCTCGCCGGCCCCGATGCCGCGTACCTCAACGGCGTGCACATCCCCGTGGACGGGGGCTTGACCGCCTCGGACGGCCAGACCAACCTGTACCGGATCGACGGCTGACACCGGGGAGCGGCGCGGACGGACAAGCCTCAGCCTGTCGCACGGCAACCCGGATCGCCGACCTTGCCCGATCTTGGTGGCTAATTCCAACTGTCATGCAGCAAGAGCGAGTTGGAGTCTTGCGAGGTGGCTATGGTTGGCGCGGTCGAGGGGGTGGCCGTTCCACCAGGCGTGGAGGCGGATGAGATTGAGGGCGGCAGCGCTGGTGGTGTGGTCGAGGTGAGTCTTGGCCAGGCCGCGATAGCGGGCGCGGCGTAGTCCGGTGGTGTGAGTGGCCTGGCGGATAGTCCCTTCGATGCCGGCGCGAAGTGCGTAGTCGCGTTGCCAGGTGCCGTCCTGTTGCTCGGTGCGGGCGGCGCGGATGGCTGCGGTGAGTTCGCGGGGGTGGAGGCTGAGCCGGCGGCCCTTTCGTGAGCTGGTGCACTGCTCCTTGGCGGGGCAGGGGATGCAGTCCAGGGCGGCGAAGGAGACGACGGTCTTGGCCACGCCTTCCTGGACGACGTTGTTCCAGGTGGCGCTGGTCTTTCCGGCCGGGCAGATGGCCTGCTTGTTGTTCCAGTCGATGGTGAAGTCGTGGGCGGCGAAGCCTTGTTGGGCCTTGGCCTGGCGGGAGGTGTCGAGCAGGACCGGCGTGATGAGGGCGATGCCATAGGTCTTGGCGGCGGAGACGATCAGGTCGGCACTGGGGTAGCCGGAGTCGAGGTAGTGCCGGGCGGGCAGCAGGTGGCGGCGGTGAAGGGTCTGGTGGATCGTGTCCAGGGCCTTGCTGTCCGGGAGGGTCGAGCAGGTGGTGGTCACGTTGGTGATGATGTTCGGCCGGGCGGGGCGGTCGCCGTCGGCCTGCGGGTGGCAGGTCTCCGAGACGTGCAGTTTGTACCCGTTCCAGAACATGTCCCGTTTGGCAGACCAGCGGGCGTCGGTGTCGTAAGGGGAGGCCAGGCGTATCGGGCTGGGCGGCAGTCCGTCGCCCCCGTCCTCGGCTCGCTCGCGACGCTTGACGCGGATGTGCCCGTTGCCGGCCGTGGTGCGGGTGTAGTTCTGCACCAGCACGATTCGCAGGCTCTGCACCGCCGGCAGCTCACGCAGCCATGCCGGGGAGCCGTGTGCGTACACCGCTTGCAGCAAGGTGTAGCCGTCCTTGGCGTAGTCGAGCGCGAGTGCCTCTTGCTTGGCCCTGGAGGTGGGAAGGCGCCAGGTGTCGATCCGGTCCGCGTAGCGGCGGCTCCAGTCCTCCACGGCCAGCATCTGGTCGACCCAGTCGGGGCAGGCGGCGGCCAGCGCGTTCAGGGCCGCGCGGACGCTTTCGCCGGTCAGCTCGAGCCGGTTCAGATCCCGTACCGCTGCCACGATATGCGTGGAGTCGGTGCGCTGGCTGCCGCCCGCGTCCACCAGGCCCAGCTCGCGCAGACGCTCCAGCAGCAGGTCCAGCGCCCGCTCCTCCGACCCGTGGGTGACCACGCGGGAGCGGAACTCCGACAGCACACTGTGGTCGAACCCCGGATCCTCCAAGCTCAGACCCAGCGCGTACTTCCATGCCAGGTTCTCTCGGACCTCGTCGGCGGCCTGCCGGTCGGTCAGGTTCGCGGCCTTCTGCAGGACCGTGACCAGCGCGAGCCGGCCTGGCGACCAGCCCGGCTTGCCCGCCCGGCCGAACGCGTCGGCGAAGGCCGCGTCCGGGAACAGCTCGCCGAGCTGGTCGCGGACCTGCACCGCAAGCGGGGTCTCCCGCTTGCCCCGGTACATCGCCCGGATGGCCGCTGCGATCTGCGGATCAGGCTGGGGCCAGGGCTGTGGTTGCACCGACACGACATGCTCCGATCCAAGAAGAGGCCCGAGAGATCACCAGCGCTCATGATCCACTGCACCGTGGCCACCCTGCCACCCCTGGCCCAAGGAACAAGTCCCAGAACGCTCCCCGGATCGCCCCAAGACATCCCAACTCGTAATCATCGCAAGGAACTTAGAATTAGCCACCAAGATCTTGCCCTTGCCGAAAACCTCATCCGGCCTGGTCAAGCGGCATGTTGGTATTCGTGGAGTAGGCCGCCGAGTCGGTCGCGTCTGCGTATGTCGAGGCGGGTGATCTGCTCGGGGTCGCTGATCGGTTGGGGGAGTGGGTGGAGCGGGCGGGCGTTCGCGATGCCCTGGTGCGGCCGGTGCCCGTTGTAGAAGCGCTCGAACTCGCGCAGCGCGTGCATGAGGTGGCGCTGATCCCAGACCAGCGTGCGGTCCAGCAGCTCATGCCGGCAGGTCTGCACCCAGCGTTCCATGATGGAGTTCATTCTCGGTATCCGGATGCCGCTGAGCACGACCTCGATGCCCGCGTCCTGCAGGATGGCGTCGAACAGGTCGGGGAACTTCCCGTCCCGGTCGCGGATCAGGTAGCGGGCCCGGCAGCCGGCGCCCTCGAGGTCCATGACGAGGTTCTTCGCTGTCTGCGTCACCCAGGCTGCGGTCGGATGCGCGGTCGCGCCCAGGACCTAGATCCGCCGGCTCGTGTGCTCGATCACCGCGAACACGTACAAGCGGCCCCGGACAGGGTGACCGTCTCGAAGAAGTCGCACGCGAGGAGCGCGTCGGCCTGGGAACGCAGGAAGTCCGCCCAGGTGCTCGAGGCTCGCTCGGGTGCCGGCGGGATGCCGGCGTCCTTGAGGATCTCCCGGACCGTGAAGGTGGCCAGGCACAGGACCAGGGCGCGGACCGAGCGCACGGTCCGCGGTCGACCTCCGCGCTTGGGCCGGGACCGCTCGGCATGACGACGGGCGACCAGGTCACGATGCCAGCGCAGCACGGTGTCCGGCCGCACCAGCAGCCGCATCCGACGCAGCACCTGGGTCGGCAAACCGTGGAGCAGGGCTGCGAGGAATGCCCGGTCGCTCGCTTCGAAGCGGACCCGCACTCCGTTCAGCTGCCGTTCCAGCACGGTGATCTGATGGCGCAGGGCCAGGATCTCCACGTCCTTCTCGCGGTCGCTCATCGGCAGCAGCCGCAGCATCGCGAACGTGTTCGTCACACCCAGATATGCCAGTCTCAGCAGCACAGCCGATCATCATGCCGAGGTGACCGCCGGCTCCGCCAGAGCGCCGACCTGAGCAGCCCCTGCCCGACACCGAAACCGCCCTCACCAGCACGGATGGGGTTCTCGGCAAGGGCAGAGTTGCCTGCGCAGCACCGCGTTCTCATGCTGTAGCACCAGCAGTTCGGCGTCCTTGGCCGCGTCCCGGCGCAGCAGCACCGCCGGAACCGACAGCAGCTTCCGCGCCACCTGATACACCAGTGAGACGATCACCCGGACAGGGTTCCAGCAGGCCGTGACGGCGCGCCAGACCCACTCCTAGCAGCACCGATGAGTATCCGAACGGCACATGTTGACCGCGCCGAGGCTCGCGATGAAGACCCATTTGGACCACATGGCGGCGGTGATGTCCGAGGACAGCTCGGTGTCGAACCCGGCGCCGCTCAGCGCGCGGTGCACCTCGTCCAGGCGGGGATCGGGCCAGCCGCCACGAGCGCCGTAGGTCAGGAGTCGATCTTGCGGCATTCCCCGGTCGTGCTCGCGCGGCTCAGCGGGCAGGGCCCGGGCCCGGCAAGGGTGTTTGCTGGGCCCGGGGCTGCGGCCACCCGCCGTACGGCGATGCGGTGGCGGGCTCGGGATGCTGTCAGGCGAAGGTGTTGGTGCTCCAGATGGCGCCGCCGGTGCCTTCGCCGCCGTCCTTCTTGTAGACGACGAGGTTGCCGTCGTCCTGGAGCTTCAGGTAGGCGCCGGGTGACCAGAAGGTGCCCGAGGACCAGAGGGCGCCGGTGCCGCCGCCTCCACCGGCGCGGTAGACGACGAGGTTGCCGTCGGACTGCACGGCCAGCCAGGCACCGGGGTTGCCGGCGGTGTTGCTGCTCCACAGCGGGGTGCCGTCGCTCTTGCGGTAGAGGACGAGGTTGCCGTCCTGCTGCATCTCCAGCACGGTGGACTTCGCCTCCATCCAGCGGGTGCTCCAGATGGGGGTGTTGGAGGGGACGGTGCTGCTCTCGCGCAGGGTGCCGCTGTTCCACAGGGCGCCGGTGGAGTTCTCGGGACCGTCCTTCTGGTACATGACGATGTTGCCGTCGTCCTGCAGACGTAGGTAGGCGCCGGGGTGGGGGTAGGTCTGGCTGGTCCACAGGGCGCCGGTGGCGGCCGATGGGTTGCCGTCCGTGGTGTAGACGACGAAGTTGCCGTCGGTCTGCATCTGGGCGCAGGCGCCGGGGTGTCCGCCGGTACCGGTGCTCCACAGGATGCCGCCGGGGATGCCGCGGTGGGTGACGGTGAGGTTGCCGTCGGCCCGCATGGTGAGCTGCAGGTCCTTGCCGGCCACGGACTGCCCGGAGGCGATCCTGGTGCCGGGGGCGAGGAGCGGTCCGCCCTGGGAGAGTGCGGAGTTGACCCAGCCCGTGAGGTCGTCGACGCGGCTGGCGACGGCGCCGGTGCGGGTTTCGGTCTCGTCGAGGCAGCCGCCCTGCCAGGAGCGGGTGGCGACGGCGGCCAGCTCGACGCCGCCGTTCCTCTCGTGCAGCACGGGAGCGCCGGCGTCGCCCTTGCAGATCGCCCCGGCCGCGCTCTTGGGGGTGATACCGATGGTGGTGGCATCGACGGAGTCGACGGCGGTGGTGCCGGTGTGCGGGCGGTCCGGGACCCACTCGTCCTTGGTGCGGCCCCAGCCGGCCGCGCGCAGGGCGTCGCCCGCGGTGGCCGGGGCGTTGGCCAGGGTGGCGGGGGCGGTGCCGAAGACGGGGCGGGCGAGCTTGGCCAGGACCAGGTCGCGATCCTGGCGCGGAACCAGGCTGACGACGTCCGTGCCGGTGCCCGCGACGACAGCGGTCGTGCGGTCCTTGGGCGCGCCGGCCGACAGGCTCGCCGCCTGGCCGGGGTCGTCGGTGAAGCAGCTCGCGGCGGTCAGCACCCAGGACGGGTCGACGAGCACGCCCGTGCAGGCGCGCGTGCCCGCGCCGATGTCGAGCTTCGCGGTGAACGCGTACGTCCCGTCGGGGGTTTGGTCGCCGACGACGGCAGCGGCGGGGGTGGCGGTCAGTGCGCCGGCCGCGATGACCGCGACGGCGAGGCCGGTCGCTCGCGCGGTGCGGGCCGGAGTGGACATCATGGGGCTGGTGGTCCTTTGCATGTGAACTGGTGGCCTCGGCCGGTGTGGAGGAGTCCTGACGCGCGGGGGGGTCAGGCAGTGACGCGGAGTTCGACCAGGACCGTCGGCGCCGCGCCGATGCCCTCGCCGACACCCTTGATCTGGTCCTTGGGCACGTCGAGCACCTGGGTCTTGCCCTCGGCGGTGAGCTTGGCCTGAATCGCGCGCTCCTGGGTCTGCAACGCGAAGACCTCGGGCACTTCCAGGGCGAGGTAGCCGGTCTTGCCCACGACCCGGAAGCAGACCTTCCCTTCGGCGCTGGTCCGGGTCAGCACCTGGATGTTCTCCTTGCCGGTGCAGTCGTCCAGCAGGATGCGGCCGTCTCCCCGCTTCAGTGAAATGCCCTTCTCCTTGAGGATCCTGGCAGCGCCGGGATACCCGAAGTCCTCCACCGCCGAGGGCGGGGCAGCGCTGTCGGCGGCCTGGGCGGCCGGCTTCGCGGGAGCGCCGGGTCCGCTGTCGGCGGCCGCCAGCGTGACGGTACCCGCCACGAGCACGGCGGCTGACGCGGCACCGGCCGCCAGCAGTCCACGCACACGAAGTGTCACCAGATCATCCTTTCGGGGTCCTGTGACCGGTCGGCCCGGCCGAAGCTGAGCACCCATCACAAAGTTTTGGCAAAGAAAGTACCATGGGAATGAAATATCAATTTACGTGACGCGGATCACGGCCCATTCATCTCAATCGCGACCGGCGGCTGGTGATAGCTTTTCGGGCAGCCGCGGAAATGGACTCGAGAAGACCGATCCGGTCCTGCCGACGCACTCGTGCGCATGTCGACGCCTTCCGTCGGAGCGCCCTTTCCGCGGTTTCTCGTAGACCCTGGCTCGGCTTTACTCCCGCGCCGGCGGCTCCTGCCCGTTCCCGTCGTGGCAGCGGTCTCCACACCGCGGGCTCCGAGTGCCAACGGGTCACCGCCAAGAGATGAGAGAGGTCCGCCTGGTGCGTAGAGGGGTATCGGGAACGACGAGGGCGAGGGGGACCCGGCGTCCGGGCATCCGTGCCTTGGGGGTCGGCTTGCTGCCGCTGACACTGCTGCCGGGGCTGCTGGGCGCGGCCCCGGCCGAGGCGGCGGACGGCAGCGAGGAGACGGCGCCCGGCACGGTGCCGGCGACCGACCGCGGCCGGGTCGTCGCGCTCTGGGTCTCGGGTGGGCCCGGAGTCAAGGCCGCCGCGGAGGCCGCCCTGGCCGGCACCGATCAGGACGTCAAACGCTTCCTCGACAGCGAGCGGGCGATCGCCGAGCTGAGCGACGACCGGGTTGCCACGGTCCAGTTGTTCAGCTCGGGTGGCCGCGGCGTCCGGGCGGCCGCGCAGCAGGCGCTCGCCGGGTCCCCGGCGGACCTGCGCACCTTCCTGGCCAGTGGCTGGCAGGCCCCGCTGGAGCAGGACCAGCGGGTGCGGGCCGTCCAGATCGTCAGCGCCGGCGGCCGGGGCGTGCAGCTGGCCGGGCAGGCCGCGCTCAACTCCGGTATCGAGGACGTCCGGGCGTTCCTCTCGACGGGCCAGTACACGGCCCGGGACAACGACGACCGGGTCCAGTTGATCCAGCTGATGAGCAGCGGCGGACCGGCGGTGCAGGCCGCGGCCAAGGTGGCTGTCAACGGCTCGATCGACGACGTCAGGGAGTTCCTGCGGGTGGGCCGCTACGTGGCCCAGGCCCGGGATCAGGAGCGGGCCACGATCGAGCAGTTGGCGCAGCAGGCGAAGGATGCCGGGGCACAGGCCGTCCGGGAGACGGAGGCGGCCAAGGACGCCTCGGAGCGCGCGGTCGGCGCGGCCGCGCTGGCCAAGCAGGCCGCCGCCCAGGCGGCGGCGGAGACCGCGGCGGCGAAGGATGATTCGAGCCGGGCCGCGAACGCGGCGGGTCGGGCCGCCGACGCCACCGTCAAGGCCGCGGAGGCCGCCCGGACGGCGATCGGTGCGGCCCAGGCGGCGAACGCCTCGGCCCGGGTGGCGGCCAGTGCCGCGGCCCAGGCGGCATCGGCCGCGGCGGGTGCCGCGAACGCCGCCTCCGCCGCCCGTTCGTCGGCCGCCGCGGCGGCCTCCCGCCAGGGTGAGGCCGCGGCGGCCAACCGGGACGCGGATCTGGCCCGCCGTGCCGCCAATGGCGCCCGGCTGGCCGCCGAGGCGGCCGACCAGGCCGGGAAGGCAGCCGCGGCCGCCGGTGACGCCGCCGACGCGGCCGCCGGTGCCGGGGCCAACGCCGCCGCGGCCGCGGACGCGGCCGACACCGCCGGCAACCTGGCCGGCAAGTCCGGTGCCCATGCGGCACGGGCGAAGCAGGCCGCGGACACCGCCCGGCGGCATGCCGGCGAGGCCACCCGCGCGGCCGGCGCCGCCAAGTCGCTGGCCGCCGAAGCCGCGAGCGCCGCCTACGCGGCGCGGGACGCGGCCAACTCCGCCGCCGGGCACGCCGACGCGGCCGCCAAGGCGGCCGACGAGGCCGCGCGGCGCGGCGCGGACGCGGGGGCGGACGCCAAGCTGGCCACCGATCAGGCCGCCGCCGCCCAGCAGTCCGCCGACGCCGCGAGCGCGGCCGTGGCACAGGCCCGCACGATCCAGGAGCTGGCCCGGAAGACCGAGTCCGAGGACCTCGGCTCCCGCACGGCGGAGGCCGTCGAGCAGGCCAGGGACGCCCAGACGGACTACCAGCGGCAAGTCGCCGAGACGGACGGTGCCGCCGCCGAGGCCGAGCGGCTCGACCAGGAGGCCAATCGCCTGGCCGCCGAGGCCGCCAAGCCAGCGGCGGACCCGCGCCAGTCGGCCGCTGACGGGCGCAAGGTCGCCCTGCGGGATCTGCGGACCCGCGGCGCGTGGCAGCAGGCCGCTGCAAAGGCGGCGCTCGGCGGTACGGACCAGGAGGTCGTCGACTACCTGCGCACCGGTCGGACTGAGGCAGCGGGCCGCGACCAGCGGGACCGGGTCAACCGCCTGGCGAGCGACGCCGACTCGGCCGCGATCCGTTCGGCCGCCGACGCCGCGCTCCAGGGTGACGCCGCCGGGATCGCGCGGTTCCTCGACAGCGGCCAGCACCAGGCCGCTGCCAACGACTACCGGGTGCGCGTCGTGCAGATCGTCGGCACCGGTGAGCGGGGCGTCAAGGAGGCCGGTCA
The DNA here is from genome assembly GCF_044547075.1 of Kitasatospora sp. NPDC052896. NCBI lineage: Bacteria > Bacillati > Actinomycetota > Actinomycetes > Kitasatosporales > Streptomycetaceae > Kitasatospora > Kitasatospora sp. NPDC052896. The sequence goes on from NZ_JBITZU010000032.1 coordinate 50,822, forward strand.
GGCCGCCCTCAAGGACAACAGCCCCGACGCGCTGCGCGAGTTCCTGACCAACGGTCAGTTCGTGGCCCAGCTCAACGACGACCGGGTGCGGGCCGTCCAGCTGGTGAGCAGTGGCGGCCCGGAGGTCCAGGCGGCCGCCCGGATCGCGCTCGCCGGGCCGCCGCAGATGGTGCACGCGTTCGTCACCGTCGGCCAGTACCAGGCCGCGCGCAAGGACCAGTTGGCGGCCACCCACGTCGCCCGGGTCCAGCAGGTCATCGCCGAATCGGCTGCGGTCGCCGACGGTGCGCAGCAGAGCGCGGCCGAGGCCGGGCGGGCGGCCGCCGTCGCCCGGCAGGCCGCCACCGAGGCCGACGGGTACTCCCGCCAGGCCCGCGACTCGGCCGACCGGGCCGCCGGCTACCAGGCCCAGGCCAAGCAGTCCGCCCAGCAGGCCGAGCAATCGGCCGCCCAGGCTCAGCAGGCGGCCAAGTCGGCTGCCACCGCGCAGGTGGCGGCCGATCGGGACGCCGGCCGCGCGGCCTACTCGGCGGTCCGGGCCGGGCTCTCGGCCGAGCGGGCGAACGCCTCGGCCGCAGCAGCCTGGGGCGCGGCCACGGCGGCGCGCAACTCGGCGCTGGCGGCGGGCAAGGACGCCAACGCCGCGAGCGCGGCAGCGAAGGAAGCCCGCGAGGCCTACGACGCCAAGGCGCTGGAGGAGTGGCAGGAGCGGCGGCGGCAGGAGGAGCAGCGCCGCAAGGACGAGGAACGCCGGGCGCAGGAGGCGAAGGATCAGGAGAAGTCGCCCGCGCAGTCGCAGCGGGAGTACCTGGAGATGCTCGCCGAGATGATGCGCAACGGACCGATCGCGGAGCGGCCCAAGCCGAGCGCGTTCCAGCTCGGCTTCCAGTGGGTGCTCGGACTCGGCGATCGCCAGGTGGACTACAAGGCGGGCGACAAGTTCACCGAGGAACTCCGCAAGGACCACTCGATGGACGTGGTCCGCGGCCGGATCAGGGAGGGCATCGCCAAGGGTCTGACCTCGGACAAGGACGGTTACAGCGTTCTCGGCCAGGAGGGGGTGCCCCGACTCCTGTCGGATGCGCTCGACGTCCAGACCTTCGGCATCTCGGGTTGGCTGGACGGGAAGACCAGTGGCGGCAAGTCCGGCAGTGCCAGCTCAGTCTTCATCGGATCCTACGACTACTCCTATAAGGTTGTCGGTCGCGACGACCAGCGCGGGACGGCCCAGGTGGAGGTCAGGATCAAGAACGACACGACGTTCAATTCGCTCGTGCACCCTCCCGTGTTCCGTGACGCCTGGGACACCTGGGTCGGCGGACCGGTCAACAGCCTGGCCGACTGGGTCGGCGGCCCGATGTCCACCAGGACCCAGACCGTCACCTGGACCGAGGAGGTGAGCCTGCGATGAGGAAACGGCTGGCGATCGTGCTGCTCGTTGGCGCGCTCGGGATCGCGGGGCTGATCGCCGCCGTGTTCCTGGTGCCCGGTGCCACGGGCGGCCGGGCCACGCCAGAGCAGGTGGTCGGCTCCTGGGCCAGTACGCAGGGTGCGCGGCTGACGCTGCACCCGGACGGCACCCTCACCGCCGCCGATCTGCCGACCGACTTCTCGACACCCGACAACCTGCCGATCCACCCCTTCACCGGTGACGGCTCCTGGACACTGGAGCCGAAGCCGAGCCTGGGCGACCAGGAACTCAAGCTCGTGCTGAGCACGGCGGAAGGCCGGATCGGGGTCCGGGTGCTGATCACGGACGAGGGCGCCCGGGGCGGGATCTACCTCCCGATCGACGAGGGCTCCGGGAGCAAGTACCTGCTCAGGAAGTCCGCCTGAAGCCGGTCGCGGAAGGCTCGCGCCACGAGCCCGAACCCCTGCTCCGGCCCGGGATTCCGTGCGGCGACGGGGAACTCGCGCAGCGGGGCGACGGCTTGCACCACGTGGTGCGGGCCGTCGCCCCGTACGTCGTCGGCGGGTTCCCGGACCAGCCGGGGCCGATGCCTCGCGTCCGGTGCCGAACCGGCCGCAGCGGCGGACCGGTCACGCGGCGGCGCCGTCCCGGCCGGCGGCCGGATCGGTGATGGCCTCGTCGGGCTCCAGGACGGCCGCCGCCGCGCACCCACGCCCGTGGCCGCGCACCTTCGGCCACTTTGGACCACGAAAAGGACACCGCAATGCTGTACTCGGCCGATCGCCTCATCCTCGGCGAGACGACGATCACCTATCTCGCCGACGGGTCCGGCCGGCACAACCCGGACACCATGCTGCCGGGCGTGGACTGGGCGGCCCACCCCGGCGCCCTGGATTGCCGTTGTCGAGGCACTGTCCAGTGTGGGCGTTCTGGATGTAGTACTCGGACCCGTCGAGGCTCGTCAGGATCGTCCACCGCTGCCAGGCGCCGGTCCCGTTGTCGTAGCACGGGTTGACGTTGGCGAACGCGTCCAGGCAGTCTCCGGAGGCCCAGTTGCGGATGATCCCCGTGTACTGGGCCACGAGCGTGCCGTCAGCGTGGGCCGCGGACGCTGGCAGGACGCCGGCGAGCGCCATCGCGGTCGCGGCCACGGCACCCGAGCGGTACACCGCCCGGAGGCGGCTCTTGCCGGGCCGACGGTCGCTGGATCGGGCCCGCACACCAAGCATGGCGATCCCCACTGGGAGCAGCGGTGCTGAAGATCCGTCGGCGGTTGGGCCGGTCGTGACCCGGCCGCCGGCCGGGGCGATGCAGGTTCAGTGCTGCCTGCGGGCCGGGCGTTACAGCTCTCGCCCCGGTCGGATCTCCCGCGAGGACGACGAGGCCGGCGGACATCCTCGCCTCGGCGAAGGTCTTCACCATCGCCCGCAGCAGGTCGGGAGTCGCCGAGGTCGAACTTGGCGACGTGGTGCGGCAAGTTGATTTTCCGTCAGGTGGCCGCACCCGGGGGCTCCGTACTGGTCGCTGACACGCTGGATCGCCGACCTCTTACGAAGCGCTAACCGTGACCGTGGAGACAGGGCGAGATGGCTATCCTGCCTGGAGCTGGTTCGCTATCGGACAGGAGGAGCCTTCGTGGGACACACACTCCGTCTGCCGTCCGACGACGCCCTGATACAGCGTCTTCGCGACGGCGACGAGACGGCCTTCCAGCTGCTCCTCGACGCCTGGTCGCCGTCGATGCTGCGACTGGCCCGCTCGTTCGTGTCCACGAACGAATCGGCTGAGGAAGTGGTGCAGGAAGCCTGGCTCGGCGTGATCCGAGGCATTGGCGGCTTCGAGGGACGGGCTTCGCTGAAGACGTGGGTGTTCCGGATCCTGGTGAACATCGCGAAGACCCGGGGCACGAAGGAGAGCCGCACCCTGCCATTCAGCAGTCTGCTGCCCGAGGACGAAGGGCCCACGGTCGACCCGTCCCGATTCCGGTCGGACGACGATCAGTATCCGGGGCACTGGAGATCGGGAGAGAAACCAAAGCCCTGGACGCTGCCGGAGAGCGCCGCGCTGAACGCCGAGGTTCGAGGCGTCATCGCCGCGGCCTTGGCCGCGCTGTCCGACCGCCACCGGATCGTGGTGACGCTGCGCGACATCGAGGGTCACACCTCCGACGAGGTCTGCGACATGCTGAAAATCTCCCCCGGCAACCAACGCGTCATCCTGCACCGGGCACGGGCCGTGGTACGCGCCCGGCTCGAGTCCTACTTCGCCACCGTCGTCGCGGCGGAGTCCGACGACCTGGCATGAGGTGACGGCGTTCCGAGGCCCCTACCGTCGGAGCGGTCGATCACCCACGCTTGAATCCGCGGAAGGCGGCCAGCAGTTGGTCTCGCGCCGGCCCCGACAGGCTGGCCGCGGGCAGTTCACCGAGGGCGTCGATGGTCTGCCGGAACTGTTCCAGGTAGACCTCACACCCGTCACATGCCGTCAGGTGTTCGACGAACCGCGCTTCATCGGCCTCGGACAGGGCTCCGTCGAGGAAAGCCGTGACCAACTCGACGAACTCGTCGCAGTCCACGCCCATCCCGTCCCTTCAGCTCGATGGCCTGACCTCATTGGAACACAGGGGAAGTCGGGCGCGCGACGCCGCCCGGGCTTTTCCGTCGCAGGGCCAGGCCGGGGCGAGGTCCTGGGTGCCCGATCCCCGCGGGTGTCGGACATGCGCTGCGCGCAGCGGACCTGAGTGCCCCGGTGCCGGTGCTGTAACGCTGAGCCGGGTGGCGGGACTACTCCTGCGGACCGTGCCATGGCGGCGGTCCCGAGGCCACCGCGCGGTGGCCGGAGACGTGTGCCGATCCGGTACCGCATCCGGCCGGTGAACGATGCGGTGGTCTGACTCGGATCAAAGGGGAGGGGAGCCCGGTGTTCAGATCGAGGACCGGCAGGAGGAAGCGGTCGGTCGCCGTGCTGCTGGCGATGTGCCTGGCAGGCGCGGCCAGCGTGCTGACCGCCACGCCGGCTGTCGCCACGCTGGGCGATCGCCCGGTCATCACGTACAACCTGCAGGGTGCCACCTCCGGTGGCGACAGCAAGTGGACGACGGTGGTCGCCGGCTACGCCAGGAGGGCCGATATCGTCGTGCTCCAGGAGGCGGGGCCCACGCCGCCCACCCTGGCCCCCGGAACGACGCCGACGGTCATCACCGCGGCGCAGCTGGCCAACGCGAACGCCGTCAACCTGCCGAACACCGGGGTGGCGAACCAGGTGACGCACACGCAGTGGCGCAGCGGCTTGACCAACCTGGAGGTCTACTTTCTCCAGACTGATCCCAACTCCAGCCGCACCACCGGGCAGCCGACCTACCGGGGCGGCCGGAACAACCTGGCCATCGTCACGCACCAGGCGGCCGCCGCCGTCGCGGCGATTCCCAATCCGGCCGGCGGCCGGGCGACGCTGGGTCTGCTGATCGGCACCACCTGGTACTTCGACGTCCACGCCCGGTCCTCCGACCACGGCGCCGACGCCCCCGCGCTGATCAACGCGATCAGGGCCTTTGTGAACGGGCGGAACCTGCGCGAGGCCTGGGCCGCCATCGGCGACTTCAACCGGGATCCCAGCACGCTGGCGCCGCCCGCCGGCGCGGCACGCGCGGCCACCGGTCTGCCGACCCACCAGTCGGGCGGCGAGTACGACTACGCCATCTACACCACCGGCGCAGCCCCCGCCGTGGCCGAGCGCTTGAACGGCGCCTCGGCCGACCACTACGCAGTCGGGCTCGGGCCGATCCGCGCGGCGGCCGAGCCGACCCAGCTGTTCACCTCGCCGACCGGAGCGCCGGCGCCCCAGGTGATCGAGAACATGCAGGCCGGCGGAGTGCTCGACGCCGACCGGCAGGGCACCGCGAACCTGACCCCGATCGTCAGCTATGACCGCAACATCGGGGCCAACCAGAGCTGGAACGTGAACTTCTACACTGACACGCCTGCTGAAGAGGTGAGCTTCCAGGGGACGCAGAGCGGTCGCTGCATCGACATCACCAACAGCGGCCAGCACCCGGGGTCGGGCACCACGCTGTCGCTGTACGACTGCACTGGCCAGGCGAGCCAGCGCTGGATCCCGCTCTACCTGGGTAACAGCCAGTACGAGTTCCAGAGCGCGTTCCTGCCCGACCTGTGTATGAACCTCGCCGGCGGCCAGACCGATCCGAACAACAAGACGAACGCGATCCTCTACTCCTGCGACAACACGCCGAACGAGCGGTTCATCTTCACACCGGCCCACACCCCCTCGAAGGCGAACGTTCCGCTCGACACCCCGCCGCCGACCCCGATCGCGCTGGAGTCCATCGGGGACGGCGGGATCATGGACGTGTCGGGCGGCGCGACGACCAACGACTCGCCGGTCGTCTCCTACCACCGCGACCTCCTGGCCAACCAGGGCTGGAGCGTGGTGCCCCATCCTGACTCGTCGGTGTCCTTCCAGGGGCTGGGCAGCGGCAGGTGCCTGGACATCCACAACAGCACCTCGGCCTCCAGCGGACGGGAACTGGTGATCTACAACTGCACCGGGCAGCCGAGCCAGCGCTGGCAGCCCGAACCGCAGGACAACGGCACGACTGTGTTCTCCAGCGTCCTGGACCACAGCCTCTGCCTGGACATCGCGGGCAACCCGCAGAACCCGGACCAGGGCTACCTGGACGTCTACACCTGCAACTTCCAGCCGAACCAGGACTGGTTCTACACGCCCTTCGACCCCAGCGGCTCGCCGGTCGCCGACCACGACGGGCCCGACGACTCCGCCGGCGGCGGCGGAACGTCCTCCTTCGAGGACTTGACGGTGCTGCCGCCGAACCCCGGCAAGCCCGCCCAGCGGATCGCCTACTACACGAGCTGGTCGACCTACGCCAACGCCTTCTACCCGAAGAACCTGGACACTCAGGGCATCGCCGGCAAGCTGACGGTTCTGAACTACGCGTTCGAGAATATCGACCCGGTCAACCTGACCTGCTTCGCGGCCAACAAGCCGTCGGTGAGCGACCCGAACAGCGCCTCCGGCAATGACGGGTCCTCCGACGCGTACGCCGACTACCAGAAGGAGTACACCGCCGCCAACAGCGTCAACGGCAAGGCAGACACTTACAGCCAGCCCTTGCGGGGCAACTTCCAGCAGCTCAAGGAGCTGAAGGCCAAGTACCCGAACCTGAAGATCCTGGTGTCGCTCGGCGGATACACCTACTCGAAGTACTTCTCCAAGGTCGCGGCGACGCCGGCATTCCGGCAGAAGTTCGTCAGCTCGTGCATCGACATGTACATCAAGGGCAACCTGCCCCAGCTGGCCCCCGACCCGGCCGGCGGCCCGGGTGCGGCCGCGGGCATCTTCGACGGCTTCGACCTGGACTGGGAGTTCCCGGGCACCGACCTCGGGCACGTCGGCAACTTCTACTCGCCGCAGGACGGCGCGAACTACGTCGCCCTGTTGGAGGAGTTCCGCACCCAGCTGAACGCCCTGGGTGGCGGGAAGCACTACCTGACGACGGCTGTCCTGCCCGCCGGCCCGGCCAACATCGCCGCGATCCAGCCCGCTGCCATGAGCCAGTACCTCGACTTCGGCAACGTCGAGGCATACGACTACCACGGCGCGTTCGACACGCACGGTCCGACCAACGCCCAGGCGCCGCTGTACGATTCGCCGTCCAGTCCGGCGACCGGTACGGGGTTCACGGTGGACGCCTCCGTGAACGCCCTTCTCCAGCGGGGCTTTCCCGCCGACAAGATGGTCCTCGGCGTGCCGCTGTACGGTCGGGGCTGGACCGGGGTACCCGCGGGCGAAGCCACCCACGGGCTTTACCAGAGCGTGACCGGGCCCACGGCTGCGTTCACCTACTCCGCCCAGCCGGGAGTGGCGGACTACAAGGAACTGAAAGCGGCGGGCAAGATCAAGACCGCCAACATGTTCTTCGACCAGACCACGGACAGCTCCTGGATCTACGACGGAACCAACTTCTGGAGCATCGAAAGTCCGCAGTCGCTGGCCTTCAAGCGACAGTACATCGGCGACAAGGGCCTCGCCGGCATCATGATGTACTCCCTTGAGTCCGACGACCCGACGACCACCCTGGTCAACGCGGCCACCGGCATCGGCTGAGCCGACGCCGACGGGGTCCACGCCCGACCGGCGTGGACCCCGCGGGCGGGGCATGAACGCCGCGGCCTTCCAGCCCCTTGCCGAGCGGAACTCGTTGAACGTCACGCTGAATTCGTCGGCAACAATCGGTTCATCGGCAATGTCTGCGCCGAGGGCATCGACGCCATCGTCGGCGAACTGGAAAGCCAAGAATGATCTGCATGTGGATAGATCTCCATGACAGGAGTACATCGCCGATGCCACTGAACTTCTACCGATTCGATGTCAACTGGATCGTGCCGTGGCCCAAGCGGCCGGTGTTTGAAGCGCTCACCGCTCTTGAAAGGTTTCCGCTGTGGTGGCCCGACTACCGGGTGGTCAACCGCTTTGGTGATGAAAGCTTCGAGATGACCCTCCGCTCGACTCTCCCCTATTCCCTGGTCGTGACGCACACCTTCACGGTACGGGACGCGCAGGACGGGCATTTCCGGCTCGCTCTGGACGGGGACATCCGCGGCTGGATCGACTTCGTTGTCGCCGACCGGGAGGGCGGAGTGAGCGCCGTTCAGATCACGCAGGAGTGCACCGCAGTCAAACCTCTGCTGCGGGCTCTGGCTCCTGTGGCGAAGCCGGCGTTTCGCCACAACCACGCGCTGACGATGCGGCACGGCCGCGCCGGCTTGGAGAAGCTCCTCGGTCTGCAGCAGCTACCCGGAGCGGGGGAGGGGGCGAGATGAGAAGGCAGACCGAACCTGTCACACTCGGGCCGGACTCGGTGACGTGGCGGCTGTTTGGGGACTGGAGGAACCTGCTGGTCACCTTGTGGGTAGGGTCGATGCAGAACATGCATCCCGGCATCGGCGCCGCCGTGGAGCAGCACTCCCGGTTCTTCGAAGAACGCTGGTCGCGAGTGCTGCGCTCCTTCTACCCGGTCCTCGGCGTGGTTTATGACGGACCGCAAGCCGCCGACACCGCGGCCAAAGTAGTCTCCTACCACCACAGCCTGGCCGGGCTCGATGCGGCCGGACGCCGCTACCACGCGCTCGCCCCCGACACGTTCTACTGGGCACACGCCGTCTTCTTCATGACCATGGTCCGGTTCGGCGACAGGTTCATGGGCGGCGTCACCGAGAACGAGCGGGAACGACTGTTCACCGAGCACATCAGCTGGTACCGGCTGTACGGGCTGACCATGCGGCCGGTGCCGGAATCGTGGGCGGCATTCCAGACGTACTGGGACCACATGTGCGCGGACGTGTTGGAGGACACGCCCGCGGCCGGATACGTGCTCGACCTACGGGAGTTGGAGCCGCCACGGTCGCTGCGGTGGGTTCCCCGCCCGCTGTGGGACCGGGCGTGGCGGCTGTGCGCCCGGTTCCTCACCTGGATCACCACAGGCCTCTACGACCCCGTGATCCGCCGGCGCCTCGGCCTTGCCTGGACCACCCGGGACGAACGGTGGCACCGCCGAGCCGGATGGCTCGTCCACAAGGCCTTCACGTGCCTGCCCCGCCAACACCGCTACCACCCGCGCGCCCGCGCTGGATGGCGTAGGACCCGAGGTGGGGCCGCCGGCAAGCACTCGCCGTGAGAGCCGATCCCCAACACCTGATCGCCCAGCGCGCCTCAGCCGATGGCGCCGCACTCCGTGGAAGGAGCCACCACGATGGATCACAACGGGTACAGCTGCGAGAGGTTCGGCACCGATCTCACGCGGGCCGCCGCGATTGTCGCTGCTCCCGTCGACCCGCGGATCGCCGAACGGGCCTTCGAGACATTTCGGCGGGACTTCCGCACCGGAACCGTGCTGTGGCGGTGCACCGACCGCAGCGGCGACCCGCTCTCGTTCCGGCTGTTCCCTCCCTCGCGCGTGAACACCTTGACCCGTGCCATCGACGCGGGACTGCTCAGCGAGAACCATCCCCTCGCGGCGCTCGCTGCCTCCTGGTCCCAACTGTACGGCGGCAAAACCCTGCACTCGTACGCGTTCGACTCGGACTTCGGGCTGACGAAGACGTGGATCTACTTCGGCTCCCGCCGCCCGCAGGCCGAGATCCTCACCGCCCCCTCCGTTCCGCAACCGATCACGCGCCGGGTGGAGGAGTTCCGGGAGCGGGGCCTGCATGACATCAGCTTCGCCGCGATCGACTGGCGCTACAACACGGTCGTCCTCGACTTCGATGTCCCCGGCCCGCTCAGCCACGACAGCCTGACAGCGCTGGTCGCCACGACCGGTGCGGCTCCCGTACCGGAAGAACTCGCGGAGACGGTCATCAAGCACATCTCTCGCGACCACTGCGTGGCGCTGTCCGTCGACCCCGCCGACGGCCGCGCGCTGGACTGCGGGTTCTCCGTCATGGACGTTCCCGCGGCGGGACTGCCGCCGCTTCCCGCCCGTCTGGAGGCGTTCTTCGCAGACGTTCCCACTCGTGCGCAGAACGAGTTCAACGTCCTCGGCTGGTCCTTCGGGCAGAGAGGCCCGTACGTGAAGACCGAACGGCAGTACCGCGGCGACATCCGATCCCTGCTCACCAGGTGGGAAGAGCACACCGGCGACCAATCCGCGGAGATGTGGACCTGATGCCGACCACTGAGCCCGCCGACAACCAGTTCCGTCCGCAGTCGGCCTTCGACAGTCCTGACGACGAGCGTCGGCACCTGCTCGACACGCTCTCCCGGGCGTTCTGGCACTTCTCCGCGCTCGGATTCGACGAGGGCATCGCCGGCATCATCACCGTCCGCGATCCGCAACACCCGGACACGTTCTGGACCAACCCCATCGACATCCCCTTCGGCCAGATGACACCGGGAAAGCTCATCCGCTCCCACGGGCCGACCGGCGACACCCTCGACGGAGCGGGAGTCGTCAATCTGGCGGCCTTCGCCATCCACGCCGAGATCCACGCTTCCCGGCCCGATGCGCAGGCCGTCATCCACCTGCACACCGACCACGGTCGCGCCTACTCCAGTCTGGGCCGACTCCTGGAGCCCATCACCCAGGACCACACCGCGTTCTTCGAGGACCACGTGGTCTTCGACGACTTCACCGGGATCGTCTTCGACCGGGCCGAGGGCAAACGCATCGCTGCCGCTCTCGGGCCGCACAAGGGGATCACCTCCAGAACCACGGCCTGGTGGCCGTGGCCGAGACGCTCGAAGCCGCCGTGTGGTGGTTCACGATCTTCGACACCTGCTGCCGCATCAGCCTCCTCGCCGAGGCGGCCGGCAACCCGGTCCGCCTCGACGACGAGGTGGCCAGGATCACAGCGAGTCAGATCGGAACCCATCAGGTCGGCTACGCATCCGCGCGCCGACTCCTCGGCCGGGCCCTTCCCGCTCCCCTACCGGCCAGTTGACACAGGACCGTGTGTGGCTCGGAAAGTCATCGCTGCTGGTCAAGCCGCGTATCGGTATTTGTTGATGACGCCGCCGAGGACGCGGGTGCGGAGGAGCCTGCGGCGTTCGAGATCGCCTGTGGCGGGCTGCTCGTGGGCGCCTGGCGGTAGCTGGTTCCGTGCTCGATGTGGCCGGTGCTCGTTGTAGTGCCGCTGGTAGGTGGCCAGGACCTGCCGGGCGTGGGCCTCGTTCACGATGAGGACATGGTCCAGGGCCTCACGCCGGATGCTCCCGATCACGCGCTCGCAGTGGGCGTTCATTCGGGGAGCCCACGCCGCGCTCTTCAGGATCTCCATCTCCTCGGCCTCGAAGACGGCGTCGAACGGCTGCCCGTACTTGCTGTCGCGGTCGCGCAGCAGGAACCGCGGGGACTCCACACGCTGGCCGAGGTCGGCGGTCACCTTCCGGGCCTGCTGCACCGCCCACTGTTGGGTGGGGTGGGCGGTGACGCCGGCGATGTGTAGCCGACGGGTACGGTGTTCGAGGTACGCCAGCGCGTAAAGGCGCTGGCCGAGCATCGTGTCGAGGTGGAAGAAGTCGACGGCGGACGCTGACTGGTGGCGCGACGAGGCCGAGAAGCTCGCCGCATACCCTCGCCCCGGCGCCGTGCCGGCGTTGCTCGGCAACAGTCTCCTGCCCGCCCATGTCCGCGACGACATCATCGCCCGCTGCCACGAGGGGCTCGATGTCCGCCTCCCACCGCGGATCGCTGCCGTCGTCCACCAACTGCCTGTCTGCGAGGACGACGAAGACTTCGGGGAGATCCCCCAACCCTCACCATCGCTCCTGCGCAACCTCGCCGCCGCAGGCGCAGCCCACCCTGCACCCGCCGCCGCCGCCGCACGCGACGCGCCGCCCATCCTCTGGTACGCCCTGCACCGCCACCCCTCGGCCGACCTCCTGTGAAGCCGCCCGGGCCGGGAATGCTGAGCCAAGAGCCCGGTCCAGGTCACGAGGCGGGCGAGCCCGCCCGCCTGCGCTTCAAGTACGGCACACCCCCGGCAGTCCGGGGCACACTCCAAATACTTGGAGAGCTGTTTCATGGTGACGGACACACCCCTGGCTGAGCGGGGCGCACGCCAGCGGCGGCGACGATCCGGCGCGGGTCAGCGCCACACCCCCCCCGGCCGCGCGGGGCGCACTGCGCGATCGGGCCCGCAACGGGCATCGTGATCCACGCCCCACCGGGCGCCGGATCCAACCAGAGGTCAGGCGCTCGGGTGGCCACGCTCCTGGAGCACCCAGGTGTTGCCGTCCGGGTCGGCGAACTCGGCGAAACTGGCGTAGTCGCGACGTGCGGCGTCGACGCCGGGCGCGAGCGCTCCGGCCCAGGTGTCCAGCGGCGTCTTGTGCCGGATCTCGCCGACGTCCACCCCGCGCGCCGTCAGCTCGTCCCTGGCCTGTTCGATGTCGGCGACGACCAGGTGCATGCGAGGGGCCGAGCCGGCCGCGGCGTCGGTCAGGCCGGTTCCGAACTGCACGGAACAGCTCGAACCGGGTGGGGTGAGTTGGATGACTCGGAAGTCGGCGCTCGGCGCGTAGTCGACGTCGAGGGGGAATCCGACCTTGTCACGGTAGAACTCGAGTGAGCGGTCCACATCGTGCACCGGCAGTACGACGACTTCCAGTGCATAGGTCGTTTCAGTCATTTCGTCAGCCTTTCGCTTCCCATGCTCTGCTGCGGTGACGGTGCTACTTCTGTACGGCCTCGCGGCTCTTGTGGTGGTGACGACGTGCCTTCATCCGGTTCCCGCATATCGCCATCGAGCACCACCGCGCGCTGTTCGGCTTGCTGTGGTCGATCAGGAACCGACGGCACTCGGGATTCGCGCAGGGGCGCAGCCGTCCGGGGCTCGAACGCCTCAGCTCGTCCCATGCCAGCACGATCCGGGCCGCGGCGCTGCGTCCAGGTGGGAGTGCAAGGTTCCATGCGATCCCTTCGGTGGTGAGGCGGGCCGCGCAGCCCACATCGGCGATGAAGGGAGCCAGTACGGATGAGCGCTTCGTCCCGCGCACGACCTCCTGGAGGAGCGGTCGCAGTTCGAGCAGTGTCTTCGCCTCCTCGACGCTGCCCTTCTGGCCGTGTGCGGCGAGCCAGCGCCGTGTACCGCTCGGCCCTTCGAGTTCGTCGCGTGGCTCGCCGGCGACCATGGGGGTGCTGTTGAGGAGTTCGAGCATCATCAGCTCGTCGCCTGGCGTAACCAGCCCCATCCTAACCTCCTAATTGTCGATGTCAGGTTACATCGCCGTTGGAGTGGACGTCCGCACCGCCTACTTGGCGCCATGTGCCTGGATCTCCTCGGGGTCAAGGCCGCGGTCGATGCCGTGCGCGGTCACCGATTGCCCGGGTGCCAGCTGGAGCCTTCTGCCGTCGAGGTGGACCTCGATCTCGTCGGGCTCGAAGGAGATGAGCCCGCGCACGCGGCGCACCTCGGGCCACGCGTCCAGGTACGACCACGCGGCGCCCTTGTGTTCGCCGATGTCGTAGTAGCTGGCCAGGCCCTTGTAGGGGCAGAAGGTCTGCTTCTCGGTCGGGGTGAGCGCGGACTCGTCGACGTCCTCGCGGGGTACGTACCAGCGTGGCGCGAACCCGGACTCGTAGAGGACGAAGGGGTGGTGCGAGTCCGCGATGACGCGCTCGCCGTCGTGCACGACGAGGTGCCGCGACGTCGCGCGGATGTCGTTGCGGTGGTAGGGGTCCGCGGCGTGGCCGACGATGCGTTCGTCCTCCTCGTAGAACCCGTCCATGGCGCGCCATGCGAACGCGATCCGGTCGACGAGTTCCCCCGCGTGGCCGGGCAGGGCGGTGTGCTGCCATGCGGCACGCTCGACGGTGCGCCCGCCGGCCGTCATGCTGAACCACGCGGTCTCCCCGAGGTCGCGGTGCCGTGTCGTGCGCTCCGGCCCGCTCAGCACGCCGTCTTTGACATCGGCGCGCGGGAAGTAGGCCACGGGGTAGCGGCCCGGCTCGTGCAGGAGCACGACGTCCTCGCTGTCCGCGACCCACTCATCGCCGAACCTCACGCGCATCCGCCGGCGCGCGGGCTCGGCGAACAGCAGCCGCTCGGGCAGTGGCTGCTCCACCAGGAATCGGCCGACCGCTCGTCCGCCGAGCGGGCCCTGCTGCCATGACAAGCCCGTGATCGCTCCTTGAGGGCTCCGCAGTTAATGGATACGAGAAGGTAAATCCATTAGGCTTGTCAGGTAAGGCATGCAACTTAGGCAGCTGTCAACGATTGCGCATGGATGAGTCAATGCATACAATCGGCTCGTGAGCATTACAGTTGATCTTGAGGCGGTGCAGCGCATCGGCTTCCCGGTGGGTGGGGAGCCGCTGGTCGCGCTCGACCTGGCCGACACGCTGATGACGGCCGTCGAGCCTGCCGTGGACCTGCTCGGCGAGCAGGAGCGCGGTGCGGCCTGGTGGGCGCTGCAGTCGACGCGCCTGCCCGAATCACCCACGCCGGTGCCCGCCGCGGTGCGGCGCCTACGGGCAGCGGTACGTGATCTGTTCGACGCCCACCTCGAAGGCCGCGCACCGCGGCCGATCTCGGTCGAGGACGTGAACACCACGGCCGCTTCGGTCCCCAGTACTCCCCGGCTCAGCTATGTCGACCGGGTGGCGCACGTGGACGTGCGCTGGCACACCGAGTACGGCGGCAACCCGGCGCTCGCCCACATCGCGCGAGAGACCATCGACCTGTTCGCCTCGCCGCACCGGCTGGCGAGGCTGCGCCGGTGCGCCAACCCGTCCTGCTCGATGCTCTTCCTTGCCGAGACATCGCGCCGTCAGTGGTGTGCGAGCAACGTCTGCGGCAACCGGGTCCGCGTCGCCCGCCACCAGGAGAAGGTGCGCGCGGCGAAGCACCGGCAGTGACCCGGCCCGCGCACGTGGAGTGCGCCGGGCCGGCCGAAGCGAAGGGAACCTGACATGGCGGCCACGACCGGTAGCCGGCGACTCTTCCACCCCGGCGAGCTCGACGTGCAGCGACGCGCGGGCGTCTCGGCCGACGCGGCACGCCTCGAGGGCATGCTCGCGGCCGCGCATCTGGACGGAGGAGCTGCCTCCTTCCTCGCTCAGCGCCAGTTCGCGGCGGTTACAGCGCGTGACGCGGAAGGGCGGCTGTGGACCTCCCCCTTGCTGGGGCCAGCCGGCTTCCTGCGTGCGCACGGGTCCATCCTCGAGGTGCACGCCACCTTCCCGGCCGCCGATCCGCTCGCCGCGATGCCCGCCGGGCAACAGGTCGGACTGATCGCCATCGAGTTCGCGATCCGCCGACGTTTCCGTGTGAACGGCACGGGAAGTGGTGTCAGCGGGCACGGCCTGACGATCGAAGCCGACCAGGGATTCGGCAACTGCCCCTCGTACATCCAGCGGCGAACCCTCACCCGGCTTGAGGACTCCAGTCCCGTCGTCCAAGGCCAGGCGGACGTTGCGGGTGGGCCGAGGGGCGGCAGCGCCCTGACGGACCAGGCCCGCTCGCTCATCCGAAGTGCCGACACCTTCTTCCTCGGCACGCTCGATCCCGGCCGAGGCGTGGACACCTCGCACAAGGGCGGCCTGCCAGGATTCGTGCGCGTCGAAGACGACGAGCTGTGGTGGCCGGACTACGCAGGCAACAACATGTTCAACAGCCTCGGCAACATCACCGTGAACCCGGAAGCCTCGATGCTGTTCATCGACTTCGCGACCGGCGGGACTCTCCACCTGTCCGGCACAGCCGAACTGCAGTGGATCGCACCGGGTTCAGCCGGAGACGACGGCGCCACCGGCCGTCGGATCCGATTCCGCCCCTCGGCCGTCGTCACCGGGCCAGGGCTGCGTATCCGTTCCGACTCCGTCGACCCGTCAACAGACAATCCGCGGCTGAAGGACTGACCACCGCGAAGTCTCACAGCCGTACCCGCCCGACAATGAAGGGAGCAGCCATCATGGCCGCCACACTGGAGGACCGGCACGTCGTCGTCATCGGCAGGTCCAGTGGGATCGCCCGCGCCGTCACCGAATCGGCGACGGCGGCGGGAGCCCGGGTGACCGTCGCCGGACGGGACCCCGAGGCACTCGCGCATGCGTATCAAGGAAACGTCCGCGCGGAACGTGTCGACGTCACCGACGACCAGTCCATCGCCGAATTCGCCCAACGGCTCGGCCCGGTGGACCATCTCGTGAGCACCGCCTCGGCCCGCGCCCGCGGCGTGCTCGGGGAGCTCGACCGTGCCGCGGTCCTGAACTCGATGAACACCAAGGTCCTCGGCCCGCTGATGCTCGCCAAGCATCTCGCACCACAGATCGCATCGGATGGATCGTTCACGCTGTTCTCCGGGGTCGCGGCCTTCAAGCCCGCAGTCGGCTACCTCGGCGTCGCTGTCACCAACGGCGCAGCCGACTTCCTCACCCGATGCCTCGCGCTCGAACTCGCACCGATCCGGGTGAACGCGATCTCGCCCGGCGTGATCGACACCGGCGCGTGGGACAGCCTGGGGGAGGAAGGAAAACGCGCGTACTTCGACCACTTCCGCACCCACAACCCGGCCAGGCGCATTGGAACCTCGCAGGACATCGCCGACGCCGTGCTGTTCGTGATGACCAACCCGTTCCTGACCGGCGTCACGTTGCGCGTCGATGGCGGCGAACCGCTCACCTGAGCCGGCACCGACCACAGAAGGAGCTGACAGACCATGGCACGCCTGCTCTCGGTCAACGTCGGCATGCCCAAAGACGTGTCCTGGCACGGGAGAACCGTGCACACGGGCATCTGGAAGACCCCGGTCGCCGGGCCGGTCATGGCCCGCAGGCTCAACCTCGACGGCGACGGTCAAGGCGACCTGGCCGGCCACGGCGGCGAGCAGCGCGCCGTGCTGGTCTACCAGGCCGACTCCCTCGCCTACTGGCGAACCCACCTCGGCCGCGACGGATCCGCGCCCGCCGACTCATCACAGGACATCGGATTCGGCATGTTCGGCGAGAACTTCACCGTCGAAGGACTGGCCGACGCCGAGGTGTGCATCGGCGACCGCTACCGGATCGGGCAGGCCGAGTTCGAAGTCACCCAGCCACGCGTGACCTGTTACCGGCTGGGCCTGCGACTCGACGCGCCCGACCTGCCTTCCCTACTGGTCCAGCACGGCCGCCCCGGCTTCTACCTGAGGGTGATCACCGAGGGCCTGGTGCGCGCCGGCGACGAGATCGTCCGCACCAGGCGCGGACGGCACGAACTCACCGTCGCCGAGATCGACGCGTTGCTCTACCTACCGGACAGGGACCGCGGCAAGCTGGAGGCAGCCGTCGACATCCCGGCACTCAGCCCCGGCTGGCGCCAGTCCTTCCAAGACCTGCTGCACGAGTCGGCCCCATCCGATGCCCGAACCTCCGCTCCGGCGATCGGGACCGAGCCGGGCTGGAACGGGTTCCGCCCACTGCGCGTCGAGGCCGTCGTCCCCGAAAGCTCAACGATCACATCCATCCACCTCGTCGCCCAGGACGGCACCGCGCTGCCACCCGCACTGCCGGGCCAGTACCTCACGGTGCGCATCCCGGAGGCCGGCGCCCCGCCACCGGTCCGCAGCTACTCGCTCTCGTCACCGCCCGGAGGCCCTGCCTACCGCATCAGCGTCAAACGAGAGGGCCAGGTCAGCGGCTACCTGCACACCAAGATCCATGCAGGCGCGCGCATCGATACCGCAGCACCACGCGGCGAGTTCGTGCTCGCCCCCGGCAACGAGCCGGTCCTGCTCATTTCAGCAGGGGTAGGCATCACCCCCGTGCTCGCCATGCTCCACCAGCTCGCCGCCGAACGCAGCGAACGCGACATCTGGTGGCTGCACACCGCCCACAACACCGAGCAACAGGCGTTCGCCCAGGAGGCTCACGCCCTACTCGACACACTGCACTCCGCACACGAGCTCGTCTTCCACACCGCCCCCGACGCTGCCCCGGAGACACTGCCCGCCACCGTGACCCACGCCCGCCTCTCACCCCGGATCCTCGCGGGCCTCGGCCTGCCACCGGACGCCTCCGCCTACGTCTGCGGTCCGGAACAGTTCATGACGAGCGTCACCAAGGCGCTGGTCGACCTCGGCCTCGACCCGGCCTCGGTCCACACCGAGCTCTTCGGTACGCTCGCCCCGATCAACCCGGGACTGACCCCGGCCGCGCACGTCCCACCGCACCCACCAGCAGGCGAACCGGGCACCGGCCCGCTGGTCACCTTCGTCCGCAGCGGCCTGACCGTGCCATGGAACGAGGCCACCGCACCGTCCCTACTCGAACTGGCCGAGGCATGCGACGTACCGACGCGATGGTCATGCCGCACCGGCGTCTGCCACACCTGCGTCACCACGATCCTCTCCGGCGAGGCCGTCTACCGGACTGATCCCCTCGAACTCCCGCCTCCAGGGCGGCTGCTCGTCTGCTGCGCAAGCCCTGCCACCGATGTCGTCCTGGACATGTGACGGGGACACGTGACGGAGCTGAGGGAGCCCGACCACGCCCAGTACCAGCGTGTGCCCGAACGCACGGGAGCGTTGGCGGCGGGTTGTACGTTCCCCAGCCCGCGTGCGGCCCGCAGGACGGGAGTCGCGACGATAGGCCGCTCGGAAGCGGGCGTCGAGGCCGACGCGGGCATCACCCGGGGCGAGGGGCTGGAGGTCTTCGCGGGCAACGTCGACCGGCTGCCCGCGGTGCTCTTCAGCGCCGTCGGGCCCCGCCGAAGGTCGGGGAGGGCGGCTGCTCGCACGCCTTGGACGGCTTGGCCAGCGGCCTGACCGGTGTGCCCTCCTGACCGCCTCGGCGAGCAGGGTGGCCGCCGCGGTCGCGGCGAGCAGCCACAGCAGATTCCGCAGGTAGGGCAGCGGCAGCACGGTGGGGTTGCCGTTCC
>NZ_JBITZU010000033.1:0-68143 GCF_044547075.1 Kitasatospora sp. NPDC052896
CGGCAGTCGAGTTGGGACAGCATCTCTTCCGTGATCGCCATACCAGATCAACGATCCATTGCCCTCGAAGCAACAGGTTGATTCCTTACGGCTTCTGCGAACCCAGCACCTCTGATGACGGGCGGCGGGAAAGACCTCGGCCAGGGCCCTCCACAGGCCCATCGCGCCGTCACCGACCACCAGCTCCGGGTCGCGCATGCCCCGGCGGCGGCAGTCGCGCAGCAGGTCGGCCCACGACTCGGTGGACTCGCGCAGCCCCTCCGCGATGGCGATCAGCTCCTTGGCGCCGTCCAGCCGCACCCCGAGCAGGACCAGCACGCAGGAGTGCGCCTGGCCGAGTCGGACCTTGGGGTGGACGCCGTCGGCCCACACGTAGACGAAGTCCCGGTCCGCGAGGTCGCGCTGCTGGAAGGCGGCGTGGTCGTCCTGCCATTGTTTCGTCAGCCGGGTCACCGTCGCCGGCGACAGACCGGCCGTCGAGCCGAGGAACTGCTCCAGCGCGGGCACGAAGTCACCCGAGGAGAGTCCGTGCAGGTAGAGCAGCGGCAGGACCTCGGAGACCTTCGGTGACTTGCGGCACCACGGCGCCAGGATCTTCGAGGAGAACCGCTTACGCTCTCCGGTCTCCTCGTCCACCCGACGGTCGTTCACCCGAGGCGCGGTGACCTCGACCGGACCGGCCGCCGTGGTGACGATCCGGGACTGGTGGCGGCCGTTACGGACGACCGGGCGGCGCCCGCGCTCATCGCACTCGGCGGCCAGCTCGGCTATGTACTGGTTGACTTCGGCCTCCAGTGCGGCGGCGAGCATCCTGCGGGCGCCTTCGCGGACGATCTCGTCGATCAGGGAGCCCTCTCGCGTGGAGCCGTCCTCGTTGACTACGGTGAGCACGGGCGTCCCTTCCCAACCGACGCAGCAACATCGGCCTACTCGATGACCATCAAAGGATCAGGGAAGGTACGCCCTTCGCGTCCCTCCCGGAACCGATCCACAGGTCTTGAGTATTGCTCCCCATAACTGTGATTGCAGTACTAAGCGGCCTGACGGATATACGCCGCGCCGGAACGGTATGCTCAGCACTTCCCAGTGGTGGCATTCTGCAGCCCGGCATACCAATGTCAACATGACCGTGTTGCGATCCGGTGGCCACGCTACCGTTCAAGCGATGCACTGAAAGCACTGAGGAACTCTGTCACCGCAATACCCAAAGGCGACAGGAAAGGATTCCCGGTCGCGACACCGAGGCACCCGCCGAGGTAGTCAACCAGGTCTTCTCTGCGCGCCTCAGAGACGCCATCGTCAAATTTCATGAGGTCGTACATTCGAATGGCCGAAGCTGCAAAGTGGGCCGCCAGAATAACGCCGCGAAGGGATTTCCCCGAAGTTCCAGACGGGAGGACGAGGTCGCGTGGCGCGCCTTCCAACTGAAGATCCTGGATCTCGCCGAGCAGGTTCAGCCAGACGTGCGCGTGCTCATGGACCAGCGACTCCTCAAGGCGCCATCCTACGGCGAACGCACTGCGGCCCAAGTAGATGGTCTGCGGAAGCAGCGTGCTTGTCTGGCTCCTGATTCCCGGAACAGTTATTCCACGCAGGCGGATGGGAATCCCGAACAGGTCCTGCCAGTTAGCGATGCGGCCGGTCATCGCAACAATGCTGGACCCTACAAGCTCAGCCTCCCGGGCCGAGAGCGGGATCCAATCGTGCTCGGTGATGGCATGCCTTGCATGCCTTGCAAATATCCGGTTGGCATTCTCTGGCACAAGATAGTCGGCCAAGTTTGGGAATGCTTCCGGATCAGCCCGGCGGCGGACTTCGCACGTCAAGGCCAGGAGCATTGGCGGACGGAATTTATCGGAAACGAAGGGAAGGCCGCCAAGAGATTCTAGCAGGTCTGCCATTCCATGGTTTGACATAATTTTCTACTGCCTCCCGAAGAAGCTGATTCCATGGCGTGATAGACAGGCCGCGCCAGCATCCGATCTACCCAACTGCCGAGGCCATGTGCGAGGACAGCCGAGGGCCAATGCGCTTCAAGGTGGGCGTGAAATGTTCCAGCTTCGGGACAATCACACGCACCACTACCAGCGGGGACCCCGGAGGCGTCAGAATGACTCTGAGTATCTGGCTTACACCACGAGAGGCCAAGATGTCGACGAGTGTCGCCAAAGCACTATCGATACCCCGGGGGGTCTCGAATCCCGCCATCAAGCTGGAGAAAGGAACAGTCCTTTCCCGGCTGAGGATGAAGCTCTTCAGCCGTGCCACTGCCTGTTCCTCCGAGCCAGTACGCAGGCGGGAGAAGTAGTCATGTCGGTCAGTGAGGTCGTCACGCCCTCCGTGTATATGGGAGAGCCGAGACTGGGCCGCCTCGGCCAAGGCACGAACAGCGGCAATATCGCGGACGAGATGGACGCCGGCACCATGGGCTATAGCCACCGGGGAGTCTTCGCTAGGTTCCATGATAAATCCCGCGAAAAATGGCAGCCCGAACTCGTTGGGCGAGTACCGCAGGCATTCTGTCAGGCCGAAATTCGCTACTCGCGATCGGATCATATCGATCTCCGGTGGCATAACATCCATGTCCACCAAAACGGAATCGTCGCGTACGTAATTGAATGAGCGTATGTCTCGCTCGATGACTTCGCACAGCCCGTGAAGGACCGCCTCGTCAACCGAGTTCCCCGAGCAAAGCCCGTTCGTACTGGTCCCAAAGATCTGCTGGCCAGGATTTTCTCGATAAGGAGAGAAAACAAGCTCTGCCGGCACGAGGATCGCCTTACCGGTTTTTATATCCTCGGCTTCGACGCATGCCAGGGGACCGTCCGGATCCAGCGGAACGCCGACGGTGGGACAGAGGTCGACGAAGCGGAAGGAGGCGCTAGGCTGATCAGATACGTGTCTGGGAGAGTAGAGCTCCACGTCGATCTGCCGGTGGCGATACTCCGCGAAAGCGAATTCAATGGCCTCCATGTAGGCTCCCACGCGGGCCTCCATGGGGCGTGCTCCCTTGCCGGCGTTGACGCACAGCGACTGTGCGTCGGGGCGAATGCTGGCGAACACCGGAATCCCGAGACCGTCGAGCCACGTCGTATCGGTCACCCGAGTGATACCAAGGCTGGCTGCTAGCGGTCGCGCAAGGCTCAGTGTCTCGTCCAGGGAGCGCGTTCGGAGGCTCGAAGTCATGCGGTGCACGGAATCTACTGTCCTTCGTCAAGATTCGTGGCCCCGGCGACCGTCACGCGTTCGCGGGGCGGAGAACTAGTTCGCGGTCGCAGCTGGTGCTTCCGCTGTGAGGCGAGTCCCAGACTCCTGCTCTGAGCGATCAAGAACAAGTGGGGCCACGCAGAGGAAGAACGTGCCGATGGCGAGTGCGGCGCGTAGGCCGAAGGTCTCTGCCGCGATTCCACCGAGCAGTGGCGCCAGGACCTTTCCCGCACCAGTCAAACTCAGTACGGCAGTGTGAACTCGAGCTCGCATATTGGCTGGACAGATCTGCTGGCGCAGTGTTTGCTGTGTGGTGTTGTATATGGAGGCCGAGAACAGCAGGATAAACCAGCCGATGCATGCTGCGGCAAGGCCGACAAGCCCTCGTTGTGCGAACACCACGATCGCCATTCCCCAACCGCGGGACAGACCGAACCACCAGAGCCGTTGTCCGGTTCCCATATAGCGGCTGAGCCAGCCTATGCATGAAACCCCAACAAGTCCTCCTACACAGGCCAGGCCGTTGATCAGCCCCCATTGCTCGGCGGTAGCTCCGAGCTCCCGGATTAGGAATATTACCTCCAGCGGAGTTAGGAACATCAGAGACCACGACGTGAAAGCGTTGGATAGAGTCAGCCGACGTAGCTGTCGGTGCTTCAGCAAGAAGCTGATCCCAGCACTGATCTCGTTGCGGAAGTTACGCGCCTTGCGGCGTTCGGTTTCTGGCTCCGGAGTTTTCAGTAGGCAAACAGTTACGACGCTGGCCAAAAAGGATCCGACATCCAGCAGGATGGCACGCGCAGCGCCCAGCGCAGCCACCAGGACCCCGCCGAACATCGGCCCGCCGATATTCGCGATCCACGAGGTACTACCAAGTTGGCTGTTTGCTCGGAGTAGTTGATCAGACGATATCAGCGCCGGCAGATGAGCTTGCGAGGAGACGTTAAACAGCATGGTAAAAAGGCCGCAGAGGACAGCCACCACGTACAGCTGAACGAGAGTGAGCTGGCCGAGAGCCTGGGCCAGCGGGAGAGAGCCCAAAAGAACCATCCTCGCGAGGTCGGAGGCTACCATCACCGGGCGCTTCTTCATCGCGTCCAGCGCGGCGCCTGCCGGGATGGCGAGCAGTGCGCTGGCGACCGAGCTGCATGACGTGAGTAGGCCGGCTTGCAGCGGTGAGGCATGCAGGTAGATCACGCCGACCAATGGCAGAGCGAACTGAGTGACGGCGGATCCGGCGTCACTGATCGCCTTGCCGCTCCACAGGAGGGTAAAGTCTCGCGACACTGGCTCTTTCTTCATTGCTAGACGAACCCCTGTGGATCTTTAGTTTCGAGCGAGTGAGGTACTTTTTTGGAAAATTCTCCCAGCCGATCGCGGACGGCCTCACCCAAGGCAGTCAGATTTCGGCTGTCAGTAATCGTATTGAGGCAGCCAGCCAGGTAGCTGACCAGATAATTGAGCCGTTCACTGACCGGCTTACCTGCAAATTTCTGCTCGCTGTAGTAGACGACTGCGGAAGCCGCAAAGTGTGCGGCGTAAAGAACTCCCCGCGGGGTCTTACCTGTCGTCCCGGATGGCAGGGTCAGTTTTCCCTCTGGGCTGCCATGTTGCAGGTCGGACAGTTCGGCAAGAAAATTCAGCCACGTATGAGCCTGTTCATGGATCAGGGTCTCACGGAGGATACCGCCTGTGGCGAAGGCGGCTTCTCCGAGGAATATCGTCTGAGGAATAAGCAGATTACTGCTGCTCCTGAACTGCCCCTCGGAAACGAGACGGTAACGCACTGGGATTCCAAACAGCGCCCGCCATGCTGGAACCGTGTCGACGATGTCGTCCACGGCGCACCTGATTCGACTCAAGGCGTCGTCTGAGAGGTCGCTGGAGGCTACTATCGGGACCTCGACGCGACTCTGTCTGCGAAATATCTCAGCGGCATTCTCGGGATCCAGATAGTCCGCCAGCGCCGGGAATGCTTCCGGTTCTGCGCGCCGGCGCACTTCGGCGGCGAGCGTGAGCAGCAGGGGGGTTTGAACCGATGTATCGATGAACGGGATTCCGCCCACGATCGCCAATAGGCCAGGTTGCTCTGCACCTGCGGTTACACGATCTTCTATGCGTTCAGCCATGGCCGCTCTTCCATAAACCTCAGGAGATCGCTTGTCTTAACTCGGAACTGGTCGATCCGAGCCAGTGCAGCACGCGCTTCCTCGTCCGTGACTGACGTCAGGTCCACAAGGGCCATCCGCAAGCTATGGAGTGTCCGCTCAGCGTACCAACGCTTCTTTAGCCGCTCGGTGACGGCGGACAGCTCGGGGACGGTCAGTTGCCCTTGGGCGACGAGATCGTCGAGGAGAGCACGCATGTGCACCAGAGGTTCGGAAAACGGCTGGAACGGTGCTTCGCCCGAATGAATCAGGGTGACCTCGTCGTCATCGAAGTCTGGGTCAGTAGCATACCTTTCGAAAACTGTTCCGAATCCTCGCATGCCGAGGTGACTCATTTCGGCCGCTCGAATGGCCCCCATGGAAGAGAGTCCCCAGACTTGCCAGCCGCCGTCCAAGGCATCCCGGATTTCCACATGCCCGACTGACGGGTAACTGTGAAAAGTCCCGTCGACGATGACCATGATTCCAGGAGCAGGAGACGTGGAAACGACCTGGGCGACCCCGCCACGGGGAACCGGTGGTCGCAGTGAGACCTGATCACCGAATACCTGTTCCTGATCCAGGCCGTATCCGGTCGGCCCCAGGAAAACGATTGGCTTCAGAGCAGAGTTGATCACTGTACTTCCTCGAGCTGGGCTACGAAGCTGTTGAGTCGTGTTCCAATCCTCTTCAGTGACGGCTGGAAGTTTTCAAGTCCCGGCACGATCACTTTCACCACTTTCAGCGGCGACCGAGGAGGCGAAAGAACAACTCGAAGCACTTGGTGCAGACCGACACTGGCGAGGGCCTGAATCGTTCCTTCGAGTGCACTGTCGATGCTGTCGCAGGTATACTGCGCGTCAGCGATCCGGGAGTAGCGAACCGCATTTTCTGGGTTTCCCACCTGAGCCCGAATGCGTTGCGTTACTTCCGCTTCGACGTGACTTCCCCGCTTCTCAAAGTATTCGAATCGCTCAATGAGGTCGTCGCGTCCGCCGTGGATATAGGAAAGCCTTGATTGTGCAGCCTCCGCAATACCTCGGACAGCGGCGATATCGCGGATAGGATGCAGTCCAGCTCCGAGTGAGACGGCGATGGGGGCATCGTCGTGGGATTCCAGTATGAATCCCTCCAGATACGGGATGTCAAACGCATTGGGAGTCCAGCGGAGGGCGACCTGCAGGCGCGCGGTCTGGACTTTGCCAACAAGCTCTTGAATTTCCTCGGGAACCTCATCGAGAATAACGAGCCGCGACTGGTCTTTGAAATAGTTAAATGACCGAACATCTCGCTCGATAAGTTCGCACAGACCGTGCAGCGTCGCTTCAGCGATCGAGTTGCCCGAACTGAGACCGTTGGTGCTTGTGCCGAAAATTCGCTGAGCAGGATTCTCGGGAAATGGAGAAAAGGCCAGCTCCGCAGGCACCAACACCATTTGGCCAGTGGCCATATCTTCGGACTCCACACATGCCAGCGGACCGTTCGGTTCCACTTCTCGCCCCATGATCGGGCAAAGGTCCAGGAATCGGAACCGCGCAGCCTTCTGTTCAACAACCTCGGCCGGAGTCGCCATGACGAGGTCGATCGATCTGTTGCGGAACTCAGCCAAGGCGAATTCGATAGCCTCCATGAACGCCCCAACTTGCGCCTCCTTGGGGCGCACTCCCTTCCCGGCATTTACGCACAGGGATCGCCGGTTGGCGTCGGGGCGTATGCTGGAGTAAACAGGAATGCCGATACAGTCGAGCCAAGTAGTGTCAGTGACTCGGACTATGCCCAAAATCGCAGCCATTTCCCTGGCTTTTTCGAGAGTCTCGTCGAGAGAGACTGTCCTCAGACTCGAAGTCATTCGAAACATCGACAATGGCGTCTTTCTTCGCGCTACTATGGCGAGTTTGCAAGTATCTGCCGCGTGGCCTTTGGCCACGCGGCAGATGCGGACTACGAGTTCAGCTCACCAATCAAACCAGCGGACCGGTCTCGGTGGGGTGGTTCTCGTTGTCCGCCTCAGACAGGGCGTGGTAGCCGGCACGCATGATGCCCTCGTCCTCAAGCAGGTGCGCGAACTTGGCGACTGCGTCGGGGTCGAGCGTGAACTGAGCCCCCTGCTCTCCCATGTGAAGTCACTCCCTCCGTTAGCCGACAGCCGAGTTGCTATCGGCTTCATCACGCTACCCCCAGAATCACCCCGAGAAACAGCAATCAATTTATTCGCCATTGGGCAATAAGTATCCAAATAGGGCGATTGGCCTGCTTTGGGTGGCGTGTGGTGCTTGTCTATATCGGTTTGACTAGTACTGCAACCACAGTTATGGGGTGTGACCTCTGCGTTTGTGGTGACGGGTCCGTAGCGGACGTAGTACCCGATGCCGCGCTGCTCCAGCCAGACCCGCAGGTGCTTGACCTGCCCGTAGGCCTCGTCCGCGGTTACCCACGCGAACGGCACCCCGGCGTCGATCACACGCCGCAGCATCCACCGGAAGCGCTCGTTCTCGTCGCGAACGGCACCTCATCGGGCACGCCGGCCGCCCGGCAGGCCCGCGATCATCCGTCCAGGACGCCGGCAGGCACAGCTCCCGGTCGATCAAGACGCGGCCCGTCCCGGTCCGCCTCGCCCAGCAGGCGCTGCATCCCGATCGGCATGCCCCTCGCCCACGCGCTCCGCGAGCATCCACCCGTTCGTCCGCTCCAGCGGCACGATCAACCCTGCCATGTCAGGACACGCGCACGCGGCTCCGACCTGGAAAAACGCGCAGCGAACCGCACGTGCAGCCCGGACAGCATCTCCTGCCAGGCCTCGATCTGCCCCACCCCGAGATCCACAGACACGGCAACACACAACCACAGTCACCGGCAAAACTCACAACCACCCCACCAGTAACCGTGATTGCAGTACTAGCCGGCGACGGCGCCTGCCGTGACGGGACTTCGGTTCCGGGTGGTGACCTCGTCGTCCGTGGCGGCGGGTGCGGCCGCATCCGCCCGCAGGAGTGGCAGGCCGCGGGTTCCTCTCTGGCGGGACCGTTGAACGCTCCGGCTCGCCCCACCGGCCGAGGCCAGCGGCTCCACGGGCTGGCCCGCCGCCAGCCCGGCGGTCGAACGGAATCGGTTCAATGCCGCGTCGGTGACGCGGTGACCGTCAGCCGAGTGGGGGGCTCGTCCGTGGCGCCGGCGGGATGTCGAGCACGGTCGCGCAATCCGAGTCGCCGTTGAGCTCGTGGAGGAGGACCTGTCCGGGGGGACAGCTGGTCGGCTGCGGCCGGCTGGCACTGAACGTGGGCCGGGGCGCCGGGATCTGGGCGGCCTGCTGTGGCGTGGAGGGCTTCGGTGCCGCCGGCGCGGTGTACCGGCTCGGCGAGGGGGTGGACGGGTGGGACGTCGTCTCCGCCGAGGAGGCACGCGCGTGGGATGTCGTCGTCTCCGGCACGGGGCTCGGGGACGCGGAGGGCACGAGCGAGGGGCTGGCGGCAGGGCTGGCTGTGGGGCTGGACGAGGGGCTCGAACTGGGCAGGGAACTCGGGCTGGGACTGGGAGAAGCACTCGGGCTGGCCGATCGCGGCCCTGGCACGGCAGCGGCCGTGGTGTGCGTGCCGAACAGGGCCAACCCGCCGGCACCGGCCAGCGCAAGGCTGACCACGCCGGCCGCCGCGCCGAAGGCGACCTTCCGTCTGGTTGTCGCGTTCACGGGGTACTGCTCGTCGTCGCCGCCCTGCACCGATGGGCTCCCTCGCTCGATCTGCCATCTGACGGCGCGGATCCTAGCGGGTGCGGTGGTCGAGCCGCCGAGGCGGTTCCGGTCGGGCCGCCAGGACTCCCTTCCCTCCTGGCGGCCCGTCGGGATGGCGGGCGCTACGCCCGGACGGTGGTTCTGGCCTCGGTCGCCGCCTCACGCGGAGCGGGCTGCGGCCGGCGGGTGGGGAGGAGGAGGGAGACGGGCACGGCGGCGGCGGTGAACGCGAAGGCCCACCAGAAGGCGTCGCCGAAGGCCCCGGCGAGCGCGCCGGGCGTGTGTGCTCCGGCGGCGGTGCGCTGGAGGATCACGGCCAGGACGGCGGTGCCCATGGAGCCGCCGACCTGCTGGGTGACGCGGGTGATGATGCTGGCGTGGGGGATCTCCTCGCGGCCCAGGCCCACGTAGGCGGCACCGGTGAGCGGGATCATGGCGGCGCCCATGCCGGCGCCACGGAACAGCAGCGCGGCCAGCAGGACGACCTTGTCGGTGTCGGCGGTGACGAACGCGAGCGGCAGCGTGGCCGCGGTCACGATGGCGAATCCGGTGAACGCCACCCAGCGGGGACCGTAGCGGTCGGTGTACCTGCCGGCCAGCGTCCGGGACGCGAGGGTGCCGACGCCCTGGGGGATCATCAGGAGGCCGGCGCCGAGCGCGTCCTCGCCGCGGACCTGCTGGAAGTAGAGCGGCAGCAGCAGCATCGCGCCGTACAGCACCGCGCCGCTGAGGAAGCCCAGGACCGAGGCGGACGCCAGCGGGCGGTGGCGGAACAGGCGCAGGTTGACCACGGCCGCCCCGGCGCGGGGCAGTGCCCAGGCGACGAACGCGCCGGTCAGCACGAGGCCGGCGAGCAGGGGGACGAGGACCCTGGCGTCGGCGAAGCCGGCCCGGCCCTCGACCTGGGAGAGGCCGTAGATGACGGCGGCGACGCCGGGTGAGAGGAGCAGCATGCCGACCACGTCGAGGCGGGCGCGGTCGCCGGATACGGGCCGGTCGTCGGGCAGGTTGCGGTGGGCGAGCCAGCCGCCGACGGCGCAGAAGGGAACGTTGACCAGGAAGAGCCAGCGCCAGTCGCCGAAGTTGAGGATGATCCCGCCCAGCACCGGGCCGAGGATCGGGCCGAGCGCGGTGGGCAGGGTGATCGTCGCCATGACCTTGCCGAGGTTGCGGCCCTTGGCGGCCTGCATGATGAGGGTCACCATCAGCGGCATCATCACGCCGCCACCGATGCCCTGGACCGCCCGGAAGACGATCAGGCTGGTCGCGTCCCAGGAGACCGCGCAGAGCACCGAGCCGAGGAGGAACATGCCCAGGGCGGCGATCCACAGCCGCTTGCCGCCGATGACGGACTGCGCCCAGCCGGCGATCGGGATCGTCACGAACATCGCCAGCAGGTAGCCGGTGCTCACCCACTGGATCGTCGAGATCGTGGTGTGGAGGTCCCGGGCCAGGTCGTTGAGGGCGACGCTGACGATCGTGGTGTCGAACACGACCGCCATGGCGCCCACGATGATGGTGAAGGCCATGCGCCACACGGCAGGATCGACGCGGTCGGGATCCGCCGGTGCGGGCGGAGCGCCGGCCGTGGGAGAGGTACTCACGAACAGCCACCTAAGATGCGAGAGCGTTTCTTAACGGGCTGAGAGTAGACTCCGGGCATTAGGATGCGCAACTGTATCTAAAGTGAGGAGCGGGCGATGGCGGAGCGGCGCCGGGGCGCGGTGCTGGAGGAGGCCCTGCTGGACGCGGCCTGGGCGGAGCTGACGGAGCACGGTTACGCGAACTTCACGCTGGACGCCGTGGTCCAACGCGCGGGCACCAGCCGGCCGGTGCTCTACCGGCGCTGGCCCGATCGGCAGGAGCTCGTCCGGGCCGCCCTCGCCCACGTGCTGAACCGCGAACACCTCGACGCCCCGGACACCGGGAGCCTGCGCGGCGACCTCCTGGGCCTCATGCGCGAGATCAACGCCACCCGCGTCCAGCTCGTCACCGTCATGAGCGTCCACCTGGCCGGCTACTACCAGGAGACCGGCACCAGCCCCGCCGACCTGCGCGAACTCCTCACCGCCGGGCGACGGAAGAGCGCAGTCGACGCCCTGTACGAGCGGGCCCTGGCACGGGGCGAGATCGATCCGGAACGCCTCACCGACCGTGTCCGGGCCATCCCCCTCGACCTGCTGCGCCACGAGTTCCTCATGACCCTGGCACCGGTCCCCGACCCCGTCCTGGAGGAGATCGTCGACACGATCTTCCTCCCTCTCGTCCTCCCCCGTCACGGATGCCCGCCCGAGGCACCGAGGCCGTGACCCGCTCTCGGCCGGTCGGCGACACCGCGAGCGGGATGCCCTGAGCGTCGACGAGGACGTGGTGCCGCCGGTCAGCGCCCGGCGGCAGCGGCAACCGATCAACATGGTGGTCCACAGCGACACCCGCGGCGCCATCTGGAACACGGGCACCTGGCAGGCCGCCAACCAGTAGGCGCACAGCTCCTCGCGAGATCGACCGGATCGTGAACAGCACGGGGCGGCAGCTCCAGGCGCTGCCGCCCCGTCAGCTGCTCGACCTGGTCAGGTGTAGGCGCAGATCACGTAGACGCTGATGCCCACGCTGTCGTGACCGGGCTGGTGGCCGATGCCGACCCAGCCGTTGCCATCGTCGGTCGGGAAGTTGCCGTTCAGCACCGAGTCGTTGCCGCGGGCCTCGGCGCCGCCACCGATGGCCTTCTTGCCACCCGGGCAGTAGACGGTGCGGCGCTGGAAGTTGCCCACGTTGGCGTTGGGCAGCGTGACGATCTGGTAGCCGTCGACGGCCCGGGTGGCGGCCGGCCGGCTCTGCTGCGCGTCGCCGGTGTCCTCGGCGGCGGCCTGCATCGTCCACCCCACGCCGGCGGCCAGCGTCATCGCCATCGCACAGGCGCCCAGCACGAGCTTGTTGCGCGTCATCTGCGTCGTCTCCTCGGAGAGTGTGGCGAGCCTCGTGATCGAGCTCTCGCTTCGCCCCGAGCATCGGCAGCCGGCAGTGGACGAGTTGAGCTAAACCCCACTTTCGATGGAATACGAAGCATTGGCGCCGTAGACAGGCTTCGCCCTGCCGGCGGACGGACTTCGCTCCGTCGGCGGCCGAGCTCCCGGGTCCCCACTCACCGTCGTTACAGCTCACCGTCGTTACAGCTCACCGGCCAGGATCCGGCGCTCCTTCTCCGGGGCGATACCGATCACGTCGCCCTGCAGGCCCTGCCTGTAGGGCCGATCGAGCGGGCCGCGTTCCCGCAGCCAGGCCCAGGTGTCGCGCACCGTCTCGGCGATCGGACGGCAGCGCAGGCCGGCCCGCGCTGCCGCGCCGGCATCCGCCCGCCAGATGCCGGCCGGCTGCCCATCCTTGAACTCCGGGTACCAGAGCGGAAGTTCACTCCAAGGCTCGACCTTGGCGGCGAGCACCCGCTGGTCGTCCAGCCAGACCAGCTCGGCATCCGACCCGGTCGCCGCCACGCATGCCGACAGCAGCTCACCGTAGCTGCTCGACCCCGACAGTGAGGTGGTGACGAACCGGCCGCCCACGCCCCGTTCCCCCAGATCCAGCCCGAAGACCGCGAAGTCCCGGGCGTCGATCAGCTGGATCGGCAGGTCCGGGCGGCCGGGAGCCAGCGTCCGGCCGCCGCGCGCCATCCGCTCCAGCCACCAGGGCAACCGCCCGATGTTCTCGTGCGGGCCGATCAGCAGACCGCAGTTGAGGATGGTCGAACGCTCGGTCCCGAACTCCGCGAGCACCGCCCGCTCGCAGCCCGCCTTGAGCGCGGTGCTGAACGGCAGGTCGGGCGGCGAGTCGGCGGAGCACGGGTGCAGCGACGAGTTCTCGTCGACCGGCCGGTCGGGCCAGTCAACGAAGGCGTGGATCGAGGAGACGAAGACGTACCGGCCGGCGTGCTCACGCAACGCGCGGGCCGAGGCGGCGACGGTGTGCGGCTGCTGCCCGCTGGTGTCGATCACCACGTCCCAGCCGCGACCAGGACCGGGCGCCCGCTCGACCAGCGCGGCCAGGTCCGCCGCGCTCTCACGGTCACCGTGCACCGTGTCGGCGCCTGGCAGGTCGGGGCCGGAACGGCCGCGGTTGAAGACGGTCACCTCGTGGCCCCGCACCAGGGCCTCGGTGACGAAGGCGCGGCCGAGGAAGACCGACCCGCCGAGGATGAGGATTCGCATGCGCCGATCGTGCCCCGCGAACCGGCCCGCGGACCGAGCGTTCGCCCGCGGCAGATCCGCTGACGGCGGATCCGCTGTGCGCGAGCGGCCGGCGAGCCGTCGGGCGGCTGGAAGAGCGGCCCGAGGTTCCCCTCGGCCGTCACCTCGATCGACCTCACCGGCGGACGGATCGTCGCGTCCGTCCCGGTCCACGCGGTCGGCCACCGGCGTCCCCTACAGCTCGACGACGACGGTTCCCAGGTGGTGTCCTTCGATGACCTCGCGCAACGCGTTCGGTGCGTGGTCGATGCCGGGGACGCGCACATGGGGGAAGGTGATGTCGCCGGTGCGCAGCCAGTCGCCGAACCGCTGGTCCCACTCCGCGCGCGCCTCGGGGTTGTCATCGGCGCTGTAGCCGCGCAGGGTGATCTTCTTCCTCAGGAGCTGGAAGGAGTCCAGCTCCACCGGAGCCGTCCGGCCGGTACCGCGTTCCGCCAGCTGCCCCGACAGGGCTCCGACCAGGACGAACCGCGCCCCCTCACGGGCGGCCGTCACCGCCGCGCGCAGTTGGTCACCGCCGACGTTGTCCAGGAGGACGTCGATGCCCCCGGGTGCGGCCTCGGTCAGCTGCGCGGCCATCGGTTCGTCGGTGCCGCGCACCACGGCCGCGTCGTAGCCGAGTTCCCGGACCAGCCGTTCGGCCTTGGTCCGCGAACCGGTGCTGCCGATCACCCGGCCGGCGCCCAGCAGGCGGGCGATCTGCCCGGCCATCGAGCCGATGGCGCTGCCACCCGCCGAGACGAACACGGTGTCGCCGGGCCGGATGCGCACCCCTCGGGTCAGCGCCGCGTAGGCCGTCCAGCCGTGTCCCAGGTGCGCGACCGGGTCCGGCAACGTCGCCTCCGGACGCGTGCAGGCCGCCGCGGCCACCACCGCGTACTCGCGCCATCCCAGGAAGTGGGAGACCAGGTCGCCGGGTCGCAGCCCGCTGCCGACCGGTGCCGAGACGACCTCGCCGACCGCCTCCCCGGCCAGCGTGTCGCCCGGGCGCAGCGCGGGAAACGGCACACCCGCCACGGCCTCGGCGCCCTGGCTGATCATCATGCGCAGCGAGGCCGAGACACGGAAGTAGCGGTTGCGGACCAGCACCTGGTCGACGCCCGGGGCCGGCACCGGGGTCTCGACGACCTCGAAGTGCTCGGGCCCGGGCAGGCCGTCGGGGCGGGCGGCGAGCCGGACTTCGCGGCAGGTCGGCGGAAGGTCGGACATGGCTTGCTCCTCACGTCGGGCGGAACATCACGGGGCGCGGAAGGCCCCGCGCCCACGATCGAGCACGCCGCCCGGGTGTTCCAGGCAGAGCCAGATCCGCGCCGCTTTTCGACACGAGTAGGGTGTGGATGCGTGGATTCACTCGACCGCCAGCTCGTCCATGCCCTGCACGTGGACGGCCGAGCGCCGTTCAGCCGGATCGCCGAGGTGCTCGGCGTCTCCGACCAGACGATCGCCCGCCGCTACCGCCGGCTGCACCAGGCCGGCGCGCTGGGCGTGCTCGGCCGTCTCGACGCCCGCCGCCTCGGACACGTGGAATGGGTGGTCCGCCTGCAGTGCGCGCCGGGCTCCTCCGGCGCCGTCGCCGAGGCCCTCGCCAAGCGCGACGACACGTACTGGGTCCGCCTGGCCTCGGGCGGGGCCGAGGTCGTCTGCACCGTCCAAGCCGACAGCGAGCGGAACCGCGACGCGCTCTTCCTGAAGAAGCTCCCGGCCACTCGCCCGGTGACCGCGATCAGCGCGCACTGCATCATGCACACGTTCCGGGGCGGCCCGACCGGTTGGCGAGGAGCCGCCTCGGCCCTCGCCGAACAGCAGGCCGCCCGACTCGCGCTGCCGCCCGTCGCCCCCGGCGGGTGCCCGGAGCCGATCGCGCTGGACGAGGGCGACCGCGCGCTGCTGGGCGAGCTGGCACGCGACGGCCGCGCCACCCATGCGGCGCTGGCAGCGGCCACCGGCTG
The DNA here is from genome assembly GCF_044547075.1 of Kitasatospora sp. NPDC052896. Taxonomy (NCBI): domain Bacteria; kingdom Bacillati; phylum Actinomycetota; class Actinomycetes; order Kitasatosporales; family Streptomycetaceae; genus Kitasatospora; species Kitasatospora sp. NPDC052896. The sequence continues at coordinate 15,272 of NZ_JBITZU010000033.1, forward strand.
GCACGAGGCGACCGTCCGGCGCAGGATCGCGGCCCTGCGCGCGAGCGGGACACTGTACTTCGACATCGACGTCGACGACCGGCTCCTCGGCTACGCCAGCCCAGCGCTGCTATGGATCTCCGTCGAACCCTCTCGACTGGCCGCCGTCGGAGAGGCGCTCGCCCAGCACCCCGAGATCCCCTTCGCCACCGCCACCACCGGCCCCACCAACCTGCTCGCCTCGGTCCTCTGCCCGGACGTCTACGCCCTCTACGACTACATCACGAACCGGGTGGGTCCCCTTCCCGGCATCCGCGCCATCGAGAGCGCACCGATCATCCGGACCGTCAAACGCGCCGGCTCGATCAACAAGCCCCGCCTCACCTGACCTTGCCCTGGTGTGCGACCCGAGCGACGTCAGGTGGGACGGAGTCAGGATCGCGCCGGCGGGGGCGTCGGCCCGCCGCCGGCCCGGCCGGTTGGCATCTCCGGCCGGGCCGGGCATCGTCCCGGGAGTCGCGCCCTCAGCGCGAGCGCGACATCGCCGGTGCGTCGGTCCCGTGCTGCCAGCGCGTCACGGGGTTGCCCAGCCAGCGGGTCCCGCTCGGGATCGACTCCCCGCGCATCACCAGCGAGGAGGGGCCGACGACCGCGCCCTCGCCCAGGGTGGTGCCCAGCAGCACGATGGAGTGCGGTCCCACGGTCGCGCCGCGGCCCAGCTCGATGGCGTCCATCCGCATGAGCCGGTCGTGGAACAGGTGGGTCTGCACCACCACTCCACGATTGACCGAGGCGCCCTCGCCCAGCCGGACCAGGTCGGTCTCCGGCAGCCAGTGGGTCTCGCACCACACGCCCCGGCCGATCCTGGCGCCCAGGCTGCGCAGCCAGAGGTTGAGGAAGGGCGTTCCGACCAGCGACTGTCCCAGCCAGGGCATGGCCAGTTCCTCGACGAAGGTGTCGAAGAGCTCGTTGCGCCACACGAAGGAACTCCACAGCGGCTGTTGCCCCTGCCGGAAGCGCCGCAGGAGCAGCCACTTGGCCGCCGTCGTCAGCAGGCAGGCCACCAGTCCGCAGGCGAGCAGCAGGGCGCCGGCCGTCAGCGCGCAGGTGCCGAGCCCGTCCTGGTCGAGCACCGCCTGGAGTCCGGCCACGGCCAGGTCGCCGATCAGCACCGACAGGAGGACCGGCAGGACTCGGCAGAGCTCCACGGCCGCGCGCGCCCGGACCAGCCGGCGTGGTGGGTCGTAGGTGCGGGCCAGATCGCCGCTCTCCGCGACGCGCTGGACGGGGACGCCCGGACGGCCCAGCCAGGACGACCCGGGGGCCTCCTGCGGCGGGGCATCGGAGAGCACACCCACCAGCGAGTCGTCGGCCAGGCTCCGGCCGGGGCCGACGATGCCCGAGTTGCCGACGAAGGACCGCTTCCCGACGGCTGAGGTACCCAGCCGCAGCCAGCCGCCGCGCACCTCGAAGGGCGCCAGGAGCGTGTCGTCGGCGAGGAAGGCGTGGTCGTCGACCCGGATCAGCCCGGGGAGGGCCAGCACGGTGGACGCCTCCACCCGCCGCCCGATCTTCGCGCCGAGCAGGCGCAACCACACCGGGGTGAACAGGCTGGCGTAGAGCGGGAACAGGGCGGCCCGAGCGGTGCCCATCAGCCGGTGGACCACCCAGACGCACCAGGCCACCCGGCCGTGCGCCGGATGCAGTCCCGGCCTGACGGCCCGGGAGAGCAGTCGCACGAGACCGGCGAGCAGCAGCGCGTAGCCGGCCAGGGTGACCAGTGCCAGCGGCGCCGAGAGGGCCAGGACCTGCTCGATGGCGGCGGTGTAGGAGTGGTCGTGGTCCAGCAGCGCGAGCAGCGCGAGCAACCCGGGGACCGCGGCCAGGAGCGGGATCCCCTGCAGCAGTGGCAGGGAGAGCGCGAAGGCCAGGTCCCACCGGCGGGAGCGCCGGTGGCTCGGGGCGGGCCAGACGTCGGACTGGGGCGCGTCGTCCGGTCGGGCGGGAGTGCCGTGCCAGCGCTCGTGGGCGGGGACGCGGCCCATCACACAACTTCCGGGGGCTATCTCGGCGCCGACGCCGATCTCCGTCCCGGGCATCAGCATGCTGCGGGTGCCGACCCGGGCCCCGCGGCCGATCCGGATGCTGCCCAGGTGCAGCACGTCGCCGTCCAGCCACCAACCGGCGGCGTCCACCTCGGGCTCCAGCGAGCAGCCGTCGCCGAACACGGCCATGCCGGTGACCGGCGGCATGGTGTGCAGCTCCACGTCCTCGCCGACCCGGCAGCCCAGCAGGCGGGCGTAGCGGCGCGCCAACGGGGTGCCGATCACCGAGGCGATGTTGAAGGACGCGACGAGCTGCTCCGCGGTCCACAGCCGCAGGTGCGCGAAGCCGCCGCGTGGGTAGGAGCCCGGGCGCAACCCGGCCGTGAGCAGGCGCGCGCCCAGCGCACCGATGACGGCACGGCTGAGGGCGCTGGAGAGCACCAGCCACCCTCCGGCGATCAGCCACCAGGAGGTGTGCGGTGTCCAGGGCAGTGGCCCGAGCAGGTCGTCCACGGCCGCGAGGCCGAGCACCCAGCGCAGGCCGGTGACGAGGTAGAGGACGGCGAGGACGAGGGCCTGGTAGACGCCGACGCGTCGCGGGGTCGGGCGGACGTCGCGGTGCTCCTCGGTGTGGTCCGTGCCGAGGTCCAGGTGCGCGGCGAGGTCCAGCAGCCGCGGATGGTGGTAGAGGTCGGCGACGGAGACCTCGGGGTGACGTTCGCGCAGCGCCGAGACGAGGCGGGCGGCGGTGAGGCTGCTGCCGCCGAGGGCGAAGAAGTCACTGTCCGGGCCGACCGGGACGCCCAGCAGGTCCTGCCACTGGCCGGCGAGCCAGCCGGCGGTGCCACCCAGGTTCGCCGCTCCGCCCGCGGGCGCGTCGAGGCCGGGCAGCGGCCAGGGCAGCGCCTTGCGGTCGACCTTGCCCGAGGTGCGGGTGGGCAGGTCGGGGACGACCGCGAGGACCGGCACCAGGGCCGGGGGCAGGCGCTCCAGCAGCAGGGTCCGTGCGGCGGCCTGGTCGAACGGACTGTCCGCACGGTCCAGCACCAGGTAGCCCACGAGCACCTGGCCGCCCGCCACGGTGTCCTTCACCGCCGCGGCCGCTCCACGGACGCCGGGCAGGGCCTGGAGGGCGGCATCCACCTCGCCGAGTTCGATCCGCCGTCCGCCGAGCTTGATCTGCTCGTCGGCACGGCCGACGAAGACCAGGCCCTCGGGATCCGCCCGGACCAGGTCGCCGCTGCGGTACACCCGGCGGCCGGGCAGGGCGGGGTGCGGCTGGAACTTCTCGGCGTCCTTGACCGGGTCGAGGTAGCGGGCCACGCCCACGCCGCCGATCAGCAGTTCGCCGGTCTCGCCCCAGGCGACCGGTTTGCCCTCGTCGGTGACGACGGCCAGCTCCCAACCGTCCAGCGGCGTGCCGATGCGTACGGGCTGCCCGGCGCGCATGAGCGAGGCGCAGGCGACCACCGTGGTCTCGGTGGGGCCGTAGGTGTTCCAGAACTCGCGCCCGGGGACGTCCAGGCGCTCGACGAGTTCGGCGGGGCAGGCCTCGCCGCCGACGATCAGCAGCCGGACCCGTTCCAGGGCCTCGACCGGCCACAGCGCGACCAGCGTGGGGACGGTGGAGACGACGGTGATGCCGCGCTCCACCAGCCAGGGCCCCAGGTCGGTGCCGGCCTTGACCAGCGAGCGGGGCGCGGGCACCAGGCAGGCGCCGTGCCGCCAGGCCAGCCACATCTCCTCGCAGGAGGCGTCGAAGGCCACCGAAAGCCCGGCCAGCACCCGGTCTCCGGGCCTGAGCGGGGCGTCCGGCAGGAACAGCCGGGCCTCGGCGTCGACGAAGGCCGCCGCCGAGCGGTGGCTGACCGCGACGCCCTTGGGGCGTCCGGTGGTCCCGGAGGTGAAGATGATCCAGGCGTCGTCCGCGCCGGTGGGGGGCCCGGGCCGGCCGCCGGCCGAGCCGGGTCCGCCGACGATGGAGCACCCCTCGCCGATGACGGCGCAGACCCCGGCGTCCTCCCAGATCATCGAGGCGCGCTCGTCCGGGTCGTCGACGTCGACCGGCACGTACGCGGCACCGGCACACAGGATGCCGAGGATCGCGACATAGAGGTCCGCCGTTCCGGAGGGCACCCGGACTCCCACCCGGTCGCCCGGACCGATCCCGTGGCCGGCCAGCCTCGCGGCCACCCCGCCGGCCGCGGCGCGCAGGCTCCGGTAGTCCAGGACCGTCCCGCCGGCCTCCAGCGCGGGAGCCTGCGGGCAGTGCCGGGTGGTGGCGTCCAGGATGTCGAGCAGGGTTCGGGCCGGGGCGGCCTCTTCCACCGGCCAGATCGCGCCGGCCGACCAGCCGGGCGGATCATGCCAGACCGGCGGTGTGTTCGTGGGGTCGTGCTGAATTGCCATGTACAAGTTCCATTTGATTGTCCGGTACCTGCGACGCTCAGGCGGTACCTGCGTACCACCGAGGCTGACGGGCATCATTCGGAAGCTAGCAAGAACAGATGAGTCGAGCCTGGGAATGCGACTCCGCCGCTCACCAGAAATTTGCCGTCCGACCGCTGACCAGGACTCACGCCCGCCCGGGAGCAGGGGTCGGTGTGCGGGGAGAGCAACAGCCCGGCGCGCCGTCCGACTTCGCCGAGAATTACCGCCGGACGGGGAGGGCGTGCGCGGTGGGGCCGCGGAGCGCGCCGGCGGCGCGGGCAGCCGTCATCCGGCCCGGCCGCACCATGGTCCGGCTGAACCGACCTCGCAACAAGGAGCCCTGACGGTTGCTCAGACGAGAGCCGGCGCTTCTGGGAACGCCGCTCCCGGGCCTTGCGGGAGTCGCCATGCCCGCCCCGCCGCGCCGCGCCGCACGGCCCGGACCGTACGAGGTGAGCGGCCGCATTCGAGCAAGAACCGACACAGCTCCCCCACGAAAATACCGCCTCCGCTGCACTTCGGACTCCCTCGGCGTTTCTGCGAATCGACCTGTGGCCGCCGCGACGATAGGAGCCTTTCTTGTGGAAAGCTTGTGAGTCCGGCCAGTTTCACCTGAATGAATGTGCGACGGCTTCGAGGAGTACGCGACAGGAGCTGGCCCAGGCCGGTTCAAAGCCCCTGTGAAGCACTGATGTCGGTCAGGACGGCCGGAGCAGACCGGGTGACGACGTGAAGAGCCGATGGGAGATTCCGCGAGGGGCGGCGGCGATGCCGGTGTGCCCGGCCGCACGGAGGAGGCCGGCCCGCACGGGTCCGTCGAGGACCGTCCTCGCGACGGTCACCCCATCGGGTGACGGGCCGGTCGAGCCGTCCGGTTTCGGCTCGCTCTCCACGGCCAGCACGAGCCGTGGGCCGTCGAAGGGCGGCGGGACAGGCGGGGACCGGAGCGAGGGGGGGGGGGGGGGGGCGGGGGGGGGGGGGGGGGGGGGGGGGGGGGGGGGGGCGGGGGGGGGGGGGGGCCCCGCCGCCGGGGGGGGGGGGGGGGCCCCCCCCCCCGCTCGCCGGAGTACGGCTGGTGACCCCGGCCGCGCGTGCGCGGCCGTGACGGCCGGGTGTCACCGCCGGGTGTTACAGGCTGTTCCAGGTGACGGAGAACGATCCACCGGACACCCCGGAGATGGTCGCCTCGGGCGTGCCCGAGTCGGAGACCATGTTGATGCCGACCGGGTTGCTGGAGGCCAGCGAGGAGCCGTTGACCGTCGAGTTGCTGAAGTTGACGGTACCGAAGTCGTCGAGCGGCAGGACGCTGCCGTCCCAGGGCGCCTCGGCGATCACCTCGGCGGAGGACCGCGCCAGGCCGCTCTCCTTCTTGGTGGTGGTCTTGGTCCAGCCCTCAGTGCGGTCACTGAGGGTCAGCTTGTACGAGTTGGACGCGTAGCTGACCGTCTCGGTGATCACGTCACCGGGCTGGACGACGTTGTCGTAGGTGACCGGGTCCGCCGGGTACATCTCGTACCAGGCGGAGTACTCGGCCTGGCCGCCGGAGCAGTCGGCCTCGGTGCCGGTCTGCTCGACCGACTGCGAGCTGTAGCCGTCCAGGCCCACCCAGAAGCTGGAGTAGCCGTCACCCTGGGAGCAGTCGACGGCGGGCTGCACGAAGGTCGTCGACACGTTGGTGTAGGTCGAGCCGGTGGCCGCGTAGCCGGACCAGTTGTCGCTGGTGGTCGTGGTGTGCGACGGGCCGCCGTGGCTGACGAAGAACGGCGTGGAGCCACCGGCCTGGCCGGAGAGGTGGTGCATCGGGGCCTGCACGAGCGGCGCGGCGGCCGCCGCCGGCGTGGCGGAGAGCGCGGCCATGGGGGCGAAGCCGAGCGCGGCCGCGATCGCGACGGCGGATATGGAGCGGCGGGACGGGGACATCAGCGTCTCCTCTGGGCCTATCGTTGTGGGGGTGTGGGGGCATGATCGAGCGACAATTCCGGTCTGGCTGACCGGAGTTGATGCGCGAAGTCATGGCCGATCGGTAGCTACCTGATCGGGAAGGTAGGGTCACCGACGCGCTTCGACAAGAGGTTCGACACGTACACGGCAACGAAAGCCGAGTGACGCATCCCACACCGAACGGAGGGTTAGCCCGGCGTCGGCCGCATCACGGCGAACCGCACCGAGCCACACCTCGACAGATGAAATGACGGACGACCACATTCCGCCCCCGGGGGGGCGGACCCCCTGAGCACGCTCGGCGCGGACGAGCCCGCTCGGCAGGTGTGAAGCCCGGCTCAGGACCACGGGCCCTCGTCGCCCTCACGACAGCACCGCGCCGGGACCGGTGCGACGGTGACGACGGTCACGCAGGAATCGACGCCTGGCCGGCTGTGCAGGATTGATGGTGACGGTTCGCTGTACCTACACTGACACCGTCACGGCCTCGGGTCGTGACGGTGTAGTCGCAGCGAAGCCGGTGTGATTCCGGCGCTGTCCCGCAACGGTGGTCCCCCTCGGGGGCAAGCCCGGTCGCCTGCCGCTACGTCGACGGAACGGCCCTCGGAGGAAGGGCGGTTCGGGGAGTCCCGCAGTCCTGCCGTCCCCCCGCATCCTCCCGCACACGTAGAAGGAGGATGTTCGGTGCACCCGGACGATCACATACCGCCGGCCCGGGTTCCGCTGGGCGTCGCGCCGGCGGATGACGCGCCTGACGCCGCGACGGGCCACCCACCCGCGCTGCCGGCTGCCTCGACCGGCCGGGGTCGCCGTCTCCCGCTCCCTCGTGTGCTGGCCGCGTGCACGGTCCTGCTGGTCACGGTGGTGACCCTGGCGGTGGGCGTCGGATCGGTGTCGTTGAGCCCGGAAGCGGTGTGGCAGGTGGTCGTTGACCATCTGTCGGGGCGGCCGGCCGCCTCCGTCGCCGACACCATCGTCTGGCAGATCCGGCTGCCCCGGGTACTGCTGGCCGCGGTGGTCGGCGCGGCGCTGACGACCGCGGGCACGGTGGTGCAGGTCCAGGTGCGCAACGCCCTGGCCGACCCCTTCCTGCTCGGTGTCTCCTCGGGGGCCAGCGTCGGGGCGACCACGGTGCTGCTGTTCGGTGCGTTCGCCTCGCTCGGCGCGTGGGCGATCTCGTTCGGAAGCGTGCTCGGCTCATTGGCGGCCATGCTGGCGGTGCTGCTCCTGGCGCGGCAGGGGCGGCAGTTGGCCCCCACCCAGCTGATCCTCTGCGGCGTGGTGCTCTCGGCCCTGTTCGAGTCGGTGACCAGCTTCCTGATCTTCCGCGGGAACCCGCAGGCCACCCAGTCCGTACTGTTCTGGCTGATGGGCTCCTTCGGCCTGGCCACCTGGTCACAGCTCTCCGTCCCGACCCTTGCCCTGGCCACCGCGATGATCTTCCTACTGGCCCGGTCCCGCTCCCTCAACGCCCTCGCCATGGGCGCCGAGGCGGCTTCCTCACTCGGCGTCGACGTACGGCGGCTGCGGCGGAACCTGTTCCTGGTCACCTCGTTGATGGCGGGGGTGTCGGTGGCGGTCAGCGGGGTGATCGGGTTCGTGGGGCTGGTGGTCCCGCACATCGTCCGGCTCCTGGTGGGATCCGACCATCGGCGCTCGCTCCCCGTGGGAGTGCTGTTCGGAGCCTCGTTCACGGTCCTGGGCGACCTGCTGGCCCGCACCGTCGTCGCTCCCCAGGAGATGCCCATCGGCGTCATCACCGCCTTCATCGGCGCACCGGTGCTGATCGTGCTGATCCGGCGCCGCCCCTACCTGTACGGAGCCGACCAGTGAGCCTGGAACTGGTCGGACTGTGTGTGGACGTCGCGGGCCGGCGCGTCGTCACCGACGTGGACCTCACCGTTCCCGACGGGCACCTGGTCGGCCTGCTCGGCCCCAACGGCAGCGGGAAGTCGACCCTGCTCAAGACGCTCTACCGGGTCAACCGACCCGCGGCGGGAAGGGCACTGCTCGACGGCACGGACCTGCTGGCGCTGCCGCCCAGGCAGGCCGCCCGGCGCGTCGCCGTGATCGCCCAGGAGTCCAGCGTCGAATTCGACTTCACCGTCCTGGAGATGGTGATGATCGGCCGCACTCCCCACAAGCGCGCCTTCGACCGCGACGACCGGGCCGACCTGACAGCGGTGGAACACGCCATCGAGCGGGTCGGCTGCGCGCACCTGGCCGGCCGCAGCTTCAACACCCTGTCCGGCGGCGAGAAGCAGCGGGTCCTGATCGCCCGTGCCATCGCCCAGAACGCGGACCACCTGATCCTGGACGAGCCGACCAACCATCTCGACATCCGCTACCAGGTGGAGGTCCTGGAGCTGGTCGCCGGACTCGGCGTCACGGTCCTGGCCGCGCTGCACGACCTGAGCCTGGCCGCGCTGTTCTGCGACAGTGTCCACCTCCTGGCCCGGGGACGGATCATCGCCGGCGGCCCGCCCGCGCAGGTGATCACCACGGACCTGGTGCGGCTCGCCTACGGCGCGGACGTCCTGATCGTCGATCACCCCGAGACCGGGACCCCACACCTCATCCCGCGCCGCTCCCGCCGGCCGCACCCCATCCCCCCGGCCATCGAGCCCCCGCTCAACTCCAAGCCCGGGCAAGCCCCCTGACCGAAAGGCACACCATGGCCCAGCCCCGTGCTCCCCGCCCCCGTCGCTCCCCCGTCCGAACGCGCCTCCCGCGAGCGGCCGCTCTCGCCGCGTCGGCCGTGGTGCTCAGCGGTGTCCTCACCGGCTGCGGCGGCCCCGCCACCACGGGGGACGCCGCCCGGTCCACAACTCCCGCCGCCCCGGGTGACGGTGGCTACCCCGTCACGGTGACCAACTGCGGCACCCGGATCACCTTCACCAAGGCACCCACCCGTGCCGTGTCCAACGACATCAACACCACCGAGGACATGCTCGCCCTGGGCCTGGAGTCGCACATGGTCGGCGACTTCGGCGTCAACGGCGACGGCCCGGACGGCAAGCCCGTTCCGCAGCAGTACCAGACGGCCTTCCGCACGGTCCCCAGCATCTCCCCGTCCTACTTCACCCTCGAACCGCTGGTCGGCCTCCACCCGGACTTCCTGTTCGCCGGCTGGAACTACGGCCTGCACACCGGGACCGACCTCACCCCCGACGGCCTGGCCAAATTCGGCATCAAGACCCTCGCCCTCACCGAGTCCTGCGCCCACGTCCAGAGCGGAACCGGCTCCGTGAGCATCGACGACACCTACCGCGACCTCACCAACCTCGGCCAGATCTTCGGCACGCAGACCAGAGCCCGGCAGCTGGTCGACTCCATGAAGGCCGAGGTGACCGCGGCGCAGGCCAAGACGACCGGACTGGCCCCGGTCCGGGTCTTCGACTACGACAGCGGCCAGTCCGCACCGTTCACCGCGGGCGGGCTCGCCATGCCCGACGCCCTGATCCGACTGGGCGGCGGCACCAACGTCTTCGCCGGCCTCGAGCAGAGCTGGACCTCGGTCTCCTGGGAACAGGTCGCGGCCGCCGACCCGCAGTGCATCGTCATCAACGACTACGGCACCCCCACCGCCGAGCAGAAGCAGCAGTTCCTGGAGAGCAGCCCGATCACCCGGAACCTGACCGCGGTCAGGAACCACTGCTTCCTGACCCTGAGCTACGACCAGGTCACCCCCGGGCCCCGCAACGCGGAGGCCGTCACCGCCATCGCCCGCTGGCTCCACCCGGACGCCTTCGGCCTGCCCACCGACGGCGCATGAGCACCGGCGCCCCGGACCCCCGCACCCCGCCGACCGTGGACATCGTGCTGTGCCGGGGGTGCTGCTGTGGAAACGCCGCCAAGCGCCCCGACGTCGACCACGAAGCCCAGTTGGCCGCACTCTCCGCGACAGCCGACAGCCTCGCCCACGTCAGACTGCGCACCACGGACTGCCTGGGACCGTGCGAGCAGGCCAACGTCGTCGTGGTCCGCAGCCACGCGCGGCAACCCGACGGCCGGCGGAGCCGGCCCCTGTGGCTCGGCGGGCTGACCTCCGCGGACGACACCGCCGCCCTGTGCGAGTGGCTCCGACAGCCCGCCGCCGAGGCGGACCCGGCCACGCCACAAGCGCTCCCCCCAGGGCTCCAGGCGCTACGGATCCCGGCCCGCGGTCCCGACATCGCGGCTCGCGGCTCGTCGCGTGGGGGCGGCGAGTGACGTCGGACAGTGCGTCGGCGGAGGGCCGGAGTGTGCGCGCCGGCCCTCGTGCCTGGCCCCCATCAGGCCGCCGAAGTCACCCGCCCGGAAGCAGTGCTGACACCTCGCCACCGCGGTGCCCGTGACGATCGGTGTCTCCTCCGGCACCGGCGGGGTCCCATCCGGTGCCGGCCCCGCTCGTAGAGTTTGTCCGGCTCTTGACCTGCGCGAGCTTGAAGATGAACGAACCGCCTCACTAGGCTGGCCAGGTTGCAGCCGCCTGCTGTGACAGCGCGCCAGCAGCGAAGTCCGGTGTGAACCCGGCACTGTCCCGCAACGGTGATGCCCCTCACGGGGACGAGCCCGGTCGCCTGCCGTCGCGCCACGGATTCCCGCCTCGACGGAAGGACGGACCGCCCGGCCCCCGTGGGCCGACTCGGGTGCCGCCCTGCCCGGCGAGCATCCCGAGGAGGATGCCCATGAACACCCCGGCAACCCGGTTCAGATCGATCCGCGACGCGCTCCACCCCTCCGAGTGGGGACGCCTGGGCATGATGGCCCTGGTCATCCTCGCCCTCAACGGCTTCGGCTGGGGAATCTTCGTCCTCACCGTGCTGCCCCACCACTTCCACTACGACGGCCTCGGCGTCGGCATCGGCGTCGCCTTCACCGCCTGGACCCTGGGCGCGCGCCACGCCTTCGACGCCGACCACATCTCCGCCATCGACAACGTCACCCGCAAACTGATGGCCGACAAGAAGCGTCCGCTCGGCACCGGCTTCTTCTTCGCCATCGGCCACTCCACCATCATCTGTGTGGTCGGCATCGGCATCACCATCGCGGCCAAGGCCGTCTTCGGCGCGATGGTCGACCCCAACTCGACCTACGAGACCGTCGGCGGCGTGATCGGCACGGTCACCTCCGCCAGCTTCCTCTACCTCATCGCGCTGCTCAACCTCATCGTGCTGGCCGGCATCGCCAAGGTCTTCCGCTCGATGCGCCAGGGCACCTTCGACGAGGAGGAGCTCGAACGGCAGCTCCAGGCCCGCGGGTTGATGTGGCGCTTCTTCGGCCGCTTCATGCGCTCGATCAACCACACCTGGCAGATGTTCTTCGTCGGCCTGATCTTCGGCATCGGCTTCGACACCGCCACCGAGGTCGTGCTGCTCGCCGCCACCGCCTACGCCGCCACCGCCGGCCTGCCCTTCTACGCCGTCCTCGCGCTGCCCCTGCTCTTCGCCGGCGGCATGACGCTCTTCGACACCCTGGACGGCTGCTTCATGAACTTCGCCTACGGCTGGGCCTTCGCCAACCCGGTCCGCAAGGTGTACTACAACCTCGTCATCACCGGCCTGTCCATCGCCGCCGCCTTCCTGATCGGCACCATCGAGCTGCTCGGCGTCCTCACCTCCGAGCTCCACCTCAGCGGCCCGTTCTGGGACTTCATGGCGAACTTCGACATCAACAAGGCCGGCTTCGCCATCGCCGGACTCTTCGCCCTGACCTGGGTCGTCGCCCTGCTCTACTGGCGCTTCGGCAAGGTCGAGGCCCGCTGGACCACCCCGGCCGCCGCCTCGGCCGTGGAGGCCGAGGAACCGGCGTAACAGCACGTCCGTACGGGCCCGGCACGGGGTTCCACCGGCACACCGGCACACCGGCTCGCCGGCCCGCCCGGCCACGGACCACGGGCCGGCCGAGCTCCGGCGGGTGGGACCAGGCAGAATCCAGGTCATGCAGCACATCCTCATCATCGGCATCGGTGCGGGCGACCCCGACCACCTGACCCTGCAGGCGGTCAAGGCCATCGCCCGCACCGACGTCTTCTTCGTCCTCGACAAGAACGAGCAGCGCCAGGACCTCATCCGGCTGCGCCGGCAACTGCTCGACGAACACGCCCGGCCCGGCCACCAGGTGGTCGAGACCCCGGACGCCGAACGGGACCGCGGCGCGCCGGCCTACGCGGCCGCGGTGGACGACTGGCGCCACCGCCGCGCCGACCTGGTCGACCGGCTGATCGCCGAACACCTGGGTCCCGACCAGACGGGCGCGTTCCTGGTGTGGGGCGACCCGAGCCTGTACGACAGCGTGATCGCGGTGGTGGAGGAGGTCCTGGCCCGCAGGGACGCCCCGGACCTCTTCGAGTACGAGGTGATCCCGGGGATCAGCAGCATCTCGGTCCTGGCCGCCCGGCACCGCACCACCCTCACCCGGGTCGGCCGCCCGTTCCAGGTCACCACCGGCCGACGGCTCGCCGAGGGCTTCCCGGAGGGCGTGGACGACGTGGTGGTCATGCTGGACGGGCAGGCCGCCTTCGCCGAGATCGACCCCGCCGGACTCGACATCCACTACGGCGCCTATCTCGGCACGCCCGACGAGGTGTTGCTCTCCGGTCCGCTCGCCGAGACCGCGCCGCGCGTCCTCAAGGCGCGCAAGGCGGCCCGCGACCGCAAGGGCTGGCTGATGGACACCTACCTGCTGCGCCGCTCGGAGCGCTGACGCACCTCGGCCCGCCGTCCGGACCGGGCGGCGGGCCCCACCCGGCCTCGAACTTCACCACTTCGGCCGGGTCCCCGGAACCATCTGACGGACCGGCTTGAGTTGGGGGCGCGCCTGGCCCGGTGGTGCCCGTCGGTGACCGCCCACCTGACACCTCCGCACGTCCACGGAGATCACTCACGGAACTGCGGCCGGCGCCGGAGCCAAGCGGTCGGCGCGGATTCGAGGAGCACCACCAAGCCTTCCAGCTGTCGCGGAGACGGCTACAACTGGGGCGGCTACGCCGCCACGGGCATGATCTTCCGGCTCCGTACCGGGTCCCATCCCGGGCGGTCGACCACCCCGGATCTCGGTCCGGGGTGGTCGAGGGCGTGGACCGCGACGTGGAACGTGGACGGGGACGATGCCCGCGGCGCGGGCGGGGTACCGGGCTCGGGACTTCTCCACGCGTGGGGTGGCCGACTGCGCGCAGCCGGCTCCCGGCCTTCCTAGCGGAGGTGGGCGGTAGCGCTGGCGGCCGCCGGGGCGGTGCACTGAATCTCGACTTCGGAGTTCCAACGCACGGGCTCCCCCGCCGCGACGGTCGGCCAGAGCCACCGGCCGATCGTGGTGCACTCACTCGACGGGTAGCCTGCGGCGTTCGCCCCGCCGTACACGGCGGTCGTCGCGTTGTTGAGCGCGACGGCCTGGGAGTAGAAGGCCCAACCGGTGGCGTAGAAGTCCTGTGTGGACCCGGGAGCGGCCTGCTGGGGAGTGACCGCCTGCGCGGACGCCGGGGTGAGTCCGACCAGGAGGAGCGCGCCGGCCGCGAGCGTGGTACCAAGGACACGGTTGATCATCAGCATGGGTGGATCCCTTCCAGATGACGGTCTGTGCGGCAGGTACATTGGCAGCCGGGGTGCCGGTTTGTCGTCAGCGGCTACCCGCCGAGCGGCTCTTTGGCGTGATCCAACTCCACTTTGGCGCACGCCCGTTGTAGCCGGCGTCGACGGGACCGCGTCGGCCGGCAGGCCCGCCGGCACGGCTGTCGAAGCGGGCGGGAGGGCTTTTGGGCACCACCTGCGGCGCGGGCCACCGTGTCCGGCTCCGAGTGGCGAACCTCGCCTCGTCCGGGAACCCGACCCGCCCGACCGCACCGCCGTCGCCCCGCACCCTCGCGGGCAAAATCAGGTGCCCGGGCCGCCGCTCCCCCCTACGCTTCCCGCTGTGGACAGCACCGGGGCCGAGCGCCTCCTGAACGTCGTGGACGTCGAAGCCACCTGCTGGGCAGGCGACCAACCGCCGGGCGCGGTCAGCGAGATCATCGAGATCGGGCTGACCGTCGTCGACCTGGCCGCCGGGGAGCGCCTCGCCCGCCATCGGATCCTGGTGCGGCCCGCCCAGTCCACGGTCAGCGAGTTCTGCACGGAGCTGACCGGCCTCACCCAGCACGAGGTGGACGGAGGGGTCAGCTTCGCCGAGGCGTGCCGGCTGCTGGCAGCCGACCACCACGCCGGATCCCACCCGTGGGCCAGTTGGGGCGAGTACGACCGCCACCAGTTCACCCGGCAGTGCCAGGCCACCCGGACGCCCTATCCCTTCGGCCGACACCACACCAACGCCAAGGCGGCCTTCACCGAGGCGTACGGCCTGCGCAAACGCCCCGGCATGGCGCAGGCCCTGAAGATCGCCGGGCGCCGACTCGAAGGCCGTCACCACCGCGGCGAGGACGACGCCTGGAACATCGCCGCCCTCGTTCTCCACCTGTCCGAGCGGGGCGCCTGGCCGGATCCGTCCTGACCACGCCAGGGATCCCTCCGTACGCGAAGGCCGGACAGCGGATCGCGGCGGGGAAGCATCAAGACGGACTTCCAGGACTGGTACCCGGACCACCGCATACTCCTTGGCCAGCCGCGTGTCAACTGCGCGCTGCAGCCAGGCACTTGTCGTACGGGTCCATGATGTCGCCCTTGCCGTCGTCCTCGACCCACGTCATCGGTGCGGCGTCCAGGCACGCGAATACCGTCGCGATCACCCGCGCAGGCGCTCGAGTCCGTGCCGCTCACCGCAGCGTCCATCCGCGCCTTGGCCAGCGGTAGCTGGTCGTCCTGGAACCACAGCCGCTTTCCGAGTCAACCGGCGAACCGGCCGCACGGCACCCCTCCGGCCAGTGACCGGCTCTTCCCCGGGCGCCGAGCCGGGTAGCCGATGGACCCCGCGAGCCTCGGCAGGTGGCTCACCGTCGCGGGCATTCCCACTCTCCACGGCCGGACCGCGACCCCGCAACAGCTCGTCCTTCAAACCCCGCCCCCGGTTGTCGCCGGGATGCTCGACTACCACTCCGTCCACACCGAGGCCGTTGCCGCTCAAGCGGGAGGAACCTGGAAGAAGTCCGCCCCCGGTGACCACACACCGTGACCCCATGAGCCGTCAGGCCCAGGAACACCGGTGACTCGATCAGAGACTCCTACCAGTGTGGAGCGACCCCACCCACGGGCCGGATCACGCGGATGGAAAGTGTCGAACCATCATATTCCTTGCAAATGTGTCTACTCTGACGGCGCGGTGGGCTGTGGCCCACCGAGGTCCTGTCAGCGCGGTGGCGAAACCGCCCCGACCGGTAAGGGCGAAGACGCGCCGGTGATGAGACACGAAAACACGCGGCCCGGGCACGGCCCACGGCCGTGGGTCCGGGCGGTGGCCGTGGTGGGGCCGGCTCTGTCGGCCGCGTGCGCCGTCGTCGTGCGGGCCGTTCCGGCCCCGGGGCCTGCGTCGCCACCCTTCCGGTTCTTCGAGCGAGAGGTACGGCGATGCTGAATCTTGGGAAACGACGCCTGCCCGGCCCGGCACGACACGATACGGGCCCGGGCCGGGCCCTGCGATGGGAGACGTGGGTACGCGCCCTGACGGCGGGGCTGATTGTGCTGGGGGCCGTGGCGCTGCCGGTGACGGCGGCCGTCCCGGCCCACGCTGCGACGTCGGGGACCTTCGTCTACGTCGCCAACTTCACCACGAACAACGTGTCGGTGATCAACGCGGCGACCAACACCGTCACCGCCACCATCCCCGTCGGCACCAACCCCTTCTGGGTGGCGGTCACCCCGGACGGCACCACCGCCTACGTCACCAACAACGGCTCGAACAACGTGTCGGTGATCGACACGACCACCGACACCGTCACCGCCACCGTCACCGTCGGCACCAACCCGGCCGGGGCGGCGGTCAGTCCGGACGGCAGCACCGTCTACGTCACCAACTCCAACTCGGGGAACGTGTCGGTGATCAGCACGGCGACCAACACCGTCACCGCCACCGTCACCGCCGGCACCGGGCCGTTCGGCGTGGCATTCACCCCGGACGGCACCACCGCCTACGTCAACAACCTCGTTGACAACACGGTGTCGGTGATCAACACGGCCACCGACACCGCCACCACGACCATCCCCGTCGGCACCCAGCCGATCGCGGTGGCGGTCAGCCCCGACGGCACCACCGTCTACGTCGCCAACCAGAGCTCCAACAACGTGTCGGTGATCAGCACGGCCACCAACACCGTCACCACGACCATCCCCGTCGGCACCACCCCGCAGACGTTGGCGGTCAGCCCCGACGGCACCACCGTCTACGTCACCAACCGCAACTCGAACAGCGTGTCGGTGATCAGCACGGCCACCAACACCGTCACCACCACCATCCCCGTCGGCAACCACCCCTACGGGGTGGCGTTCAGCCCGGGCGGCACCCGCGCCTACGTCGCCAACGAGCTCGACGGCACGGTATCGGTGATCAACACCGCCACCGACACCGTCACCACCACCATCACCGTCGGCCCCCGCCCCTTCGGGATGGCCACAGCCAGGGTCCCGGTCGTGGCCACGGCCGGCTGCCCCACCGGCAGCATGATCACCGGTGGTGGATACCAGCAGAGCGGCGGCGCCGTCCCACCCACCGAGGTCACCAGCCGACCCGTCGGCAACACCTGGCAAATCCTCGCCGACAACCAGAGCACCAACACCACCAACGTCACCCCCTACGCCGTCTGCACGCCCTGACACGCGTGCCCCCACAGCCGGCCGCCGTGGCGGCTGCGGGGACACGGCCGGTGGGGCCGTAGCGCCATCAGATCGGTCCCACCGGCGGACCCCGCGACGCTCGGCAGGCGACTTGCCGCGGCGGGGCGTCCCCGCTCTGCGCGGACGCCCCGCCGCCCGGTGGCGACTCGTCCTGCAGGCGCCCCGTCCGTGGTCGCCGCGAAGCTCGGCCACCACACCGTCCACGCCGAAGCCCTCGCCGCTGGGCGGGGCGGGAGCATCCGTGACGCCGCTCATGGGTCCCGGCCTGGCGCGCGAGTTCGCCCGGCCGGTCGAGTCGCCGTCGACGCGCGGGGCGCGCACCGCACACCGGTGTGCCCCGCGCGGGTTCAGGAAGCGTGCCCGCCATCCACCGCGAACTCCGCGCCCGTCACGTACGCCGTATCCCCGCCTGCCAGGTACGCCACCACGGAAGCCACCTCCTCGGCCGTCCCGAAGCGACCCAGAGCGGTCAACGCCACCTGGCCGGACGCGGCGGGGCCGTCCGCGGGATTCATGTCGGTGTCGATCGGGCGGGCCCGGGTGGACGATGTTCGCCGTGATCCCGCGCGGGCCCAGCTCCCGGGCGAGGGCGCGCGTCAGACCGACCAGAGCCGACTTGCTCATCGTGTACAGGGTGGCGCCGGGGCCGGGCACGCGCTGGGTCACGCAACTGCCGACGGTGATGATCCGGGCGCCACGCCCCATGCGTGCGGCGGCCGCCTGGGCCGTCACGAACACCCCGCGCACGTTCACGGCGAGGACTCGGTCGACGTCGGCCAGGGACAGGCTCTCCAGGGGCGCGATCAGCCCGACGGCCGCATTGTTCACCAGGACGTCCAGGCCCCCGAGCGCCTCCGCCGCACGGCGCACCGCGTCCGCCGCCTCCTGCGCGTCCGCGGAGTCCGCGCGCAGGGCCACGGCCCGGCGCCCCAGCGCCGTAGCGGCCCGTACGACGTCCTGCGCCGCCTCCTCGCCGCGCACGTAGGTGACGGCCACGTCCGCACCTTCCCGGGCCAGTCGCAGTGCCGTCGCCGCACCGATGCCGCGGCTGCCGCCGGTGATCAGAGCCGTCCTGCCGTTCAGGGTCGCTTGTGAAGTCATGGGCCCATCCCACCGGTCGGGCGCGAGAAGTACCGGCGGTGAACGGACATCGAGCTCGGCTCCGCGGAGTCCCTCCGCCCGGGGATCCTGTGAACGTGCCGGGCCGCTACAACCCCTGGGCTCTCCCGGCCAGCGGGATGCTTCGGCCCCTGCGCGATCCCCCGCACCCGCGCGGAGCGCCTGGCACGGACGTCGGGGCCGGCCTGGGCGACGATCAGGACGCGAGGCCGCCCGGGTCAGCTGAAGATCACGACGTACGTCACCGCGCACACGGCCACGTACAGCGCGCCCCCGGCGGGCAGTGCGAGCCACGGCGAGCGCCCACGCCGCCGACGCCGGACCGCGCCCAGCGCCGCCACCAGCACCCCCGCCGCCAGCCCCGCCCACGGCAGGACGAGGAGCGAGGCCCACACGGCGGGCGTGCACACCGGCGACGCGGCGCCCGCGCTACCGGTGCCACAGCTGTCCGTCGCGAACAGCATCCCGAACGAGAAGAGCGCGTCGACAGCAGCGCCGAGCAGCCCGAACAGCACCACGGCCAGGACGTAGCCGACGGGCGGACGGGCCGGTCGAGCCACCGGCGAGGGTATCGGCCCGGACGCCGGTGGCCAGCCGTCAAAAACCTGCACCGCGTTGCTCCTCCCCCGCCAGTGTGACCGGGCGCCCCCGGGTCCGTGGTCAGCCCGCACGGCAGCCTACGCCGCGCGGCGCGGGTGTCCAGCCATGACCACCGCGCTCGGCGGCCCTCCCTGAAGGGGCCCGCCACACAGGGGTCCAGCCAAGGTACGTACGAACTCGCCGGGGTGGGTGTCGGCGTTGAGGTCAGTAGTGGGCGACGAAGATGCTGACGGATTCGCCCGGGGCGACGCGGGTGCCCGCGATGGGACTGGTGCAGACGACCGCCCCCGTGGGGGCGGGTCCGTCCAGGCCCTCGTCCAGGTGGACGAGGGCGACCCTCAGACCGGCGGCGGTCAGGGCGGCAGTGGCGTGCGGCTGATCCAAGCCCGTGACGTTGGGCACGGCGACGCTGTTCTGGGGCGCGACGTAGTCCGTGGGCCAGCCCGCCGCGCAAGGGGGATCGAGGCGGGTGGGTGAACTCGCCCTGGCCCGCTGGGCGGCCGGGGGCGTCGAGGCGGCAACAGCGGTGGCGTGGCCCCTTTCGGGGGAGGTGGTGAAGGCCACGACCAGGACCGCGGTCGCGGCGATGACCGCGCCGGAGGACGCGAGCGCGAGCATGCCCCGCCGGCGGCGCGCGCGCCGCACCATGCCCTCAGGGTCGAAGGTGGGAGCGGTCGTGGAGTGCGCGAAGTCGTCCATCGCCTGGATCAGTGCCTTTCCGAAGTCGCTGTTCGAGTTGGGGCCCTGGGAACCGGTGCTCTGATGGGACATCAGGTCGTCACACGCCTTTGCAGTGGAAGGGGATCGTGGCGGCGCTCGCCCCGGCTGTCCGGCGGCGGAGTGGAGAACTCGTGCGCGGCGCGTAGTTTCGCCAGCGCCCGGGCCAGTTGCGAGCGCACGGTGCTGGGCGAGACGCCTTGTACCTCGGCGATCTGCTGGTCGTCCATGTCGTGCAGGTAGTACAGGACCACTGCGGTGCGCATTCCCATCGGCAGCGCGTGCAGGGCGTGGACGAGCTCGTCGCGCAGGTCGACCAGCAGGTAGGGGTCCTCGCCGACGGGGCGGTCCACGAGCTCAGTGCATTCACCGGCCCTGCGCCGGCTGCGCCAGCTGTCGTTGGCGAGGTTCACCACGATCCGGCGCACGTAGGCTTCCGGCGAGTCGGTGGCGCAGATCCGCCGCCAGTGCCGGTAGGCCTTCTCCAGCCCTTCTTGCACCAGGTCCTCGGCACGCTCTCGACTGCCGGTCAGAAGGTAGGCGGTGCGGAACAGGGCCGCCGACCGCTGCCGCACGAACTCGCCGAAGTCGACCCGATCGCCGCCGTCCCCGTCCCCCCGACGCGCGATCACCGGCGGGTTACCGATGCGTGCATATACTCCTCCTCACGAGTTTCCTGCCTGCATGACGGCCACTCGCTGCCGCCTGCTGCACGACCGGCCCACATGTGACGCGGATCACGAATTTGGGGCCGAAGCCGACCGCGCTCCGGCTGCCGGCCCGGGTCGTCTCTGGCGAAGCCTGCCGGGGACGTACACGTGGATCCGGGAAGTCGGCTCTTCTGGAGACGGTGGTGAAGCCGGCCGACCATGCGGTTGAAGAGGTTGCGCTGGGCGGCGACGGCCACCCCGCCGGTCGCAACGCCCGGACTCGCACCGCGCCTCCCAGCGCGCGGCGAGCTCCGCGGGACCTCACCCAGGTGTTCCTTCGACGGACCACGGAAAGCGCCATGGGGCATGGCCGCGCGGGCCTGACCAAGGCTCACACCTCGACGACACCGTGGTCCACCCGCACGTCACCGCCTGCGTGAGGATACGGTCAGGCGGGCTGCCAGAGCTCGATCCGGTTCCCCTCGGGATCGGTGACCCAGCCGAATCGACCGACACCCTCCATGTCCTGGGTCTCCTCGGACACGTCCGCTCCCTTGGCGCGGAGCTGCGCGAGCATCGCGTCCAGGTCGCGGACCCGGAAGTTGAGCATGGTCTGCTGGGAGCGGGATCCGAAGTAGTCGGTCCCGGACTCGAAGGTCGCGAACACCGTCGGCCCGGCTGCCTGGCGCCACAAGCCGTGCTCATCGGCGTCCAGCCCCAGGCAGTCGCGGTACCAGGCGTTCAGGGCCTCCGGGTCGGCGGCCCGCACGAAGTACCCACCGATTCCAAGCACACGCTCCATGCCGCCATCCTGCCAGGACGGCGATCGGACGGGCTGGCACCACACCATCGCCTGCTCCACCCGTCTTCAATCGTGGGGCAGCCCGTATGGACACCCGTGGAGGCCGCGCGGAGCCGTCGGTTCGGGCGCCGGTTCCCGAGCGACCCGGGCCGGCGACCGACCGTCCGTCACGGCCGCCCGTCCGCCGGCCCGGTGGCGGGAGACGCCCCTACCCGAACCGGAGCAGCTTGTCGCTGACGCCCGGTGCGGCCATGTCGTTCTCCAGGGCGACCGGGATGCGCGGGCTGCCGGGCGCGGATCCGAGACCGAGCGTCCCCACCGTGGTGCCCGCCTTCGCGCTGTGCGGGACGCCCGTGGCGCCCGCGGAGAGCACCAGCGGCGCCGTCGTCCCGGGCCAGCCGACCACGGTCAGGTCCGCGGCCGCGACCACCGGGGACCTTCCTCCGAGCCCGTCCTCGACGTAACCCATGACCTCGCCCTTCCTGATGACGGTGGCCGAGGTCAGGGCCTTCTGCACCTGCGTCATCAGCTGCTGGCTGACCGCCAGCGCCTTGTTGAGGCTGTTGTCGAGCGTGGTGCCGCTCTGCTGACCCATCACGACGCCCAGGATCAGCTGCTCCCTGCCGCCGACGGTCTGCCGGGCAGCCCACATGAGATTGCCGCCCGCCGCCGAGCTCGACCCCGTCTTGATCCCGATGACGCCCGGGTTGACCAGGTCGTTGTTGTTGTTGAAGATCCGGTCCGGGATGCCGTCGATCGTCGTGTTGGGCATCGCGACCACCGAACGGAACGTGGCGTCCTCCATCGCGGCCCTCGCGAGCTTCAGCTGGTCCGGTGCGGTGCTGACGGTGCCGGCGTCCAGGCCGCTGGGGTCGGTGTACGTCGTGGCGTTCATGCCCAGTTGCCGGGCGGCGGCGTTCATCTTCGCCACGAACCCGTCATCGGTCCCGGCGTCCCACCGGCCGAGCAGTCGTGCGATGTTGTTGCCCGAGGGGATCAGGAGCAGTTCCAGCATCTGACGCTCGGTGAACCGCTGGCCCTCGGTGACCGGGGCCGTCGACTCGTCCGGGGCGTGGGACTCCTGCTCCGCCTGCGCGTCGACGCCGATATCCGGGCCGCTCCCGTCCCCCGTGAGCGGGTGATCGTGGAGCACCACGTAGGCGGTCATCACCTTGGCCATGCTGGCCGTCGGCACCGGCCTCTGCTCACCATGGGTTCCCAGACTGCCCAGCCCCTCGACCTCCACGGCCGCCTCGCCCTCGCTCGGCCACGCGAGGGCCGGCGGGGCGCCGGCGAACGTGTACGACGACGCGCCGGTCAGGGCCAGCACGGGGGTGGGCAAGGGGCGCAGCACCTGCACGGCGCAGCAGGCCACCGTCAGCAGCGCGAGCAGCGGAGTCCAGATCCTCACCCGGCGCAGGACGGTGCGCCGGAGCGTCGGCGGCGGTGCGGGCGTGTTCGTCAGCGCGGCGAGAGCCCTCATCGGCTGGTCCGGCGGAGCCGGCTGTTCCCTGGTCCGCTCCCGCTCGGCGGGCTCCAGGGCTCGCACGGCGGTGCCGGGCGTCGCCGCACCGGGCGCGTCGGACCTGGCCGGCCGGCCGGTGGCGGAGGCCTCCGCGGACAGCTCGGCCTCCACCGGGCTCCCGGCCCGGGCCGGGGCCTGCGCGTCGTTGCCCTCGGCCTTCACCGCGGGTTCGGCGGGCGGGGCACCATCGGCGGCGTCGGACTCACCAGCGTCGGACCCACCGGCGGCCGCGTCCGGCGCCTCGGCGGTTTCGGACCCGTCGAGTACGGGTTCCGGGCCGACCTCGGCGGCCCCGGCCGCCGCCGGTCCGGCCTCACCCTCCGCTGGTCCGGGGGCGCCGTCCGGCGTGGGATCGAGCCGTGACGGCTCGGCGTCCGCGACGGTGGCCGCAGTCCCGGCCCCCGGCACCGCTACGCGGCACACCGCACCCCGCGGATCGGCCGTCCTCCCGGTGGCCTCCCCCAACGACTCCCGCCCCACCCCGTCCGGGGTTTCGCCCGCCACTCGTACCTCCCGTTTCCACGTGACGGGCGCGCCGAACGGCACCCCGTCATCTCATCCTCGGATCGGCGGCCGAGGCCGCCCCAGTTCCTTGCTGTCGCACCCCTCCGCGGGCACCCCGCCGCGACTGGGACCCGCGGCCGCGCGTGCCGCACCTGCCGGTGGTGGAGGTGTGCGGACCCCTTCGGGGTCCATGCCGACGCGCGGGCGGCACGTGATCGGACGCGCGTGCCGACCGGACCGGTTCCGCGGCCCGGTCACCGGCCCGCGGCCACCTGCTGCCAGAGCGGATCCAGGGCGAGGTCGGACAGCTGCGTCCCGCTGAGCAGCGGCCCGTTGGGGTAGGGGGTCGCCCTGCCGGAGTCCGGGCCCGGGATGTTGCCCGCGCTGACCATCACCGTGGTTCCGTCGGGCCGGTTCAGCGTGGCGCTCCACAACTGTTGCCCGCTGGCCGCCCGGGGTGGCAGTTGGACCGTCAGCTCGCCACCGTCGGGCTGCGCGGTGGCGACGCAGCCCGGGATGGCGGGCTTGCCGCAGTAGTCCGAACTCGCCGTCGGGATCGCTCGCGGTGCCGCGTGGCTGATGGTGATCTCGACGCTGCCGGTGCCGTTGCCGTCCGTGGCGGTGTAGGCGGCCACCGGGCCCGAGGTCTGGTCCAGCGTGAACGGGCTGCTGAGCCGCAGGTCGGCGGGCAGCTTCGACTTGAACAGAGCCAGCAACCGGTCAGCGCTGACCGGCGCCGAAGGGGTGGCACCGGCCGTGCCCGGCGGGCTGGCCAGGACCGATGTGACGGGCTTCGGGTGCGGGGCCGCGTCGACCTCGGCGGCGGCCGGTGCGGCCCCCGAGCGCAGCTGAAGGGTCAGCGCGCCCACGCACGCCAGCGCGGCCACGGTCCCGGCGGCGCCGACCATCGCACGCCGTTGCCTGCGGCGCCGGCCGCGCCGGACGGCACTGGCCACCAGTAGGTCCAGTGGGGCGGGGGGTACGGCCTCGGCGGCCTCCCGCAGGGCATGACTGAAGTCGTCCTCGAAGGACATAGCAGAAGCCTGCTTTCGAATCCGGTGGGAAGAGACGAGAAGTGACGGGGCGGCGGCGCGCTCAGCGCGGTTCGGCCGCCACGCGCTCGGTGAGACTGTCGCCGAGCAGGGCGCGCATCCGGTTCAGCGCCCGGTGACTGCGCGAACGGACGGCGGTGGCGCTCAGGCGCAGCGCGGTCGCGGTCTCCTCGACGCTGCGGTCCTCCCAGAACCGCAGCACCAGGACCGCGCGGTCCTGCGGGGAGACCTCCTGCAGCGCGCGCAGCAGGGTCACGCGCAGCGCGGGGTCGGTGTCGGTGACGGCTATCTCGGGGAACTCGAAGGTCACCCGCTCGCCGCTGCTGCGCCGGCGGCGCAGCGACAGGAAGGTGTTGACCAGCACGGCCTGCGCGTAGCCGGCCGGGTTCTCCAGCCGGGAGATCCGCCGCCAACGGACGAACATCCGGCTCAGCGCCTCCTGCACCAGGTCCTCGGCGAGGTGTCGGTCACCGCCGGTGAGCAGGTACGCCGTCCTGTGCAGCTGCCCGCCACAGGCCGTGGCGAACTCCATGAAGTCGAGCGGCTCTGGCGGCGCCTGAGCGGTCGTCGGTGAGTGGTCCATGCCTGGCTAACGCCGTGAGTCGGCGACGACGTTGCAGGGGCCGGCGAATCCCGCCACCGATGAGCCCGCCCATGGCGTCGAGGTGGTCGGCTCGCACAGCGCTGGATCAACGATCACGCACTCGGCCCGGCGGCGGCCACGCCCTCGCCCGGCGGTGGCGCACCGGCCCCGGCGCCGACCGCCGTCCAGGCCGCGCACGACCCGGTCGAGCAAGCCCACCTTCGCGAGGTCGGGCTCACCGAGCGGTCTGTTCGCGATGTGCACGCGGCGTGGCGGTGCTGTCGGGAGTCGTCTCGGTCCTGGAGTAGAGGACTTCGCGCCCCTGCTCCGCGGCGCGGATGAGCCCTTCGCTGACGAAGTCGAGGAAGCGGGCGGCGTTCTCGAGGCGGGTGGCGGCCGGAGTGCCGCGGCCGAGGATGCCGATGCCCTGCCGTGCGGTCTCGATGAACTGGTCGTTGGCCCGGGCGCTGCGGAGCATCGCCTGGTACCAGAGGTCGTCGTCGACGACGTAGCGCTCGCGGCGGCGTTCGTCGCGCTCACGGCGGACGAGGTCCAGGCTCTCGAGGAACGTGATCGCTTTGGAGATGGATGCCGGGCTGACCCGGAGGCGCTCGGCGAGTTCGGAGGCGGTGAGGCTGCCGGTGTCGGTGGTGTAGAGGCAGCCCAGCACCCGAGCCATCATCTTGGGCAGGCCCGAGGTCATGAAGACGGTGGTGAGGGTCTCCTGGTACTCGCCCACGGCCTCGGCGTCGCGTCCGTGGGCCTGCGGCAGCACCTGCGCCCCCTGGGCGGTGGCCTGCGTGCGCCGGTGGGTGCGCTGTTGGGCGGCACGGTGGGCCAGGTCGGCGCGGTAGCCGGTGGGGCCGCCGTTCCGCATCACCTCACGCGTGACCGTGGAGGTCGGACGGTCCAGACGGCGGGCGATCTCGGCGTAGGCCAGGCCGTCGGCCAGCCCCACCGCGATCTGCTGACGCTCCTGCTGGGTGAGCCTGCCTCCCGGCATCACGACCCCTTTCCTGCCCCACGGGTACCCCATGGCGCTACTCGGCTCGACGCCGCCACCCTAGCATTCATCTCCAACTTGTTGCAATGATCAACCGTGCCATCGTTGCGTTAAACGAGAGGGCATTGCAACGATTGCTCCGCATCCACCTGCATGGATTCCCATCATGCGCAAGAATCTCGCTATTTCGTTATGGAAAGCAACGTAGCGTTTCCATTATTCGGAAACAGCGATCCGCAAGCACGAGGGAGAAGCACGATGCAGAAGTTCGACACCCCCGCCCCGATCTCCGCCGTCCTGGACATCCCCGCCGGACGCGTCCAGTTCATCGCCGCGGACCGGGCAACTGCCCGCCGGCTCCCGCGTCGAGGCCAGGGCGGCCAGCGCCGAACTCCGGACCGTCGGCCGCCTCGGCGACGTCGCGTTCGAAGGCGCGTGCCGCCGGATCAAGCTGGACGAGGCCGCGAGCGTCCGTCCCACCGCGGTCGACGGCGGCGTCGAGGTCGGCCGGCTGGGCCTGGTCGTCGCCGTCCTCAGCGCCGGCCCTGATCCTCCGTCATCCCGGCCCACGGCCGCACGGACGACCGAGACGCTGGTGCTCGGTACGACGTCCGCACTGGTGACCGTCGCGCCCTTGACCGAGCTCGGGCTCGCCGTCCTCCGCCGCCGCGCCCGTTGCCCCGAGCCGCCCGGCCGGCGGCGCACCGCCACGGCATTACGAGACTGTGACCGACGCGGCGACGCCTCCACGAGTGCCAACTTGCCGCATGACCAGGGCAGATGATGTTCTCGGCAGGGGAGCCGCACGGGGTGCCGTGCGGCCCGCGCGCGACCAGGTAAGGACAGAACATGCCACTGGCCAACGACGGTGTGCCGCTCGGCCACCGCATCGAGCCGAACAGTGAAGAGATGGCCGTCTACAGATGGGCGGCACAGCACGAGCAGATCGATCTCCAGCACGGTGCACGGGAGTTGGGACTGACGCCCGAGGCGGTCGCCACGGCCCTGCACTCGCTCACCAGGATGGGACTGCTCCGGACGGATGCGGATGATCCCGACCGGCTGCGCACGGTCGATCCCGATCTGGTGGCGTCGATGAGGACCGCGTCCCTGGAGAGCTCGATCCACGAGCAGCAGGCGCGGCTGCAGCAGATCCGCGAGCGGTTCGGCAGCCTGCGGAGCCACTACCTGGAGGGTCTGCGCCGAACCTCCGAGATCGAGGTGATCCCCCGCAAGGAGGAGGTCCGGCTGGCGCTGACGCGTGCCTCGGCGGACTGCAGGGAGGAGATGCTGGCCAGCCAGCCGGG
Source organism: Kitasatospora sp. NPDC052896 (assembly GCF_044547075.1). Classification (NCBI taxonomy): domain Bacteria; kingdom Bacillati; phylum Actinomycetota; class Actinomycetes; order Kitasatosporales; family Streptomycetaceae; genus Kitasatospora; species Kitasatospora sp. NPDC052896. Next base: position 42,268 of record NZ_JBITZU010000033.1, read on the forward strand.
AGGCAACCGGGTCCCGGAGGTGCTCGAAGAGGCTCTCACCCGGGACCGGGCGATGTTGTCGCGCGGGGTGCGGATGCGCACGCTCTACCACCACACCGCCCGTTTCAACGGCCCCAGCCAGGCGTACGTCGCCGCGCTGTCGACGCTGGGCGCCGAATACCGCACCGCTCACGAACTGTTCGGTCGGCTCATCGTCTACGACCGGCAGGTCGCGTTCATCCCGGAGCGCTCCGCGACCTGGGGCGCCGTCGTCATCCGCGAGCCGTCGATCATCGAGTACCTGTGCTCGATCTTCGAGCAGACGTGGACCCAGGCGCAGCCGTTCTCCGAGGCGGCCGCGGACGGCCTGGAGGCGGTCGCCAAGGACATCGACCGGACCATCATGCGCCTGCTGGCGGCGGGCGTGAAGGACGAGACGATAGCCCGCCGGCTCGGCATGTCACTGAGGACCGCCAGGAAGCACATCGCCGACATCATGGCCGTGCTCGGAGCCCAGAGCCGCTTCCAGGCCGGGGTGCTCGCCGCCTCCCGTGGCCTGCTCACTCCGGACCACCTCCAGGAGACGTCCGACATCAGCACCTGACCGGCACCCCCTCGACGGAGCTCTCCGCCCGGTACCGGGATCCCGTTGCTACCGCACCGGGCGCGGGGCCCGGAAGGATGGCGCGTGGGAGGCCGGACAGCCCGACCCGTGGGGGGTCGTCATGCCGGCTCCCGCGTCGGATGAGGCACTTGTCGCGTCCGCTCCCCCCTCCGGTGCGGGAAGCGGAACGTCGGTCTGGGTTTCCCCGGGCTCACGACTGACGCGTCCGCCTCCCGCACCGGGGGAAGAGGGCGGAGAGCGGAGGGGGAGTCGGACATGGAGTCAGCCGGCCACGGCATCGAGACGTTCCTGCGGGACATCGCCCTGTGCCTGTCGGTGTCCCGGGGCACCAGCCCCGCTCTGGTGTGGCCCCGGGGCGGCGAGATGGTGCTGGGCAGGCTCGCTCCCCCCGGACCGAGGACCGCCTGCTCGCCCACCGCGGCCGACGTTCTCGCCGCCCGCTTGCAACGTGACTCGAACACCACCGAGTTGACCTCGGGGTTGGGCGCGTGGCTGGAGGCCGGGGTGGACGCCGCCTTCCGGTCGGTGCCGCCGGGCAGGAGCAGCGACTCGCTCCCGGAGGAGGCCGACCTCCTGCTGCTCCCCGTTCGCGGCGGCTGCCACGCGCACGTCGAGCCGCCACGGGATCACCTCGTCCCACCGCCCGCCGGCCGACCGCTCGGTCTCCGGCTGAGGGTCGGCTCGGCGTTCTACGTGCCGGCGGGCTTCACGACCACGTTGAGCGAAGCGCACGCGCCCTGCGTGCTGTTGGTCCTGTCGGTCCACGGGGCGCCGCGGCCCTGACGGAGACTCATCGATCCACGACTGCTGACGTCCCATCACGGTCCGGCGCATGGCGGACACTCCCCCACCCGGCGTCCCGCCTCGGGAACGTCAGCTCAACGAGCCGGATCGTCCGGGTATTTGACGGAGTATCGGGGGTTCACGGTGGTTTTGTCCCCTCCTCGCCTTGATGTGGTGCAGCTTGGTGAGTGGGACCTCGTGTGGCCCGCGGGGCCCGTGTTGGTCATGCTGTTGGTCACGAGGCAGTCCCGGATCGGGACTGCCGGAGCAGATCCACGTTCTCCGAGGAGTTCGCCACATGAACCGCCCGCGCATCGCCGCCACCGCACTCGCCCTGACCGCCGCCGCCTTCGCCGTCGCCGTCTCCGCGCTCGCGGCGCCCGCCCCCACGACGTCGCAGGCGCTGCCGGCCACCGACACCGGTTGGGGCGGCCACAGCTCCGTCGTCCAGCACGCCACGGTCGAGGCCGGTCAGGCCCCGCACCTCGTCGTCCCGGACGGCACCGGTGACAGTGGCTGGGGAGGCCGCTGATCAGCGGGTGCCCCGGCACTCGCCGTGACAGCCCTGGACGAGTCGGGAAGACACGCTGGTACCACCGGGTCCTCGCGGGAGGGACGGCACACCGTGGACAGTGAGACCATCGCCTGCGGCGATTCACTCAGCGACCGCGAACGGCAAGTCCTCGGCCTGCTCGCCGAGGGGTACACCTACCAGTCCATCGCGCGGCGCATGCAGATCAGCCCCCACACCGTGGACACCTACCTGCGCCGCATCCGCGGGAAGACGGGGGTCAGGAGCCGCGCCCATCTCCTGCGCCTGGCGATCGCCCTCGACGACAGCACCAGGCTCCTCGGCGCCGAGTGGACGACCCGACGAGTGGAGACCGACCTCGTCGGGTCGTCCAGGTAGCGGACCCCGCCGTTCTCACCGGGAACACCGCCCGCTCGACCGGCTGCGCCTGGAGGGACCCGTCCCCGGGCGAGGAGCGGAGCTCCTCCAGGAACTGGACCACGCGCATGCGTTCCCCGACGTGGTGGCGGGTCACCACGTCCACGCCCGTGCCCGGCGCGACAGCGCGCCGGTACGGGCGGCCGACCCCTCGCCTCCGCCGTACGCGGCGCGAGCAGACGGTGCGCGGACCCTTTCCGGCGCTTCGCTCATTCGTAGTCCCGTCCAAGCAGAACCACCCCAATCGGAGAGTTTTCCATGCCCGTTGCGGTCCCTTCGTTCGGCGTGATTTCCGGCGCCCAGGTGCGGGAAGTCCTGGCCGGACAGGAGAAGAAGATCGCCGAGTTGGTCGAGTCCACCTACCGGTTGCACGGCTCCGGTGACACGGTCAATCCGCCCTCGTACTTCCTGCGGTTCCCCGACCGCCCGACATCCCGGATCATCGCCCTGCCGGCCTCCCTCGGCGGGGAGTCCGCCGTGGACGGGCTGAAGTGGATCTCCAGCTTTCCGGAGAACGTGAAGGAGGGGATCCCGCGGGCCTCGGCGGTGCTCATCCTCAACGACCACGAGACCGGATATCCCATGGCCTGCCTGGAGAGTTCGGTCATCAGCGCGGTCCGGACCGCGGCTTCGGCGGCACTCGCCGCGGACTGGCTGAGCCGTGACCGGGGCCGCCCCACCCGGGTGGGCTTCGTGGGCAGCGGCCTGATCGCCCGCTACGTCCACACCCACCTGGTCGGCACCGACTGGTCGTTCGAGGAAGTCGGGGTGCACGACCTCTCCGCCGAGCACGCCGAGGGTTTCCGCGGCTACCTCGAGGGATCCGCCGGTGGCGCCCGGATCACCGTCCACCGCAGTGCGGAGGAACTGATCCGATCCTCGGACCTGGTGGTGTTCGCGACCGTCGCCGCGGTGCCGCACGTCACGGAGACGGACTGGTTCGCGCACAATCCCCTGGTGCTGCACGTGTCCCTGCGTGATCTGGCCCCGGAGATCGTGCTGGGCTCCACGAACATCCTGGACGACGTCGAGCACTGCCTGAAGGCGGACACCTCGCCGCACCTCGCCGAACAGCGGGTGGGCCACCGCGAGTTCGTGACGGGAACGCTGTACGACGTGATGTGCGGCACCGTGGAGATCCCCACCGACCGCCCGGTCATCTTCTCCCCGTTCGGCCTCGGTGTGCTGGACCTCGCGGTCGGCAAGCACGTCCACGACGAGGTCCGGCGCGCCGGCCGGCTGACCGTCATCGACGACTTCCACTCGGAGCTGCGCCGCTACGGATAGCCACCGTTCGAACCCGCCCTGCCGTTTCGAATGGAGGTTTTCCGTGCCGATCGTCTCTCGCCCCGAGGACTTCAACGTCGATGATCTCTACGTGGATCTGGGCGCCGTCCTCGCGGTTCCGCTGTACCTGAAGTGCGAGGGCTTCAACTTCGCCGGGTCCATCAAACTGAAGGCCGCGACCGCGATCGTGGACGCGGCCGAGCGCGACGGCCTGCTGTCGCCCGACTCCATCCTCGTGGAGTCCTCCTCGGGCAATCTCGGCGTGGCACTCAGCATGATCGCGGCCAGCCGCGGCTACCGGTTCCTGTGCGTGACCGACACCCGGTGCAACCTGACGACCCGGCAGTTGATGGAGGCGTTCGGCGGCCAGGTGCACACCGTCGTGGAACCCAGCGCCGACGGCGGTTTCCTCGGTGCGCGGCTGGCCCACGTGCGGGAGTTGTGCGCCGCCGACAGCCGCTACGTCTGGCTGAACCAGTACGCCAACCCCAGCAACTGGATGGCGCACTACCGGCAGACCGCACCGGCCGTCGCAGAGCGGTTCCCGGACCTGGACGTGCTCTTCGTGGGAGCCGGAACCACCGGCACGCTGATGGGCTGCGCCCGCTACTTCCGCGAGACGCGGCCGGAGGTCACCGTCGTCGCCGTTGACTCGGTCGGCTCGGTCTCCTTCGGCGGACCGCCGGGACCGCGGTTGATCCCGGGGCTGGGCGCGGGAGTTCGGCCGCTGATGCTGGACGAGTCCTTCGTGGACGACGTCGTGCTCGTTCCCGAGCTGGACACCCTGCGCACCTGCCACCGGCTGGCCGGCCACGGCTACCTGTTCGGCGGTTCCACCGGGACCGTGGTCAGCGGTGCGACGCGCTGGCTCGCCGAGCACCGGCCGGGCGCCGGGACCACCGCGGTCGCCGTCTCCCCGGACCTCGGCGAGCGCTACCTCGATTCGGTGTACCAGCCCGGTTGGGTGCGGGAGAGCTACGGCCCGGCCGCGCTGGAGGAGCCGGCGCGGGCCGAGCGCCTCGCCGTGTCCGGCGTGCCCGGCTGACCGCCGGACGTCCCACCGCACGCGCCGGCCCCGTGCCGTACGGGTTCCACGTCCCACCTACCAGAAAGCCGAGAATCCGGGATGTCTGATGCGATCTCGACGCCGCCGTGGCCGCGGCGCGGGCTCCACGAGCTGGTCGCCGAACAGGCGAACCGCACCCCCGACCGGGTGGCGGTGCGCTGCGGTGCCCGGTCGCTGAGCTACCGGGAACTGGTCGAGGCCGGCGACCGGGCGGCGGCCCGGCTCGCGGAGCGGGGGGTCGGCCCGGGGCAGGTGGTCGCCGTGATGGTCGACCGGTCCGTGGAACTGCCGGTCGCCCTGCTGGCCGTGCTCGGTTCGGGAGCCGCGTTCGTCCCCGTCGACCCGGCCTACCCACGCGAGCGGCAGGAGCACATGCTGCACGACTCGGGTGCCGCGACCACGCTCACCGTGGCCCGACTCGCCGATCGGGCCGGCACCGCCGACGTGCTGACGCTGGACCAGCCGGAACCGCCGGCCCGGAGCGCGGTCGCCGGCCCGCCCCGGGACGGTCGGCCGACGCCCGCCGCGACGACCGACAGCCTCGCCTACATCATGTACACCTCGGGCTCCACCGGGCGCCCCAAGGGTGTGGCCGTGGACCACCGCTGCCTGGTCAAGGGCGTCCTCGCGATGGGCGCGGTGGTGCGGCCCGAGCCGGGGGACGTCTGGCTCTCGGTGACCTCCGCCTCCTTCGATCCCGTCCTCGTCGAGTTGTTCCTGCCGCTGGTCCACGGCTCCACCGTGGAGATCGCCACCGAGCAGCAGGTGCTCGACGGCGAGGCGCTGCGCGACCTGCTGGCCGGCAGCGGCGCGACGGTCCTCCAGGCCACCCCGCTGACCTGGCGGCTGCTCCTCGACGCCGGGTGGACCGGTGGCCTCCGGGTGGCGTTGTGCGGCGGAGAGACGCTCGCGCCCTCGCTGGCAGCGGAGTTGGTCGCGCGGTGCGGCTCGGTGTGGAACATCTACGGCCCCACCGAAACCACCGTCTGGTCCACCGCTCACCACGTCACCCCGGCCGACCGGCACGCCGTCCCGGTCGGCCGCCCCTTGCCGGACACCACGGTCCGCGTCCTGGACGAGCGGATGCGCGCGGTCGCGGTGGGCGAGCGCGGTGAGGTGTGGATCGGGGGCGGCGGTGTGACGCGCGGCTACCACGGCAGGCCCGAGCTCACCGACGGGTCCTTCGTCGCCGACCCCTTCGGGTCGGCCGGGGACCGGCTGTACCGCACCGGCGACCTCGGGCGGCTGCGCGCCGACGGCGCGCTCGAACTGCTGGGACGGGCCGACCACCAGGTGAAGATCCGGGGCCACCGGGTGGAACTCGGCGAGATCGAGAACTGGTTGCAGGAACACCCTTCCGTGGCGGGCGCCGTGGTGCTGCCCCGGCTGGACGGTGCGGAGCAGGGTCTCGTGGGGTACGTGCGCCCGGACCGGGACCACCCCTTCGACGAGTCGCGGCTGCGTGCCCACGCGGCGGTCCGGCTGCCGCGCCACATGGTGCCCGGCGTCTTCGTCCGGGTCGACGTCTGGCCGCGCACGCCCAGCGGCAAGATCGACCGACGCGCGCTGCCCGCCCCGGGGACAGCCGGGTCCGGCGACGTGCACGGTACCTCCGGGGTGGTCGACTGGGAGGACGCGACCATGGGGGCGCTGGCCGACGTCTGGCAGCACGTGCTGGGCGTGCCGCCGTCCGGCCCGGAGGCGAACTTCTTCGCGCTGGGCGGTCATTCGCTCCAGGTCATGCGGATGGTCAAGGGCATCCGGGCGCGCTTCGGGGTCAGGGTGAACGCGGCCCGGATGATGCAGTCCCCCACCCTCGCCGAACAGGCCGCACTGGTGAGAGCGGCCGTCGCGGCCGAGGCGGCACCGGCCGCGAGCCGGTAGCGGCCCCTCGTCCCGGCACCCACCACCGCCCGCACCGACGGGCACCACCCCGCGCGAAAGCACGAGCGCCCGGCACACGCTGCCGCTCGCCCCCCTGAGAGGTGATCGACCATGGAAACGGACCAGGCGCTCTCCACGCTGCCCGCGATCCAGCGCCCGATGTGGCTCGCCTGCGCGATGGCCCCGGACCTGCCGGTGTACAACGAGGCCGAGTCGTTCCGCCTGGAGGGACCGCTGGACCGCGCGGCCCTGGTCGGAGCGCTGGACGAGCTGTACCGGCGTCATCCGGCGCTGCGTTCGGCCGTGCTGGAGCGCGACGGCCTGCCGTACGGGACGACCCTGCCCACCGGCCCGTTCCCCCTGGAGGAGCTGGACCTGCGCGGCCGTCCGCAGGCGCGCCGGCTCGGCGAACGGGCCGCGCAGGACGCGGTGCGCCGCACCTTCGACCTGGGCACCGGGCCGCTGGCCCGGGCGTGCCTGATCCGCTGCGCCGACGAGGAGTGGCTGCTCGTCCTGGTCCTGCACCACCTGGTGTCCGACGGCGACAGCTTCCGGGTGCTACTCGACGAGTTGGGCGCCCTGTACGCGGGCACCGCACCGCCCGTCGCGCAGGGCGATCCGGTGCGGGCCCAGCGCTCCCTGGAGGTTCCCCCCGACGACCCGGTGGCGCTCTCCGACCTGGCGTACTGGCGCGACCAGCTGGCCGATCTGCCGGAGCGGCTGACGATCCCGACCGACCGGCCGCTGTCCGGCTATCCCGACCAGCTCGGGGAGCGGCACCAACTGCCGCTGGAAGACGGCTGGTTCGAGCGGGCCCGGGCCACCGCCGCGGCCCTGCACAGCTCGCCGTTCGCCGTGGTGGCCGCGGCGGTGTCCGCCGTGCTGGCCAAGCTCGCCCGGACCGAGGACATCGTGATCGGCAGCACGGTCAACATGCGCTCCGAGGCCGAGGCGGAGGATCTGGTCGGCTACTTCATGAAGACGGTCCCGTTGCGGTTGCGGGTCGAGCAGGCCGGCCCGGCGGCCGAGCTGGTGCGGCAGGCGCAGGCGACGGTGCTCGACGCGATGACCCACTCCTCGGTCGAGTTCGACCAGATCGTGTCGGCGCTGGGACGGCCCGGTGCCGGGCACTCGCAGCTCTTCCAGGTGGCCCTGGAACTGCATTACGATCCGGGCGAGTTGAGCCTGCCCGGCGTCGGCGTGAGCCGCCTGCCGCTGCACCCGGGGACGGCCAAGTCGGACTTCACGTTCCACCTCAACGCCGCCCCCGGGGTGCCGAGCTTCCTGGAGTACCGCACCGAGCTGTACGACCGGGAGACCGTCCGCGGCCTGGCCGACGCCGTCGTCGTGCTGCTGGCTGGTCTGTGTGCCGAACCGGACCGTGCCGTCGGTGAGTTGCCACTCGACGACGGGCGGCAGGCGGCGCTGCTGCGACCGTGGGAGACCGGACCCGCCCTGGCGGGGGGAAACGCCGTCACCCTGCCCGCGGCGGTACGCGAACGCGCCGCGCTGCACCCCGACCGGCCGGCCGTGGTGCACGGTGAGGACGTCCTGAGCTACCACCACCTGGTCCGCCGGGCGGATCTGGTCGGTGCGGCCCTCGCGACCGCCGGGGTGATGCCCGGGGACGTCGTCGGCGTGGCCATGCGCAGGTCCGCCGCCCAGATCGGCGCGCTCTTCGGCACCTGGTCGGCCGGGCGGGGGGGGGGGGGGGGGGGCGGGGGGGGGGGGGGGGGGGGGGGGGGGGGGGCGGGGGCCGGCCCCCCCGGGGCCGACGACGAGGCGACCGCTCCGGTGGCCGAGGTGGCCCCCGACGACACCGCCTACCTGGTCTTCACCTCGGGCACCAGTGGTGCGCCCAAGCCGGTCGCGGTGCGGCACCTGAGCCTGACGGCGTTCGGGCAGGCCATGGACCGGCTGGTCTACGGTGAGCTGCCCGAGCACGCGCGGGTGGCGGTCAACGCGCCGTTCTCCTTCGACGCCTCGTGGCAGGGCACCCAACTGCTGCGCTCGGGACACACGATCCACCCGGTGCCCGACGCCGTGCGGGCGGACCCCGAGGCGATGGTCCGGTTCCTGCGGGACCACGCCATCGACGCGGTCGACGGCACGCCGACCCACCTGGCCGCCCTGGTCGACGCCGGCCTGCTCGACCGGCCCGGCCGGCCGCCCCGGGTGCTGGTGGTGGGCGGCGAGGCGGTGCCGGCCGGCCTGTGGCGACGGCTCGCCTCGGCCGAGGTGCGCGCGGTGAACGTCTACGGGCCGACCGAGTTCACCGTCAACGCCACCGGCTGCCTGATCGAGGACCCGGACGCGCAGCCGGTCATCGGCCGGCCGCTCGCCGGAGTCACCGCACAGGTCCTCGACTCCCGGCTGCGTCCGGTACCGATCGGCTTCCCCGGCGAGCTGTACCTGTCCGGCCCGCAGCTCGCGCTCGGCTACGCCGGCCAGCCGGAGCGGACGGCCGAACGGTTCCTCGAGGCGCCCGACGGATCCCGCCGGTACGCCACGGGAGACCTGGTGCGCAGGCGGGGTGACGGCACGTTGGAGTTCCTCGGTCGGCGCGACGAGCAGGTCAAGCTCCGTGGCTACCGGATCGAGCCGGCGGAGATCGCCGGCGTGCTGCGGGCCGCCCCCGGCGTCTCGGACGCCGCCGTGGTCGTCATCGGACAGGACGGCCCCTCGGCGGTGCTGCACGCCGGCCTCGTACTGGCCGACCCGGTGACGACGGCCGACCGGGTCCGCGCGTTCGCGGCCACCCGGTTGCCCGGCTACATGGTGCCCGCCTCCTTCGCCGTCCTGCCGCAGCTTCCGCGCACGGCCAGCGGCAAGCTGGACGCGGCCCGCCTGGTGGCGCTGGCGCGGACGCGGTCCGAGGCGGCGCCGGCTCTCGGCCCGACGACGCCCACCCGGCGCCGGCTGGCGCTCGTCTGGTCCCGGCTGCTGGGGCGCGACGGCGTGGACGACGGCGACGACTTCTTCGCGCTCGGCGGCAACTCGCTGCTCGCCGGCCGGCTGGTGCGGCAGGTCGAGGCCGAGTTCGGCGCCCGGCTACCGCTCCAGACGGTTTTCGGCCACCGCACGCTGGCGGCGATGGCCGACGCGCTCGGCGCCGAGCCGGCGCCGGGAGCCGGGCGGGACGCCGCCGACCGCGGCCTGGTGGTGCCGCTGACCACGGCCGCGGGCAGCGGCCGGGTGCCGGCCGGGCAACTGCCGCTGGTCGTGCTGCATCCGCTCGGCGGCTCCCTGCTCGCCTACCAACCGTTGCTGCGCCTGGTCCCGCCGTCGGTGCCGGTCTGGGGAGTCCGGTCGGCCACGGTGGCGGGGGCCGGCCAGGAGCCGCCGGACGTCGCGGGCCTGGCCGTGCGGTACGCCGACGAGCTGACCGCGCTCGTGCCCGCACGGCGACTCGCGCTGTTCGGCTGGTCGCTCGGCGGCCTGATCGCGCTGGCGGTGGCCGCCGAGCTGGAGTCGCGCGGCGTCGAACTGGACTTCGTCGAGATGTGGGACTGCGGCGTGGGCACCGAGGAGCCCCTGGGCGACCGCGAGTCGGTGCGGATGGCGCTGCGCGCCGGCTACGGAGCCGACCTCGAGGAGCGGCACGGCGCGCTCCTCGCCGAGGTCCTGAGCCTGGTGCCGGACGGGGTCGCGGTGGACGAGGAGCTGCTGGAGGTGGTTCAGCACCGGGCGCGTCCGATGGGCACGCCGGCGGACTCGGCCGCGTTCCCCGGGCACTTCCGGCTGATCCGACACCAGACCGCGCTGTTCCGCGACTGGCTGCCCACCCCGGTCCGGGCACCGCTGCACGCCGTCTACGCCGAGAGCAGCCTGCTCGACGGCAGCGTCGCCCGCACCGACTGGCGGCGCTTCACCTCCGCGCCGTGGACCGATGCCACCGTGCGGGCCGACCACTACGGCATGATGCGCCCCCCGGTCGTCGCCGAGCTGGCCGCCGGGCTGCTCGCCCGCCTGGCCGACCGCCCCGGCGGCCACGGGTGATCGGCCTGGCGGCGCACACCGTACCGACCACCGTGAGCCGGTTCCCCTGGACCGCCCCGGACACCCACCCCAGCGACCGTCGGCTGCCCCGACAGTGAGTGAGGCCCCCATGCCACGAGCGACGTCACGAGTACTCCCCGACGGCACGGACCCGTCCCGACCGGCCGGCCGACGCCACCTGTTGTCCCTGGCGGACCTGTCCGACGACGACCTGTACGCGCTGGTGCGCCGGTCGAGCGACCACGCGCGCGGCGCCGTCCCGCTGACCGGCCAACTCGGCGGACGGGTGGTGGGAACGTACTTCCGCACCACCTCCACTCGGACCCGCACCGCGTTCTCCGTCGCCGCGCTGCGGCTGGGCGCCCAGCTGATCGCCTACGGCCCGAACGACCTGCAGGAGAACACCGGTGAGAGCGCGGACGACACCGGCCGGGTGCTCGGTCTGATGCTGGACGGCCTCGTCGCGCGCACCTCGGCGAGCGCCCGGGAACTCCACGCGATCGCCGCGTGGGACACCATGTCCGTGGTCAACGCGATGACCGAGGACGAACATCCCACACAGGGCGTCACCGACCTGTCGGCCATGCTCACGACCGTCGGCAGGCTGGAGGGCCTGCGCGTGCTGTACGTGGGCGAGGGCAACAACACCGCCGTCGCGCTGGCGCTGGCCCTGACCCGCTACGCGGGTGCCGAACTGCACCTGCGGACCCCACCCGGGTACGGCCTGCCCTCGGCCGCGCTGCGTCGTGGGCAGGAGTACGCCGCGGCGCACGGCGCACTGATCGAGGAGCGGCACCACATGGACGAGGTGCCGCCGCAGGTGGACGTCGTCTACACCACCCGCTGGCAGACCACCGGCACCACCAAGCACGATCCCGAGTGGCGGCGGGTGTTCCGCCCGTTCCAGGTGAACGCGGCACTCATGGACCGCTGCCCGTCGGCGGTCTTCATGCACGACCTGCCGGCGCACCGGGGCGAGGAGGTGGACGCCGACGTGCTCGACGGCGAGCGCAGCATCGCCTTCCAGCAGGCCGCTCACAAGCTCTACGGCGCGATGGCGGTGCTGGAGTGGTGCCTGACCTGATCGAGCGTCCGACCTGATCGCGCGCCCGAACCGATCGCCCGTCCGAACCGACCCTCCGTCGAACAACCACGACCGCAAGCCCGCCCCGAGGAGTAACACCATGTACCTGACCATGCTCAAGTCCAAGGTCCACCGTGCCACCGTGACCCAGGCCGATCTGCACTACGTCGGCTCGCTCACGCTCTGCGGAGACCTGATGGCCGCCGCCGGCCTGCTGCCCGGTGAGAAGGTCGACATCGTCGACATCAACAACGGAAACCGGCTGTCGACCTACCTGATCGAGGGACCGAAGGGTTCCGGCGTCGTCGGCATCAACGGCGCGGCGGCGCGGCTGATCAACGTCGGCGATCTGGTGATCATCATCGCCTACCGGATGTGCCCCGAGGCCGAGGCCGGCCAGGCGACGCCACAGGTGGTGTTCGTCGACGAGCACAACCGGATCACCTCGCTGGGCACCGACCCCGCCGCGACCGGCGAGCTGCCCGGAGCGCTCCGCGGTGACGTGGTGCGTCCCGTCGCGCGGCTGGACGAGGCGACCGTGCGGGTGTAGGGCGGTGGGTCCGGCCGACGTCACGGCACGGCGGACGCGCCCCCGGTCCAGGGGGCGCGGTTCCCCGCGGATCCCGTCCGCTCCCCGTGAGCCCAGGACGCCCGCCCCTGAGGACCGTTCGGCCCCGGCGGGTTCCTCCACCTTCGAGACCAGCTGAGGATGTTCCATGCCCGCGAGCGCTCCCACCGCCGTCATCGTGGACGGCTACTACAACGCGAGTTCACTCCCCCCGGCCTTCGCCCGCCGAGGCGTCTCCGTGGTCCACGTCCGGAGCACCCCGGAGCCGATCCCCTCCTGGCAGCCGCCGGATCCCTCCGCGTACCTGGAGAACCTCGTCCACACGGACGAGGAGTCGACGGTCCGCCGGCTGGCCGCCTACGACCCACTCTGTGTCATCGCCGGCCAGGAACCCGGAGTACCACTGGCCGACCGGCTGAGCGAGCTGATGGGACTGCCCGGCAACGGATCACGCCTCTCCGGGGCGCGCCGGAACAAGTTCACCATGATGGAGACGCTGCGCGCGGCCGGCGTGCGGTCGGTCAGCCAGTTCAAGAGCGCGGAGGTGGAGTCCGTCCTCGCCTGGGTCGAGGACCACGGCACGTTCCCGGTGGTGGTGAAGCCCCTCAGCTCCTGCAACACCGACGGCGTCGTCATCTGCTCCACCATGGACGAGGTCCGGCGCGCGGCGCGGGACGTCCTGTCCACCCGGGACGCCTTCGGCCTGCCGAACACCGAGGTGCTGGTCCAGTCCTACCTCGACGGCGACGAGTACATCGTGGACACCGTCAGCCGCGACGGCCGGCACTTCGTCAGCAGCGTCTGGAAGTACGAGAAGACGCTGGTGAACGGCAAGAACCTGTACGACAAGGACATCCTGCTGCCGCCGGGCGCCGACCCGGTCCCGGAACTCGTCGCCTACGTCGGCACGGTGCTGGACGCCCTGAACATCCGGCACGGCGCCGCGCACAGCGAGGTCAAGCTGACCTCCGCCGGACCGACGCTGGTCGAGACGGGAGCGCGCCTCAGCGGCGGTATGCACCCGGACCTGCACGACGTGTGCCTCGGGCAGAACCAGGCGGACCTGGTCGCCATGGCCTACGCCCAGCCCGAGGCGTTCCTGGCGGACCACGCCGGGCGCGTCTACACCCGGCGGCAGCCGGCCATGGGCTACACGGTCGCCACGAGCGTGGCGGGCGTCGTCCGCGCGATCGACGCGGACACCGTCCGGCGGATCAACGCCCTGCCGACGGTGCACCGGACCGTCCTGAACGTGGCGCCGGGCCAGCGCATCCGGCCGACCGTGGACCTGGGAACCTGCACCATGCGCGTCTACCTGACCGGGCCGACCCTGGAGGCCATGCTCGCGGACTACACCCGGGTCCGTGACCTCAAGGACCGGGTCTACCTGGTGTGATGCCGATGCTGCGCCGCACGCTCGACGGGGTGCGAGGGCTCGGGCCCGCACTGCGGGTCCTGTTCGTCACCACTCTGATCCTCCAGACCGGAGCGGTGGCGTTCCCCTTCCTCACCGCCTACCTGGTGGGCCGGAACCGGTACTCCGGCCCCCAGGTGGGTCTCATCGTCGCCCTCTACGGCATCGGGGCGCTCGCCGCCGACCTGTGCTCGGGCCCGCTGCTGCGGGCGCTGCCGCCCCGCACCGTCATGGCCGCGGGTCTCGCCGGCAACGCGGTGACCGTGGGGTGCCTGCCCTTCGTCCGGGGACCCGGGGCGCTCATGGCGGCGACCACGGTCTGGGGGTTCTGCTACGAGATCTTCATGCCGGCCTCCTACCTGGAGACCATCCACCAGTCCTCCGAACGGGACCGCAGGATCGCCTTCTCCTTCAACCGGCTCGCCATCAACCTCGGCATGGGGGTCGGTCCGGTGGTCGGCGCCGCGGTCTTCGTCTGGCGGCCCACCGTCCTCTTCGGGCTCAACGCCCTCGCGGTCCTCGCCGCGGCGCTCTACCTCGTCTCCCGTCCCGCCACCGGTGCGCCGCCGGCCACCGAACCCGACCCGGCCGTCCCCGGGGGCGGCACCGGCCGGCGTGACGCCAGGTTCTGGACCATCCTCGTGCTGAGTGTCCCGATCCACTGCGCGTACGCCCTACCGCTCACCTTTCTCAGCGTGTACGTCGTGCACGACCTCGGCCTCTCCAGCCTGTGGGTGGGACTGATCTTCGCGGTGAGCGCCGGGAGCATCGTGCTGTTCGAGATCCCGCTGAACACGGCGATGCGCGACACCAGTGCGTTCGGGGCCCTGGTCACGGGGTACGCCCTGGCGGCGGCCGGCTTCGTCCTGACGGGTGCGGTCCGGTCCGGCCCGGCGCTGGTGGGCGCGACACTGCTGTGGACGGCGGCCGAGATGATGGTCTTCCCGGGCCTCATCCACTACGTCTCCCAGGTGTCGCCCCCCGGGAGGGAGTCCAGGAACCTGGGCCTGTACTCGGCGGTCATGAACATCGGGCTGATCACCAGCCCACAGCTCGGCCTCCTCCTCGCCGACCACACCGGGCCCTCGAGCCCTTGGTACCTCGCCGGCTGCGGCATCGCCCTGGCACTCGTCACCATCGTCCTGCTCCCCCGGAGTTCGGCTCTCAGCCTCCGCACGCCCTGTTCCGACTGAGCGTCAGACCGCGCCGGCGGCATCGCATCCGCCCGCCCCGGGCTGATTTGCCGAAGTGGCAACAGACCTCGCGCTCCGCGCGCCGCGCGCAGCAAGATCGGCGTGAGCCGTCGAACGGCGGGGCACCGGCCCGGCCTTGGCGCACGGCAGATCGAGATCCCGGGAGGATTCATGTCACCATCGGCCACGGGCCTCACTCACCGGCTGGTCCCCTCGCCGGCCGGCCGGATCCACCTGGTGGAGCAGGGCACCGGGCCGCTGGTCCTGCTGGTGCACGGGTTCCCGGAGTCCTGGTACTCCTGGCGCCACCAACTGCCGGCGCTGGCCGCGGCCGGGTACCGCGCGGTCGCCATCGACGTCCGCGGGTACGGGCGCTCCACCAAACCCGAGGACGCGGCGGCGTACCGGATGCTCGAGCTGGTCGAGGACAACGCCGCGGTGGTGCGTGCCCTGGGTGAACGGTCCGCGGTGATCGTCGGCCACGACTGGGGCTCGACCATCGCCGCCAACTCCGCCCTGGTCAGGCCGGACGTCTTCCACGCGGTGGGACTGCTGAGCGTTCCCTACCTCCCGCGGAGCGGGCCGCGGCCCAGCGAGGTCTTCGCGCGGATGGGCGGCGACGAGGAGTTCTACGTCTCCTACTTCCAGGAACCGGGCCGGGCCGAGGCCGAGATCGAACCCGACGTGCGCGGCTGGCTCGCGGGCTTCTACGCCGCGCTGTCCGCCGACACCATGCCGGCGGTCGGCGCACCCGACCCGCACTTCGTCAGCCGTGGCGGGACACTTCGTGACCGGTTCCCCGCCGGACGGCGGCCCGCCTGGCTCAGTGCGGAGGACCTCGACTTCTACGCCGGGGAGTTCGAGCGGACCGGCCTGCGCGGGGCACTGAGCCGCTACCGGAACATGGACCGGGACTGGGAGGACCTCGCCGAGTTCGACGGTGCCCCCGTCACCCAGCCCTCCCTGTTCGTCGGCGGCAACCTGGACGCCTCCACCACCTGGCTGGCCGACGCGATCGCCGCGTACCCCACCACCCTGCCCGGCCTGCACTCCTCCCACCTCCTCGACGGCTGCGGGCACTGGATCCAGCAGGAACGCCCCACCGAGGTCAACCGGCTCCTGACCGACTGGCTGGCGACCCTGCCCTCCCCGTCCTCCTGATCAGCCGGCGTGCCGCCACGCTCGGCCGGAACGTCGCGGACTTCCGGCCGAGCGTGGCGGCTCCCGGCACCAGCCCGTCGTAGGCGCTGCCCGCCCGGCTCCCCGGTTCAGGTCCCCGCGCGGTGCGAGCCGGCCGTCATACTCCGGCCGTAGAAGTCACCAGGAGCGGCCATCCGTTCTCCTTATGACCGCACGCACCCTGTGACCGGCCACGGGCCCGCCGGCGCCGCCCGCGAGGAGCACAGCCGTTCCGGACTCCCCCGAACTTATGACGGCCCCAGGAATCGCCGATGACGAGAACGGAATCCCGCGGCGGATGTGGCACTTTTCCCGCATGTCAGCTCGCGGACGAGCCGGCGGGGCAGCGGACACGGCACCGCCGCACGAACGCGATCCTCACCTCTTCGACACGGAGGACAACCTCATGGGTTCGCTTGATCTGACCGGACGCGTGGCCCTGGTGACCGGAGCCACCAGCGGCATCGGCGCCGCCACCGCGGAACTCCTGGCCCAGCGGGGAGCGCACGTACTGGTCGCCGGCCGCGACAGCTCCCGCGGCGATTCCGTGGTCGCCGCCATCCGCGCCCGCGGTGGCAAGGCCGACTTCGTCGCCGCCGATCTGCGCGAGGCGCAGTCGGTGCGGCAACTGGCCCGCCGGGCCGTGGAGCTGGGCGGTGGCCGGGTCGACATCCTGGTGAACAACGCGGGCATCTACCCGTTCGGGCCCACCGAGAAGGCCACCGAGAGCGAGGTCGACACCGTCTACGCGCTCAACGTGAAGGCGCCGTTCCACCTGGTGGCGGAACTCGCGCCGGCGATGGCCGAGCGGGGCGGCGGTGCGATCGTCAACGTGAGCACCATGGTGGCGGCGTACGGGGCCCTGGGCATGGCCCTGTACGGGTCGAGCAAGGCGGCCGTGGAGCTGCTGACCAAGGCTTGGGCCGCGGAGTACGGCCCGCGCGGGGTGCGGGTCAACGCCGTCCGTCCCGGCCCGGTGCGCACCGAGGGCACCGCCGGCATGGGCGACGACCTCAGCGTCCTGGCCGCCCAGGCCCCGGCCGGCCGACCGGCCGAGCCGCAGGAGATCGCCGAGGCGATCGGCTACCTGGTCAGCGACGCGGCGAGCTTCGTCCAGGGCGCCCTGCTGCCCGTGGACGGCGGCCGTACCGCCGTCTGACCCGCGCGGCCCGTCGGACGTCCCGGCCGCCTGTCAGCGGCCCGGGGCGCCCAGCGGGACACCGCGGCACCGTCCGGGCCCCGGCCCCCGGCGTCAGCGGCGGGCCGACCGGTCCAGTGCGGCGACGAACCGGCCCAGGTCACGCCGTGTGGAATCGGCCGGCCACACCGCCCAGGTCCTCCGCACCAGCGGGTGCCCGACCAGCGGTGACCAGGTCACGTGCGCGGGCAGCGGCTGCTGCCAGTGATGCGGCGCCAGCGCGAAGGCCCCACCCGCGGCGACCCCCGCCAGCTTCACCTCGGCGATCAACGCCTGCCCCTCCGGCTCCTGCGGACCGGGATCGATTCCGTGGCCGCGCAGCACGGCGGTCAGCTCGTCGTACCAGGCGGGGCTGCCGGAACGCGGAAACCCCACCCACCGCAGTCCGACGAGCGCGTCGAGCGCGACCCCGTCGGGCCCGACGAGCTCGGCGGCCCGCTTCGTGGCCAGCAGCACACCCAGCCGCTCGCGCACCACGAGCAGCGCGTCGAACTCCGCACCGGTCGGTCGCTCCCGCAGCAGCCCCACATCGAGTTCACCGGCCCGCAGGGCGGCCAGCTGCTCGGCGGTGGACAGGTGGCGGGCCCGCACCCGGCTGTCCGGGAAGGCCTCCGCCAGCTCAGCCAGCGCCGGATCCAGCAGCCCCGACGGCAGTTCCAGCGGGATCCCGATCCGTAAGGCGCCGCCCCCGGCCTCCGTGTACCGGGCCATCGCCCGCAGTGCCTGGTCGTGCCGCGCCAGCACGGACCGGGCCTCCCCGAGCAGCGCCGTCCCGGCCTCGGTGGGCCGCACACCGGTGCTGCCGCGCACCAGCAGCTTCACGCCGAGCTGCCGCTCCAGCCCGCTGACCGTCTGGGACAGCGCCGGCTGGCTCACGTGCAGCCGCCGCGCCGCCGCCGACAGTCCGCCCTCCTCCACCACCGCCACGAACGCCCGCAGCTCCCGCAACTCCATGCCCCCATGTCATCACGTCCGCCGGGTCGAGCGGCAGCCCGGTGTGGCGACGCCCCCGGGGTGAGCCGCCACAGGTGGTGGCTCACCCCGGGTCGGCTCGGCCGTCTCCGCCCTGCTCCTCGTCGGGGAGCTGGTACGCGATCAGGACGGCGATGTCGTCGTCGAGGCCGGCGTCGCTGTAGGCGAGCAGGTCCTGGTGCAGGCGGTTCAGCAGCTCCTGGGGCGGCAGGGCGGTCCAGTCGCGGACGCGCTGGATCAGCGGGTAGAAGGCTCCCGTGCGGTCCCGGGTCTCGGTCACGCCGTCGGTGTACAACAGCAGTTGGGAGCCCACGCGGAAGGGCCGCACGTCGACGTGGTAGTCGCCGCCGAGGAGCACGCCGAGGTTGAGCGGCGGTGACGGATCGGACGGGTCCAGCTCGCTGACCCGGCCCCGGCAGATCAGCAGTGGTGGGGGGTGACCGCAGTTGACGATGCGGACCACCGGCTCGTCAGCGGGAATCTCGGCCAGCACCGTGGTGATGAAGCGCTCCTCGCTGCTGGGGAGCTGGCCGGCCCGGCGGCTCATGCTCCGCTCCAGTCGGCGGGCGACGGCGGGCAGATCGGGCTCGTCGTAGGCGGCCTCGCGGAAGGCGGCCAGCATCGCCGCGGCCGTCTCCACCGCGAGCAGGCCCTTGCCCCGGACGTCGCCGATCACCAGCCGCACGCCGTGCGCCGTGCTCACCGCCTCGTACAGGTCGCCACCGATCCGGGCCTCCGCGGCCGCCGACAGGTACAGGGTCTCGATGCTGACGCGGCCCAGGAGGTGGGGTACCGGACGCAACAACACGCGCTGCGCCGTCTCGGCCACCGAGCGTACGGTGGCCAGGGTGCGTTCCCGGCGCGTCCGGTGGGCGGCCAGCACGGTGCCCAGGACCCCGACCAACGCCGTGGAGACGTAGGAGGCCACGTAGTGGCGCTCCCACAGATAGCCCACGGAGCGGTCCGCACAGCACGGGGTGCCGGCCAGCACCCCTTCGAAGACCACGGCGAAGACCGTGATGGCGGCGACGCTGGCGGGACCGTGGGCGTAGGCGGCGATGACGGGCAGCGCGATGAGCAGGAAGCTCACCGGCCACTGCACGGGAGTGATCGGCTCCAGCGCGAGGATGGCCGCGACGTAGATGGCCGGCAGCCAGCGTATCCAGGCCGGCGGGGCGGGCACCCGCGGCGGGGCGCCGCCTCGCTTCGTCGCACCGCGCCGGGCGGCCCCGCCGCGGCCTGGCAGCCTCACCACTCGCTCCGGCGGGGGTGCGTCCGGTTGCCCCGGAGACCGCGGGCAACCGTCCGGGCGCGGGCGGACGGCGTGGCCCGGGACTTCCGGTGAGGAGCGTCGTCCGGCTCGTGACCCGCCTCGGCAGCACGCCCCGGTAGAACGGAACCCACGTAGACACCCATACACCGATCATCACGGCAAAGCGACCCCTGCCGCCCGCCGACGGCGTCGAGCACGCGACCAGCGCCACCAGGGCCGCCGCTCCGCCGGACAACCGGAGGGCCGTCAGCTCAGCTCTCCCGAGCCAACCTATCCAGTTCGGCGCCGATCGCTTCGCGCAGCCCGTCGTGCCGCGCGCCGAGCCTGAACCGCTCGTCGTGCCAACGATCACGCGGATGCAGCCACACCGGCATCCCCACGAGGTCGGCGGGCTCCCACTCGTACCGCGGCCAGACATGCGCGTGCAGGAACCCGTCGGTGTTGCCGAGGATCTCCAGATTCACCCGCCGAAAAGCCGGATCCAGCCGACGGCAGGCACGCTCGACCGCCTCTCCCAGCCGCTCCATGTCGGCCAGGAACGCCAGCCGCTTCGGCCGGGGCAGGTCCGACAGCCGTTGCACCTCCGGCTGATCGGCCAGGAGCACCGAGTATCCGGGAAGGAACTGAACATCCCCGATCACGGCGAACCCCGCCCCGAGCCGCCTCAACACGCAGGGATTCTCCCCCCGCAGGGCACTACCGATCCGGTCCGTCCGCCAGTCGTCGCTCATGATCAGAAACCTACCGGGCGGCGATCACCACTGACCGGCCAACGACTCGGAACGCGGCCCGTCGCTCCCCGCCCGGTCCGGCGGGTGTCCGCGCAGACCGGGTCAGCTGCCCGGGTGGGAGACAGCCCAGCCGTGTTCGAGCAAGGCGAAGGCCTCGTCGGCGGCGCGGCTCGGCTCGGGGTGCGACAGGATGAGGCCACGGGCCTCGAGGGCGAAATGCGCCAGGGCGGCACAGCTGACGTCGTCCTCGGGGGCGCCGACCGCCTCGCTGATGGCTCGCGCCAGGGCCGCTTCGTGGCGCGTCCACATGCGGTGGGCGTAGTCGCGCAGCGCTGGGGTCTCCTGCACCAGGCGCGTGAAGTCGGCGAACCGTGGGTCCGTGGCATGCACGGCGAGCTGGGTCTGCTTCAGCAGGATGTGTTCGCGCAGGGCCTGCGGGATCGACGTGCCGAGGGTGCGGTCGCGCACGGCGGCGACGAGTGCTGCTTCCAGGTCGTCGTCCTGGTCGAAGACCAGGGCTTCCTTGCCGGAGAAGTGTTTGAAGAGGGTGGTCACCGAGACGTCGGCGGCGTCGGCGACGTCCTTGACGCCGACCTGGTCGTAACCGCGGTCGAGGAAGAGCTCGAGTGCGGCGTCGGCCAGGGAGCGGCGGGTCTGGGCCTTCTTGCGCTCGCGGCGCCCGGTCGGTTCGGTCACTCGCCCATCGTACCCAATGGTGCACCGACTATGAAAGTTTAGTCGTTGCACTTATTTGGTGAGTGTGCTTTCTTGGTTAGGCCGGACCTCCCGGCAGCTCACCCACCTCCGAGGCGGCACCCATGAACTCTGCTCGTGATCCCCGCATCGCGATTGTCGGCGCGGGCCTCGGCGGCCTCACCTGCGCCCGTGTCCTCGAGCGACACGGCAGCTCCGTCACCGTTTTCGAACGCGAGGCCTCCGCCGACGCCCGCCCGCAGGGCGGCACCCTCGACCTGCATGCCGACACCGGTCAGGCCGCCCTGCGGGCGGCGGGGCTCCTCGACCGGTTCCACGCCCTCTCACGCCCCGAAGGCGAGGAGTGGCGCGTGCTCGACTTCGCCACTGCCGCCCTCCTGGCGCATCAGGGACCGTCCGCCGACGGCGGCCGGCCGGAGATCGACCGAGGCCGACTGCGCGGTCTGCTCCTGGACTCGCTTCCCGAGGGCGCGGTGCGGTGGGACCGCGCCGTCACCGGCGTCGCCCCGCTGGCGGACGGCACCTGCCGGCTGCTCTTCGGTGACGGCACCGCCGAGGACTTCGACCTGGTGGTCGGTGCCGACGGCGCCTGGTCGCGCGTCCGCCCGGCCCTGTCGCCCGCCGTACCCGGCTACACCGGTGTCACCTTCGTCGAGACCGGGTTCGACCACTGCGACACCCGCCATCCCGACCTCGCCCGGCTGGTCGGCAACGGATCGATGCTGGCGAAGGGCGCCGGCAAGTCCCTGGTCGCCCAGCGCAACGGCAACGGCCACATCCGTGCCTACATCGCGCTCCGTGCGCCGGAGGACTGGCAGGTGGCTTCCGGCATCGACCTCGGCGACCAGCAGGCCGTGCGGACGCACCTGCTGAGGATGTTCGACGGCTGGGACGAGAGCCTGCGCTACATCCTGCGGAACAGCGACAGCGGCTTCGTCAACCGGTCCCTGTTCGTCCTGCCCGCCCCGCACACCTGGGAGCACGTTCCCGGCGTCACGCTGCTCGGCGATGCCGCGCACCTGATGCCCCCGGTCGGGCTGGGCGCCAATCTCGCCATGCTCGACGGCGCCGACCTCGCCCACGCCCTGGTCGCCGAACCCAGCGTCGACGACGCCGTCCGCGCCTACGAGAGCATCATGCTGCCGCGCTCGATCGAGGCCGCGACGGGCAGTGCGCGGGGACTCGACCGCCTCGTTCCCGCGACTGCCTGCTGAGTCGACTCCACCGCCCCGGCCCCGCGGCCGTACCCGCGTCGATCACGTGCACGTTCCCCGGCGGTCGCACCACCCCAGGGCGACGGCACCCCTCGGCCCGGCGCGGATCCGGCACCGCCGCGGGGCGGCCCGGCAGCCGCGGGCGTTCCCCGGACTCGGCAGGCCGGGCGGCGGCGAGTTGGTCCAAACGCCTTTCAGACCGTGTTTGAGATCTGAGAGGGCGTTGAGTGAGGCTATGTCCGTTTCGTCGTTGTGACGGTGTGTGGGCAGGTCACGCGATCAATCGGCTGTTCTGGGTGTGGGGATTGCGAACAGTCCGGGCTCGGTCTCGACGACGAGGCCGGCGCTGGTCAGACGCTTGAGCTTGTTGCGCATGCCGGAGATGTGCGTGGGCTCGGTGCCGGTGGCCAGGGTGCGGCACAGGTCGCGGCAGCGTTGCGGGGCTGCGGCGTCGATGAGCGCGGTGAGGATGTGCTGGTAGATCGGGTTGTCGGGCAGGCCCGGCATCCGGTCGCCGGTGGGCTCGTCGTCGCCGAGGGACCTCGAACGCCGCGCGGGAGCGGGCGTCGACCAGGACAAAACCGCCCGCGTCTGCACCAATGTCATGATGAACGTCGAACGGGTCGGTCTCGCAGGCCAATCGCAAATTGTGGAAGTATTCCGCCGCCGCCCGTGGATCCGCGGCCCCAACCGCAAACACGCGAGAATCGGTCGTCATTGTTTTGGTCACATTCCCCCCAACAGTGTGGCAAGCTGACTCACTCCACGTCGGCCAGCCACTGGTCGATGAGCACCTTGCCGATCGAGTCGACCCGGTAGGGCCCGCCGACAGCGGAGTCCGTAATTCGCGACCGAAGTTCGGCCGCCGTGAACCAACGTGCCTCCACCACCTCCACGTTGTCCACGTCGATCCGGTCGGAAACGGCCTCGGCGCGGAACCCGATCATCATCCCGGATGGGAACGGCCACGACTGGGATCCCTGATAGGTGATCGTCCCCACCGTGACACCGGCCTCTTCGGCGACCTCGCGGCGCACCGTGTCCTCGAGGCTCTCCCCGATCTCGACGAACCCAGCCAGCGTGCTGAAGCGGTCCGGACCGGATCCCGCGTGCCGGCCGAGCAGGCAGCGCCGAGGCGTGCCGGGTAGTTCGACCAGCACAATCACGGCCGGTTCGATCCGCGGGAAGAGCAGCTTTCCGCAGTCCTGACAGGTCCGCAGGTGGCCACCGTTGCTGGGGACGGCCGGACCGCCGCACGCGCCGCAGAACCGCTGATTTCGGTTCCAGTGCAGGATTCCACGGGCATACGCGAGCAGGCCCGCCTCGTCCGGCGTGATGGTGGGAACCATGGCTCGCACCTCCAGCACCGTGTCCGCGGTGGCCAGTTCGACGGCGTTGGACCGGTCGACGCGGGACACGTCGGCCGCGAACACCGCGGCCTCTCCGTCCAGGCCGAGCAACACCTGGTCGTCGGCGGCGTCGAGGATGCCCCGCGCCTCGGCCAGCGGCAGCCGGATGGGCCTGTCGTCGCGGACCAGACAGTGGTCCCGCCACAAGGGAATCACCTGGGTACTGGGGCTCGTCAACAGCCCGGCGACCCACTCCGAGTCGGTACGCCGGCCGCCAACCCGGTCGAGCCCCAAGCCGCTGTAATACAAGGTTCCCCCTAGCCCGTCCTGTCCTGCGCAGATTCCACGATAGTGGGCGTCCACCAACTGGGGTATCGGGCTCGGTCTCGACGACGAGGCCGGCGCTGGTCAGACGCTTGAGCTTGTTGCGCATGCCGGAGATGTGCGTGGGCTCGGTGCCGGTGGCCAGGGTGCGGCACAGGTCGCGGCAGCGTTGCGGGGCGGCGGCGTCGATGAGCGCGGTGAGGATGTGCTGGTAGATCGGGTTGTCGGGCAGGCCCGGCATCCGGTCGCCGGTGGGCTCGTCGTCGCCGAGGGACAGGATGACTTTGCGGGCGACCGCCAGGTCGGCGCGTTCCGCGTCGAGTTCGGCCAGGCGGGCGGTGAGCTGGCTGACCTCGGCGGACAGCTGCTCGGTGATGTCGCCGATCGCCTGTTCCCGGTCGGCGATCCTCTCCAGTGCGGTGCGTGACATCGGCGGGTCCTCCTACGCTCCGCGCCAGGTCGGCGTCGACTCCTTGGTCAGCCTGCGGGACATGTTCGCCGTTATCGCCCAGTACACGCGGGACTCGGCGTTGGCCGGCAGTGCCTCGTAGCCGCGGACCAGGCGACGGTGCAACATCAGGATGCCGTTGACCTGCTCGGATACCCAGCGTTTAGCCTGCGGGACGAACCCGACGTCGTCGGGGCTGCGTTTGACGATCTCCACCTTGATGCCCAGGTCGGCGCCGTGATCGACCACGCTGGACTTGAAGCCCTGGTCGACCAGGGCGGTCTGCACGGTCCCGGCCTGCGCGACCTTGTCCAGCAGCTGCTTGCCGATGGCGTTGTCGTGGACGCAGGCCGCCACCACGACGACCGCGATGATCAGCCCTATGACATCCACGGCCAGGCCACGCTTCCGACCTGAAACCTTCTTATTCGCATCCTTGCCTGTCGTGGCGGCCGGGACGTGCACCGCCGCGTGGTTGCTCTGGGTGTCCATCGACACCAGCGACGGATCCTCGGCGCGGCCCGCCGCGGCCCGGACCTGGGCACGCAGGATGTCATGGATCGCCTGGTCGGTGCCGTCCTTGCGCCAGGTCTGGAAGTAGTAGTACGTCGCAGAGCTCGGCGGCAGGTCGTGAGGCAGATAGGCCCACTGACACCCGGTCCGGTTCTGGTAGAAGATCGCGTTCACGATCTCCCGGTACTCGTAGCTGCCGGAATGCCCCGAGCTCGACGGATGCGCGGCCTTCCAGGCCAGCAGGATCGGCTCGATCAGCGACCACTGCGCGTCGGACACGTCACTCGGATACGCCTTGCGCTCACTCACCGCGCCAGCGCACCACCGAGGACGCCTCAACCGCCACCGGTTCCCGAAGACCCCACACGAACGTGCAACGACGAAACGGACATAGCCTCACTCAACGCCCTCTGACGTGGGACGATCGGCCGATGACTCGACTCGTGAACCGTGACCGCTCTCTTGAGGAGCTTGAGCGTGACCGCTGGTCGGCCTCGTCGGGCGGCGAAATCCGGTTGATGGCGACCGTGCGCGAGCTTCGTCGCAAGCCGATCGGCGGCCTGACGGTCGAGGACATGCGGTTGCTGATCAGGCAGGACGTGGGTCTTGCCTATCTCCTGCCCCTGGCGGTGGAGGTCCTCAGGGTCGACCCACTGGCGGAAGGCGACATGTACGAGGGCGATCTGCTGGCCGCCGTGCTCACCAGGAGTGCGGAGGTCTGGAGCGAGTCCCCCGCACTCGAGCGGGATGTCCGCCTGATCGCCTCGGAGTTGGCCGACGTTCCCCCTGCCCTGAAGCGCGAGGTTGAGAACTTCCTGGCTTTGTAGCTCGCGAACGGCAGTTGCCGCGGAGAGAAGCCGACAGGCCGTCTACGAGGATTGCCGCACGAGCGGTCGCGGGCCGGGACGCGTCACGGCACGGCCCCGGGTGAGCCGCCGGACCATGACGCCGATCATGGCCCAGCGGATCATCGTCTCGGAGTGGGCCGGGCTGGTCTCGTAGTCCCGGGCCAGGCGCCGGTGGGCGATGAGCCAGGAGGTTGGGTCGGCCGCGCGGCGAGGTGCCTGCCCGTGGCAGGTCCTTTTCCGCGCGGCCTCCCGCCGAACCGGACATGACGGTTTCCCTGTCAT
>NZ_JBITZU010000034.1:0-64023 GCF_044547075.1 Kitasatospora sp. NPDC052896
CCGGTCGTGGCGGCGTGGACGGTCACGCGGTCGGCGTGGATGGTCAGGGTGTTGACCGCGACATCGGCGGTGTGGTGGAGCCAGAGGTCTTGGAGGAGATCGTCAGACACGACTGTTCATGATCGCGGTTCCGGTGACACTCCGTGGCTCTGGCATGGAAAGTGATCCAGAACCACACCTGTGCCGAGATCTTCGGCCCGCTGCTGACCGCCACCGCCGGATAGGCACGGCTCGCCATGCCCCCGCCCGCGCACTCCCGGCACCACGGCACCACGGCACCACGGCACCACGGCACCACGGCACCGATTATCGGCGTACGCCTGAACGTGCTCAACCCCGTACAGGTGAACGTGCTCAGTTGATGATGCGCTGACCACGGGTTCTCGTCAGTCCGCAATGGACCGTCGACGGCGTCGGGCGGCCGGGCACTTCTCATGCCACCTTGATGACAACCTTGCCCGAGGTGTGACCGTTCTCGACGGTGGCGAGGGCGGCCGGGGCGTCGGAGAGTGGATGGATCGCGGTGATCACGGGTGCGAGGACTCCGTCGAGGGCCAGCCGGGCCGACCGCTCCAGGTTGTCGCGGTCGACGCGACGCTCGACGAAACGCCCACCGAGATCGGACACAGACATGTCACCCACAGCGATGACGTTGCGGGGATCCCGGGCCAGTGGAGCGACCGTCCGCAGCGAGGTGCCTCCGACCAGGTCGACGATCCCGTCGAAGCCGTCCGGGACCAGCTCGCGTGCCGCGGCGGCGACGTCCTCGGCGGCGTAGTCGATGAACCGCACCCCGATGGCCTCGGCGTGCTCGCGTTTGGCGGTACTCCCGGTGCCGATCACACGCAGCTCGCGCCCAATGGCCAGCCGGGCGACGGTGAGGCCGACCCCGCCCCCGACCCCGTTGACCAGGACCGTGGCACCGGCTGGGAGGTCGAGCTGGTCGAGCACGTCCACCGCGGTCGTCCCGGCCACTGGCAGCGTTGCCGCCACGGTCGCGGACAGACCCTCCGGGATACGCGCGGTGTTCGGCGCGGACAGCACCGTCGTCTCGGCGTAGGTGCCGCCACCGGTGAGTGCGAAGCCGAAGACCGCGTCACCCACCTCGAGCCCTTCGACATCCTCGCCCCGGGCGAGAACGATTCCGGCTGCCTCCATGCCCAGCACGCGGGGAAACGGACGCCCGCCGTCGAGCCCGTCGACCAGACCCGAGCGCAGAAGGTGGTCGAGGGGATTCACGCCGGCCACGGTGACCCGGATCAGCACCTCGCCGCGACCGGGGACGGGATCGGGACGATCGAAGGACTCCTGCGCCTCGGGCCCGCCATACCTGCCGAAACCCCACGCCTGCCCCATTGTCTGCTGCCTCTCGTGTGACCGACCCCGGTGGTTCCGGGCGCTGTCGCCATCCTCACCTCTGACATTGATGTAAGGGGCAAGCGGCTGAGATGCAGATCACAGCATCAGGCCGACTGTGCCACCGGTTCCGGGGCCGTGGACAGCTCCGCCCGGTGCCGGCTGTTGGCCCTGATCAGCACGTCGAGTGCATCCCGGGTCTCGATCAGGTGCGCGATGTCGGCGTCGATCCGGTCGCGCTCGCGCATCATCGCCGTGAACGTCTCCTCGGCGACGCCCAGGTCACCGGGGATGTCCACACACGGCAGCACAGTCGCGATCACCCGGCTGGACATACCCGCGTCGAACAGCTGTCGGATGAGCGATACGCGCTGGACCGCAGCATCGGAATAGTGACGCTGCCCGGCGTCGGAGCGTGAGCTGGTCAGCAGGCCCTGCTCTTCGTAGTACCGCAGTGAGCGCGGACTCACGTCCGTGCGCTTGGACAGCTCGCCTATCCGCATTTCTGAGAGCCTACGCCCGCGTGCTCCGGGTTCAGACCGCCGGCGAGTCATGGACGCTCGCGGACACCCCCACGGCCGCAGGGTTGTCGTCCCGGTCCCACGACTGAGCACGTTCGTCTGTACGCGCCTGAGCACTCTTCTCGGTACGCCGACACCGATGGCCCCGGCGGCCTCGGCCTGTTCGTGGCGGTGGTGGCCGCGGCCCTGCTCTGCTGTGCGGGGCCGGCGCTGATCGTCGCCGCGGCGTCGGGTGCGCTCGCCGTCTGGCTCGGCAACTGGTGGGCGATCACCAGCGCCGTACTGCTGACCGCAGGTGCAGCGGCCTGGTGGGTCCGGCGCGGCGGTCGTGCCGTCCGCCGCGTCCCCTCGATGAAGCCAGGCGGGGCTGTTGCGGCGGTCGGCGGCTACTTCGCGGCGGCGGCCCGGCGGCGCTGGTCGAAGATCAGCGCGACCAGGAGCAGGCCGACCGCGCCGCCGATCAGCTGCATGCCGATGAAGCCGGGCAGCGAGCCGGGGGCGATCCCGCCCCGCCAGGCAGGCGCGGCCGTCGCGCGGCGCGAGGTTGCGCAGCGCGACGACCCGGATCAGCTCGCGCCAGGCGGGATCGGCCAGCCACGGCGACGAGGGCGGTCGTCGTGCCGCGATGACCACGACCGCGTCGGCGGGCAGCGCGGGCAGGAACTCGTCCCGTACCCAGTCGTCGATCGGGGCGAGCAGCTCGTAAGTGTCCAGGAGCAGCACCGCCCGGCCGCCGATGGAATGCGCCTCAAGGGAACTCCGGACCGGCGGCACGTGACGGCCATCGACCGTCATCGGATCGGCGCCCGCAGCCACCGCGACATCGGCCAGAACATCCAACAACGCGCTCTTGCCGATGCCGCCGGGACCGTGAAGAAAGAGCACGCCGCCTGCGCCCAGCATCGACCGGAACAGCTCGATCTCCCCGGTGTGCCCCGCAAAGGCACGCCGTCGTAGCTCACTCAGCCGCTGCTGGTGATCGTCACAACGGTGGGCGGGTCAGTCGTTGAACGCCGTGGCCACGGCATCTCCGAGCTGATTCAAGACGTCCCGTGAGAGCTGCACCGACCCGGTGAACGAGAGGAAAGCGTGGGTGGCACCCTTGATCGGGAGGTGCGTGACCGGCACGTCGGCTTCGGCGAGCTTCTGCGCGTACCGGTCACCCTGGTCCCTTAGCGGATCGTGTTCGGCGGTGACGATGACGGCGGGAGGAAGCCCGGCCAGCTGGTCGGAGCGCGCCGGCGAGACGCGCAGGTCGGCGCCTTCGTCGGGCGTGTTGAGGTAAAGGCCCCAGAACCATTCGAGCCAGCTGCGGCTCAGCAATGGTCCGGTCATGTTCTCGTACATGGAGGGGCTGTCGTCGAACCGGTCGACCGCCGGGTACGCCAGTACCTGCAGTGCGATTCGAGGTCCCCCGCGCCGCTGCGCTTCCTGCACGAGGGCCGCTGCGAGGTTGCCGCCGGCGCTCTCGCCGAACACCGCGATGCTCTGCCCGTCGCCGCCGAAACTCCCGGCGTTGGCCGCGACCCATGTCAGGGCGGCGTAGGCGTCTTCGATCCCTGCCGGGAAGCGGTGTTCGGGCGCGAGCCGGTAGTCGACGGAGACCACGATCGTGCCGGAGCGGTTGGCCATGATGCGGGCGATGTGGTCCTGGCTGTCCAGGTCTCCGAGGACCCATCCGCCGCCGTGGAAGAAGACCGTCACGGGCCGAGGCCCGGAGCGCGGGAGGGTGGCGGGGGCGTAGATGCGGATGGGGACCTCGAGGCCTTCGGCGGCGGCCACTGCGTCGTGCACGCTGCCGACGGGCTCGACGTCGCCCGCGAGGGTGGAGAAGCTGCTCACGAGGTCGCGGTTCTCCGCGACCGTTCGACTCTCCGGTGCCGGTTCGCCTCCTTCGGTCAACTTCTCTAGCAGGGCATCGATCTGAGGGTCGAGGGACATGATGAGGACCTTCCTGGAGCTGGCGAAACGACGCGGATTGGAATGACTGTTCCAATCTCTCCAAGTCGCAGGAGTGGAGCAGCGGCAGCGTGATGCCGTCCGGCGCTGCGCGACCCCGGTCACGGCCGGGCCCGCGCTCCACGCGCACGCGCACTTGGATCGGCGAGCGTGCGGCCCCTGCCGACGGCCACGGGTCGCCGTCCGGCGCTGGATCGCCGGCCCTGGCTGCGCTGTCGTAGCTGTTCTGGATGTGGGCCGGCCGGCGGCGGTGTACTACGTGCGGATCAGCGGGCGATTGAGATCGCGAAGGGTGTGAATCCGCTGGACCGGATGACGTGCGGGACGAAGAGGATCGCGGCCTCTGTGGCGCGGGCGGTCTGGATCCCGCCGAGGTCGGTGATCCAGTCCTTGTGCCAGCCGAGGTCGGTGAGCAGTTCGCGGACGGTCTGCTTGGCCTGGGGGTCCTCGCCGGAGAGGAACGCGGTCGGTGTCTGGGTGAGCGTGGCCGGTGCGGTCATCACCGGGAAGAGCATGGTGTTGAGTGTCTTGACGACGCGGGTTTCGGGGAGTGCTTCCTGGAGTTGTTCGGCGAGGCTTGAGCCGGGGTGGAGCAGGTCGGCGGGCAGTCCGTCCGGTCCGTCGAGGGTGGCGTTGGAGACGTCGACGAGGATCTTGCCGCGCAGTTCGTCGCGCAGGGCGGCGAGCCGGTCCAGCGAGCCGGCGCCCGGGGTGGCGTTGATGACGATCCGGGCTGTGCGGGCGGCGTCGGCGGCGGCGCCCGGCGTGCGGTCCGCGACGGTCACCTCGTGTCCTGCGCGGGTGAGGGCGGCTGCCAGGTTGCCGCCGACGCGGCCGTTTCCGAGTACTGCGATCGTGGTCATGGTGATGTGGTCCTCTTGTGGGTGCGGTTGTGGTGGGCGGTCAGCGGGAGAGGGTGGCGACGGCCTGGGTGTGGACGCCGGGTGCGGCGGCCAGGAAGCTTTCGCTCTGCGGGGTCCAGGGGCGGCCCTGGGCGTCGGAGATCCGTCCGCCGGCCTCGGTGACGAGGAGCGTGCCGGGAAGCAGGTCCGCGCGGGCGCCGGCGGACTGCCAGAAGGCGTCGATCCGGCCGGCAGCCACGTTCAGCAGGTGCAGGGTCGCGGGCACGGCGACGCGGACGACGAGTGCGTCGAGGAGCATCGCGGTGATCGAGGAGCCGACGCGCCGGACGACGTTCTCGTCCTCGTCGGGCCGGGCCTGGCTGGTGGCCACGATGCTCAGGCCGAGGTCCGCGGTCTGGGAGACGTGCAGCGGTCGGCCGTCGAGGTGGGCGCCCGCGCCGGTGAGCGCGGTGTAGGTCTGGCCGGTCAGCGGCAGGTGGACCGCGGTGAGCACCGGCTGGTTGTCGCGTACGAGGGTGGCGGTCACCGCCCATTCGGGCAGGGCGTGCAGGTGGTTGACGTTGCCTTCGGCCGGATCCACGACCCACCACTCGCCGGATGGCAGCGCCCCGCCGTCGAGTTCGTCCTCCACCCAGCCGGCGTCCGGGCGCAGGCTCGTGAGTCGGGGGCGCAGGATGGCGAGGGCTGTGTCGTCGTTGGCGGCCAGCGCGCGCATCAGCTCCTCGCGGGTCTGGTAGCGGACCACCTCGCCGAACCGCTCGCGCAGCGCCGAACCCGCCTCACGCACGGCGATCGCGGTCTGGGCGAGCACATCGGCGTCCAAGGCGGCGACGTCAGTGGTCTGAAGCGTTTCGGACATGGTGGTACTCCCGTCTGAGGTGGGGTGCTGAGGCCGGTCGAGGGCCGAACTGCGCGTTACTTCTTGCGCTTTCGCCTCAACGGTAGACAGCCCCCTAATTAACTTCAAATGCATGTCAAGCACGGCTAGGGTTACTCACATGCAATTGGATTTGAATCTGCTCGCCGTGCTCGACGCGCTGCTGGAGGAGGGCAGTGTGGCCGGGGCGGCCGCGCGTCTGCATGTCACCGCCCCCGCGATGAGCCGGAGTCTGGGCCGCATCCGGCGCACGACCGGGGATCAGATCCTGGTGCGCACCGGTCGCACGATGACCCCGACGCCGTATGCGATCGCGGTGCGGGAACAGGTGCACGAGCTGCTGCACCAGGTCCAGGGGGTGCTGGCACCGAGCCGTGAACTCGATCTGGCAACGGTGGAGCGCACTTTCACACTCCGCTGGCACGATTCCCTGGTCGCCTTGAGTGGCCCCGCACTGCTCGCGGCCGTGCGCGAACAGGCACCGGGCGTGCGGTTGCGCTTTGTTGCGGAATCGAGCGTCGACACCCCCGAGTTGCGGCGCGGCGAGGTCGACCTGGAGGCGAACGCCAACCGTCCGAGTGCACCGGACATCCGTGCCGAGAGCGTGGGCGAGACCCGCCTCGTCATCGTCGTGAGGCAGGGGCACCCCCTCACCCGTGTTAGGACTATCACCGCAGAGCGGTACGCCGCCGCTGAGCACGTCACCGTCTCGCGACGTGGAAGCCTCAGTAACGCCCTCGACGACGCCCTCGCACGGCTCGGCCTCACACGCCGCGTGGTGGCGACCGTTCCCACGGAAGCGGCCGCGCTGAAGTTCGTACGCGGCTCCGATCTCCTGATCAGCGTCCCCGAAGCGACCACGCGGTCCGCGGTCGCCGACCTCGGCCTGGTCTTGCTCCCCCTCCCTCTCGAACTGCCGTCGGCACCGATATACCTGTCGTGGCATCAGCGCTACGACACCGACCACGCCCACGCCTGGCTGCGCGGGCTGGCGCGAACCGCGCTAGCCGTGTGCGGAGCGTCGTAGTCGGCGTCGTCCGGCCGCTTCGGGGCCGGCACACAGACCGGTGGCCGTGTTGGCGAGGCGGAGCCCGGCGGGCTGGCTGCTCGGTGTGCACGAAGTCGCAGGCGACGACACCCTCGGCCTGCGCGGTCAGGAACTCGCGCCACGTCGGCCCACCGCGGCGCGGGGCCGGATCGATGCCTGCCGCCGTCAGGATCTCCCAGACCGTCGTCGTGCCGATTGGATGCCCGAGGCAGACCAGTTCGCCTTGGATCCGACGGCAGCCCCAGCGCGGATCTTCCTTGGCCAGCCGCAGCACCAGCCTCTTCAGCGCGCTCGCGGTCGGCGGCCTGCCGAGCCTGCCCCGCCGCTTGGTGTAGTCCCACTTCCGGGTGACCAGCCTGCGGTGCCACGCGAGCAGAGTCCCGGGCGTCACCGGAAACACCTTCGCCCGCCGGCGCCGGGGGATCAGCGAGGACAGCGCCGCGAACCACAGCCGGTCCGCCGGCTCGTACCGCACCGGCGCGGTGAGTTGCCTGCGCAGCACCGCGTTCTCATGCCGTAGCACCAGGAGTTCGGCGTCTTTGGCCGCGTCCCGGCGCAGCAGCATCGCCGGAACCGACAGCAGTTTCCGCGCCACCTGATACACCAGTGAGACGATCACCTGGACAGGGTTCCAGCAGTCCGTGACGGCGCGCCAGACCCACTCCTAGCAGCACCGATGAGTATCCGAACGGCACACGACTGGGGCTTACCGCTCCGGGCTTTCCTGGGTTTGGGCTTGCTTCTCGTCGTAACGGTGCCGTGCGGCTGCGACCTGTGGCGAGAATTCGATGATCGTGGACAGCAGCTCACTGAGAGAGTCGACGACCACCTCGCCCGTCGGGGTAAGGCTGTACTCGACGTGAGACGGGATGGAACGCACCAGCTTCCGGTCCACCACCCCGTCACGCTCGAGCGCCTTCAGCGTCTGCGACAGCCTGCGCTCGCTGACTCCACCCACGGTGCGCTTGAGTTCGTTGTAGCGCAGCGTGCCGTCCTTCAGCGCGATCAGGATGAGCAGCGACCAGGTGTTGGCAATGGTGTCGAAGGCCTCCCGCACGTCACCCGCACGTGCGAGCACCTCCTGGACCGACACCTGATGTCCCGGCCGTCGTTCGTCACCCATCGCTGCCGTACCCCTTCCGTCCCGCGAATGAATATACACACTTTGCGTGTACCTCCATATCGTGTGTACTCTCATTTTGAGAGCACAAGCTCGTCCGAGGAGGTTCCGACATGAGTACCGAGTTCAACGACTGGACTGTGGGCGACAGCAACGCGGTCACCTTCGACGCCCCTGCCAGGTTCGTCTTCGATCTCGTCACGCAGGCCCGCTTCTGGCCCGAGTGGCACGTCGCCAGCCACGGCGTCGGCGGCGTCACCGAGCGCCCCTACCGCGTCGACGATGTGATCTACGAGTACGGCGTCCTTGAGGACGGCAGCGAACAGCACCTCTACTGGCGTGTGGTCGACCAGGAGTACGCCAGGTCCTCCCTCCTCATCGACGACCGTCTCGGCGCGGGCCTGCAGTACCTGCTCACCGAGGACGGTGAGGGCGCCACCAGCTTCACCCGCCGCACTCTCTACAGCCCCGACTCCCCGTTCACCCCGGCTCAGCGCGCCATCGTCGCCGAAGCCAGCGCCGAAAGCGTGCAGGGTCTGCACCGTCACATCAGCGCCCTGCTGGAGACGGAGCGCAGCAGCCTTCCCGCGGTCTCCTCGTAGAACCGTGACAACCAAGATCGAGAGGATGTACCTCGGGTCCATCGCGACCTAGGTGTACCTCACTCGATTGGTGCAGACGGTCGGGTGTGGGCTGATCGGCCTACACCCGACCGGCGGTAGGGCGCCCGTGGAAGGCCGTGTCGAAGGCATTGGACGCAGCCTTCCGCTTGCTGCTCCAGCGCGGGCGTCCGCGGCCGGTGGGGTCCAGAGCGAGGGCGGCCAGGTCAAGGGTCTGATGGCCCGGAGGGTCACCGACCGTGGTCTCCGAGAAGGGCAGACGAGGTGATCGACAAGGGCAGGGTTCGGTGGGGAGTAGCACGGGAGACCGCCACCGAAAAGCCGATGCCGGGCCCGCCCACCAGCTGCGTGCCAGCTCGCTGCGGGCCTTCGGGGCAAGAGCTGTCCCCAGACGAATCGGACAGGACGTCATCTGCGCCTGCCCCGGCGCCGGGCACCTGCTCCCGGGCGCTCTGGTGGACTTTGGTGGTGAGCGCAGGCCCTGCTGCGCCGTGTGCGCGCTCTGGTGCGACGGGGGCGAGCGCCGCACACTGACGAGGCGACAGCAACCCCGGGTAGCGCACGCACGACCGTCAGCAGGGGGATGCCGATGGAGTACGTACCGATCCTGCGCGGCAAAGCGGGCGAGTTCATCGCCCTGCGCAACACCAGCGCCGACGTGCAAGCACACATCCGCCCGCTCCTCGAAGTCCACCCCGACCAGCGCCTGGCCGACGTCGTGCGGACCTTCGCCAGACACGCCGGCGAGCACCTGCCCGCCAACCTCACCGTGACCGTCGACTGCGGGCAACTCTGGCAGCACGGCGCCGTGGGGACCGGCTTCCGCGGCCACGCCATGCTGTGGCTCAGCGACGCCTTCAAGGACTGGCTCCACACGCTCATCCCCGCCTTCCGTACCACCGACCCGGCCGGTTCCCTCGACGAGACCCGCCAGACCCAGCTCGCACATGGCGCAGGAGGTTGCCTGCGCATCGACCTGTACCACCTGCCCGACGGCCCCCGGGCACTGACCGAAGACGTGCTCGGCGCCCTTGAAGCCGTCGCGCTCACGCCGCAGGACACCGACCTTCTCCTCGACGCCGGCTACCTCCCCGACACCGACACGGCCATCGCCTTCGCCCCACGAGCACTCGAGGTCCTGACCTGGGCACGCACACTGCCCTGGCGTCACGTCACCCTCGCCGGCGGGGCGTTCCCCCCGACACTGCGCCGCGTCACACCCCACGTCCTCACCGCGCTGCGCCGCCACGACCTGGACCTGTGGGAGCACGTTGCCCGACGGGCCGCGGGCCCGCCGCCCGACTTCGGCGACCACGGCGTCACCCACCCCGACCCGCCGGCCCCGGCCCGCGTGCGAGTCGCGCCGGCCAGCCTGCGCTACACCAGCGGCCGCCACTGGCACGTCGTGCGAGCCGTCGGCACGGCGGGCGTCGACACCCTCCGGTTGTGCCGCCAACTCACCCAGGCCGACGTCTGGCGCGACAGTCACAGCGACCTGTCCTGGGGAGACGGTGAAATCCGCATCCGAGCCGTTGGTCTCGCGGACGGTCCCGGCGGCCCCAGCCAGCGGCGCGCCTGGGAGACCTCCCACCACCTCGCCGCCGTCACCCGATCCATCGCCGAGCGGGGCAGACCCTGACGCTGCCACTCGCACGTGGGGTACCGCCCACGACGCGGTCCATGAGTGTCCCGCTCAGCCGTCGGCCTGTTGGCGCGCGACAAGCGTGGCGATCGACTCCTAGACCGGCTGGCCGGCCGCAGTGGCGGTGGAGACCGGCGGCGGGACGATGCGTGAGGGCAGGCGTGTCGGCCGCATCGGGCGCAAGGGGGTCATCGGTGGCGGCGTCTGAAGACGATCATCCGCAGGACGGTGAAGCGCACGACGGTCACCAGGGCGAAGCTCGGTGCGAGTACCAGGGTCTCGGCCGCTGGTGAGGCGGTGGGCCGGTAGTGGCGGAAGAGCAGGACGGCGCCGGAGGTGACCAGGTAGGCCAGGACGAACAGGCCACCCGCGACCAGATGCGCTTGCAGGACCCGGACCGCGGTCCCGCGGAAGGTCAGCCGGCGGTTGGCCTCCGTGTTGAGGACGGTGACGACGAGAAGGGCGGCGAAATTGGCCAGGACGGGCGGTGACCAGTGGCGCAGAACCCAGTACAGCAGGGCCTGGGCGAGCGTGGAGGCGATGCCGATCACGACGAACCAGCACACTTCCCTGGTCAGTGCGGTGCGGCCGAGCCGGGGGAAGGCGCTGCGCCGTGCGCCGGGGTGTCGCACCCCACCATCATGAGGCCACCGTGCGGGGACCCGTCGAGCCGCGCGGAACACAGGTTCGGCCATTCGGTCGGCGGTCCGGTCCGGCTGACTCCCATCGAGTGGCGGATCCTCGCGGTGCTGCTCGCCGCGCCCGGCCGGCTCGTGCCGCGCCGGCGCCGCTGTCGGCCACGGCGACCAGGTATTCGAGCTGGCGGGCCGGATTGCCATGAGCAGATTTTATCGCTGGGGTAGAAAACAAGCCTTGGACTCATTGCGGGGGGTTGGGGGAGGGTCGTGGTGTGGCCGCCGCGGGGAACAGCGACGGCCGATCCCCAATGACTCGAAGGAGTTCTTCCATGTCCGATGGCACGCTTCTCCAGGGGCAGCGGCTCGTCGTGGTGGGTGCGGGTTCGCGCACCGGGCGCGAGCTCGCCAAGGCCGCTTCGGCGGCCGGCGCCACGCTCGTGCTGGCCGGTCCGGATCCGCGCAAGCTGGAGTGGACGGCCGGTGAGCTGTCCGGGCCGTGCGAGGTGCTCGCGCTCGACTTGACCGACGAGCGGTCGATCGCCGAGTTCGCCGGGCGGGTGGGCCGGTTCGATCACCTGGTCTCCACCGCCGCGGTGCCGGCCAACGGCCCGCTGAAGGATCTCGAACTGGCGGATGTGCAGCGGGCGTTCTCGGCCAAGGTGATCGGTCCGCTGCTGCTGGCCAAGCACCTGGCCGGGCAGGTGTCCGAGCGCGGCTCGTTCACCTTCTTCTCCGGGGTGGCCGCCTGGCGTCCGGCGCCCGCGCGCACCGTGATGGCCACCACCAACGGTGCGCTGGCCTTCCTGGTCCAGGCGCTGGCGGTGGAGATCGCGCCGGTCCGGGTGAACGCCGTCTCCCCGGGCATCGTCGACACCGGCTCCTGGGACGGCCTGGGCGCCGACAAGGAGGCGTTCCTGCGCGGGGTGGCCGAGCGCAACCCGGCCCGCCGGGTGGGCAGCCCGCAGGACCTGGTCAAGGCCGTGCTCTACGCCATCGACAACCCCTACGTGACCGGCACCGTGCTGCACGTCGACGGCGGCGGCCGCCTCGCCTGAACACCCGCCGACGCGTTCGACCCGACCGACGAGAAGGAGCAGCTGATGGATCTCCACCTGGACGGCAAGGTCTTCCTGGTCACGGGTGCCTCGGCGGGCATCGGCGCGGCCACCGTGCGCATCCTCGCCGCCGAGGGTGCATCCGTGGTCGGCACGGCCCGCAGTACCGAGGGCATCGAGGACCTCGGGCCGCGAGTGAGCGCCGTCGCGGCCGATATGACCGATCCGCAGGCGCCCGCACGGGTGGTGGCCGGGGTCCTGGCCCGGCACGGGCGCCTGGACGGCCTGGTCAACAACGTCGGCGGCCTGACCTCGCGCACCGGCTTCCTGGAGGTGAGCGACGAGCAGTGGCAGACGGCGTTCGACCTCAACTTCCACTCGGTCGTCCGGATGACCCGCGCCGCACTGCCGGCCCTGCTGGAGCACGGCGGCTCGCTGGTCCACGTGACCAGCGAGGCCGCCCGGCTGCCCGACGTGCCCCTGGTGGACTACGCCGCCGCCAAGACGGCCCTGCTGTCGCTGAACAAGACCCTGGCGGGCGAGTTCGGCCCGCGCGGAGTGCGTTCCAACGTGGTCGCCCCCGGCCCGACCCGCACCCGTCTGTGGGACGCCCCCGGCGGGTTCGCCGAGCAGCTCGGCGAACAGTACGGCCTCGCACCGGAAGCGGCGATCGACCACTTCGTGCGCGAGGTGCGGCGACTGCCCAGTGCCCGGCTCGGCGAGCC
Organism: Kitasatospora sp. NPDC052896; assembly: GCF_044547075.1. NCBI lineage: Bacteria > Bacillati > Actinomycetota > Actinomycetes > Kitasatosporales > Streptomycetaceae > Kitasatospora > Kitasatospora sp. NPDC052896. The sequence goes on from NZ_JBITZU010000034.1 coordinate 12,425, forward strand.
GCAGGACGTCGCCCGGGTCATCGTCTACCTGCTCTCCCCCCTCGCCGGCCAGATCACCGGCGCCGAATGGGCCGTCGACGGCGGCGCACTGCGCCAGATCTGACGTCTCAACATCCATTCCGCCCGGCCGGTCGAAGGGACCGGCCGGCCACCCCGGCACGCCCGAAACCGCGAGCGTGACCGGCTGATTCGAGGAGCAACTCCCATGCGTTACCGCACCCTTATCCGTACCGCCGCCGTCGCCGCGGCGGTGGCGAGCCTGGCGGGCGGCACCGCCGCAGTCGCCTACGCCCACGACAACGGCCACCACCCGGCCACGCAGGCCTGGCCGCAGGGCCTGGTCGACCGCTCGCCCGACCTGGTCCAGCCCACGGCGATCACCGTGGACCACTCGATCGGCGCCAAGCGCGCAGCCCAGGAGGTCCACCTGGCCCAGCAGCTGTACACCTTCTGGAACACCGGCCAGCAGAAGTACCTGGACGCCGCGATCAGCCCGCAGTTCAAGGACAACACCCTGCCGGCCGGGCGCCCGCAGGGCCCCGCCGGCCCGGTCTTCGCCTCGAAGAACTTCCGTACCGCCGTGCCCGACCTGACCTGCGAACTGTCCGACCTGCTGGTCACCGGCGACAAGATCACCGCCCGGCTGGTCTTCCGCGGCCACTTCACCGGCACCTTCAACGGCGTCCAGGGCAAGGGCCAGAGCGTCGACTTCAACGCCATCGACATCCAGCACGTCGGCACCGACAAGATCATCGAGGACTGGCACATCGAGGACAACCAGACCCTGATGAGCCAGCTCGGCATCAACGGCTGACCCCCGCCCGTCCACCCACGCCCTGGCAGCCCCCGCCATCGGCACCACGCCCGGCCCGAGTCGCCGCCGACACCGGGCCGGGCAGCACCCCGACGGCCACCCGCCACCCCACCGCGCTCACCGACCGCCTCGTCCCGGCCCCCGGCGCCATCACGGCGGAGGTGGTCCGGCCGCGCACCACCCGCCGCTCGGCCCGGACGCCCGCAATCCCTTCCCACCGGATGGACCGCTCCCCCTCACCCGGAAGGCAACCACTCCCGATGAACACCGATGACATGTCCGACCTCCCACTCGCCGGCACCCTGATCGCCGACGGATTCCAGGGCTGGACGCCCGCGCTGCGCGAGGAGTTCGAGCGCAACGCGGACAACGGCCAGGTCGGCCGGCAGCTGCTCAGCGAGACCGCCCGGGTGCGGGTGTGGAGCATCCGGCTCGCCCCCGGCGAGCGGGTGGCGGCCCACCGCCACGTCCTGGACTACTTCTGGACAGCCCACACCTCTGGCCGCAGCCTCCAGCACACCTGTGACGGCACCACCCGCATCGTGGACTACACCCCGGGCGAAACCCGCCACTACACCTTCGGCCCCGGCCACTACCTCCTGCACGATCTGGAGAACATCGGCACCACCGACCTGGAGTTCACCACCGTGGAATTCAAGGACGGCGCCAACCCTCCCCTGGACCTCCGGCCCGGGCCGGAACACTGACCGGACGGCCTCTCGACCGCGCGGCAGCACGAGCGGGCCGAGCCCACCACCGCGCTGGGCCTGGCACGAAGAACAACTCTCTGGAGGCCGCCCAGGGCTCGTGCTCTTCGGTGACCGGGGCCTCCCATCCCTGCTCCGTGAAGACCTCGCGCACGAAGTGGTCGAAGGTGATGATCCAAGGGACGCCATCAAGGTCCGTCGGCGAGTCGTTCTGCCGGACGAGAGGGAAGTTCTGATGAAGTGCGGTCCAGCGGCAGACCCTGGACGGTGGTGCGATCGTGATCTGGTACCTGGTGATCAGGCGCGGCGAGCGCCCGGCGATGGAGTCGCGGCGAACGCTCGAGGAGCATCTGGCCTGGATGCGTGGCCAGCACGAACGGGGTAGCGTGCTGATCTCGGGGCCCAGCTCGGATGGCGCGACGGGGCTGTACGTGGTGCGTGCACGCTCCCGTTCGGATGCGGAAGCCGTCGCGCAGAGCGATCCCCTCGTACGCGATGGCCGGGCAACGATCGAGATCATCGAGTGGCATGTCCACCAGATGCTCGGTATCGGCCCTTTCGACATCGACGCTCTGCAACGCATCGAAGGTGGTTCGTGATCGCGTGTCAGGAGCCGGGAGCGCGGGCTTGCCGCGTCGGCCTGGCCGGGTGGTCCGGCGAACCGACCAGCTCCGCCCCGTCGCTGCCGTGCGCTGGCAGGGCCGGCCGGACTGGTTGCCGACGCCGTTGTTGAACCCGGGCCCCTGGCCGCACCCCCAGGACGCCGGCGGACGGAAGACGGCGACGGTCCACGGCGGTCGCGCGCACCTCGGGTCACTTGTCGGACTCGGCCGTAGGCGATGCGTTCAGAGGTCAAGCAGCACGACATCCACGGCCGCTCGCTGACCCCGGTCCCGATCGGACCGGCAGCAGCTCGAAACAGGCACCCGGTGATCCCCGGCCCCACGGCTGGCCCTTGCCGGGCGGGCCGCCTGGGCGGGCTTTCGCAGCAGCCGACGTGGCCGCAGGTCGGAGAGCCGGTGACCGGTCAGGGCTTTCCCTCGGGCGTGAGCACGTCGATCGCGGTGCCCGTTGCTCCCCTGCGGCCCCGCCTCGGGCTTGACGGCACGTCATCCTTCCACCACCATTCCACTAATGCATTAGTGGAATGGTGGTGGAAGCGTGGAGTACCGGATCGACCGGAACAGCGGCGTGGCCACCTATCTCCAGATCGTCCAGCAGACCAAGAACGCGCTGCGCCTGGGTCTGCTGGCGCCAGGGGACAAGCTGCCGACCGCCAAAGAGGTGGTGGCCGCCACCGCGATCAACCCGAACACCGTGTTGAAGGCCTACCGCGAGCTGGAGAGGGAGGGGCTGGTCTCCCCCCGCCCGGGGCTGGGGACCTTCGTGTTGCGCTCACTGGCCCGCGACGAGGCCGGCTCCGACTCGCCGCTGCGGGCCGAGCTGGCCGACTGGACGGCCAGGGCGCACCGCGCGGGGCTGAGCCGGGAGGACGTGGCCGCACTGGTCGCCTCCGTGGTCGAGCGGGAGTTCGGCGGGGACGTGACCGAGCACATCGAGGGGAACCGATGACCGAGCAACACCCTGCCGTGGCCGCGTACGGCCTCGGCAAGCACTACCGGCGCGGCTGGGCGCTGCGGGACTGCGGATTCCGGCTGCCGGCCGGCCGGATCTGCGCACTGGTCGGCCCGAACGGCGCCGGCAAGAGCACCCTGCTGGCGCTGGCCGCCGGACTGCTGAGCGCCACCGAGGGGCGGATCGAGGTGGCCGGGCGGGTGCCGAGCGACGGCGGCAGCGTCACGACGGCCTTCGTTGCCCAGGAGAAGCCGCTCTACGCCACCTTCACGGTGGCGGACCTGCTGCGCCTGGGCCGGGAACTCAACCCGGGCTGGGACGAGGAACGGGCCCGGAACGTGCTGGCGGACGGCGGCTTCCCGCTCTCCGCCCGGGCCGGCTCGCTCTCCGGCGGGCAGCGGACCCGGGTCGCGCTGGCCCTGGCCCTGGGCAAGCGCCCCGACCTGCTGATCCTGGACGAGCCGATGGCCGACCTCGACCCGCTGGCCCGCCATCAGCTGATGGGACTGCTGCTGGCCGAAGCCGCCGAGCGCGGGCTGACCGTCCTGCTGTCCTCCCACGTGATCGCCGAACTGCGCGAGGTCTGCGACTACTTGGTGCTGCTGGCCGGTGGCCGGGTCCGGCTGGCCGGGGACATCGAGGAACTGCTGGCCGCGCACCGGCTGGTGATCGGTCCGCAGAGCGCCGCCGCCACTCTGGCGGTGCATCAGGTGGTCGAGTCCCGCACCAGCGGGCGCCAGGTCACCGCGCTGCTGCGCCCCACCGGCCCGCTGGACGACCGCTGGGAAACGAGCGAACCCACCCTGGAGGAGCTGGTGCTGGCCCACCTGCGGACGCCCGAGGTACCCGCCCTGCTGACCGCCGAGGCACGCCCGACCCGGACCGTGGAGGTGGCCGGATGACCGCCGCCCTGGACGACCGCCCCACCGCCCCCGCTCCCGCCCGTCCGACCGGGCGGGGCCCGCACGGCCTGGCCTGGCTGATGTGGCGCCAGCACCGTGCGGTGCTCTGGTGCTGGTTGGTCCTGCTGCTGCTGGCGGCGGTCGCCGCCCCGGTGCTGCGGGCCCAGATGACCTCCTACATCGCCGACCACCACATCGCGGGCTGCGCCGAGATCAGTACGAACGCGAGCTGCCAGGACCCCGGGCAGCAGAACGCCGTGATGGTCTTCCGCGACCACTACGGCCTGCTGCTCAAGGCGGTGGGCGCGCTGCTGCTCCTGCTGCCCGCCGGTCTCGGCGCCATCCTCGGCGCGCCGCTGCTGGCCCAGGAGTTGGAGCGCGGGACCTGGAAACTGGTGCTGACGCAGTCGGTCGGCCGGGACCGCTGGGTGATGGCCAAGCTGCTCTCGGCCGCACTGATCGGCGCGATCGGCTCCGGCCTCCTGGCACTGCTCTACCGCTGGCTCTGGCAGCCGTCCGCCAACGACGTGTCCGGCATCGCCTGGTACAGCACGGTCTTCTTCTCCTCGGGCGGCCCGGTCCTGGTGGCGTCGGTGCTCCTGGCGCTCTCGGCGGGCGCGCTCACCGGAGCGCTGCTGCGCCGGGTACTGCCGGCGATGGCGGCGTCCGTCGGGGTGGTCGGGCTGCTCCAGTACGGGCTGGCCACCCTGCGCCCGCACCTGTGGGGGTGGCACACCGAACTGATCGCCTGCTCCGAACTGCCCAACGACGTCTGGGGGTTCGCACAGGGCTTCCTCACCCCGGACGGGCACCGACTGCCCTACGACATCTGCGCGACGGCGCTGCTGAACTGCCCGGCCGAGGCGCCGGGCACCCGGGAGTTCACCGACGTGCACCTCGCCGCGGACTACTGGCCGCTGCAACTGGTCGAGTCGGGGATCTGCCTGGCCCTGGCGGCGGCGCTGACCGTGGCGACCATCGCCGTGGTCCGGCGGCGGCGCGGCTGACCCGGCCACGGGCCGGCCGCGCGAACGCCTGACACCTGACCGCCGCCGGCGCGGTGGCGGTGGCGACCTTCAACGCGCCGGGCCGGCCGGGCGGTGGGTGGGTGCGGTGGACGGGTGGTCAGTGCTGCTGCCAGCTGGGGTTCGTGGCGGCGGCCATGAGCTGGTCGATGGTCAGTGCGGGCGTGTCTCCCCGGATGTCGTAGCCGTTGCCGCCGTTGGTCTCGTCGATGGTGACCCCAGTGCCGTCCGGTGGCATGACCTCGACCGTCCATCGGGTGGTGGGGCCGCCACTGCCCGCGGTGACGGCGGCTGTTGAGGTGATCACGCTGCTGCCGCCGCCGGCGCGGGTCAGCTGCTGGCCGGGCCGGACACCGCGCTGGAAGCCAGCCCGGCCTGGGTTCCCGCTCCCCGACCTGGTCGAGGCGACGCGGCTACCAGCCACGTGTGCCGGTGGGAGATGGGACGGAAGCGAAGCTGCGCGCCTGGGCCGGTACCAGGCCCAGGCGCGCAGCGTCACGAAGATCCTTCGGTGCTATCCGGAAACGTTACTCAGGGAGGCGTTCCATCGGATGACCAGCTGAGGACCTGGTACCTCACGCCCCGGCGGTCAGCAGCTTGCGGAGGTGCTCCACGGCCTCGGCCACCGGAACGGACTGGGTCTCGCCGGTGGCCCGGCTGGTGACCTCGACCGTGCCGTCGGCCAGACCGCGGGCGCCGACCGTGATCCGGTAGGGGATGCCGATCAGCTCGACGTCGCGGAACTTCACACCGGGCCGCTCGTTGCGGTCGTCCAGGAGCACGTCGACCCGCTCGCCCTGCAGCTGCCGGTACAGCGTCTCAGCAGCCTCGGTCACCTTCTCGTCGCCGCTGCCGAGGACGACGACGGCCACCTCGAAGGGAGCGACCGCGACCGGCCAGATGATGCCCTTGTCGTCGTGGTGCGTCTCCACGATGGAGGCCAACGCCCGCTCCACGCCGATCCCGTAGCTGCCCATGATCGGGGTGACGCGCTCGCCGTCCCGACCGAGTACGGAGACGCCGAGGGTCTCGGTGTACTTGCGGCCGAGCTTGAAGATGTGGCCCACCTCGATGGTGACCACGACCTCCAGCGGCGTACCGCACTGGGGGCAGGGCTCGCCGGCGTTGACCTCGCGCAGGTCCGCCCAGCGCTGCACCGCGATGTCCCGCTCGACCGACACACCGCGCAGGTGGACGCCGTCGGTGTTGGCGCCGGTGGTCATGTCGGTACGGCCGCGCAGGGCTTCGTCCGCGAGGATGGGCAGCTCGGTGACGCCGACCGCGCCCAGGCTGCCGGGGGAGGCGCCGAGCGCCGCCTTGATCTCCTCGGGGGTCGCCGGCCGAACAACGGTGGCGGCAAGAGTGTCGATGAGCTTCTGCTCGACCAGGTTGTGGTCGCCGCGGACCAGGACGAGGGTCAGCTGCTCGTCGACCACGTACACCAGCGTCTTGACCTGGCGTTCCGCGGGCACGTCGTGCTGGCGGGCCAGCTCCTCGATCGTGCGGGCGTCGGGGGTGTCGAACCGCTCCGGCGTGTCCAGGCCGGGACCGTCCGCCACGGTGGGCAGCGCGGAGGTCGCCTTCTCGGTGTTGGCGGCGTAGTCGCAGCCGGGGCAGCGGACCACCAGGTCCTCGCCGGCCTCCGAGGGGCTCATGAACTCCACCGAGGCGCTGCCGCCCATGCTGCCGCTGGACGCCTGGACGGCGATGGCAGGCAGGCCCAGGCGCGCGAAGATCCGCTCGTAGGCGGCCTTGTGCAGGTCGAAGGAGCGGTCGAGGCCACCGGCCTCGATGTCGAAGCTGTAGGAGTCCTTCATCGTGAACTCGCGCACCCGCAGCAGGCCGCTCTTCGGGCGGGCCTCGTCGCGGAACTTGGTCTGGAACTGGTACCACATCTGCGGCAGGTCCCGGTACGACCGCAGCTCCTGGGACAGGAGGGTGAAGATCTCCTCGTGCGTCATGCCGAGCGCCAGGTCCGCGCCCTTGCGGTCCTTGAGCCGGAACATCTCCTCGCCCATCACCTCCCAGCGGCCACTGCGCTGCCAGATCTCCGCCGGGTGCAGGGCGGGCAGGACGAACTCCTGGGCGCCGATCGCGGTCATCTCCTCGCGGATGATGTCCATGATCTTGGCGCGGACGCGCACGGCCAGCGGCAGCAGGGAGTAGTGGCCGGCCATGAGTTGCCGGACGAACCCTCCCCTCACCAGCAGGCGGTGGCTCACCGCATCCGCATCCGCCGGGTCCTCCCGGAGAGTGGGCACGTACAGCTGGGACCAGCGCATGGGACCGGAGACCGTCCTCTCGGTGAAGCTGTGGGGTATCGCAGAGAATTCTATTCTAGTGGCGGAGCCGCGCCCGACTCGGTCCATTACGGGAAGCCCAGGTCAGGGCCCACGGGCCGAGTGCTCCCACGCTGGTGGTCGGGCGGGGGCAGCTGGCCGGCGCACCCGGCGAAGCGCACCGCGGTGATCGCCCTGTCGAAGCCGTCCGACGCCGCTGCGACGCTCTCGTCGAGGGCGAGGTCGACCGCCTCACGACGGATGTCGCGGGCAGGGTCTGCTACGAGATCCGTCGCCGCTTCCCGGCCGACTACCGGCTCAGTTCCGTGGTCCGTGGTGACGTTCCGCATCCAGCCGCTACGAGCCACCGTGACCGGAGTCGGGCCCGGTCTCGTGGGGGGACGTCTCGAGGGACGTTTCGAGGGGCGTTCCGAGGGAGGCGGCGAGGGCGGTCAGGCCCGGGGAGGGCTGCGCCAGGGCCTCGGCGCGTTGTGCGGCGCGGGCGGCGGTGAGCAGCTGCTCGGGGGTCAACGTGGGTAGCCGGGTGGCGAGTTGATCGAGCATGGCGCGGGCGTCGGCGAGCAGGGAGTCATCGTCCAGCGGTCGCCGGTTGGCTGGTGCGGCGTCGAACAGCAGCTGCTGGGCGGCCCGTTGGAGGTCGTCGGTGGCGATGTCCCGGACGGTGAGCGACAGGTGTACCGAGAGTCCGCTGTCGCCGGTGGCGTAGTGCGCGAAGCCGCGCGGGATGTAGAGCACCTCGCCGGCCCGCAACAGCGGTGACACCACCGGCGGTTCGCTGTCGGAAGCCGGGCCCGGGCGCCACTGTGGGCTGTCGGGCCCCTGGTGGACGTACCACTGCTTGCTGCCGTTCAGCTGGACCACGAAGACGTCCGCGTCGTCCCGGTGCAGGCGCAGACCCTGGGCGCCGGGCGGGGTGACGAAGAAGAACGCCTCCACCTTGCGGCCCAGGTCCTCGCCCAGTCGGCGGGTGAACTCCGCGGTGCCGGCGTGCCATTGCTCGACGCAGCGCAGCACCAGAGTGGTTCCGGCGTGCAGCAGCGTGCGGATCCGGGTGGCGTCGGCGTAGCCGGGGTGGTCGACCCGGTTGACGGTGCGGCTGGTGGTGTACGCCTCGCGCGGGATGATCCGGTCGGTGCGCACCATCTCCACGTACGGGGAGTGCAGTGCGCCCGTGCCGAGTGCGGCGTCCGCCTCGTCCAGGGTGAGCGATCCGGTGGGGCGGGGGCCGGAGCGCAGTACGGCGGGCCGGCGGCGCCAGTGGTCGCGGAGGAAGGGCGGCGCGTCGTCGATCAGTTCGGCCAGTCCGCTTGGAGTCGAGGTCGCCACGAGGTCCCCATTCAGCATCAGGCCTTCGACCTTCAGCGTGCGAGCGAGTGTATGACAGATGATAGTGACTAATATTGACTCCTTATTATGACAGCTGTCAAGATTGTTGCATGTCGATAACCGAAGCTGTGGTGGGCCCCAAGACCCGCATACGCAACAAGCTGGTGCCGGGCACGATCGAGCACGCCCACGCGATTCCGTACTACCGCGAGCTGTGGGCCGACCGCCCGCGGGCGACGGCCGTCAGCACGGTGGCCGAGTTGGCCGCACTGCCCGTCGTCGGAAAGTACGAGCCGGCGGGCGGGATGTCGGTGGTCGGGCACCCGGACCGCACGCCGTCCGTCCTGATGCACAGCAGCGGCACCACCGGCCACCCGTTCACCCGCTACCGCAGCGCCGAGGAGGTCCAGGAGCTCACCGCGCTGCTGTCGAGCCTCAACGCCCGGGCCCGTGAGCGGACGAACGAGGCACGGCCCATCGTGCACCTGTCCACCATCTCCAAGCGCCATCACGGCAACTCCATCGGCGCGTTGGCGGTGGAGCGCAGCGTGACGCTCGGCCTGTTGTCGGAGCGCGACCTGGTCAAGGCGCTCGGCCTGCTGCGCCGCCCCCAGCTCTTCCCGGACCTCGTCGACCCGCTGATCCAGCTCAGCGGCACCCCGGACGACCTGGTCGTGCTGGCGCACGCGGTCCAGGCGGCCGGACTGCTGGAGCGGCTGCGCCCGCGCACCGTCACCGCGCTGGCCGACTACCTGACCGACGGGCACCGCGACTTCCTGGCCGGCTGCTTCCCCGACGCGCGGATCGTGCACCGCTACAGCCTCTCGGAGGTGGTGGGCGGGGCCACCCGCTGCGAGCGCTGCGGCCTCTTCCACTTCGACGTCCATGTCGTGCCGCAGGTGGTCTCGCTGGACGGTGAGCAGTCGCTGACCTCGGGCGTGGGACGGCTGGTGCTCACCGAGCTGTTCCCGTTCTCGCAGTACCAGCCCTTCATCCGGTACGACACCGGTGACCTGGTCGAGGTCTTCGAGAGCCCGTGCGAGCCCGGCGAGGTGTCCGTCGCGCTGGTCGGCCGGCGCGCGCACGTCCCGCTGGTCGAGCACGCCGGCCGCCGGCTGCCGGCGTTCCGCCCGATCGCCCTGCGGGGGGCGCTGGAGTCGCTGCCGGAGTTGCGGCGCGGGCCGATGCACGCCGCCATCGCCCCCTACGACGTGTTGCCCGGTTCGGCCCCGCGTGCCAGGGCGGAGTTCCACCCGGCGACGCCCGAGGCGCCGGCCCGGCTGGAGCTGACGGCCGTCACCGCGTTCGCCCCGCACCTGTTCCCGCGCCAGACCGAGGAGTTGCGTGAGCGGGTGCGCGGCGTCGTCCTGCAGAGTTCGCCCGAGCTGCGCGAGCTGGCCGAGGCCGGCGCGTGCGAGCTGCACGTCCAGCTGACCGCGGACCGGCGCGCGGCCGACCCGTTCACCGTCCGGGGCGCCTGAGTCCGGGGCACCTGACCACCGGAGGAACGCCGATGGGTCCCGACCACGGTCCGGCAGGAGCGTGGTCGGGACCCATCGTGCGTCCGGCCGTCAGGAGGCCAGCGTGTCGATGCCCGAGAGGATCGCCTCGCGCAGCAGCTTGACCTCGTTGCCGAAGGCGATCAGCTCGAAGCCCTCGGCCGCGTAGGCGCGGGCCAGCTCCGGCGCGTAGGCGAAGATCCCGGCCTGCTTGCCGTGGGCGCGGGCGGCGCGCAGTACGGCGGCGCGGGCGTCGTCCATCGCGGGTCCGGTCATCACCCCGGGCTGCCCGAGCGCGCAGGCCAGGTCGCCCATCCCGAGGAAGAGCGCGTCGACGCCGGGGGTGGCCGCGATCGCGTCGGCGTTCTCGACCGCCAGCGCGGACTCGATCTGCACCACGCAGGAGGTCCGCGCGTTGGCGCGCGAGAGATAGCCCGCGACGTCGGCGAAGTAGCCCGACGCCCGCACCGGGTTGATGCCGCGCTGCCCCTCCGGCGGGAAGCGGCAGGCCGCGGCGGCGGCCGCGGCCGCCTGCGGGGTGTCCACCTTGGGGACCATGACCCCGGCGGCGCCCAGGTCGAGCGCGTGCTCGATCAGATGGTGGTTCAGGTAGGGGACGCGCACGATCGGCGCGCAGGACGACCCGGTGAGCGCCTGCAGCATGTGCAGCGCGTCCTGCTTGGACATCGCCGACGCCTCCATGTCCAGCACCACCCACTGCAGGGGGAGCGTGCCGCACAGTTCGGCGAGCAGGCTGCTGCCGCTCAGCAGGAAGAGGCCGAGTGCCGGGCCGGACGACGCGTCGACCGCCTCGGCGAGGCTGGGGACCGGGCTCAGCAGGGGGTGGGACATGGTGCGATCCCTTTCGACGGGTCGGTGGAGGCAAGTTGCCGGATCCGCTGCCACAGCGCGGCCGGTGGTGTGAGCAGGTCGGGGGCGTGCGGCGGGCGGACCGCCCGGCCGGGCAGCCGCGGCGCCCGTTCCTGGTCCACCCGCGGGCCGGCCAGCAGGTGCTGCTCGAGGGCGCTGACCGCCGCGCCGACCGCGGCACCGGAGCGTCCCAGCGCGTCGACCCGGAAGGCGACGAACAGGCCGCCGTTACCGGGCCCCTGCGGCGCGGCCGCGTGCCCGGCGCCGGCCACCGCGCCCGCCAGCGTCTCGACCAGGGCGGCCAGCGCGTGGCCCTTGTGCCCGGCGACACCGCCCAGCGGTGCCAGCGCGGCGCGCGGCGGCTCGGTGTAGAGCAGCCGGGGGTCGGTGACGGACGCTCCGTCGGTGCCGATCAGCAGGCCGGGCGGCACCTCGGTGCCGGCCAGCAGCGCCGCGCGGACGACGCCCTCGGCGGCCGCGCTGGTGCTCATGTCCAGCACCAGCGGCGCGCCTGGCGGCGCGGGACAGGCCAGCAGCAGCGGGTTGGTCGCCCACCGGCCGTCGGTGCCGCCGGCCGGCGCGACCTTGCGGCCCGCGCCGCAGAAGTTGACGAAACCGAGCAGCACCAGCCCCTGCCCGGCGACCTCGCGGCCCAGCGGCGCCAGTCGGCCCAGGTGCCCGGAGTCGCGCAGCCCCACCACCACCGGCCCGCCCTGCGCGGCGCGGGCCAGCTCGGTGGCCAGCAGCCGGCGCACCAGGACGCCCGGCGCCCGGCCGCCGTCCACCAGCACCGCGCGCTCGCCGGTGCGGTGCACCCGGGGGCGGGCGGTCGGGCAGAGCTCGCCCGCCGCCACCGCGGCGACGTACTCGGGGACGCGCAGCAGGCCGTGCGAGGGCTGGCCGTCCGCCTCGGCCGCGACCAGCTCGGCGGCGGCCCGCTCGGCGACGGGCGGCGGAAAGCCGGCCCGGCCGAGCGCGGCCGTGCACACCGAACGCGCGTCCGCGGCGCTGACCGGCGTCACGGACCGCGCGCCCACCGCCGCGTTCTCCGTCGCGCCCACCGCCGCGCCCGCCGGCGTCACCGGCCACGGTCCGGATGGCGCGGGCGCCGTGAGGGTGCCCGGTGGCAGGTCGGCGGCCTCGGCCGCGGCGATCAGGTCGACCACCTGCGCCGCCGTCAGCGCGCCGGTCTCCACCTGCCGAACGCCGGGCACGGTGGCGACCTCCTCGTCCAGGTGGCTCCAGGACAGTCGCCCGTCCGCCTCCTGCACCTTGCGGTCGGCCAGGATCCGCTCGGCCAACTGCTCGGGCCGCGCGCGCAGCCCGTAGAAGACCCACTCCAGGCGGGGATCGGCGAGCAGGTCGGCGAACTGGTCCAGCGTCCGGCCGGGCAGCATGACGCCGCTCAGCACCACGACCCGCGCGCCCCACTCCAGGTAGGAGTCCAGGCAGGCCCGCAGGTTGCGCCCGAGCACGGCGTAGAGCCGTTCGTCGGCCTGCCAGGGGTAGACGTCGGCGACGGCGTCGGTGTCGATCAGCGCGGCCGGGACCTGGTAGCGGCGCACCAGGCGCCGTCCGGTCTCGGTCTTGCCCGCCCCCGGTGCGCCGGTCAGCACCACCACCCGCACCCGGGCGGTCTCCGTCTCCGTCCTCACGTCCGCGTCCGCGCCGACGCCGACCTCGGCGCCCTCCAACACGCTCATGTGCGCGGGGAGAGGTAGGCGACGGTCGTCACGGTGCGGCCGGTGACGACGCACGGCGCCGGCCGCGGCGCCTGGCGGAACCCCAGCACCTCGCCGAGCCGCCACTGCGACACCGCGCCCACCGCCTCCTCGCTCGCCTCCAACGGCGCCACGGCGACGGCGCGTTCGGTCAGGATCTGCCGCACGCTCGCGCTGTCGGCGGTCCGGCACTGGCGCTGGGCGAAGCCCCAGGCACGCCGCAGGTACCCGTTGCCGACCTCGGCCAGCGCTCCGGGCAGCAGCTCGGCCAGCGCGGACAGTTCCGCCGGCAGCAGCACGGCCTCCTCCCGGGTGTCCGCGCGTACCACCACGGCCCGGGTGCGGTCATCGGCGCCGCGGCGGGCCTGCAGGTAGACCCGCAGCGGCACGCCCTGGCGCCGCCAGCGCTTGTGCAGCCGTCCGACGGCGCGCCGGTCCGCCTCGGTCCGCAGCTCGCAGCGCACCCCGCGGGCGGCCAGGCGGGTGACCAACTCCTGCGCGTCGGCCAGCTCCTGGGCATCGTCGCTGGTGAGGGTGAGGGCGACCTGGACGGGTGCCAGGTCGGGGTGGAGCAGCAGCTCACCCTCGCTGTCCATGCCGAGCATCAGGTGGGTGAGCACCAGCCGCCGGGTGAGCGCGCCGGTCACATGGTGGGTGTAGACCTGTTCGGCGCCCTCGCGGAAGCCGACCCCGTAGAGCCGGGAGAACCGCTGGGCCTGGTCGTACAGGCAGCCCACCTGCAGGGTCGCGCCGTGCGGCAGCGCGACATCGCCGCCGATGGTCCTGTCGGAGACCTGGGTGTTGTTGGTCCACGGCGGGCGGGTGGACCACAGCACCGGGACGTGCAGCCGCCCGCCGACCTGCCGGGCCATCGCTGTCGCCTGCTCGAAGCCCTCGAGGGCACCGGCCCGGTCGGCGTAGCAGGCCTGGAACTCGTAGATGTCCTGGGCCTCGATCGCCCGGAACACGCTGCGCCCGGCGCGCGCGGGCCGGAAGTACCGCGCCTTGCGGTAGGCGCGGATCGGCAGGTCACGGCGGCTGCGGACCATCTTCGCCCAGTGCGTGTAGACGGCGCCCTCGCCGGTGGGCGTCAGCACCATCCGCTTGCGCCCGGCCGCCCAGTCCTCGTCGCTGCCGGCGTAGAGCAGCGAGCCCTTCAGCGGCATGATCTCCCGGGTCGGCTCCAGCACCGAGTCGGGTACCAGCATCGGGTAGTCGAACTCCTCGAAGCCGGCCTGTTCGCAGGCGCCCGCGACGACGTCGTTGAAGCGGCGGATGATCCGCATGCCGTACGGCAGGGTGACGGTCGCGCCGGGCAGCTCGATCGGCCCCTGGTCCAGCACGTCCGCCTCGCGCAACCAGGTGGCGAAGCGGCCGAGGTCGAAGCCCTCGCGGTGCGGTTCGGTCGCGTCCGTCAGCGCCACCACCTTGGCCCCGCCGCGCGCGGGCTCCCAGGGGAGGGTCGGCGCGGCGGGCGTGGGCGGCGCGGGCAGCGCGGCCTCGTCCCAGGGCAGTACCCCGGCGGGGTCAAGCTCGGGCATGGGGACTCCCAGCGGTGGCGGCCGCGCCGAGCTCGGAGACGCAGAGCCGGAACTTGCCCGTGGAGGACTCCGGCATCCGGTCCAGCGACTCGAAGTCGATGGCGAAGGGGAAACCGGTGTGGTGGTGGATGCGCTCGGTCAGCGTCTCGGTGGTCTGCCGGCTCAGCCCCTGCGGCGTGTAGACCTTCACCGAGAGCCGGTGCGGCTCGCTCTGCACGACCTGGAACCAGTGCACCTCGGGGAAGCGCATGAACAGGTACGAGAAGAGGTACGCGTCCACGTGGTCGCCGCTCGGGGTGACGATCAGGTCCTGCAGCCGTCCGGCGACCGAGGTCATCGCGGGGTAGGGCAGGCTGGTGGCGGCGCTCGCCGGCAGTGGCGCCGCGAGGTCGCTGGTCTCGTAACGCACCAGCGGCATCGAGCTGTTGTTCAGGGTGGTGAGCACCATGCGGCCGGTCTGTCCGTCCGCGCAGGGCTCGTCGTTCTCGTCCAGGAACTCCACGAAGACGTTCTCGGCCTGGATCAGCATCGCCCCGCCGCCGGGCTGCTCGTGCGAGACGATGTTGGTCTCGCGCATGCCGTACTTGTCGTACACATCGCACTCCAGCACCCGCGCGATAGTGGCGCGCAGCGCGGGCGGCAGCGGCTCGGAGGTGCCCTGGACGGCGCGCAGGCCCGGGATCCGCAGCGAGCGCCGTTCGGCCTCCTTGGCGATCAGGTGCATCGCGTTGGAGTAGGTGCTGACCAACGCGGGCTGGAAGCGCACCAGTTCGTCGGTGACCGAGGTGACCAGCTGCGGGGAGAGCCGGAAGGTGTTGAACTCCCGGCGGTTGGAGAGCAGGTTCTCGCCCCGGTCGACCAACTGCTTGAGCGACCAGTAGATCTCCGAGCCCCACAGCAGCACGAAGGGGTCCCCCAACTGCCAGCCGCTGCACCACTCGTAGGTGCGCAGCTGGTGGGCGCGCATCCACATCCGGAAGTCGGCGTCCTGCTGGAACTGGGCGCGCCGGCCGGTCGAGCCGGAGGAGTAGTTGGTCTGCAGGGTGGCGCGGTCGGCCTCCGAGGAGACCAGCTGCTCCTGCTCCCTGATCAGCACGTCGCGGGTGAGCAGCGGCAGCTTGCGCAGGTCTGCCACCGACTCCAGGTCCCGGATGCCGCGCTCGTCCATCACCCGGCGGTAGTACGGGACGGTGCGGTAGGCGTGCCGGACGGTGGCGCGGAGCTTGTCGAACTGCAGCTCCGCGATCTCGGCGGGCGTCCGTTCCTGGTTGGCGCGCAGCCACTGGAGGCGCTCCTTGACGCCTGCTCTGCCGCGCAGCCGCTGCTCCTGCCAGTACAGGGATCCGGCGAGTCGTCGGGGGAGATGCATGGCCCGCAACCTTTCAGTACTGGTGGAACCGCAGATAGCGGTCGAGGGGGAGGTCGGCGCGCAGGCAGTGCGCCGAGTCCGGGTGCAGCGCCCGCCACCGGGTCAGCCGGCCGGTGAACTCCTCGATCCGGCCGCCGAACCAGGCGGCCAGCACGGCGGAGTGGCTGAAGGAGGTCCGGGCGTCCTCGATGTCGGTGTTGTCGTCCCAGTCGTAGAAGACGACGTCCCGGCCCTGGTCCAGGGCCGTGCGCAGCTCGTCCAGCACCGCGTCCGGCACCAGCCGGTCGAGCAGGTGCAGGTACGTGGGCAGGTAGACGGCGTACCGGGCGGTCACCAGGTCGATCGTGGTGCCCGCGTAGCTGAGCGTGGAGGCCGGGTAGTCGAACCCGGCGCCGCGCTGGTCCTCGGCGGGGCGTTTGACGGCCGGGCGCGCCAGCAGGGTGAGGTCGGTGGCGCCGTCGACCAGCTTGAGCGCCTGCCAGACGCTCTCGACCGAGCAGGAGACGGCATCCAGGCCGGGGACCGGGATGCGCCAGTGCGGGTCGAAGTGGAAAGGGTTCAGCGTGACGAAGCGGCGCATGCCGTCCGGCGCCGCGAGGGCGGTGTCGACCGGCAGCGCGTTCCGGTCGGTCAGCGCGAGCCCCTCGGCACGGCTGACCGCGCGGGTGGTGCCGGTCATCGCGCCGTCAGGACGGCGTCGAGCGCGCCGGGAGCCGGGTCCAGCTCGAACCAGCCGTCGCCGGTGCGGGTCAGGGTCCCGTACCGGGCGGGCTCGCGCTCGCAGTCGGCGCGCACCGCCTGATGCGCCGCGGCGGAGCCGGCGGCGACCAGGCGCAGGCGCCCCTCGCGGCCGTAGACGTCCAGGCCGGGCAGCCGGTGCTCCAGGCGCCACTGCGGTCGCGGCGCGCGGTAGGCGTTGCGGCGTTCCCAGTCGACCAGCCGCAGACCGGCGGCGGCGGCCGCCTCGCGCAGCGGCTCGGGCAGGTCGGCGAAGGGCACCACGACGGCGGCGGCGCCGAGGCCCGCGTACACCGCGAGGTCGTCCGCGCGGGGCAGGTCGGTGAGGTAGACCACCGGGGTGCCGGCCGGGGTCGCCGCGGGGGCGACGGCCGCGAGGCGCCGGGCGAGGTCCCAGTCGGCGCTGTCGACCTGGGCCAGCGGGGTCCCGGCGCTGCCGCTGCCGGGCACCGCCAGGCAGGCCACCGAGTGCTCGGGCTCGCCGGCCACCGCGTCCTGCAGCGGCTGCAGCCAGTCCGCGTGCGTCTCGAAGGACCAGCGGTAGCCCAGGTCCTCCTTCTCCAGCATCAGGGTGCTCATGTTGTGGATGTCCAACGGTGCTTCCAGCGCGGCGAGTTCGACCTCGAAGCCGGCCTCGCGCAGGAGCGCCTCGCGGCGCGGGTTGTTGCTGAGCAACTGCACCGAGGGGACGCCGAGATGGCGCAGGATCGCCACCACGGGCTCGTAACTGCGGGCGTCCACGGGGGCGTTCAGGCGCGCGTAGACGGCGTCGGTGTCGAGGTTCTCCTGCTGGCGCATCGCGTAGATCGCGAAGTGCGCGGCGATGCCGAGGCCGCGGGCGTCCTGGTCGACGCCGTAGAGCAGCAGGCCGCGCCCGTTGCGGGCGAAGCTGTCCATGGCCTGTTCCAGCTGGTAGCCGCAGTCGCACTGGGCCGAGCGCAGCACATGGCCGAAGATGCAGGCGGACTCGATGCGCAGCGGCATCGGTTCGCCGCTGTGCAGCTCGCCGGTGTAGGCCGCCACCCAGCGGTTGCCTCCGCCGAAGTCGAAGTGCCACAGGACGAACGGGGCTTCGCCGCCGTCCCAGCGCAGTGGCAGGTGGGCCGGGCCGTCGGGGACGGGCAGCGGGAGGGTGCTCACTTGGACAGCACCTCCATGACCGCCTCCTGCTCGCGCACGATGGTCATGCGGGTGTGCGAGTCGATCGGGTGGTGCGGGACGCCGAACGCGAGGAACTCCAACTCCTCGTCGTTGACCGGCCCCTGGACACCGTGCGGGTAGTCGGCCGGCACGTAGATCGAGTCGCCGGTGCGCAGCACGTAGTCCTTGCCGTCGATGTGCAGCGCGCCCAGGCCGTTCAGGACGTACAGCAGGTGGGCGCCCTCGTGGACGTGCAGCGGGAAGGCGGTGCCGGGCTGCATGATGATCCGGTCGACGCCGATCGGCAGTCCGGCGGCGGTGCGGCCGCTGGCGCCGGGCACGCCGGTGATGGACTCCAGGCGCAGCCCGGAGTCGTCGAACATGGTGCGGCGCACGCCCTCCAGGACGTTCTCGATGTGCTCTTCGGGACGGAACAGCTGAGTCACGGCGGGACTCCTCGGGTTGCGGGACAGGGGCTGAACAGGCACGTGGGACCGGTCGGTCTCAGGTGAGTTCGCTGAGAATCGGGCGGCTGTGCGTTCGGCGGGGCATCGCGATGACGTCCGCGCCCAGGTCGGACCAGCGCGGGCGCAGGCCCTGCTCGACAGCGGTCAGCTGCTCGAAGAGCAACCGGCGCAGCAGGGTGATGCCCCGGTCGGCGCCGCCGAGCCGCTCGCGGGTGCGGTCGGCGATCGCGCCCTGGGTGACCCAGGCCATCACGTCCTGGCCGTCGATGGTGTCGAGGTTGAACGAGCCGTCGGCGTGCTTGATCTCGGCCTCGGAGACGTGGTAGCGGGTGCCGACGGCGGTGTCGTCCGAACTGCCCCCGGCGCCCGGCCGCCCCGGGAAGCGGATCTCGGTGCCGGGGGCCGGCGCCGCCGCGCCCCGGCCGCGCACCTCGTACCAGATGTGCCAGGTGCGGACGTCGTCCAGCGGGACCCGGAACTGCAGCGAGCGGAAGTAGCGGTTGCTGACGTACATCGCGGCCGGGAAGAGCACCAGCTGCCCGACCGACCAGTCCTCCTCGGCCCGGTCCTGCTGCTCCAGCAGGCGACGCTTGATGATGCCCAAGTCGTCGGTGTCGAAGCCGAGTTCCTCGTGGTGGGCGACCTCGTACAGCTCCTGGTGGCCGGACTGCCGGTTCTGGTGGTTGGCGAAGTGGCCGTGCAGCCACTCCAGGTGGACGGGGTCCAGGCCGTTCTCCACGATCTGCAGCCAGTTGCAGTCGATCACCGCGGTGCGGATGGAGACCTCGACGTCGCTCTCCACCATGAGGTCGAACCTGGGCAGCTCGGGCGGCGTCCCCGGGGCCAGGTAGGCGAACACCAGGCCGCCCAACTCACGTACGGGGTAGGCAGGTTGGGTGACCCGGTGCTTGAAGCCCAGCGACGGGTCCTCGTTCGGCTGGTCGAGGCAGGCGCCCCGGCCGTCGAAGAGCCAGCCGTGGTACGGGCAGCGCAGGCCGCGCTCCTCGACCATGCCGAACGCCAGCGAGGTGCCGCGGTGCGGGCAGCGCTCGTCGAGCATCGACCAGGTGCCGTCCGGCCGGCGGAAGAGTGCGAAGCGCCGGCCGAACAGTTCGACCGGGCGGACCTGGCCGGGCTCCCAGCCCACCGAGACGGCCACTGGCATCCAGTAGTGGCTCAGCAGGTCGCCCATCGGCGTGCCCGGGCCGACCTCGGTGAGCCGGCGGTTTTCGTCGATGCTGAGCGTCATGCGAGCCCTTTCGGGGAGTGGTGTGGATTCCGGCGG
Source organism: Kitasatospora sp. NPDC052896 (assembly GCF_044547075.1). Lineage (NCBI taxonomy): Bacteria > Bacillati > Actinomycetota > Actinomycetes > Kitasatosporales > Streptomycetaceae > Kitasatospora > Kitasatospora sp. NPDC052896. The sequence continues at coordinate 31,704 of NZ_JBITZU010000034.1, forward strand.
ACGTCACGGAAGAGGAAAGACCGCTAAGGCCTAGTCATATTCTGAGTTTATGGTTGTCATATTTCCTTGTCAAGAATCATTCGCGGCGCCCGGAAGGCAGCGGAACCGCCGGCTGTGAGTCACCTTCCGGGGCGTCCCGGCCGGCCGCCAGCGCGGCCCGGGCCGACGCCAGCAGCCCGCGCTGCTCCAGCTCCCGCAGCACCGGCCCGGTGAGATCCCCGCGCAGGTGACCGGAGATCACCTCGCGCAGCGCGCCGCCCTCCTCGGCGTGCCTGGCCCTGATCTCCTCCGGGACCAGCACGCCAAGATGCTCGGCCTCCCGCCGCACCAGTGTGTCCAGCAGTGCGGCTGAGGTCACCTCCGGCTGCTGCTCGGCCAGTTGGGCCAGCGCGGTGGCGGCCGGGACGCCCAGCGCCTGTTCCATCGCCCGCTCGCCGCGCTGCTGGCGGACCGTGCGCAGCAACTTCTCCCAGTAGTAGGTCGGCTCGAAGTCGAAGGCGCAGACCGGTGGTTGGACGCCCTCGGCGACCAGGTCGCGGATCCTGGCCAGCAGCGCGAGCGCGTCGTCCCGCTTGGCGTCCGGCCTGGTCGTGCGCACGTGCTCGCGCAGGGCGTCGAGTTCGGCCTGCGGCAAGCCGGCCTTGCGGCCGTCCGCGTACACCTGGCCCCACGAGCGGTCGGGGTAGAAGGTGCGCTTGGCCGCCGCCAGCAGGGCGTCGTGGGTGGCCGCGCCGATCGCCCCCGCCTGCCGGGCACCGGCCAGGCCCGCCCGCAGGTTGACCATCGCCTCCGACAGCGGACGGTAGCCGTCCTCGCCGGGCGCGTGGACGATCGTCACCTCGTCGTCGTCGGTGAGCCGACCGTCCCTGAAGTCCTCGAAGACGCTGCCGACGCCGTCCATGCCGAAGGCGTGCAACTCGGCGGCGCGCAGCGCACCCATGCTGGATGCGCCCACCACCCGCACCCCGCGGCTCATCGCGAAGAGGATCTCCTTGTGCCACACCGCCGGGACCTGCTCGAAGAGCCCGTCCACGATGCCGATCACGCTGGGCGGTTCACGGTCCAGGACCAGCTCGGTCACGTCCCCGCAGCTGACCGGCGGCAGGTAGTGGGCGTCCAGCACCGCGCGGGCCTGCTCGACCGGCAGGCTCGGACCGAGGAAGACGTACACGCTCATGCGGATCCCTTCTGGGCGCGGGCTCGGCGCGCGGTGGCGCGCGGACCGGGGGTGTAGCCGATGAACAGGGAGTAGTGCTCCAGACCCGGCACGACGACCTTGACGGTGGGGATGCCGACCTCCGGCTTGCTGAGGTCGACCGCGACCACCTGCTCGACGCCGACCTTGCGCAGCCGCTCGAGCACCGCGTCCAGGTCCTCGTTGAGGGTCGGGTTGTCGATCCCGGTGGTCGGGTCGAACGGCCGGGTGCCGGGGTGGGCGAAGAAGACCTCGCGGGTGCGGGCCAGCGTCTTGGCGCTGTTCTGCGCGTTGTACATGGTGCGGAAGTTCTCGTCCCGGCTGGCCGCGATGACGGTGACCCGACTCTGCGCCACCTCGGTCAGCGCGCGGGAGAGCGCCACGGCGGGGGAGGTGTGCGCGCCGTAACCCCAGCAGGCGCCGAACGAGCGCCAGGCCACCCGGTCGGCGCTCTCCACCGCGCAGGCCTGGAAGGCCGGGATGCCGGTGTCGCAGGTGACGTCCCAGACGGCGACCTCCAGGCCGCCCTCCGCGAAGGCGTCCAGCAGGCCCCGGCAGCCGGGGTCGTCGATGGTGGCCAGGTCGAGCTTGGCGGCCTCGACGTCGGAGCGTTCGCGCAGGCCCTGCCACCACATGGTCAGCGCGTCGCGCTCGGCCAGCTCGCAGATGCCGTGGATGGTGGCCTCGACCAGGTTGTTGCCCGAGGCCAGGCCGTTGGAGCTGACCCGGAAGGTGGTCGAGGCGTAGTCCAGGCCGACCTTGTTCAGCAGCACGCTCTCGTGCGGCAGCCAGATCGGCTCGCCGCCCATCAGCTCGTAGCCCTCGGTCCACAGCAGCGGCAGGTCGGGGCGCAGCGTCGAGCGGGCGGGCGTCTCGCGCGAACCCGTGCCGGTGGTGTCCAGCCCGCCGCGCAGCGGCAGTTGGTGGATGTCCAGGACAGGCAGCCGGCGGCGCAGGTTCTGGTACGAGTCATGGCGCAGCGGTCCGTCGAAGAACTCGGCGTGCCAGCACTCGATCGACTCCATCAGGGCCGAGACCGCGGCCGCCGCGTGGTCCACGCCCTTGCCCTGGGAGACCGACAGCGAACGGGAGTTGGGTCGGATGGCGTTGTAGACCGGGATGCCGAGCCAGTCCAGGCCGGTCATGTTGGCCAGCCGGGTGATGCCGAACTGCCCCATCCGGGAGCCGAAGTCGGCCAGCGTCTCGGCCGGCGGGCGGGCGCGGTGGGTGCCGTCCCGGTGTTCCTTGGGATGGCGGTGCTTCAGTTCTTCCATGGCGTCGGCGCCACCCTTCATATCGTGTCTGGGACTTGGAAGATCGCGTAGTCGCCGTCGACGACCAGGGCGGCGGCGAAGCGGCGCAGGCCCGGGCCGGCGCCGGTGGGGATCCGGGCCTCCAGCGCGCCGGCGCCGGGCGCCAGGGCGCGGGGGAGCAGTGGGTGTTCACGATGGCCGCCGATCGGCTGGCGACTGGCGGCGAACCAACCTCCTTGCACCAGCGGTGCGTTGAACTCCACCCGAAGTGCGGTCGGGTCGACCCGCAGCCGGCTGGGCGGGGCGAAGCCGTGCGGGAGGCTGTAGGCCGGGCCGCAGCGCTCGCAGATGTACAGCTCGCGCGGCCGGGCCGGGGCCCAGTGCGGCACCAGCTCGATCCCCAACAGCTCCCTGCCGCAGTGGTGCCGGAGTCCGGTGGCGCGCTCGGGGCGGTAGCCGAAGGCGCCGGTGAGGTAGTCGTGCACGTCCGGGCCGCGTCGGCTGAGGATCGTGGCGAGGAAGGCGCACAGCGCGCGGTCACCGGCGCCGGCCCGCTCGACCGGGTTGCCGGTGGCCTCCGCCCTTGCCCGCAGGTCGAGTTGGCTGGCGAGCCGGCGTCCGGTCATCGCCGGGTAGTCGCCGGCGGCGACGGCGGCCCGCACCATGACGGCCTGCAGCACGTGCCGGGCGGCCCGGTCCAGGTTCTCCTCAGCCATGCTGGCCGCCCTGTGCCGGGGTGCCGGTGAAGACCCGGATGCGCGAGAAGGCGCCGGCCGCGGTGTGGCAGAGCGTCACGCTCTCCCCGGCCGGCCCCGGCACGCGCTGGCTGCCCGCACCGGCCGGAACCGGGGCCGGGAACCGACCGCCGTCCCCGCCCTCGCCCACCACGGTGCACCACCCGGACAGTTGCCCGGTGTCCCAGTGGACCAGCCCGTCGGCGCGGTCGTGGTGGACGCCGAGCGGTATGTTCGCCGCACCGGCGGGGGTGTCGCTGAGCAGGCCGTGCACCGCGCAGCGGCGAACGGTGCGCCGGTAGGCGGGGTGCAGTACGGCGGCGTACGCGGTCTCGGTGACCGGGCCCCCGCACGCGGGGCACTGGCCGTCGGGCCGCGAGCCGGTGGGCAGGCAGAGCTGCTGCCAGGCCTCCTCCGGCGCGGCGGCCAGGACCCGCAGCAGCGCGGTGTCCAGTTTGGTGGCGCTCGCGGGCGCCCGCATCGCGGCCACGGCCGCCTCGGCCAACCGGCCGCTCAGCCGGGTCGAGTCGGTCGCGGCGGCGAACTCGGTCGCGAACAGCAGGTCGACGGTGGACTGCCACGGGCGGACGGCGGCGCGCGCGGGGGTGGTGGCAGTGCGCACCGGGGCGGCGGCCGCCACCGGGGCCTGGGCCGGTCGCTCGGTGGCGCCGGCCGGCGGCAGCACGAGGTCCGGGTCGCCCAGGCAGACGTACGAGGCCGGCCCCTGCGCGGACAGCCGGTTCACCCGCAGCGCGACCTCGCCCAGCGAGGCCCCCTCCTGCAGCAACTGGGCCACCGCCACACCCAGTTGCGGGGTGCCGTGGTTGATCCGGGTGGAGGCGACGACGCCCGCCACATGCGCACCGCGCAGCAGCTGCTGGGAGAGCTGGAACCGCGCGCCGAGCAGACCGTCGTGCGGCTGGTAGGCGGAGCAGGAGAGCAGTACGAGCAGCCGGGCGCGCACGGCCCGCGCGCCGTGGAAGGCCTGGAAGCCACTCTTGTGGTCCAGTCGGCACGGCCCGCCGCCCTGACAGGGCAGGAACCGCTCCCCGGCCCGCGCGGGGGCGGGCCTGAGCCCGTCGACCTGGAGGCACAGCACATGCTCGCCGACCCGGAAGTCGGCGCCGTTCCCGTGGCTGTGCAGCACCACGGCCTCGGCGCCGGAACGCAGTTGCTCGACGAACTCGCCGGACTGCGCCGAGCCGTAGACGCCGGGCCGCTCGGCGGGCGGGGTGCGGCGGAAGTCGGTGTAGTAGAGCGACCGGTGGCGGTGGCGGGGGGTGGGAGCGTGCAGGGTCGCCGCCCGGTCCACCAGCGCGGCGGCCTCGGCCGGGTCGGCCGGCAGCGGCAGCACGCCGACCGGGAGGTTGAGCTCGCGGCCGCGCCCCATCAGCGCGTTGACCTCGCGGAAGCCGAGCTCAAGCTCCGCCAGCAGCACGAAGGCCGAGCCGTCCCGCGCCGCCGCCAGGTCGAGGGCTCGCAGTGCCTGATCCGAGTCTTCCACGGCGAGGAAGGGTCGCCCGAGCGCTTCGGCGTAGCGGTGGGCGAGCTCCCCGGCACTGCCCTGCCCGATGACCAGTCCGCCCGTGCGCCCGGGGGCGGCACGGAGCTTCAACTCATTCATGACTGAGTTGATATCATAGTCAGTCAAGCTTGTCACTATTCAAGTCATGAGGTAGCTTCGCTAAGCCGCGCACTCGCGCGGGCCCCCTGTCCAGCGTGCACGAGGAGTAGCGAATGGCGCACGAAGAAAATCTGCCGACCGGGTCCACGGAGGGTGTCGCCGCGGAGCCGGAGGAGTCCCCCCTGGCCGCCGAGGAGCGCGACGAGCAGGCGTATTTCGAGCAGCTGGCCGCCGTGAAGGACAGCATCCTCGAAGGTGTCATCACCCCTTGGTGACCGATCGTCCGTCCACGTAGGAGGAGGAATTTTGACAATTCACCAGCCGCTGGACGCCCAGCAGCGCGATCTGTTCCGCGACCAGGGATTCCTCGGTCCGCTCACCCTGATGACCCCGGCGGAGATGGCCGGGCTGCGCGTCGAACTCGACGCGGTGCTGGAGACCCCGGGTCTGGCCCCCGCGCCCGACGCCGAGCAGTCGCGCGGCCGGCTCGCCGACCTGATGGCCCCCCGGCAGGGCGGCTCCCCGGTCCCGTACGTCGAGTCGCGCCACCTGGACGCTCCGGCAGTGCACCGTCTGTGCACCCACCCCGCACTGCTGGCGCTGGCGCGCTCGCTGTACGGCGAGGACCTGCTGCTGTGGCGGTCCACCTTCATCGTCAAGGCCTCCGAGGGCCCGGCCTTCGGCTGGCACCAGGACTGGGGCGGGGTCTTCGCACCGGGGGAGGCCTACGGTCTGGAGCCGCCGCTGGCCTTCACGTTCTGGATCGCGATCAGCGAGGTGCCGGAGGAGAGCGGGTGTCTGCAGTTCGTGCCCGGGGCCGGGGCGGTGCTGCCGGCCGCGCCCTCGGGCGCCGGGCGGCGGGCCACCCTGCTGGTGGGCGACGACGCGGTGGACACCGCCAGCGCCGTGGCGGTCCCGCTGCGGCCGGGGCAGTGCGTGGTCTTCACCGACCGGGCGCTGCACGCCTCGGGGCCCAACGTGTCGGGAGCCGAGCGGATCGGTCTGGCCGTCCGCTTCACGGTGCCCGCCGTGCGGGTGCGCCCGCACTTCCCCGGGCACGCCGTGGTCCTCGCCTCCGGCCGGGACACCGCCGGCCTGAACGCCCTGGCGACCCCGCCGGTCTGACCGGATCCGTCTGGGAGAAACTCCTCGCAGAGAAGTTGACTCAGCTTATTGACTCGAACTGACTTCGAAGTCTAGAGTTCTAGTCATGGAGGCCAACCGGCCCCCCTAATGAAAGAGGTAAAGAGATGAACATCTCCCGCGAGATCACCGAGCTGCTCACCAACGACGAGCTGGACATCGTTCTGGGTGCGGCCATGATGGCCGAGACCATCTGACTTGCATAGTCAGGCCGGGCTGTCGGCGGGAATTCCCGCCGACAGCCCGGCCAGCAATCGGCTCCAGCATTCCCCAGCATTAAGGATTCTGATGGCATCCGGAACTGACCAGGCCACGCCGGTCCTAGAGGTCGCCGGGGTGTCGCGCTCCTTCCGCGCCCGGCACGGCACCGTCCAGGCGCTCAAGGGTGTGGACCTGACGGTCGGATCGGGTGAACTCGTCGGCCTGCTGGGCCTGAACGGCGCGGGCAAGAGCACCCTGTTGAAGATCATCTCGACGCTGCTGCTGCCCACCGGCGGTACCGTCCGGGTCTGCGGCCACGACGTGGCCCGCCGCCCCCGGGAGGTACAGCGCAAGCTCTCCCTGGTGCTCGGCGGCGAACGCGGCCTCTACCTGCGCCTGTCGGCCCGCGACAACCTGCGCTTCTTCGCGACCCTCACCGGCCTGAAGGGCCCCGACCTCGGGCGCCGCTGCGAGCAGGCGGTGGAGTTCGTCGGCCTCGGCCCCGCCGCGGACCGCCCGGTCGAGACGTACTCCAAGGGCATGCGCCAGCGCCTGCACCTGGCGATCGGCATGGTCACCCGCCCCGAACTGCTGCTGCTCGACGAGCCGACGGTCGGGCTGGACCCGGCCGAGGCGGAGAACATCCGCACCGCGGTCTCCAGGATGCGAGACCAGGGCACCACCATCCTGCTCACCAGTCACTACCTCAATGACATCGAGCAACTGGCCGAGCGCGTCGTCGTCCTGCACGACGGACGCGTCCTGCACGACCTGCCGCTGCCCCGCCTGCTGGAGCGCGCCAAGGCCGCCGCCGTGGTCACCCTCACCGGCCGCGGCACCGCGCCGGCGCACCCGCCGGCCGCGCTGGACGGCCTCGCCTCCGTCGGTGTGCTCCAACAGCACGCCACCAGCTGGTCGTTGGAGCTGCACGTGCGCGCCTGGACCCCCGAGTCGCTGCGCCAGCTCGCCGACCTCTGGCCGGACCAGCAGCTCACCGACGTCCGGGTCGCGCCCTCCGGCCTGCAGCAGGTCTTCAAGGAACTCGCCGACGACGTGAAGAGCGCCGCGTGAACCACCTCGCGCCCGCGCCCTGGTGGCGGGTGGCCGCGGCTGCCTTCCGCCTCCAGTTCCGCGGTATCTCCTGGCTCAGCGTGCTGGTCGGCGCGGCCATCCAGCCCGCCACCTACGTCACCATCACCCTGGCCGCCAACCACCAGGGCGGGCTGGACCCCGACGCGGTGGTGCTCGGCAGTGCCGTGCTCTCCGCCTGGACGGCCACCCTGTGGCACGCCGGCATGGTGCTGCGCCGCGAGCTGTGGGCCGGCACACTGCCCGCCATCTGCTCACGACCGGGCGGTCTCGGCCCGACGCTGACCGGCAAGACGGTCGCCTCGGCCACCCTCTCGGTCGCCGTCATCATGCTCTCGGTGAGCCTCTCCGCCGCGCTGAGCGGCCACCCGCTGACCGTCGCCCGGCCCGTGCAGTTCGCCGCCGCGCTGGCGCTCGGCTTCGCAGCCACCCTCCCACTGGGCCTGCTGGTCGCCTGCCTCTTCCTGCTGACCCGGGCCGCCCTGCGGGTGGCGGAGGCGCTGATCTACCCCGTCTTCATCGTCGGCGGCCTGATCATCCCGCTCGCCGCGCTGCCGGGTTGGGCCCGTCCGGTGTCCGGCGGCCTGAGCCTGCACTGGCTGAGCGTCCTGCTCACCGACGCGGCGGCCGGCCGCCCGGCCGGACTGCTGCCCTGGTGCGCGCTGCCGGTCACCGGACTGCTCTACGCCCTCGCGGCCCGGATCGCCTTCGGCCGTGTCCTGCACCGTGCCCGCAAGGAGGGCAGCCTTGAGATCTTCTGACCTCCTCCCCGCACTCGCCAGGGCCGGCCGCCTCGGCGCCCGCGAGTACCTGGTCGAGTACCCGTCCCGGATCCTGCTCGGCGCGGTGCTGCCGCGCGCCCTGCTGCAGGTCGTCTTCCTCACCATGCTGGGACGCGCGGTCGGGGGAGCGGACGGCGCGCTCGCCGCGGGCCTGGGCGCCTCCGCCTTCAACATCGTCTCGGCGACCGTGATCAAGGCACCCGACGTGCTGATCAACGAGCGGGTCCAGGGCACCCTGTACCGGCTGCGGATGACCGAACTCCCGCTGGCGGCCCTGGTCGCCGCCCGCTGGGTGGTCTACGCGGCCGAGGGGCTGACCACCGCCCTGCTCGCGGTGCCCGTCGTCGCGCTGCTCACCGGCCGCACCGAGCCGCTGACCGACCTGCCCACCACCCTGCCGCTCTACCTGCTGATGGCGCTCACCACCAGCGGCTTCGGTCTGGCCCTCGCCGTGGTGGCGGTGGGCCGCCGTGCCGACGTGTTCCTGACCAACTTCGGCTCCTACCTGGTGCTGGCCTTCAGCGGCGTACTGGCCGCCCTGCCCACCAGCGGCCCGCGGGCCCTGGCGGGCGCGGTGCTGCCGATCACCCACGGCATCGCCGCGCTGCGCGCCGTCCAGCACGGCGCCGGCGCCGGTCAGGTGCTGCGACTCGCGGCGACGGAGGCCCTGGTCGGGCTCGGCTGGGCGCTGGCCGCCGTGCTGGGCCTGCGGATCCAGGCCTACCGCCTGCGCCGCTCCGGCAACGACTTCCTGATCTGAGAAGGGTCCCCGATGACCGCGTCCCTCAGCCGGGACTCCTTCGCGCCACTGGACGCGCAGCAGACTCTGCACCTGTTCGACGCGCTCACCTGGTTCCCCACCGACCGGGCCGACGTGTGGCAGCGGGCGGCCGACCACGTCGGCGCCCACGCCACCCACGCGCCCCGGCCGGCGCCGCGGGACTGCCGCGCGGTGGCCGCCCGGGTGCTGGCCGGCGCCGCCCCGGACGCCACCGCGCTCTACCGCGCGAAGTACGAGGTGATGACCGCGCTCTACCCGGACGACTGGTTCACCTTCATGAACCTCGGGTACTGCGACGACCCGCCCGTGCCCGACCGGCCGTCCGGGTACGGCGACCCGGTGTGGCGGTTCGCCGCCCGGCACTACGAGTTGACGGCTGGTCAGATCGACCTCGCGGGCGCCGAAGTGCTCGACGTCGGCTCGGGCCGCGGTGGTGGCACGGCGCTCGTCGCCCGTACGCACCAGCCGCGTTCGATCCTCGGCCTGGACCACGCGCGCGCCGGCACCGCGTTCTCCCGGCGCGTGCACCGGGCGCCGGGCCTGGCCTTCCAGTGCGCCGACGCCGAGCGCCTGCCGTTCCCCGACCGGAGCTTCGACGCCGTCCTGACCGTCGAGACGGTGCACTGCCTGGCGGACGCCGACCGCTTCCTCCGTGAGGTGGCCCGGGTCCTGCGCCCCGGCGGGCACCTGCTCCTCGCGGACGAGTGGCCGGCCGTGGACCGGCCGCTGTCGCGGGTGGCCGCGGCCGGCCTGCGGGTGGTCGCGCACCTCGACATCACCGAGGGCGTCGTCCGCGCCCTGGACCGGCTGCCCGAACGCGCCGACGAGCTGCTGTCGCGGCTGCCCGAGGGCCCGGACCGGGAGGTCTACCGCCGCTTCTTCCACCAGCGGCTCTGTCGCGACTCCGGCCGGAACCTGCGCAGCGGACGCTTCGGCTACCTGCGGCTGCACGCGGTCAAGGAGGGCTGACCGCCGCCCACCGCCGCCCCACCCGATTTGGACGAGGATGGCCCGGGGCATCCCGCTGTAGGCTGAAACCTGCCTTGACAGGCGATGTCAACTGCTAGTCTTCATGCAGAGTCAAGGAGGTGTGGTCATGGTAGATCTTCAGGGCCTCGGGTCCCGTATCCGGCAACTGCGCCGAGCAGCCGGGATGTCGCAGGCAGACCTGGCGGGAGGCGATCTGTCGTCCAGCTACGTCTCCCTGCTCGAAGCCGGCAAGCGCAATCCGTCCAGCGCCGTGCTGGAACAGCTGGCCGAACGGCTGTCCTGCGATCCGGCGAATCTGCTGAGTTTCGTCGAGCGCGCCCAGACCGGCGACCTCGAAGTGGAACTGCACTACGCGGAGATGACGCTCCGCACCGGCGACGCCGCCGGCGCGCTGCGGGCGTACCAGGAACTGCAGGGCAAGGCCGCCGCGTCGGGGGAGCAGGAGATCGCGGAGGCCGCCGAACTGGGCGTGGCCAAGGCGCTGGAGCACAGCGGCCAGCTCGAGGAGGCCGTGGTGCGCTACGAGGCGCTGCGGACGGCGGCCCGGCAGGCGAGCAGCCGCAGCTCCCAGCTCGCCGTGGTCGTGGCGCTCTGTCGCTGCTACCGCGAACTGGGCGACCTCTCGTACGCCATCGACCTGGCCGAGACCACGCTGGCCCAGGTGCAGGACCTCAATCTGGCGCCCACCGTGGTCGGCATGGAGCTGGTCTCCACCCTGGTCGGGCTGCACTACGAGCGCGGCGACCTGCACCGCGCGGCCTACCTCGCCTCCGTCGGCATCGAGCAGGCCAAGGAGGTGAGCGACCCGAAGGCGCTCGGCGCCGTCTACTGGAACGCCAGCGTGGCCGCGCACAGCAACGGCCGTTCCGGTGACGCGCTGATGCTGATCCGGCGGGCGCTGGCGATCTACTCCGAGGGTGACAACCACCGGGCGCTGGCCCGGCTGCGCAACGCCTACGCGGCGGTGCTGCTGCAGACCGACGCGCCGGACGTGGACACGGCGAAGGGGCTGCTGCGGCAGAGCGCCGACGTGCTGGCCAGCCAGGGCAGCAGCGTCGACATCGCCTACTGCGAGACGGCGATGGCCCGTGCCGAACTGCTCTCGGGCCACCCGGAGGCCGCCATCGGCCACGCCCGCCGGGCGCTGGACCTGCTGGGCCCCAAGCACCGGCTGGAGACGGCTCGGACACTGCTGGTGCTGGCCGCCGCCCACCTGGAGCAGGGTGACGAGGAGGCGGCCCGGCTCGCCTACGAGCGCGGCGCACTGACCCTGGAGGCTTCCGAGGCGGGGCGCCAGGCGGCTTTCGCCTGGGCGGAGCTGGCAGAGGTGCTGGAGCGCTCGGGCCAGGAGGAACGCGCGGTGTGGGCGTATCGCCAGGGCATGCGCTGCATGGGCCGGCGCGGGAGTCTGGTCGGCGGTGTCGCGAAGTCGGTGCCCGGCCTCTCCTGACCCTGACCGGCGTGACGTCGGACGCGATGGGCGGCTCCTGTTGAGGGGGCCGCCCATCTGCGCATCGGGGCCCCCGACCCGTGCGCGGTACTGACGCGGCTGCCCGTCAGCAACAGAGCGGGACGTCCCCGACCGGCGGCGACGCGAACGCGGTCACGGTGTGCGCGCCCCGGCCGTTGTCGAGCCGTGCGGTTGCGCTGTGCACAGGGGCCAGGGTCAGCGCGGCGGCGACGAGCAGAAAGACGGACGTCGTTATGAGCTTCTGAATCATAAAAGGGCCCCGATCGCGGATCTGAGAATCGTTCGACTGCAACTTCACTCGGAATAATGACAACTGTGACTCCGATTGTCAATGATCTGCAACCCGAGCGATTCGCCCAATGATGTCCGACGTGTCCGGTTTGGGTCGTCACGGAAAAGCATGTGACTCGTCACAGAGGTGCTGGTAAGATTCGAGTATTGAGCAGTCAATAATCGAGTCATGAGTGATGTGAATGATTGCGCACACGGCTGAGCCGGCTCAGCTGTTCGTCGAGTCCCTGACCAGCGCCGGGTACCGGTGGCGTCACCCGCGCAGCCTGCACACCGACGACGGGCTGCTGTTCGGAGCCCTGCGCCGCGAGGGCGGTTCCGTCGCGCTGCAGTGGGGCGTCCACACGGGTCGGCTGGGGGCGCTGCCCGAGGCCGTGCCGTTGACCGCCCGGCGGACGGTCAACGCGGCCTGGGTCGGCCCGCGCGCACCCCAGGACGTCCTGGGCGACATGTTCGAGGCGCTGCGAGCCTGCGGCCTGGGCCCGGACGTGGTGGTCTGCCGGCTGGCGGACCAGACCAGGGCGGGCGACCCGGTCCGGGCCGCGCTGGCCCGCCTGGGCATCCCGCAGACCGGGGAAGGCCCGGACATCGAGGTACCGCCCGGCACGCCCCGCCGGATGCGCGGGACGCACGGCGTCCTGTTGTCGCTGGACTGCCAGCTCGGCCCGCCCTGCTCGGCGGCCTGCGCGCCCGGCTGCCTCTGCGGCCGGTACCTCCACCTGGGCGACGGCCGGTTCACCGGACCGGCGCGGGCGGCCGGCCCGCCGGTCTTCGAGTTCCTGGCCGCCGAGGACGCGGTCTCCTGCGGCTCCGCCCGACTGCGTGACCCCTTCGACCTGCCGCCCTTGCGCGGCCTGCTGGAGTCGGTCGCTGCCCGGCTGCCCGAACTCCTCGCCCTGCCCGCGCCCGGGCAGGCCCTGCGCCTGGTCGTCGACCACACCCGCGCGGTGGCGCTGCTGCTGGCCACGGGCTCCGTCCCCGGCCCGCGCGGTCCGGCTCACACCACCCGGCGGTTGCTGCGCCGGGCGGCCGGCACCGTGGTGCTGGCCGGCGCGCCCGCCGCCGGGATGGCCGACCTGGTGGCGCTGGCGGGCAGTGCCCACGGCTTCCCCGCCCTCTCGGTGGCCGCCCGCTACCTGGTGGAGCGCGAGACCGCCGCCTTCGACCGCGCGGTGGCGGCGGGCCATCGGCACTTCCTGCGCTGCCTGGCCCGCCGCCCGACGCCCGACGAGCTGGCGGCCGAGCTGGCCCGGCTGCGCTCGGAGCGCGGCGTGCCGCTCGCCCTCACCCTCAACTGGTGCCGGCAGCAGGGGATTTCCGTCCCCCTGCCGCTGATCGCCGCGGCCGACCTGCGGGATGCGTGAACCCCGGCAGCATCGACGTGCGGGGCTGTTCCCAGGGCGCCGCGCTCGCCGATCCGAAGGGACCTGTCAAGCCCGAGTCCCACCCGAAGTGTGATCACCTGATCGCCGAGCCGACCGAGAACGGCTCCGGGCAGGGGGACGCGGAGAGGCGCGCCGGCGAGGTGATGGCGTTGGGTGCGGACGCCGACAGGTCATCCGTGCACCCACGAGGGCCGGGCCCGTCAGACGGGTGTTCGCGATGCCGTGCCCGACGCGGCCGACGTGGCCGGGAGGGCGGGCGGCGCCTCGGTCAGGGTGACGTTGGCGCGTTCGAGCAGCGGTCCGGTCATCAGCGTGGTGACCAGGGCCATGACCACCATCGCGCTGAACATCCGGGTGTCGATCACGCCGAGGCGGTGGCCCACGTTCAGGATGACCAGCTCGGTGAGACCCCGCGCGTTGAGCAGTATGCCGAGGACGGTCGCCTCGCGCCGGGTCGAGCCGGTGAGCCGGGCGGCGAGGGCCGCGCCGACGAACTTGCCCGCGCAGGCCGTCACCAGCACCGCGGCCACGATGACCAGGCCGCGCGAACCGAGGCCGGTGAGGTCGACGGCGAGACCGGTCACCGTGAAGAAGGCCGGCAGCAGCAGGAGCCCCGTCTGTTCGATGCGATCCGGAACCTCGGGCGCGACCGCGTCGATGCGGTCGCGGGGCACCGCCGCACCGAACATGAACGCGCCGAAGATGGTGTCCAGCCCGATCCGGTCGGTGACCCAGGCGGTGAGCAGCGCGCCGATGACGAGCGCGGCGTGGATCCACGGCCCGTCAAGGGGCCGACCGCGTTCCGGCGCGAGCAGCCAGCCGAGGCCGGGGCGGACGACACCGGCGAGCACCAGGAGGACGAGGGCCGAGTGCAGCGCCAGCAGCCCGATCGACCAGGGGCTCCGGGCCTGCACCACGGCCACCACCACGGCCAGCGCGCACCAGGCGAGGAAGTCCTGCAAGGCTGCGCAGGCCAGCGACAGGCTGCCGAGCGGGTCGTGGTGCATCCGCCGCTCGGCGATGATCCGGGCGAGGACGGGGAAGGCCGTGATCGACATCGCCACGCCCAGGAACAGCGCCGGGCCCAGCCGGCTGTCCGTGGCCAACCGCGCGGTGCCGAAGCGGGGGTAGAGCAGCAGCGCCAGGCCGAGGCCGAGCGCGAACGGCAGCGCCACCGAGCTGAGCGACACCGCCGTCACCCGGCGCCCGGCCCCGCGCAGATGGCCCAGGTCGAACCGGTAGCCGACGGTGAACATGAAGAAGACCAGGCCCAGTTGGGACAGCAGTTGCAGGTACGGCTGGACCTCGGGCGGGAACAGGGCGGTGGTCAGGTGCCCCGGCAGCAGCCCGAGCAGGCTGGGGCCGAGTGCGACCCCGCCGACGATCTCTCCCATGACGGCCGGCTGGCGCAGTCGAACGGCGATGCGTCCGCAGACGAAGGCGGTGCAGAGGATGGCGGCGAGGGCGACGAGCACCTCGCCCGTGGTCGCGGCCTCGTTCGGCGCCGCGATCGCCATTCTTGATTCGTAGGGGAGTGCGGTCAGTGCGGGCATGATGCTCGGCTCTCTCGCTGGGCGTGCCGGAGCGCGCGTCGGCCGGTCCGGTATCGGGGGGAGGGGGTGTGGGTCACCGCTCGGTGGTGGCGAGGAGATCGGTGCGCAGCCGGACGGGGGCGGTGCCGAAGGCGAGCCGCCGCAGTATCGCGCCGTACAGCGGGGTCCTGGACATCAGAGCGGCCGCCCGCGGGCGGAGCGTCGAGGAGAACCGGCCGGTGGAGAGCATCATCCGGCTCTGGACCTGCTGGATCCGGGTGATCCGCTCCGCCTCGGGCCGACGCTGCGCCGCGTACCCGCGCAGACGGTCCGTGCTCGCGTCGCCACCGCGGACCGCGTCGACCAGGACGGGGTGAGCCGCCACGGCGTCCCGGATGGCCAGGTTGATGCCCTGGGCGCCGATGGGACTGTGGGTGTGGGCGCTGTCGCCGATCAGCAGCAGGCCGTCGCGCACCCACTCCTCGGCGCTGCCGGAGAAGACGTCGAGCAGGGACAGGTCGCCGAAGCCGGTGATCTCCGCCCGGATCCGCTCGGCGTACTCCGGCGCGGCACGGCAGAGTTTCTCGACGATGTGGCCGATGCCGAGGTCGGCCAGCGGGCGGAAGCCGCCGTGCGGGAGCGTCCAGCCGAGCTGGAGCGCGTCGGGCACCGAGCGGTAGCTCAGCACCGGGTTGCCGCCGGCCCGGAACACCCGGACGTCGTAAGGGTGTTGGCGCCCGGTGGGTTGGGGTGGCGCGGTGAGCCGGAACCACAGCACGTCCTGGCTGAACAGTTCCTGGCGCCGGTACCCGATCCCGGCGAGCGCGCGGACCCTGGAGAACCGGCCGTCCGCCGCGACCACGCACCGTGCGCGCACCACAGGTGCGGCGGTGCCGGCCGGCCCGCTCGTGACCACCCCGCGGACGGCGCCGCCCTCCTCCACCAACGCGGTGGCCTTCACGCCCGACAGGTGGCGGAAACCGTCGTGGCGTTCGCAGGCGGTCAGCAACTCGGTCAGCAGGTGCCGCTGCGGCAGGCTCAGCAGACAGTTGTACGGCCCGGGCAGCCTCCGGTAGTCGCCGTCGATCAGGATCCGCCCGTGCTCCTCCAGCAGGAACCGGTGGTGCGCGACCGCGCCGCGCTCTCGGGCCGGGCCGAGCACGCCCAGCTCGTCCAGCAGCGCCTGGCCGCCGGGTTGGAGGATCTCGCCGCGGTACGTCCGGTCCAGTGAGCGGCTGCGCTCCAGCACGGTGACCCGGACGCCGGAGCGGACCAGCAGCAGGGCGAGGGTCAGTCCGGCCGGGCCTCCGCCGACCACGCAGATGTCGGTGTCTGTGTCCATGCGGCCAGACGCTATGCGGGGCGCCTCAACGCCGGTTCGTGTCGCTTCTCCCGCGCCTGGTGGACGGCGGCTCGAAGCCGCCACGAACCCCGGCCAGGACGATCTGATCCGGCGCAAGTACCGGATGTGCACGACGGACAGGAGGTCATCGGGCATGGCGGAGACGGACAGGGGGAGCAGTGGTGTCAGCTGACGACGGGCGGCGGCGCGTGGTGGTGACCGGGATCGGCGTGGTGGCTCCCGGCGAGGTGGGCACCAAGGCGTTCTGGGAACTGCTGACCGCGGGCCGGACCGCGACCCGGACGATTTCGACCTTCGACGCGTCACTGTTCCGGTCCCGGGTCGCCGCCGAGTGCGACTTCGATCCGGCAGCACATGGACTGACGCAGCGTCAGACGAGGAAGTGGGATCGGACCACTCAGTTCGCGGTGGTCGCGGCGCGGGAGGCGCTGGAGGACTCGGGGGTGTCGGGTCTCAACGACCCCCTCCGCACCGGGGTGATGGCCGGTACGGCGTGCGGGATGACGATCAGCCTGGACCGCGAGTTCGCGGTGGTGAGCGACGAGGGCCGAAACCGCCTGGTGGACGACGCCCACGGCGTGCCGTATCTCTACGACTACTTCGTGCCGTCCTCGATGGCGACCGAACTGGCCTGGCTGGTGGGTGCGGAGGGTCCGGTGGGCGTGGTCTCGACCGGGTGCACCTCCGGGATCGACGTGGTCGCCCACGCCTGTGACCAGATCCTGGAGGGCGCGGTCGACGTGATGTTGGCAGGTGCCTCGGATGCCGCGATCTCCCCGATCACGGTGGCCTGCTTCGACGCGATCAAGGCGACCACGCCGCGCAACGACGAGCCGGAGAGCGCCTCCCGTCCGTTCGACCTGACCCGCAACGGCTTCGCCCTCGGCGAGGGCGCGGCCATGTTCGTCCTGGAGGAGCGGGAGCACGCCCGCCGGCGCGGCGCGCACGTCTACGCCGAGGTCACCGGCTACGCCGGGCGGTGCAACTCCTACAGCATGACCGGGCTGCGGCTGGACGGGAACGAGATGGCCGAGGCGATCCGGGTCGCGCTCGACCGGAGCCGGATGAACCCGGAGGACATCGCGTACGTCAACGCGCACGGCTCGGCCACCAAGCAGAACGACCGGCACGAGACCGCGGCGTTCAAGCAGAGTCTGGGTGACCACGCCTACCGGGTGCCGGTCAGCTCGATCAAGTCGATGATCGGGCACTCGCTGGGCGCTGTGTGCGCGCTGGAGTTCGCCGCCAGTGCGCTGGCGATCGAGCACTCGGTGGTGCCGCCGACGGCCAACCTGCACACGCCCGACCCCGAGTGCGATCTGGACTACGTGCCGCTGGTGGCCCGGCAGCAGCCGGTGCCCACGGTACTCAGCGTGGCCAGCGGCTTCGGCGGTTTCCAGAGCGCGATCGTGCTGGCCGAGCCCGAGTGGGGCCGCGCATGACCAGCGTGGTGGTGACCGGGATCGGGCTGGTGGCTCCGAACGGCTGGGGCGTGGCGGAGTACTGGGAGGCCACGCTGGCCGGCCGCTCGGGCCTGGGCCCGCTGACCCGCTTCGACTCCGACGGGTACCGGGCGCACGTGGCCGGGGAGGTGAACTTCACGCCGGAAGACCATCTGCCGGGCCGACTGCTGCCGCAGACCGACCACATGACCAGGCTGGCCCTGGTGGCCGCGCAGGAGGCGCTGGCCGACGCCGGGGCGGACCCGGCGACGATGCCGGACTTCGCCGCCGGGGTGGTGACGGCGGCCTCGGCGGGTGGTTTCGAGTTCGGCCAGCGGGAGCTGCAGGCACTGTGGAGCAAGGGGCCGGCGTACGTCAGCGCGTACCAGTCCTTCGCCTGGTTCTACCCGGTCAACACCGGGCAGATCTCGATCCGGCACGGCATGCGCGGCCCCGGTTCGGCGCTGGTCGCCGAGCAGGCGGGCGGTCTGGACGCGCTGGCCAAGGCACGCCGGCACGTTCGGGAGGGCACCGCGCTGATGCTGGCCGGCGCGGTGGACGGCTCGCTCTGTCCGTGGTCGTGGCTCTGCCTCACCCGCAGCGGCACCGTGAGCCCGGAACGGGATCCGCGCCGGGCCTTCCTGCCGTTCGACGCCGACGCCAGTGGCGGGGTGCCGGGGGAGGGCGGCGCGCTGCTCGTCCTGGAGGCCCCCGACCGGGCGGCGGAGCGCGGGCAGCGCCGCCACTACGGGGAGATCGCGGGCTACTCGGCCACCTTCGACCCGCGCCCCGGATCCGGCCGTCCGCCCGGGCTGCGCCGGGCGATCGAGGGCGCGCTCGCCGACGCCGGGCTCGGCCCGTCCGACATCGACGTGGTCTTCGCCGACGCGAGCGGTGTGGCCGAGCAGGACCGGGCGGAGGCCGAGGTACTGAGTGCGGTGTTCGGGCCGCGCGGGGTGCCGGTGACGGCGCCCAAGACGATGACCGGCCGGCTGTTGGCCGGCGGCGCCCCGCTGGACGTGGCGGCCGCGCTGCTGTCCATCCGGGACTCGGTGATCCCGCCGTCCGTCCACATCGGGCGGCCCGCGTACGGGGAGCTCGACCTCGTGCGGGACCGGCCGCGCCCGGCCCGGCTGACCAGCGCGCTGGTCCTCGCCCGCGGCCGCGGCGGGTTCAACAGCGCGCTGGTGCTGACGAGTTGCTGACGGGTCAGACACCCGTGACCACACGACCGAGACAAGGAAACGCCATGGCAGAGTTCACCCTTGACGACCTGATCACCGTGCTCCGGGAGGCCGCGGGCGCCGACGAGGGCGTCGACTTCGACGACATCCTGGACGTGCCCTTCGAGGACCTGGGCTACGACTCGCTGGCCCTGTTCAACACCGTCAACACCATCGAACGGGAGCGGGGGATCGCGTTGCCGGACGAGACGGTGGTCAAGGCCACCACTCCGCGCATGCTCCTGGACGCGGTCAACCTCCGCCTGATCCAGGCGGGTTGAGCATGTGCGGAATCGTGGGGGCGGTCGACTTCGACGCCCCGCCCGAGCAACGCCGGGAACTGCTCCAGGCGATGACGGACACCATGGCCTGCCGCGGGCCGGACGCCGAGGGGCTCTGGTTCGGCTCCTGGGCGGCGTTCGGCCACCGGCGGCTGGCGGTGATCGACCCGGAGCACGGGCGGCAACCGATGACCGCGAGCCACCAGGGTCGCGGCGCGACGATCACCTTCGCCGGGGAGATCTACAACTTCCGTGAACTGCGCGCCGAACTCACCACGCTCGGCCACGAGTTCCGGACCGCCTGCGACACCGAGGTGGTCCTGCGCGGATACCTCCAGTGGGGCACCGCGCTGGTGGAGCGGCTGAACGGGATGTACGCCTTCGGCATCTGGGACGAGCGGGCCGAGGAGCTGCTGCTGGTCCGCGACCGGATGGGCGTCAAGCCGCTCTACTACCACCCCACCCGTGCGGGCGTGCGGTTCGGGTCGGAGCCCAAGGCCGTTCTGGCGGACCGTTCCCTGCCGCGCCGGGTCGGCGCGGAGGGGCTGTGCGAGGTGCTGGACATGGTGAGGACGCCGGAGGCGGCCGTCTTCGCCGGGCTGCGTGAGGTCCGCCCCGGCCAGCTGGTCCGGGTCGGGCGTGGCGGGGTGCGCCGACACACCTACTGGCGGCTGGAGGCCCGCGAGCACACCGACGACCTGCCGACGACCATCACCACCGTCCGCGAGCTGCTCGCCGACACCGTCGAGCGCCAGCTGGTGTCGGACGTGCCGCTCGGCACGCTGCTCTCCGGTGGCCTGGACTCCTCGGCGGTGACCGCGCTGGCCGCCCGCTCCGGGCCGGTGCGCTCCTTCTCGGTGGACTTCCGGGGGGCGGCGGACGGCTTCGCCGCGGACGCGGTCCGGCAGACGTCTGACGCTCCGTTCGTCCGTGACCTCGCCCGGCACGTGGGCGCGGACCATCACGAGGTGCTGCTGGACAGCCCGGAGCTGACCGACCCGGCGGTGCGGGCCGCGGTCCTGCGGGCCACCGACCTGCCGCCCGCGTACTGGGGCGACATGTGGCCCTCGTTGTACCTGTTCTTCCGTGCGGTGCGGCAGCGGGTGACGGTGGCGCTGTCCGGCGAGGCCGCGGACGAACTGTTCGGCGGCTACCGGTGGTTCCGCAATCCGCTGGCCCTGCGGGCCGCCACCTTCCCGTGGCTCACCTCCGGTTCGGCGCGCTACTTCGGCGGCCGGTCGCTGTTCCAGCAGGGCCTGCTGGACAAGCTCGACCTGGACGGCTACCGGGCCGCCCGGTACGCCGAGGCGCTCACCGAGGTCCCGGTGCTGCCGGGAGAGCCGGACACCGAGCGCCGGATGCGCGAGATCGGCTACCTCAACCTGACCCGGTTCGTGCAGACGCTGCTCGACCGCAAGGATCGGATGAGCATGGCGGTCGGCCTGGAGGTGCGAGTGCCGTTCTGCGACCACCGGCTGGTGGAGTACGTCTTCAACGTGCCGTGGACGATGAAGAGCTTCGACGGACGGGAGAAGAGCCTGCTGCGCGCGGCCGTCGCCGACCTGCTGCCGCGCTCGGTGGTCGAGCGGGTGAAGACGCCGTACCCGGCCACCCAGGATCCGGGGTACGAGAGCGTGCTGCGCGCCGGACTCGCCCGGCTGCTGCGCGACCCGGACGCCCCGGTGCTGCCGCTGCTGGACCTCGACCGGGCGCGGTCCGTGGCCGACCGCCCGATCGGCGCGGTGAGCCGGCCCTACGACCGGGGCAGCCTGGAGCTGGTGCTCTGGCTCAACTCCTGGCTCGCCGAGTACGAGGTCACGCTGGATCTGTGACCGTGTTCGTCGAGGTGGCGTCCGCGTCACCGGTCAACGACGGGGGCAACTCGTCGGCCAGCACTGTCCGAAGGTCACGCAGCACTCGCAGCGTGGCCTTCAGGTCGTCCGGGTTCAGATCGCCGGCGAGGTGCTCCAGCCAGCGGCGCTCGGCCGGCTCGATCCGGGCGAGCGCCTCGCGGCCCTTGGCGGTGAGGCTGACCAGCGGGGCCCGCCGGTCGGCCGGATTGGGTCCGGTGCTGACCAGGCCCTCCTCGACCAGTTTGACCACGGTCTGCTGGACGGCCTGCCGGCGCAGCCCGCGCTCGCGCGCGAGGTGTGCGGCGCTCTGCGGGCCGTCGTGCAGCAGGCCGAGGACCTGCCACCGCGCGGAGGTGAGCCCGAACCGGGCGGACAGCGCGTCGCCCGCGCGGAGCAGGGCGCCGTTGACGGCGAACAGTTCGGTGGTGATGTCACTCAACGTGTCGGCCGCGGGGGAGAGGTCGGTCATGCGGGCAGCCTAACCGCAGCCTCGTCGACATTTCGACAAGAACTTGTCATTCGCCTCCGACGGTCACTATCCTCAACTCGACAAGATCTTGTCGAAATGGTGAGTCGCGCCCGCTCCCGCGGTGTACGACCCGACGCGGTCGGCCGGGACGCCCGGCTGATCGGACCCGCTTGGAGAACACAGGAATGGCAAACGCCGCCTCGCAGACCGACGAGGCCGTCGCGGACCCCACCGGCGGCCCCGTCGGCTTCACCCACCGTCAGATCATCACGGCGCTCTCCGGGCTGCTGCTGGCAGTCCTGCTCGCCGCGCTCGACCAGACCATCGTCTCCACCTTGCTGCGCACGATCGGTGACCAGCTGCACGGGCAGACCGCCCAGGCCTGGGTCGTCACCGGCTACCTGGTCAGCTCCACGATCGCGATGCCGTTCTACGGCAAGCTGTCCGACATCTACGGTCGCAAGCCGCTCTACCTGGCGGCGGTGGTGGTCTTCGTCATCGGTTCGGCCGCCTGTGTGCTGGCGAACTCGATGGCGACCCTGGCCGTCGCCCGTGTGGTCCAGGGCCTGGGCGGCGCGGGCCTGATGTCGCTGCCCACGGCCGTCATCGCCGACCTCGCCCCGGTGCGCGAGCGCGGCCGGTACTTCTCCTACCTGATGATGGCCTGGGTCGCGGCCAGCGTGCTCGGCCCGCTGGCCGGCGGCCTGTTCGCCAGTGCGGGGGAGATCCTCGGGGTGGCCGGCTGGCGCTGGGCGTTCCTGGTCAACGTGCCGCTCGGGCTGGCGGCGCTGCTCAGCGTGCGAAAGGCGCTCAACCTGCCGCACCAGCGGGTGGACCACCCGATCGACTACCGGGGTGCCCTCACCCTGGCGCTCTGCCTGGTGCCGCTGCTGATCGTCGCCGAGGAGGGCCTTGACTGGGGCTGGGGCTCGGCGCGTTCGCTGACCCTGTACGGTGTCGCGCTGCTCGGCCTGGTGCTGTTCGTGTCGGCCGAGCGGGCCCGGGGGCTGGAAGCGATGGTGCCGCTGCGGCTGTTCAGGCGGGGCGGGATCACGCTGGCCACCGCGGTCAACTTCACCATCGGTGTCGGCATCTTCGGCACGGTCTCCACCCTGCCGCTCTACCTCCAGCTGGTGCAGGGCCGCAGCGCCACCGTGGCCGGCCTGGTGATCATCCCGCTGATGACCGGCGCGATCGTCTCCCAGATGGTCTGCGCGAAGATCATCAAGAGGACGAACCGGTTCAAGAAACCCGCGATCGTCGGCCTCGGGTCGATGGCCGGCGCGCTGCTGGTGCTCGCCACCACCGGCGCGGACACCCCGCTCTGGGGGGTGGTGCTGCTCTCGGCCTGGCTGGGCCTCGGCATCGGCCTCTCCCAGACCGTCATCACCCTGGCCATCCAGAGTGCCGCGCCCAAGTCCGAGTTGGGCGTGGCCAACGCGGCCTCCGGCCTGTTCCGGCAGCTCGGCGGCACGACGGGAGCCGCGGTGTTCATGTCGGTGCTGTTCAGCGTCGCGGCCGGCCGGTTCGGCGGGGCGTCGGCAGGCGAGGGGGCCGTCCGCCGGGCGCTCTCCGACCCGGGCGCCAGTGGCGCGCTGGCGGCGCCGGCCGTCGAGGCCTTCGAGGCCGGGTTCCGCACCATGTTCCTGGTCGGAGGCCTGATCCTGGCGGTCGGCTTCCTGCTCACCTTCCTGCTGCGGGAGCTGCGCGAGGAGGAGTGACCGCGCGCACACCCGCACCCTGGACCCGCGTACCCCCGGCCTGCCCCCGTGCCGGGGGTACGCGCCTTTGCTGCGACGGCCGCTCGAAGGTGCCCGACGAGCATGGGAGCAAGGGAAGTTGACGTGCTGAGAGTGGAGGACCGATGTCCCCGATACCCCTGCCGCTGGACCTGGCCACCGACCTGGTCGACGGCCCGACCTTCCAGTCGATCATGGGCGCGCTGCCCACCGGCGTGACCGTGGTGACCACCCTCGGACCGGACGGGGAACCGTACGGGCTGACCTGCTCCGCGGCGTGCAGCGTTTCCAAGACCCCGCCGCTGCTGCTGGTGTGCATCCAGCGGGGGAGCCGGGTGCTGCGGGCCCTGCTGGAGCGCGGCGAGTTCGTCGTCAACGTGCTGCGTGGCGGTGGCGAGTCCACCTCCGCGCTGTTCGCCTCGCCGCGGGACGACCGCTTCCGCGGCGTCCCCTGGGAGCCCGGCCGCCACGGCGGCCTGCCGGTGATGCCGACGGACGTCGTCGCGCACGCCGAGTGCCGGGTCGCCGCCGCGGTGGACGTCGGCGATCACACCGTCGTGATCGGCGCGGTGGCGGCCGGCGGCACCCGGCCCGAGGTGCCCAGCCCGCTGATGTACTGGCGCCGCTCCTACGCCCGCTGGCCGGTCGAGGAGGACTCGCGGGTCGACGCACTGACCCTGGCGGCCGAGGGCTGAGCCGCACCTCCAGCCCCTACCGAGGGCCGCTCGTAAACCGAAGGCCGCCCGTACACCGAGGACCGCCCGTACCAACGCCGAGGGCCGCGCCCGGGGAACAGTTCCCCGGGCGCGGCCCTCGCCGCTGGTAGGTGGTTACGACCTCCGCATCGCCGCCCTGACCTCCTCGGCGTTGGCGGCCAACAGCTCACGGATCTCCGGGCGCGGGTGGTCGGTGGCCCACTCCGCGATCCGGATCATCTTCTCCGTCGTCGGGTTGATGTGGTGGGTGCCGGGGTCGTCGAAGCCCAGCGCGGGCAGCATCCAGTCCGACTCCCGCACCAGCCGCTCCGCCGCGGCGGCGGCCGCCTCGGCCGTCATCCGCTTCTCGTCCACCGCCTCGCACAGCGCGGTGAGCTCGTCGAAGGCCTCCTTGTAGAAGTCCAGCGGGCACCACAGGCCCGGGTACGGGTTGTCGTCCAGAGCCTGGCAGTGGGAGTCGTCGCCGGTCTCCTTGGTCTTGGTCAGCGCGTTGAGGATGCGCTTGCCGCCGATCACGCTGGCCGAGGCCCAGATCCGGAACACCGAGTTCCACAGCGGGTAGTGCGAGAACGAGACGAAGGAGTTGTTGACCAGCTTGTCGTTCCAGTCGAGCAGGCCCTGTTCGAGCTCCTCCACGTAGGAGAACCGCTCCGGCGAGAAGTCGTCCTCGCGCAGCGCCGCCATCAGCCGCCAGGACAGCGCGTTGATGATCTCGCAGGTGTTGGACAGCCCGCGGGAGAACAGCGGGTCGACGAAGCCGGCCGCGTGCGACATCAGGCACCACCGGTCGCCGACCGTCCGGGTCGAGGAGTACTGCATCCGGTCCGTCCGGACCCACTCGCGCACACTGCGCGCACCCTTCAACTGCCGTTGCACCGCGGGGAAGCGGTCCACGTGGGACCAGAACTCCTCCTCGGCGGTGAGGTCCGGCCGCGCCGGGTACGTCCGGGGGTCGAGCTGGATGCCCACGCTGCACAGCGGGTTGGTGGCCCCCGGGTGGTTGTTGAACGGGATGATCCACATCCAGCCGCGTTCGAAGATGTGGTGCATCGTTCCGTCGTTCCAGGGCACCGGCGGACGCAGCTCGGCGGGAGTGTCCACGTGGTCGTCGATCGCCTCCACCCCGACCATGTGGGTGAAGATGGACCGGGCGTGGTGCTTGAGCCGGCTGGGCTCCTCCCGTAGCCCCAACGTCCCGGCCAGCGGCGAGCGGAAGCCGCTGGCGTCGACCAGGTAGCGGGCCCGGATCCGGCTGCCGTCCGCGCCGGCCACCGTGACCCCGTCGTCGTCGAAGTCGATGCGCTCCACCCGGTAGTACTGCCGCGCGTCGCAGCCGTAGCGCACGGCGGCGTGGAACATGTACGCGTCGGTGTCCTGCCGGAAGAAGTGGGCCGCGTTGCCCACGATCGCGGGGATGCGGAACTGGCTGGTCTGGTGCGGGTCCGGCTCCTGGTCGTCCTGGTGGAACATGAAGCCGAAGTTGCTCTTCTGCCCGTGCGAGCTGCTGACGTTGGCCAGCACGTCCTGGAAGCTCGCCAGGTTGGCGATCTCCGGCACGCCGTACCGGTCCGAGATCAGCCGCAGCACCACCAGGGTCTGCCCGATGGTCGACTCCCCGACGGCGAACCTGGGGTGGTGCGCACCGTCGAGCAGCATGACCCGGAACCCGTGCTTGGCCAGGATCGAGCCGAGCATCGTGCCCGACAGGCCGCTCCCGATGATGACGACGTCGTACGGCTGCCCCGCGCGCTCTGCCGAGTGCTCAGTCACGCCGTTCTCCTTCCGAATCCGGTCCGGTCAGGCGGACTTGATGCCGATGGCGAGGTGGTCCCTGGTGATGGTGTCGGTGGCGACCACCCGGTCGACCGCGAAGCCGGCCTCCGCCAGGTAGTCGCGGGCCTGCTGGAGCGAGTAGGCCGAGCTGTCGTCCCGGATCATGGTGTGGTTGATCCGCTGCAGCAGGACCTCGGGGTCCCGCTCGTCCGGGTCGATCATCGCGTCGTACAGCACCACCGCCCCGCCCGGGCGCACCGCCTTGTGGGCACGCCGCAGCAGCTCCCTGCGGTCGGCGACCGGCCAGTCCGGCAGCACGTGGCCGAAGACCAGCACGTCGGCCTCCGGCAGATCGGTGGCGAAGAAGTCGCCGCCGTGGAAGGTGACCCGCTCGGCCGTCCCGGCCGTCGCCACCAGCTCGTCGAAGAGCGGGCGCAGCGCCGGCAGGTCGAAGACCGCGCCGCGAAGGTGCGGGTGGGCGGTGGCGATCCGGGAGGCGACGTTGCCGCGCCCGCCACCGACGTCCACGAAGGAGGTGTACCGGCTCCAGTCGAGCTCGCGGGCCAACTCGTCGGCGGTGAAGCCGTTGTGCGCGTCCATGTGCAGCATGATCTGGCGGGCGCGGTCGAGGTCCTCGTACTGCTTGGGGTAGGCCAGCGTGCCCTGCGCGGCGACGGCCGACTTGGCCTTGCCGTCGCGCAGCGCCTCGGTCAGCTGGGCCCAGGCGTGGTAGTGCAGCCGGGCGTGCTGGCGGGCGGTGCCGCCCAGGTAGGTCGGAACGGTCGGGAGCAGGAACTCCCGCGCGAGCTCGGCGGTGCGGTACCTCCCGTCCCGCACCTCCAGCAGGTCGAGGCCGGCCAGCGCGTCCAGGAAGTCCTTGAACATCCTGTGCTGGACGCCCAGTTCGGCGCGGATCTGGTCGACGTCGGCGGCACGGTCGGCCAGCAGCTCGAACAGGCCGAGCTCGACCGCGCTCTGCAGCGCCTTCGCTTGAAAGTAGGCGGTGTTGAGCGCGACGATCCGGCGCGCGCGGGCAGCGGGGCTGCCGGTGGCTGAGGTCATTCCTCTTCCCCTCTTGGCGAGTTGGGCGTGGTCTTCGGATCGGCGGCGGCGCGTCTCGGACGTGGCCGCCTCAGGTGTGTCCGTCTCGGGCCGGGGCGCCGAACCAGGCGGTCGCGGCGCGGTGCAGCTCCTCCTGGCGGGCCGGGTGACCGGCCCACGCCACGTAGCCGTCCGGGCGGATCAGGACGGCGGTGCCCGGCTCCACCCCGGCGGCCTCGGCAGCCAAGGTGTCCACCCGGTCCGCCCAGGCGACCAGCGGTGAGACGGGCGGGGCGGGCTCGGGGAGCAGCAACAGGCCGCGGGCACGGGTGAAGCAGTCGCTGATCCGCCGGGGGCCGTCGGCGGTGAGCAGCTCGGCGTCCGGCATCCGCCGGCCGGTCAGCGGGTGGTCGCCCGGGCCTGCCCCGTACGCGACGTCGAAGCCGGAGAGCATGCCGGCGATGTGGTGGTTGGTGTCCGGTAGTGCCATCAGTTCCCGGAAGGTCTGGCGCAGCGCGTCGTAGCGCGGGTCCGGGTCGATCAGAACGGCCTGGGTGCGGGTGTTGCGCACCACGCCGTCGGCGACCGGGCGCCGTTCGCTCTGGTAGCTGTCCAGCAGCTCCTCGGTGCCCCAGCCGCGTACCACCGCGGCCAGTTTCCAGCCGAGGTTGACCGCGTCCTGGATACCGAGGTTGAGACCCTGACCGCCGGCCGGCAGGTGGATGTGCGCCGCGTCGCCGGCCAACAGCACCCGCCCGCGCCGGTAGGACTCGGCCAGCCGGGAGACGTCGGTGAGTCGGGAGAGCCAGGTGACGTCGTGCATCCCGTGGTCGCCGCCGGTGTGCTCGACCAGCGCCGCGCGCATCTCCTCCTCGGTGACCGGCGCGTTGCGGTCCGCGAAGGGCTCGCCGAACCAGGCGACGGTGGCCCGGTAGACGCCCGGCTGGTGCTGGAAGGCGCCGAACCAGGACCGACGCTCCGGGTTGACCAGGCCCACCGGGCGCATCGGCCCGAGCCCCTCACCGCGCGGCAGTTCGCCCCGGAAGCGCATGTCCCCGATGAGCGCGTACATGTGCGGGTCCTGGCCGGTGAAGCCGATCCCGGCGTGCTTGCGGACGGCGCTGCCGCCGCCGTCGCAGCCGACCAGGTAGCGTGCCCGCAGCGGTTCGGCCTCGGTCTCGACGGTCACCCCCTCCTCGTCCTGGGTGAAGCCGGTGACGGCCACGCCTCGGACGATCCGCACGCCCAGCTCGCCGGCCCGCTCGGCGAGCAACTCCTCGGTGCGCAGCTGCGGCACCAGCAGCACGTACGGGTGGCGGGTGTCGAACTCCTCGAACCGCATCGGCACGCCCAGGCTGGCGAAGTTGCCGCCCTTGAGCACGCCCGCTCCCTCCTGGAAGCGGTCGAGCAGCCCGCGCAGTTCGAGCAGCTCCACAGTGCGGCCCTGCATGCCCATGGCCTTGGAGTGCCGCTCCGGTTCCCTGCCGCGCTCCGCCACCACCACGCGGGCCCCGCCCAGTGCCAGTTCACAGGCGAGCATCAGGCCGGTCGGCCCCGCCCCCGCCACCACCACATCGCAGTCCAACGCGACCTCCGGTCTCGGTCCGGTACGACGGGCTCACCGTCTCAGCCGGGCTTCGAGCCGGTTTGGTGCCCGCCGGCGCCGCGCCCGTGCACCAAACCGGCTCGAAGCGGGCCGCCTAGCGTCAGCGGGGACCTCGACCCATAGACAGAGGACCAGTCATGCCATTCACCGCGAACGAGGCCGTCTACCTGGCGGCGCAGTCGCTCGCCCGCCTGGCCACCGTGGACGGCCGCGGACAGCCGCACGTCGTCCCGCTGGGTTTCCACTACAACGCCGAGCTCGGCACCATCGATGTGACCGGGCGGGGCATGGCCCGCAGCCTCAAGTACCGCCACGTCCAAGGGCACCCGCAGGTCGCCCTGGTGGTCGACGACGTGGTGGACGCGGCGAGCTGGGTCGTCCGGGGCATCGAGATCCGGGGCCGCGCGACGGCGCTGCCCGGCGGCGGCAAGGAGATCCTGCCGCATGTCGACGACGAGTTCATCCGGATCACCCCGGAGCGGATCGTCTCCTGGGGCATCGACTCCGACTGCCAGGCGGCGCCGCTGGCCCGCAACGTCGCGGACGGGGTGCGGGCGTGATCGAGCGGCTGCCGAAGTTCCCCTGGGACGTCCTGTTCCCGTACCGCAAGCGCGCGGCCGCCCATCCCGACGGGCTGGTCAACCTCGCGCTGGGCGACCCGGTCGACCCCACGCCGCCGGTCGTCCGCGCGGCCCTCGCCGCCGCGGCCGACGCACCCGGCTATCCGTCCACCGAGGGCACGCCCGCGCTCCGGGCGGCCGCCGCGGGCTGGCTGCTGCGCCGCGAGGGCGTGACCGTCGAGCCGGACGCGGTGATCCCGGCGGTCGGCACCAAGGAGCTGATCGCCTGGCTGCCCGCCATGCTGGGCCTCGGCCCCGGCGACACCGTCCTCGTCCCCGAACTCGCCTTCCCGACCTACGAGGTGAGCGCCCGGCTGGCCGGCGCCCGGCTCGTTCGGACAGCCTCGCCGCTGACCTACGACGGCCCCGCCCCCCGGGTGCTCTGGTTGAACTCCCCGTCCAACCCGGAGGGCCGGGTGCTCGGCACCCACGAGCTGCGCTCGATCGTCGCCTGGGCGCGGGAGCGCGGGACCCTGGTGGTGAACGACGAGTGCTACCTGGACCACGTCTGGGAGGGCGAGACCCGCTCGGTGCTGCACCCCGAGGTCAGCGGCAGCAGCCACGAGGGCGTCCTCGCCGTGCACTCGCTGTCCAAGCGCTCGAACCTGGCCGGCTACCGGGCCGGCTTCGCGGCGGGGGATCCGGCGGTGATCGCCACCCTGCTGGAGGTGCGCAAGCACGCCGGTCACGTCGTGCCCACTCCGGTGCAGGCCGCGATGGTGGCGGCGCTCGGCGACGACTCCCACCTGGCGGACCAGCGCGAGAACTACGCTCGGCGGCGGGCGGTTCTGCGGGAGGCACTGGAGGACAGCGGCTTCCGGATCGACCACTCGGCGGGCTCGCTCTTCCTCTGGGCCACCCGGGACGAGCCGTGCTGGGCGACCGTGGGCGCTCTGGCCGAGCTCGGCATCCTGGTGGCGCCCGGCGAGTTCTACGGCGAGGCGGGTGCGCGGCACGTCCGGGTGGCCGTCACCGAGACCGACGAGCGGGTGGAGCAGGCGGTGAAACGGCTCGCCGCGGCCCGGTAGCCCGGTTCTCGTCCGCCTTCGCCCCGCCGGTTCCCGGAACCGGCGGGGCGAACCGCTGTCCGGCGAGGATGGCGAAGTGCCGTTCTCCCCGGAGGAGTCCGGGGAGAACGGCACCAGGTGGCGGTGGGTCAGACGCCCTTGGCCGGCACCACGCTCTCGACCAGGTGCAGGTAGGAGTTGACCGGCTTGACCTCGGCTGAGGTCAAACCGGCCGCCTCGACCAGCGAGAGCAGTCCGGCCGTCGTGTGCTTGCGGCCACCGACGTTGAGCAGCAGCAACAGATCCATCGCGGTGGTGAACTTCAGCTCCGGGCTGCCGTCCACCAGGTTCTCGACCACGATGACCCGGCTGCCCGGCGCGGCCGCCCGCACGACGTTGCGCAGGGTCAGGACGGTGCTCTCGTCGTCCCACTCCAGGATGTTCTTCAGCAGGTACACGTCGGCCGCGACCGGGATCTCCCGCCGGCAGTCGCCGGCCAGCAGCGTCGCGCGGTCGGCGAGCGAGCCGCCCGGCCGCAGCCGTGGGTCGGCCCCGGCCACCACGTCGGGCAGGTCCAGCAGGGTGCCGCGCAGCGCGGGGTTGCGCTCCAGCAGAGTGGCCAGGACGTGCCCCTGACCGCCCGCGATGTCCACCACCGTGCCGACCCCGCGCAGGTCCAGTCGGTCGGCCAGCGCGAGGGCGGAGAGCCGGCTCGACTGGGTCATCGCCCGGTCGAAGACCGCCGCCGACTCCGGCGCGTGCTCGTGCAGGTGGTCGAAGAAGTCCATCCCGTGCAGCTCGGGGAAGACCGCCTTGCCGGTGCGGACCGCCTCGTCGAGGTGCCCCCACAGCTCCCAGGTCCACGGCTCGGTGCCCCAGAGCACCATGTCCTTGAGGCTGCGCGGGGTGTCCTCCCGCAGCAGCCGTGAGGTGTCGCTGTGCACGTACCGGCCGTCCGACCGCTCGATGAACACGCCGTAGCAGGTCAGCGCGCGCAGCAGCCGCTGCAGGGTGTCCGGGTCCGCGTTCAGCGCCCGGGCCAGCTCGGCCGCGGTGGCGGGCTCCTCGCCGAGCGCGTCGGCCAGACCCAGCCGCGGGGGGGCGGGGCCGCCCGGGGGGGGGGCCGGGCGGCCCGCCCGGGGGGGCGCGGGGGGGGCGGGGGGGGGGGGGGGGGGGGGGGGGGGGGGGGGGGGGGGGGGGTGGGGGGGTGGGGGGGGGGGGGGGGGGGGGGGGGGGGGGGGGCCGGGGGAGCCGTCGGTGGTGAGGAGGACGATTCGGTCGGGGTTTTCGGCTTGGGCGGAGCGGGTGAGGCCGCGGATGGTGGCGGTGGCGAGGTCGGTGTCGTGGGTGGTGATGAGGAGTCGGGTGTTGGTGAGGTTGTCGTCGGTGAGGGTGTTCTGGAGGGTGGTGAGGGTGTGGGTGGCGAGGGTGTGGGCGCGGTCGATCTGGTTGGTTTCGGTGGTGGTGAGGTTGATGTGGTGGATGATGTCGAGGCCGGTGGTGCGTAGGGTGTCGGTGGTGGGTTGGTCGCCGATCACCACCCACTGGCCGGTGGCGGGCGGGCCGTCGGGCACGGTCTGCGGCACCCAGTCGACCCGGTACAGCGAGACGTCCTGCCGGGTGGTGCGGGTCTCCTCCAGGCGGCTCGGGTCCACCTCGCGCATGGTCAGCGCGCCGATGGTCATCACGGGTGTGCCGGTCGGGTCGGCGACCGCCATGGACACCGTGCCCGGCGTCGGCTCGCTGACCCGGACCCGGAGCCGGGTCGCGCCGGTCGCGTGCAGGGCGACCCCGCTCCAGGAGAACGGCAGCCGGACGTGCCCGGTCTGCTCCACGATCGGCGCGCCCTCCGGACCCAGCCGGGGAACCAGCGCGCCGGGGTGCAGCGCGGCATCCAGCAGTGCCGGGTGGATGCCGTAGCCAGCGGGGTCGGTCCCCTCGGGCAGCGCGATCTCGGCATACACCGCGTCCGTGCCGCGCCAGGCCGCGCGCAGGCCCTGGAAGAGCGGCCCGTAGTGGTAGCCGCGCTCGATGAAGTGGGCGTAGAACTCACCGAGTTCGACGGGTGTGGCGCCTGCGGGCGGCCAGGCGAGCAGGCTCTCCCCGCCGTCGCTTGCCGCCCGGGTGCCGAGGACACCGGTGGCGTGGCAGGTCCAGGCGGTCTCGGGGGTCGAGTCGTCGGACCGGGTGTAGACGGCGAAGGACGACCGCCCGGTGTCGTCCGTCGGCTCGATGAACAGCCGGAGCTGGAGTGCACCGTGTTCGGGGATCGCCAGGAAGGTGTGGTGGGTCAGCTCGTCGATCTGGTCGCAACCGACCTGGTCGGCCGCGTGCAGCAGCAGGTCCACGAAGGCGGTGCCGGGCAGCACGGGGGAACCGTAGATCTCGTGCTCGGCGGTCCAGGCCGGGTTCTCGGCGGAGAGTCGGCCGGTGAACAAGTAGCCCTTGCTGTCCGGTAGTTCAGTGACGGCGCCCAGCAGCGGGTGGTTGGTGGTGCCGAGGCCGAGGGTGGCGGCGTTGGTTCCGGTGTGGGTGGGGTGGAGCCAGTAGCGGTCGCGTTGGAAGGGGTAGGTGGGGAGGTTGGTGGGGTGGGTGGTGGGTTGGGTGGTGGGTTGGGTTTTGGTTTGGGT
Organism: Kitasatospora sp. NPDC052896; assembly: GCF_044547075.1. Lineage (NCBI taxonomy): Bacteria > Bacillati > Actinomycetota > Actinomycetes > Kitasatosporales > Streptomycetaceae > Kitasatospora > Kitasatospora sp. NPDC052896. The sequence goes on from NZ_JBITZU010000034.1 coordinate 63,938, forward strand.
GGTGGGCCAGGTGGTGGGGTGTCCGTGGGTGTGGAGGTGGGCGAGGGTGGTGGTGAGGGTGAGTTGTTCGGGGTGGTTTTTGCGGA